>NZ_SMYZ01000056.1 GCF_004919685.1 Mesorhizobium norvegicum | reverse complement strand
CGAGGAACAGCTGCCGCGCAGGAAAAAGCGCGACCAGCAGCAGCAGCAGACCGAACAGGCGCCGGCCGAACAGGCCGCTCCGGCCGCCGAGGAACAGCTGCCGCGCAGGAAAAAGCGTGATCAGCAGCAGCAGACCGAGCAGGCGCCGGCCGAACAGGTCGCTCCAGCCGCCGAGGAACAGCTGCCGCGCAAGAAGAAGCGTGATCAGCAGCAGCAGACCGAGCAGGCGCCGGCAGGCCAGGCAGAACCGGCCAACGACAATCAGCCCAAGCCTCGCAAGAAGAAGCAGGACCAGCAGGCCGAGCCTGAAGTCGCCCCGACGCCGAAGGAAGCTCCCGCTGGAGAGGCGACGGCCCCCGCCGGCGAACAGCCTGCGGCCCAGGGCGAGCAGCCCCAGGACAAGACCAAGAAGCACGGCAGGAAACCGGTCGGCGAGCAGCCGGCCACCGGTGAGCAACCTGCCAATGGCGAGAAGCCCGCGACCGGCGAACAACCCGCCACCGGCAAGCAGCCGGCCAATGGCGAGGCGGCAGCACCAGTCCAGGGCGAAAACCCTGTGCAGGGCGAAGCACCTGCCGATCCCAACGCTGCCCCCATCCTGGACAGCCAGAAGGATGCCGAGCGCAAGGGCGGCGGCCGGAAACATGGCGACAAGAACGGCCAGCAGAATGGCGAGCAGCAGAATGGTGGGCAGAATGCCCAGCAGGGCGGCGATCAGGGTCAGAAGCCGGTGGCCGCTCCCGTCGACCAGGGCCCGCCTCCGACCGACGACAAGGCCGCACAGCAGGAGATCAAGCCCGAGAAGATGGTTCCGGTGACAGAGGAAAAAGGCAAGCGTCTTGATCGTGCGCCCGACGAGAACATCCGCGACCGCCGCCGCCCCAAGGGCGTCGACGTGCTCAAGGAGATCGGCGACCGCGTCATCATCCAGCTCGGCGGCCAGACCATCGTCCAGAGCAATGACGGCCCGCGCATGAATCGCGGTGCCAAGGACGTCTACTACGAAGATCTGCCGCAAGGCCGCACACGCGAGACGGTCGAGCGCGGCAATGGCGTCCAGATCGTCACCATCCGCAACCGCTACGGCGATGTCATCCAGCGTTCGCGCATCACGCCTGATGGTCGCGAATATGTGCTGAGCTATGTCGACGAGCAGGACTATCAGGATGAGGGCGACTGGCGCGATCCCGGCGACGACCTGCCGCCGATGCGGCTGACCATCCCGCGCCGGGAGTACATCCTCGATTCCGAGGATGTCGAGAGCCCGGACGACTATTACGACTTCCTCGAACAGCCGCCGGTGGAGAAGGTCCAGCGTCTTTATTCGATCGACGAGGTCAAGCGTTCGGCCCGCGTGCGCGACATCGCACGGCGCGTCGATCTCGACACGCTCAACTTCGAATTCGGCTCGGCCTCGATCTCCGACACCGAGGTGCAGAAGCTTGAGGGCGTCGCCACCGCTATGGAAAGACTGTTGAAGAAGAACCCGGCCGAGACCTTCCTGATCGAAGGTCATACCGACGCCGTCGGCACGCCGGAGGCGAACCTCGCTCTGTCCGACCGCCGGGCCGAAGCGGTGGCGGAGGCCCTGACCAACGCCTTCGGCATCCCGCCGGAGAATCTGACGACACAGGGCTATGGCGAGGAGTATCTGAAGGTCAACACCGCGGCGCCCCACCGCGAGAACCGGCGCGTCGCCATCCGCCGCATCACATCGCTGGTGGCGCCTGTGGCCAGCAACAATTAGGTCATGATTTCAAAACCATGACCTGGTTTGTGGAATCAGTACGAGAAGCATCCATCCCCGGCTCTGCCGGGGATGGATCGACCTTCCGGGTTCAACAAGAATTGTACCGGTATGCAATCGGGCTCATTGAATCGAAGGCGCACCTACCCCAGATTCAGGGCTGGGCGTTCCCTGCCCCGTCCCGACTCCAGCGGGACGCATTGAGCCCCGCCGGACCCTCTCCGGCGGGGTTTTTTGTTTTGCGAACTTTGTCTTGCAAACCGGGGCGACCTGACCGAAATACGGCTTGCTGCCCGTAGAGAGCCAACCGGAACCACCTCATGAAGCGTCTTGAACTCGCCATCGAATCGATCATTCTCGCTTCGCTGGCTGCTGGTCGTCTTCTATCTCGGACTGGGCGTGGCGCTGGCCATCTATGCGCTGTCCTTTGGCAAGAAGCTTTATGAGTTCGTCACCGTGGCCTTCACGCTCGGCGACACCGACACCATCCTGAAGATGCTCGGGCTGATCGATGCCGCACTGGTCGCCTCGCTGGTGGTGATGGTCATTATCTCGGGCTACGAGAACTTCGTCAGCCGCTTTGACGACCAGGACGGCGGCGTGCACTGGCTGGGCACGATCGATGTCGGCTCGCTGAAGGTCAAAGTTGCCTCGACCATCGTCGCCATCTCCTCCATCTACCTGCTGCAGGTGTTTTTGGACTCGTCGTCCTACACCGCCGACCAGTTGATGTGGCTGACCATCATCCACCTCGCCTTCGTCGTCTCGGCCTTCATGCTCGCCTATATCGACCGGCTGATGGGCCTGAGCAAAGGCAAGAAGGACGAGGCGTGAGGCAACTCCCTTCTCCCCGTCACCATATGGGGAGGTAAGAAGCGGTCCGCGCGGCGGGCTTTTCGAGCGACGAACGCCGGCAGGTGGATGAGGGGCAGCGCCGGTAGGGCGTGATTTCCGTCAGTAGATGCTTTTGACCTTCGTGCCCGAATTGGCAAACACCTCGTCCGGGACAAAAAAGTCTCCAGCCAGCGGCCCGGTCGCATCAGGCGCATAGATCGAAAAGTCGCTGACGCCCTCGGCGCGCAGCACCTCCTCGTCGATGTAGAAATTGCCTGATGCCTCGCGCGCCGACCGCATGAAGATGGCATGCGCGGCATCGGCCATGATGTCGGGCAAACGGCTCATCGCCGCCACCGTCGCGCCGCCCAGCAGATTGCGCACCGCCGCCGTATCGATGGTCGAGATCGGCCACAGTGAATTGACCGCAATGCCGTCCTTGGCGAACTCCGCACTCATGCCCAGCGTACACATCGACATGCCGAACTTGGCCATCGTGTAGGCGACGTGGTTCTTGAACCACTTGGCCTTCATGTCGAGCGGCGGCGCCAGATTCAGGATGTGAGCATTTTGCGCCAACTTCAGGTGCGGAATGCACATTTTGGACACCAGGAAGGTGCCGCGCGTGTTGATCTGATGCATCAGATCGTAGCGCTTCATGTTGGTCTCCAGCGTACCGGTGAGCTGGATGGCGCTGGCATTGTTGACGCAGATGTCGATACCGCCGAACTTTTCCACGGTCCTGGCGACCGCCTCGGCCACCTGGGCTTCCTCACGGATGTCGCACAGCACAGGCAGTGCCTTGCCGCCGGCCTGCTCGATCTCTTCGGCCGCCGTATAGATCGTGCCCGGCAGCTTCGGATGCGGTTCGGCGGTCTTGGCCGCGATCGTCACATTGGCGCCGTCGCGTGCCGCGCGCAGCGCGATCGCCAGCCCGATGCCGCGCGACCCGCCGGAGATGAACAGCGTCTTTCCCTTGAGCGACATTTTTCCTCCGCCTGCATAGTATGGTTGTTTGTGATCCTTGCTCGTGGCGAAGCGGGATACAAGAGCTTGCTACGGGAAGCCATGGTGACGCTGCGGAGGGTTGGGTATATATTCCGTACAGAATGGTAGACCATCAAATGGCCTTGTCGATTAAGAATGCGGAGATCTCGCTACTGGCGCGTCAACTCGCCAGCAGCCGCGGCGTGTCGGCGACGGAGGCGATCCGGCAGAACCTCGAAAACGAGATTGCTCGCGAAAGCATGGTGTCTCGGTCGGGAGAATCTGAGCTGATCGTCAAGCTTCGGGAAATTTCTGAGCGAGCAGGTCGAATACCAAAGCGCGACCACCCGATGACGGAAGACGAGATACTCGGTTACGACGAGTTCGGAATCCCGACCAGATGATGCATACCTCATCCGCAACGTCGCGCCGCCCCTCATTGCCCTGCCGGGCATTTCTCCCCGTATAGTGACGGGGAGAAAGACGCCGTAATCGTCGCTTTCGCCAATCATCAACGTTCCAGAAGCAAGCGTCAACGGCGCGGCATCTTCCTTCTCCCCGTCACTATACGGGGAGAAGGTGCCGGCAGGCGGATGAGGGGCGGCGCAGACTTGGCAATGTTCGCCCAGTTCCTGCCCCTGGACATCATCCCTAAACCAGCACCAGCCCCTGCCGCATCGCAATGGCAATCGCGTCGGTGCGGTTGGCCGCACCGAGCTTGATCAGGATTGCGGCGACGTGGAACTTCGCCGTGTGCACGGAGATGTTGAGCCGCCGCGCGATCACCTTGTTGGGCGCACCCTCGGCCAGCAACGCCAGCACTTCCGCCTCGCGCGGCGACAGCGAAGGCCGGACGGCATGCTCGTCGGAGGCTTCATCCTCGAACGGCTCGCCATCGCCGGTATGGAAATGCTCATGACGACCGCTTCTGCCGTCGCCCGATACGCGATAGCCGGCCGCGGCCAGCCGCGCCGCCGCGGCGATCAACAAATCGTCCGCGCCCGCGGGCATGACGGCCAACACCTCACCGGCGGGCCGCTCGACATTGGCGCGTCCCGACAACAGCACCCGTGGAACGGCGGCCGGCACGGCATCACCGCTGCTGTCGTCAACGATGGCGACATCGGCTCTGCCGGCCACGACCGGCAACAGGTCTTCGCTCACAGCAAGCGAGGCCGCCAGGCGCTCGGCGCGCCCCGCATCGCCAAGCGCAATCAGCACCACCAGCCGCCGCGAGACGGCGCCGTCATGCATGATCCGATCACTGGTGAGCGTGTCCATCAATCCTCTCAGGAAAGCGGCTTTTCGCCGATTGTCAGCGCGACATCGCGCTGTTCACCGCCACGCACCACGCCGAGCGTCACCGAAGCGCCGGCGCTGTCGGGTCCAAGCCTGCGGATCAGCTCGCGCGGGCCATGCACGGCCTCGCCGTTCCACGCCACGATGATGTCGCCGAGCGAGAGACCGGCGGCCTTGGCGGGACCATCGTCATCGAGGCTCATCACCATCGCGCCCCGCGCGTCGCGATCGCGCACCGGATGCAGGCCGGCGCCGAGATAGCCGCGCGCGACATGGCCCTTTTCGCGCAAGGTCGCGACCGCTCGCTCGATCGTCTCGTAAGGCATCACCAGTGCCCTGTGGCGCGGTCCGAACAACAGCATGCCGATCAGCGCGCCCTTGGCATCGAGCACCGGGCCGCCCTCGAAACGGCCGCCGGCGCCGACGGCAAGATTGATGCGCCGGTCGATGGTGCCGCCGCGCATCGAGCGCCAGGCCGGACCGACTTCGCCGACAGAACCTGAGACGGCCAAAGCGGAACCATCGCTGTTGCCGATGGCGATGGCGAGATTGCCGGGCCGTACCGCATCGGCCTTGGCCAACGGCGCGGCGCTGACGGTAGTGGCCGGCCTCAACAGGGCAACCCCGGTCGAAGGATCGCGGCCGATCAGTTCGGCCTTCACCGTCTCGCCCGAGGCCAGCACCAGCTCGATCTCCTCGCCGGCCTCGACGGCCTCTTCGGCGGTGACGAAATAGCCGTCACGCCAGTGGAAGGCGCTTGCCGTGCGGTGATGATGCGTGGCGAAACTCGCCGTTGCTGGCGCCGCCTTGGCGGCGAGATCGGCGATGGCTTCCGAAAACGCACTCAGATTGAAATCGGTCATATTGGTCTCCTGGGTTCATCCATGCCCCAGATATCGCTCGACAGCGCGCTTGGAGGTACTCGCCTGACGGCTAGTTGCTGGTTTGACTGGCCATCTGGTCAGGTCGCGGCGGTTCCAGCCGCTCCGCACATATAGTCACGATCAAGCCTGAAAACACGGAGCCCTTCCATGGCCCTCGCCGCCGCCAAGTTCCAATCCAACGACACATTGGCCGACGACACATTGCTCGACGCCTATTCGACGACGGTCGCCGACGCCGTCGATCGTATCGGGCCGGCCGTCTGCCGCATCGAGCGCATTGGGGGTCAGGGCGGCCATGGCTCCGGCTTCGTCATCGCGCCGGACGGTTTGGTCGTCACCAATTTCCATGTCGTCGGCGATGCCAGGACAGTGCGCGTCTCGATGCCTGACGGATCGTCCAGCGAAGGCCGCGTGCTCGGCCGCGACCCCGACACCGACATCGCGCTGGTGCGCGCCGATGGCAGTTTTGCCGATGTCGCGCCGCTGGGCGATTCCAAGCGGCTGCGGCGCGGCCAGATCGCCATTGCCATCGGCAATCCTCTGGGCTTCGAATGGACCGTCACCTCCGGCGTCGTCTCGGCGCTGGGCCGCTCGATGCGCGCCTCGACCGGCCGGCTGATCGACGACGTCATCCAGACCGACGCAGCGCTCAACCCCGGCAATTCCGGCGGGCCGCTGGTGTCGTCGGCCGGCGAGGTCATCGGCGTCAACACCGCCATGATCCATGGCGCGCAAGGTATCGCCTTTGCGGTCGCCTCCAACACCGCCAATTTCGTCATTTCGGAGATCATCCGTTTCGGCCGCGTGCGCCGCGCCTTCATCGGCATTTCGGCCGACACCACCAATTTGCCGCGCCGGGCAGCACTGCTGTCGCAAGTGTCGACCAGCACGGCGGTGCGGCTGCGCAGCGTCGAGAAGGATGGCCCGGCGGCCAAGGCCGGCCTCAAGGAGGGCGACATCATCGCCGCCATCGACGGCCGTCCTGTCACCGGCGTCGACGACCTCGTGCGCATGCTCGACGCCGAACGCATCGGCCGCGAAACACTGTGCACCGTCGTGCGCCGCACCGGCGTCAGCCAGGTAACGGTGACGCCGGTGGCAAGAGCGAGCTGAGACGGGGCGCTCAGGCTCCCGCCGCCCCCTCCGCATATTGCGCCAGAAACTCCTCGCTGGGCAGGATCGGCTTGATGACGTCGATCAGCACGCCGTTGGGATCTTTGGTGATGAAATGGCGCTGGCCGAAGGGTTCGTCGCGTAGAGAACGCAGGATCGGCAGGCCGGCGGCAACGACCTGTTCATAGACCGCGTCCGGGTCGCGAACCTCGAAATTGATCAGCAGACCCGAGGTGCGGCCCCGCCCCTCTTCCGGGATCGTTTCGTGGTCGCCCTGGACGATGCCCAGGTTGACGCGTTTGTTGTCCACCGATTGCAGATGCACGTACCAGTCGCTCTCAAACAGCGGCTGGAAGCCGAAATGCTTGACATAAAAAGCCGCCGTCCCGGCGACGTCGCTGGTCATCAACACCGGGTAATAGCTCGTGGTCTTCATCTTTCCTTCTCCCGTCGACTAACATACAGTCTGCATGTAAATTGAATTAACATACAGGCTGCATGTATGCAACAGGAAGCCGCACGCCGCTCCAACCGCGACCGCACCGAAGCGACGCGCGCCGACCTGATTGCCGCGGCGCGAAAGCTGTTTACGGAAAAATCCTATGCCGAGACTGGCACGCCGGAGATCGTTGCCGCCGCCGGCGTCACGCGCGGCGCGCTCTACCATCACTTCGCCGACAAGCAGGCGCTGTTTGCCGCCGTGGTCGAGCGGGAGGCGGCAGCTGTCGCCGAGGAGATCGAGCACGCCTCGCCGCCATCGCTCGATGCGCGCGATGCACTGATTGCCGGCTCCGATGCCTATCTCGCCGCCATGCGCGCACCCGGCCGCACGCGGCTGTTGCTGCTCGACGGGCCGGCCGTGCTCGGCCGAGCCGCCATGGACGCGATCGACAACCGCCACGGCAACCGCTCGCTGCGCGAGGGGCTGGTCGCGGCAATGCGGGCGCAGACGATGACGAGATTGCCGGCGGAGGCGCTGACCGCACTGCTCGGCGCAGCCTTCGACCGGGCCGCCCTGGCGATCGAGGCCGGCGCCTCGGCCGAGGATTACCGCGCCGTTCTCATGGCGCTGATCAAGGGACTGTCTCCGGCTCCTCCTCAGGCACCTCGCCCGGCTCGAACTCGTTGAAGCAGCCGAGTTGGCGCTTGAACTGGTCGATCAGCCAGGCCGCCGCCGGCTTCGGGCTGCGATCGTTGCGATGCATGGCAAACAGCGGCGAACTCACCTCCCTGAAGGACTCGAGGTCGAGCTCCACCAAACGGCCGCTCGCCAGATCGTCGGCGATCAGCCAGCGCGGCAGCCCGCCCCAGCCCAGCCCCTCGCGCATCAGCGTATGCTTGGTGCGCAGATCCGTCAGCCGCCAGGTGCGGTAGGCAAAGACGCCAAAGTCGCGCCCCTTGGTGCGCTCCGACTGGTCGGTGACGACAAGCTGCGTGTGTTCGCGCGCATCTTCGATCGCCACCGGTTTCGGCAGCAGTGCCAGCGGGTGGGTGGGGGCGGAAGCCAGCACCATCGACATGAAGCCGATGCGCACAAGATGCACGTCGACCTCGCCCAGCAGGCCGCCAATGCCGAGATCGGCCTGTCCATTGACGACGTGATCCGGGATCAATCCAAGCGAGCCGATATGCAGGCGCAGCATCACGGTCGGGAACTGCGCCTCGAATGCCTTCAGCACCCGAACCAGCACCGGCGAGGGCAGCGCAGAATCAACCGACAGAGCCACTTCGGCCTCCAAACCCTGATGGTGGCCGTCGACGCGCGAGCGCATGCGCTGCAGCACGCCGACCATGCGCCGTGCGTCCTCCAGCATCGCCCGGCCGATCCCGGTCAATTGCGGCTCGCGCGTGCCCTCGCGCTCGAACAGTTTCAGGCCGAGTTGCGCCTCGAGATTGGCGATGCCGTAGCTGATGACGGACTGCGCCCGGTTGAGCTTGCGGCCGGCGGCCGAGAAACTACCGGTTTCGGCGACTGCCACAAAGATCTGAAGTTGGTCGAGCGTCGGGTTGGGCTGCATCACTGTATCTATTTTGTTGATGGATCGTATAGGAAATATACCAGTTTATCGAATGGGTCGATAGCCCCATATGTGGCGGGACAATTCAATTCCACTGGAGAGACCCGCTATGTCCATTCTTCTTGTAACCTCGAGCCCCCGCGGCGCTGCCTCGCACTCGACCCGCATTGCCACCGAATTCGCCGAGAAGCTGCTTGCCGCGGACCCGTCAAACACGCTTGTCGTGCGCGACCTCGTCGCCAACCCGCTGCCGCATATAGACGCCGACTATGCCAGCGGCATCTACACGCCGGCCGAAGCCCGCACTCCCCGCCAGGCCGAAGTGGTCGGCGTTTCCGATGTCGTGCTCGACGAGCTGTTCGCAGCCGACACGGTGATCCTCGCCACCGGCTTCATCAACTTCAACATCTCCTCGACGCTGAAGTCGTGGGTCGATCACATCGCCCGCTCCGGCAAGAGCTTTGCCTATGGCGAAAACGGCCCCAAGGGCCTCGTCACCGGCAAGAAGGTCTATATCGTGCTCGCTTCCGGCGGCATCTATTCGGAAGGTGCTGCCGTGCAGTTCGATCACGCCATTCCCTATCTGCGCGGCGTGCTCGGTTTCCTCGGCATGACCGATGTCGACGTCATCCGCATCGAAGGCGTCGGCATGGGCCCTGACGCGGTGACATCGGCGCTCGCCAAGGCGACCGCCAAGGTCGACGCCGTGGTGGCCGCCAGCCAGGGTATCGCGGCGGCGGCGTAAAGGCATAAAGACTTCGAGAAGGCGGGCGCTCCGGCGTCTGCCTTTTTCTTGCCGCGGCAGCCCTCGCTGCTTGCGTCCCGATGCAGCACAGAACCAGTAAGCGAGACGGCCTTTGGGGTACGGCAACCTTGACGAACCATTCTGGTTCACTGATAGTCATAGTGAACCAGGATGAATTACAACCATGGCCGCTTTTACCGTGCGCCTCCCCGATGACACGACAAACAGGCTCGACCAGCTTGCCGAAAAGCTCGACCGCTCGCGCTCTTATATGGCCGCCCAGGCCATTGAGGACTTTGTAGCCCGCCAGGAATGGCAGCTCGCCGAGATAGAGGCCGGATTGGCGGAGGCTGAGCGCGGTGAATTTGCCAATGAGCAAGAGTTGGCCGCCGTGATTGGGAAATACGTCAAGTCCGCCGGCTGATTATGGGCCGCAAGACAATCCGTTGGACCAAGCGGGCATTGCGTCGGCTTGACGAGATCGGCGCGCACATCGAGAAAGACAGCCCCGAAGCGTCCGCTCGTGTCATTGCCCGCATCTTGTCGGCGGCGGAACTGCTCACCGAACAGCCGGCCATGGGTCGCGTTGGGCGCATCAAAGCGACTCGAGAACTCGTTTTGGTCGATATTCCCTATATCATCCCCTATCGCGTAGGCAGAGATACTATCGAAATCCTTACCGTCATACACGCCGCCCAACAGTGGCCACAGGCCTTGTGAAACAACCAGCAATTGGCCTTTTGCTATCCCAAGAAATGCCGCAACAGCCCCGCCGCGCCGATCCCGATCAGCACGGTCGGCAGCATGGAAAGCCGTGTCGCAGCAACAAAAGTAATGGCCAGCGCCAGAAGGTCGGCCGGATTCCTCGACACGAAGGCCGGCGCGATGACCGAGATCAGCACGCAGCCGGGCGCCGCCTCCATCACCGCCGTGGCGCGGGCGCTGAGCGTGCGGTTGCGCAACACGACATAGCCGCCGATCCGGGTCAGGTAGGTAACGCCGGCCATCAGCACGATGGTGAGAAGGGTCGCTACGTCGATCATGCATCACCTGTCATCAGCCAGGCCGCGACCAGCCCCGATACCGCACCGGCGGCGACATACCAGGCGCCCGGGACGAAGAGATAAAACAGCGCCGCGACGACGAGGCTGACCAGCCACGGCCGCGCCGCGGCCATGCTCGTCCACATGCCGCGCATCAGCACCAGGAAGACCGCCGGAAACGCCATGTCGAAACCGTAGGTCTCGACATGGCCGAGCATCGGACCGAGCACGGCACCCAGCGTGGTGAAGACCACCCAGGTGAGATACATCGCCAGTGCCGCGCCCATATAATAGCGCGGGCTGAAGGCCGGCGTGATGCCTGCCGCTGCGCGCTGCCTGGCATCGGCCAAGCCCAGCGCCCAGCTTTCGTCGCACATAAAAAACAGCGCCGGAAAGACCTTGCGCCTCGGCAGATCGCGCAGGAACGGCGCCAGTGCCGCTCCCATCAGCAGATGACGGCTGTTGACCAGGAAGGTGATGGCGACGATGAGCACGATGTGCGGCGGCGACGTCCACAACTGGATCGCCGCGAATTCCGAGCCGCCGGCGAAGTTCAGCCCTGTCATCATGGACAATTCGACCGTGCTCAGCCCTTTCTGCGTGGCCTGGGCGCCGAGCACCAGCGCGTAAGGGATGGTGCCGAACAGCACCGGCGCGCATGACGTCACGCCACGGCGGAACTCGGATCCCGAACCATTGTCCGCCGCCTCGACTGCCTGTGAAATGCTCATGCTCTGCCATCGGCCGGCCTTAAGGCCGCCGCTTCCGGTTGCGTCTGGAATCTCGTGATGTCGGCGGCAAACATACCGGCACCGGCTCAAAATTTGGTTGCGAAGATTGTTGTATTTCACAAAATTTTGGCATTGAGTGTCACAGATTGCCAAATAGATGGAATACAAAGCCATGAAGCTGGATGAGATCGACAAGCGGATTCTGCGGGCGCTGCAACGCGACGGCCGCATGGCCAACAACGATCTGGCCAATGAGGTCGGCCTTTCGCCATCGCCTTGCCTGCGGCGCGTGAAGTTGCTGGAGGAAGCCGGTGTCATCGACCGCTACGTCGCCGTGCTCAACCCGGCCAGCATCGGCAAGGGCCTGACCTTCTTCACCCGCATCTGGCTGAAGACGCAGGACGAGGACACGATCGAACATTTCGCCACCGAAGTGGCCAAGCTGCCGCAGGTGATGGAGTGCTATTTGATGCTCGGCGACTGCGATGCCATGGTGCGCGTGGTGGCGGCCGGCATCGACGACTACCGTCGCTTCCAGTCGGAGCATCTGAGCCGCATCAAGGGCGTGCAGAACGTCAAGACGGACGTTCCCAGCCAGACGATCAAATACACGTCGGAACTGCCGATCTGAGCGCATGCCGCCCAAAAGTGCGAAGCGGTTTTGGGACAACGACATGCGTCCAAAAAGACCATGCCATCGAAAACGGAGCCATTTCAGACTGGATAAAAAATGCAACCGGATTGTAGGATCGGTCTCGGTGCCAGCGTCCTTCGGACGCAAGCAGCGCGCAGCGCTGCCCTCTGGCATGGGAGATTTGAATGAGCCTTTCCTATCGTTGGGTCATCGTCGCGGCTGGCGCGCTGATGTCCTGTGTCGCCATCGGGACGATGTTTTCGCTGGCGATCTTCCTCGAGCCGATGGCGATCGACACCAACTGGTCGCGCGCCGGCATTTCCAGCGCCATGACGCTGAATTTCCTGGTGATGGGCCTTGGCGGCTTCGCCTGGGGCGCCATTTCGGACCGTTTTGGCGCCCGCATCGTCGTGACGATCGGCGCGGTTCTGCTCGGGCTGGCGCTGGTGCTGGCCAGCCGCGCCGGTTCGCTGCTGAGCTTCCAGATCACCTATGGCGTGCTGGTCGGCCTCGCGGCAAGCGCCTTCTTCGCGCCGATGATCGCGCTGACCACCGGCTGGTTCGACACCAACCGCAGCCTAGCCGTCTCGCTGGTCTCGGCCGGCATGGGCGTGGCGCCGATGACGATCTCGCCCTTCGCCCGCTGGCTGATCTCAGCCTACGACTGGCGCACGGCCATGTTCGACATCGGCATCACCGCATGGGTGCTGTTGTTGCCGGCGGTGCTGCTGGTCCGCCAGCCGCCAAAGCCCGCAACAGCGGATGCGGGCTCGGCGCCGGCCGCCGAAGGCGCCGGTCTGACGGTCGGCCAGGCGCTGCGCTCGCCGCAATTCATCGTGCTGGGACTGACGTTCTTTGCCTGCTGCGCGGCGCATTCCGGGCCGATCTTCCACATGGTCAGCTATGCCATGCTGTGCGGCGTCGCGCCCATGGCGGCGGTCTCGATCTACAGCGTCGAGGGCCTGGCAGGCCTCGGCGGCCGGCTTTTCTACGGCGTGCTGGCCGACCGGCTGGGCGTCAAGCCGGTGCTGATCGCGGGCCTGGCGATCCAGGCCATCGTCATTGCCGCCTATCTCTCGATCAGCCGGCTCGATCAGTTCTACATGCTGGCCGTCATCTTCGGCGCCACCTATGGCGGCGTCATGCCGCTCTATGCGGTGCTGGCGCGCGAATATTTCGGCCAGCGCATCCTCGGCACCGTCTTCGGTGCCGCCACTATGCTGTCCAGCCTCGGCATGGCGCTGGGACCGCTGGCCGGCGGCATGGTGTTCGATGCCTACGCCAACTATTCCTGGCTGTTCATCGGCTCGGCCCTCATCGGCCTTGGCGCGGTGGGTATTGCGATCGCCTTTCCGCCACTGCCACGCAGGGAGTTTCAGCCGGCATAGCGGGCAACAGGAGTTGTGCTTGACGAAGCGAAGGTCTGCTTCTGACGTGAAGTCGACCTTCGCAAACCAAATCCTGCGTGACTGCTTTGCGCCTCAGATCAGACCTACGCCAAAAGCGGTCTTTGCGCCTAAGCGGGCATGGGGCCACGAAACCCGCCGCTCTGACAGCTGCTCCTGATCCTGAGTCGACTTCGGGAAATGATCGCTAGCCCGATTTCGCGGACAAGTCACTTTGGCAACCCGGCTTTCCTGAGGCCCTCGACGTACCGATCGCCGTCATCCGCTCGACGGAACGGGGGCAGCACGTCGGCGAGGTTCGAAAGCCGGAGGGTGGGATTGAGATCGCGCAGATGGGCGATCATTTCCTGTGCTTTCCCGAGCCGTCCCGCAAGGGCATGACTGGCCGCAATGACGCGCATCGCGCTCGCGTAGTTGGGCTGGGAGAGCAAGGACATTCTCGCCCACGAAACCGCGCTGTCGTAACGGCCACCGCAGAAGTGCGCCAGCGCAGTGCAAAACTGCCATGCGAACAGGCGCGGGTCCAACGGGCTGAGACGCATGGCAAGCGCTGCGTGTTCGACGGCCTCGTCCGATTCGCCCAGGCAGGCCTTCGCCCAACTGCTATAACCCCAAGCCGTAGCCAAATTCGGGTTGAGAACGAGCGCGCGGTCTATCCAGGCCGCACAGTCCTCAAGCTCCCCACCAATGTATCCCAGCACATATCCACCGTAAGACAGCGCGATCGCGTCGTCCCGCCCGAGCTCGACCGCCTTCCTGGCCAGTCGCATAGCTTCGGTAACCTCTTTTGCGCGATCGACCATCCAGCCGTTGCTCTTTCGGGTGACATAACATCGCGCCGCCCTGGCGTAGGCTATGGCGAACTCTCGGTCATGAGTGATCGCCTGCATAAAAAGCCGCAAAGCTTCGTCTATGGCCGCCCTGCTGGTGGCCGTGCGGTCAAAGACAGCCAGGCCGCGGAGATAGTAGTCATAGGCGTCCAAACTTTCGGTCGGCTTGCTCTTGGCACGCTCGATCTCCGCCTCCTCCACCTTCGGCGTTATGGCGCCAACTATGCTCGATGCGACCTGGTCCTGCAGATCGAACACGTCAGCCAGAGGTCCGTCAAAACGATCCGCCCATAGATGAGCGCCTGTCGAGGCGTCGATCAGTTGTGCACTGATGCGCAGACGCTCGCCAGCCCGGCGCACGCTTCCTTCGACGACGTAGCGCACGTTCAACTCACGCCCAACCTGCTTCGTGTCGACGGCCCGCCTCTTGTAAGTAAAGCTCGAATTTCGGGCGATGACGAACAGGTGGCGGAAGCGAGCGAGGGCGGTGATGATATCTTCCACGATGCCGTCAGCAAAATATTCCTGCTCGGCATCGCCGCTCAAATTCTGAAATGGCAGCACCGCGACCGACGGGCGGTCGTCTTGTTTCATCGGAGCCGGGATTGCCACCTGCTGCGACGTGATCTCGGAGACCGGAGCGATACGATGTTCGGCTTCTTCGCGCAATCGCAGGGCAGCGGCTAGGGAGTTGGTCTGCGCTTCCGGTTCCACGCCGAGCTGCTTTCTCAAGGCAGCCCGGCACAGCTCGAACTGGCGCAAGGCCAGGTTCTCGTGCCCCCGGTGAGCGTGGATGCGGATCAACGCTCGATGGGCGGCTTCCGTGGCAGGGTCTGAAGCGAGCAGCCTCTCCGCGAGCCTCTCGCAAGCTGCCGCTTCCGCCGAGCCGGGTGCAGCTTGTGCAAGACTGAGTTGCTCCACCAGTTGCAACGCCTTGCGCTGGTAGCTGCTTTGATATGGCCCAAACCACTCGTCCAGTCCTTCGGCCTCGCCCGCAAGCAATTCACCGTGATAGAGATCCGCAGCGATGGCAAGATCGGCGGCCTGGCCGGTCTCGAGCTTCAGATCGAAGATCGAGATGTCCGTTTCATCTGGATCGAAGATGAGCGCGACGGTGTCCTGATCCCCCTCGATCCGGATGTGGGCACTGCCGTCATTCGGGAAGGACCGCCTGATGTCGACAAGTGCCTGCCGCAGGCTGTTGCGCGCCTGAACATTGGCGCGGCCTGGCCACAACGCTTCGGAAATCTGCTCTCGCCGCAGGCCGCGACGGCCGGCCAGAACCAAGGCTGCCAAAAGCAGCGCAGCCTTGCGCGTGGCAAAGCGCACGGCCTGCCCACCTGGAGATATGACTTCTATACCGCCGAACAACCGGATGCGCACCATCGTCTCCAGACTTCGACCTGAACGGGAAAATAGCAAGTCTGTCGTTCGATTTAACGCAGATTTAGCGGCAGAGCGCCGGCCTTTTCCGTGTTGTTAGCGCGCCGCCCAACAGCCGCTAAGCGCCATGATGGCATGTTCCGAACGCGATCCAGGCAGCGGAGACGAACAATGGCTGAGATGACAACCCACCTCGAAGATCGCGCGCCGAAAAAGCGCGCGTTGTTATCCGGGCTGGCGAGCATAACAACGACGATTGCGGCTATCAGAAAGTGGCAGCGCGCTACGGCTACACGCAACGCATTGGCCGACTTGACTGCCGACCAGTTGCGGGACGTTGGCCTTCCTCAGCCTTCTCGGCCCGAACTGGTTGTCAAAGCCGGCCTTGTCACCAACCTGATCTCAATGCGTTAGCGGAGAAGATCCGACGCCTAGCGTCAAGAGCGCTCGGTCTCGAACTTTCAATTAGGGTTACGTCACGACAATACTCGAGCTGACTGAAAAGTCCGCTGTTGACGATCTGAGGCCAGAAGCTGCCAGTCAGCTTTCGGCCCGAAAGGCGGCATCAGAATACCTGCTCGTCAGTGACCGCTTCTGGCGCAAAGCACTTGCCGCATCGGCCAGCACCACCCTACCCGAAGATCCGCTCGCCCTGCTCGTCGACCAGTTGGATGCCCTTCTTGATCGAGATGTCGACGGCATCGTCGAGCCCGGCGAAGCTGTCGGCGCGGATGAAATTGTGTTTCCTCACCACGCTGTCTACCTCCTTGGAAACGACGCCGCAGGTCTGGACGCGACCGGCAGCATGAGCCCATCTCGGCCATTCCGGATTCGACGGCGCCTTGCTGAAAGCTGCCGTCGCATTTGGGCCTTTCAGGCCGGCTGCCAGCCCATTCAAGGACTGACGAGCCTTTTACTTCACCGTGATGGCCATACCGCTGAGATCGGCGTTGACTTGCAGGCCTACCTGCCTGCCTGTGAGTTCGAGTTGGGCGCCCTTGTCATTGGTCATGACGATCACCTGGGCGCCTTTGCCGAGCGCGCCGCCGCCGCCTGCCGCACCATAGACCCCCGTCACATCCCGGGCGCGCCTGATATGGCGCACTGTCCCGCGGAAATAGGTCTTCGAAACCCCGAAGGCGAGGCCGCCCGAGACGGCGCCGACCGAGATGGGGTAGCTGCGACCATGGAAGGTAAGCGTGCCCTCGCCTCCGGACCCACCCACGAAGAAGGCCGCCTTGTAGACGGCGAAGCGGATCGTGCCGCTGTCGGCATGCGCGGCGCTGGCGACGCTGACGGTCCCAGCGGCGATGGCGGCGACCGCGAGTGAACGAATTCTGGACGAAATCATCATGATGAGAGCTCCTCAAGGTGGCCGCTTGCCCAACGGCTGGGCTCGTCAGCGTGGTACCAAAGTTACAACTGAACAGTCTCGCCCGTCATTGGTTCCAGGCACTCGCCCCGGTCGTGCGCCATACCCGATGTCCAACTAGGAAATGGACAGGATCTCAAGTTCGCGCTGCCCCAGCTGGACAAAGTCGCCAACGGCTTTGCCAGTCAGCGCGATGGCAACCGGCGAACCATGCGATATGGAAGCTTGAGAGGGGTTGGCCTCATCCTCACCAACGATGCGGAAGGTCTGCGTGCGGCCATCATCACGCTTGAACGTAACCGTGTGCCCGAAGGCGATCACTTCATTGGACGTGGGCACCGACATAGGCTGAGCCGTACGGACGCGCTCGGCATAATAGCGCATATCCCGAACCGGAACCGCCGACTGCCGTCGCCTCTCATTGACATCTTCCAGCACGTTGGCGGCGTCGAGAGCGTGCTGAGCGCGAGCCAATTCAACCTGCAGCATCTTGAGGCCCGCCTCCGTGACGAGGTTGATCCGATCGGAGACAGGACGCGCCGGCAGGATGGTTTCCGATGCTGCCTCGGCGCTTTCCTCTTTGGCAAATGCTACGCTCAATGGTCGAGACTCTCTGCTTGCGGCCCACTGCCATCATTCGAGAAACTGGCGGCGCAATGACCGCTTCCGGCGCAAAGCCGACGTTCGTCGCCTCGGCCAGAACCCTACCCGAAAATCCGCTCGCCCTGCTCGTCGATCAGTTGCATGCCCTTCTTGATCGAAATGTCGACGGCGTCGTCGAGCCCGGCGAAGCGGTCGGCGCGGATGAATTTGTGTTCCTTCACCACGCCGTCGATCTCCTTGGAGACGATGCCGCAGGTCTGGTACTGGCCGTCCGCCTTGTAGGGCGTGGCGCTGATCAGGAAACCCTTGTGCTCGACCTGCTTGGCCGGCGCCGTGCTCTTCGGCTCACCCGCCTCGGCTCCGCCGCCACCGCCGAAAAGACGCTTCAGAAAAGACATCGGGCTTCCTCCAACAGCATTCATCCCGCATCATGTAGCGTGGCGCGGGATGAATTTCACTATCGGTCCTTGGCTTGGCGGGCAAGGGCTGCGCCCTGCCGTGCCGGAAGAACTTACTTGTGTGACAGCGCTTCCAGTGCCTCGGCGGCGGCTTCGAGGATGGCGATCGCCTCTGCCTGCATGTCAGCCGGGGCATCGACGAAGTCGCCGAGAGCCGCGCGCAGCCGGTGACGGACAGCGCGGAATTCGTCGCGTGCTTCCGAGCGCCCACCACGGCCGCCGCGGCGCCCGCCCTCTTCCGCCTCGTCGTTCCAGCCGAACCAGTCGCGCGCCTTGGCCATCTTGCGGCCGAAGCGCTCGAGATGTTCGAGCACGCCGTCGATCATCTCGCGGTTGTCGGCAAGATGCGCTTGGCCCGCCTCGGTGATCGAGAACACCTTCTTGTTGCCGTCGGCGGCGGAGGCGGCATAGCCGGCCTCTTCCAGGAAGGTCAGGGTCGGATAGACCACGCCCGGGCTCGGGCTGTAGATGCCGCTGGTGCGCTCTTCCAGCGCCTTGATGATGTCGTAGCCGTGGCGCGGCGCCTCGGCCAGCAGCGACAGCGTGATCAGCTTGAGGTCGCCGTCGGCCAGCATGCGGCCGGCGCGGAACATGTCGCCAGGGCCGCCGCGACCACCGCCACGGCCACCGTGCCCGAACGGACCGAAACCGCCGCCACGACCGCCGAATTTGCCGGCCATGTGCATGAACATGCGCTCGCCGAAATGATTGTTCCCAAAATGTTTGTGCATTGATTGCTCCTTGAGTTGTATCTTACGATATATCTTAATTAGGCACATGCTACCGACGAGTCAAGATATATCTTACGATGTATCTCGATATGACGCCAGAGGCTTGCTTTCACCGGAACGTGCCGCTAGAAGGCCCGCGAGCGCCTTGGCTGCTCCGTAAGCGTCTGACGTCAAGCAACGCATCCAACCCCGGTCTTTCCGGGCAATTTTGCCGGTCACCGGCGAAATGGATGCCAATGCGACGGACCGGACACTTCAGGGAAACTCCCAAAATGACTGCAAGACATCAGCGCAGGAAACTGCCTGCGCGCTATGCCGCTGTTCTCAGCCCGCTGGTGCTGTCGCTGTTGATGACCTTCATCGTCTCGTTCATCTCGACGCTGAAAAGCCTTGGCCTCCACCCCGACCTGCCCTCCATCTGGCTGACCGCCTGGGGCCTATCCTGGCTGGTGGCGTTTCCGACGCTGCTGCTGGTGTTGCCGGTGGTGCGCCGCATTGTCGGCGCGCTGTGCGAGCCGGCCAACCGATAGCTCGCACGAAAAAGGTCCGGAGATTGTCCTCCGGACCTTTGCACTTCTGGTCATCAATGACGAACTGCTACCAGCGACCCTTGCGCCGGTTCCAGGCATAGAGCAGGTCGGCGAAACGATCATAGGCAAAGCGTGTCAGCGGCAAGGCAACCGGATTGCCGAACAAAGTCGCCAGCCAGCCCTCGCCCGGCGTGACCTCCCACACGGCGATGGCAACGTCGGCGCCGACCAGCAGCCTGCCCGCCGCGTCGGTGGCGTGCAGCCGGCGGCGGATATCCTCAAGCGACGCGCCATGTCCGGCAAGCGCTGCCGGTTCAAAATTGATGTCTCGGAACTCGATCCGTCCGGCCTTGATCGCTTCAATCAGCCGCCGCTTCTGCCTGCTGATACCGGCATCGCAGACCGGGCAGCGCGTGTTGTACCAGACGGTCAGCATTTATCCGTGGCCATGCCTGTGGTGCAGGTCGGGATAATGCGGATGCCGGTGGCGCATCGGCGCATGCCGGTGCCAGTGCGAATGCGGCTCGCTCACCGGGCCATCATGATGGTGCTGGTGGTGCTCGTCATGCACATGGCTGTGCTCGTGTTCCAGTTCCTCGTGGTCGTGCTCGTGCTCATGGCGTTCCGACAGATGCAGCCAGAGGCCGACGCCCATCAGAAGCCCGGCAACCGCCAGCTTGAGCGTGACGGCGTCACCCAGGATGGCGATTGCCAGCAACGCACCAATAAAGGGCGCGAGCGAGTAGTAGGCCCCTGTCCGTGCCGTGCCGAGATGACGCAGCGCCACGATGAACATCACCAGGCTGACCCCAATGCCGAAGAAACCGACGGCCGCGGTGGCCGCAACGACCGACACCGGGGGAAACAAAGCCCCGCCGGCAAGCGCCAGCCCGACATTGACGACACCCGCCACCAACCCCTTGAGCATGGCGATCACCACCGGATCGGTGGCCGAGATCCTGCGCGTGAAATTGTTGTCGATGCCCCAGGCCACACAAGCTCCCGCCACCAGCAGGGCGCCACGGTTGAAGGCAATGCCCTCACCTTGCCACGACAAAAGAACGGCGCCCGCCAGAATGGCGAAGGCGCCAAGAAGCAGGCGCCGGTCGACATTCTCGCGATAGACGAGCCAGGCGATCGCCATCGTCGCCAACCCTTCCAGATTGAGCAGCAGCGCCGAACTGGACGCCGTGTTGAGGGTCAAACCGAACATCAGCAGCACCGGCGCGATAACGCCGCCCATGCCGATTGCCAGCGCCAGCCAGGGAATATCCCCAGCGGTCAGCTGCGCTTCCCCGGCTGCGGCCTGCCTGCCTCGAAGCAGGCGGTACAGAGCGAGGCCAAGACCAGCACCGAGATAGAGCAGCCCGGCCAGCATGAAGGGATTGACGCCCTCGAGCAGCAGCTTGCTGAGTGGCGGCGTCGCCCCGAACAAGACGGCCGAGCCAAGTGCGAGCGGCACGCCGGGCCACAGATGCGAATGGGAATGCGGGTCGGACATGATCTCACCCTACCATAGCGGGTGTGTCACTTGCGGCGCATGGCCGCCTTTGGCCCGACGCACTCGTTGTCGCGAAACAGCGCCCACTCCTCGCAAAGGCGCCCGTTGGGCAAGCCGCAGAATCCATACTCATTACCGGCCTTGTCCTTCCTGATCACCAGGCGCCCGCCGATCTCGCCACAATGGATGGATGCCGGATTGGCCATGCCGACCGGTTTTTGCGCGGCGGCGCCGGCGGCGAACGGCATCGACGATATCAAGGCAAGGCCGGTGGCCAATATCGAAACCGTCTTCATCGCGATCTCCCCGGCCGCATTCTATCACGGCGAAGCGTCCTGTCTTGCGGCAAAGCGCCACCAGGCCGGCACCGGCCAGCGACTTCGAGAAACCCTGCCGGTTGCTCTATCCGAGCGAGGTGATGATCTCGCGGTAGGCGAATTCGGGAAAGGCCTTCAGCGTCCGCGTCCTGACATTGCCGGCCGCCGCCAGCATCAGCGAGAAACGCGCCAGCACCGCGTCGTCGGGCGCCTCGACCACCGCCACCATGTCGTATTCGCCCATGGTCAGGTAGAACGCCTTGAACGATCCGCCCATGTCTCCCAGCTGCTTCCTGGCGGCGTCGAGCCGTTTCGGTGACTCGCGCACGTTTCTGGCGCCCTGCTCCGTCCAGTTCATCAGCACGATGTAGCTTGTCATGGCACACCTCCCTCCGGGGCCACGGAGCACGGCGTCACCACCGGGGCGGGCATCCGGGTTGTCGCCCAGAAAATGCATCCGACGCGAAAGTATCCTCCCGCGGCGACCGTCCCGCAAGGACTATCGCACCGGCGCCCGATTGCGGGGTGAAGGCGAGCCTCGCGCCAGGCGCCACGAAGGCGGCGGCATGGCGACGACCGCAAAACAGTCGGCGGCGACCTGGGAAAGCCGGTTTGAAAACCCGCCTGATTGCGGCAATCTCCGTCGTGGCCGTCAGTCGGGAAATCCCAGCCAATGTCCGCGACCGATCCAGCCGCAGGAGAGCTTCATGCGCGAGACCATCGAGCTGCCGCCGGGAAAGATCGAAAGTCCGGCCGCATGGACCGGCGAGGACATGGCGAAGCATCCGCAGAATTGGCTGGTCGAATTGGACCCGCGGGACGTTGCGGAATTGGAATCGGCGGCAACCGGCTTTCTCACCCGCTCGCAGGATATCGGCAATTTGACCAAGGCTGATTTCCCCTTGCCCCGGCTTGCCGGCCATCTTGCCGCGCTTCGCGAAAAACTCGTCGCAGGCATTGGGTTCGAGGTGCTTCGCGGTCTCCCGGTCGAGCGATACTCCGCGCCAATGGCGGCAACGATCTTCTGCGGGGTCGGCGCGCATCTGGGAAGCGCACGGTCCCAGAATGCCCAGGGCCATATCCTCGGCCATGTCCGCGACATAGGCGCCGACGCCAAGGACGCCACGACACGTATCTACCAGACGGCGGAGCGCCAGACGTTTCACACCGATTCCGCCGATGTCGTCGGTCTGCTCTGCTTGCAGGACGCCATGCAAGGCGGCGAGTCCCTGCTGGCAAGCACGGTGACGATCTACAACGAGATGCGCAAAAGACGGCCCGACCTGGTCCGCCTGCTGTTTGATCCGATCGCCACCGACCGGCGCGGCGAGATACCGGAAGGGGAGGAGCCGTATTTCGAAATCCCGGTCCTCAACTGGCATGCGGGATTGCTGACCGGCATCTATCAGCGCCAGTATATCGACAGTGCGCAGCGCTTCCCCGATGCCATGCGGCTCAGCGCCGCCCATGTCGAAGCGCTGGATCTCTTCGACAGCCTTGCCAATGACCCGAAATTAAACCTGTCGATGCGGCTTCGGCCGGGCGACATGCAGTTTGTCTACAATCATTCGCTGCTGCACGACCGCATGGGCTTTCGGGATTGGCCAGACCCGGACAGGCGGCGCCATATGCTGCGCCTGTGGCTATCGGTCTCGGGCGACCGTCCGCTGCCTGCGTGCTTCAGGCAGCGCTATGGCTCGATAGAGATCGGCGACAGGGGCGGCATCATCGTCAAGGGGACACGGCTGAACGTGCCGTTGTAAAAAAGCCCGGAACGGCGGACGCTCCGGGCCTTCGAATGAATTGAGCTGGCCGGCGATGCTGCCGTCCGAACTCAGCTGTCCAGGAAGCTGCGCAGCTTGCGCGAGCGACTCGGGTGCTTGAGCTTGCGCAGCGCCTTGGCTTCGATCTGGCGGATACGTTCGCGGGTGACCGAGAACTGCTGGCCGACTTCTTCCAGCGTGTGGTCGGTGTTCATGCCGATGCCGAAGCGCATGCGCAGAACGCGTTCCTCGCGCGGCGTGAGCGAGGCCAGCACGCGCGTGGTGGTCTCGCGCAGATTGGCCTGGATCGCCGCGTCGATCGGCAGGATCGCCATCTTGTCCTCGATGAAATCGCCCAGATGCGAATCCTCCTCGTCGCCGACCGGCGTTTCGAGCGAGATCGGCTCCTTGGCGATCTTCAGCACCTTGCGCACTTTTTCGAGCGGCATAGCGAGCTTTTCGGCCAGTTCTTCCGGCGTCGGCTCGCGGCCGATCTCGTGCAGCATCTGGCGCGAGGTGCGCACGATCTTGTTGATCGTCTCGATCATGTGCACCGGAATGCGGATGGTGCGCGCCTGATCGGCGATCGAACGCGTGATCGCCTGCCGGATCCACCACGTCGCGTAGGTCGAGAACTTGTAGCCGCGGCGGTATTCGAATTTGTCGACCGCCTTCATCAGGCCGATATTGCCTTCCTGGATCAGGTCGAGGAATTGCAGGCCGCGATTGGTGTATTTCTTGGCGATGGAGATGACGAGACGCAGATTGGCCTCGACCATTTCCTTCTTGGCGATCGCCGCTTCGCGCTCGCCCTTCTGCACTTGGTTGACGATCTTGCGGAATTCCAGGATCGAGATCGCCGTTTCGGTGGCGAGGTTCTGGATCTCGGCGCGCAGTTCGCGGATCGCGTCCTTCTCGTTCTTGGTGAATTCCTTCCAGCCGCGCGAGGTCAAATTGCCGATCGAGCGCGTCCAGTTCGGGTCGAGCTCGGAACCCTGATATTCCTTCAGGAACTCCTCGCGGCGCACGCCGTAGCTTTCGGCGAGCCTGAGCAGCTTGCCTTCGTTCTGCACCAGGCGCTTGTTGATGTCGTAGAGCTGCTCGACCAGCGCCTCGATGCGCGCCGTGTTGAGCGACAGCGACTTCACCGCCTTGATCAGCTGGTCCTTCAGCTCCTTCAGCCGGCGATCCTGGCTGGGCGACAGCGTGCCGGCCGCGGCCAGACGGTTCTCGACCTGCTGGTCCTGCAACTTGCGCAGCTTCTTGTAGGTGTCGGCGATGACGTCGAGCGTCTCCATCACCTGCGGGCGCAGTTCCGCTTCCATCGCCGCCAGCGACAGGCTCGCTTCGTCCTCGTCTTCCTCATCGTCATCGACCAGTCCGCGCGTGTCGGCGCCGACATTGGTGATGTCTTCTTCCTCGTCGCGCGAACGGCGCGGCTTGTCCTCGACCTTGGCTTCCTCGATGCGCTCGACCACCGGCGCCTGCTTGGCCTCGGGGCCGGCATAGGTGGCTTCGAGATCGATGATCTCGCGCAGCAGGATCTTGGATTCGTTGAGTTCGTCGCGCCAGATGATGATGGCCTGGAAGGTCAGCGGGCTTTCGCACAGGCCGGCGATCATCGTCTCGCGGCCGGCCTCGATGCGCTTGGCGATGGCGATTTCGCCCTCGCGCGACAAAAGCTCAACCGAGCCCATCTCGCGCAGATACATGCGCACCGGATCGTCGGTGCGATCGGTCGGTTCTTTCTTGGTGGTGGTGGCGGCGACCGCGGTGCCGGTCTGCTCAGCCAGCTCGTTGGCGTCTTCCTCGGCATCGGCAGCCGTGTCGGCGGCCTCGGGCTCCTCGCCCTGCTCGTCGTCCTCGACCACGTTGATGCCCATGTCGGACAGCATCGCCATCGTGTCCTCGATCTGCTCGGAGGTCACTTCCTCGGAAGGCAGCACCGAATTCAGCTCGTCCATGGTGACATAGCCGCGCTTCTTGGCGGCCTTGATCATCTTCTTGACAGCATCATCGGAAAGGTCGAGCAGAGGGCCATCGGTGGCGCCTTCGCGTTCGGTTTCGACCTCTTCCTTTTCCTTTGTCGCCATAGTCTTTATCTTCTCCTCGCGGCCGAACTTCGAAGCCGCGTAAGCTGTCGGACCAGTCAAATCGGATGCGCTCTTATGAAACGCGCTTCACCGGGCCAGTAACTGCATCAACTCGTCGTTTGGTGTATGTCGTTGCCCCAAAATCGGTTTCCCCTTTTGGGCGACATGCATTAAGTCCAGATTAACCCTGATATCTGTGGCAGGCAGGCTGCCTGTCCAGTGACCAGTACCCTCACATCGCTTATTTCCCGTCGACGCGGGTTCGGGTTAACGTTTCGAATCGTCCTGATTCCGCCAATCTGCCAGAAGGTCAAGCGCCTCTCGCATGATTCGCATGAAAAAAGCGAATCAATTACCCGACTTAGCCCGCCACGCGCCATTTCGACGCGCAACAACGCTTCTCACTTTCACTCTCTCGCCTGAGCCCGTTCCGCCCGGATGGGTTGGAATAAGCCCTGGCTCTCTCTTGGTGGAAGCATGATCTTTCCCGCATTTGGGAATTTGGGATCACGCTCTAAGCTCGCCCAGCCCTGCCCGAGGACACGCCGAATCCTTCGATCAGCGCTTCCGTCGCCTGTACATCCTGAAATTGCGCCTGAATTTCGATCAGGTGCCGGTAGTTTTCGTCTGTGGGATCGGTGGCGAGCGCCGCTTCCGCCTGTTTCAGCTCCTTATGTAAGGTGCGCGCGCTGCGCTGCAAGTGCAGCGCCTGGCTGAAAGCGTCGCGGGCATCTTCAAGGGCAGCGGTCTCCAGCGCCGGCCATTGCCGCATTCGCCGGATCAGGCCGACGGCCCGCTCCCAGATCTCGGCGCAGCCGGCGCGTTCGACCGTCGCGATAACGGCCTGACGATCATTGGCCATGTCATGCGCCATCGCGTCGAGGATCGCCGCATGCAGCCGCCTCAGATCGGAGTTGGCGAGATCGAGAAACTCGATATGAGCGAAATTCTCGTCGATCAGTGCCGGATGGTTGATCAATGCGACGATGATCGTCGCCTCGCGCACCGACATCCCCTCGCCGCCGCGCTTGACCAGCGCCGATTGGCCGAGGCTTTCGGTGATCGCCATGCGGCCGCCGCCAGGCTTGGCGAATTGTCCACCGGGTGCGGCCGCCTTGCCCTGGCCGCGCTCGCCTGGCCGGCCGCCATCTTGACGCCCTTGGCGTCCACTGCGCTGCGAGCCGAAGAAGCTCAACACGCGCTCGCGCATCTCCTGTTGATAATGGTAGCGCAGGCTTTCGTCGCGGATGCGGCTGGTCAGCTCACGCAGCGTCTTCTCGAGCTCGGCCCGCCGCTCCGGCGTGTCGAAGACGCCGCCCGCCGTCTCGCGCATCCACAACAGGTCGACCAATGGCCGCGCATCGGCAAGCACCGCCCGGAACGCATCCGGTCCTTCGGCCTTGACGAGGTCGTCGGGATCCTTGCCTTCCGGCAGCAGCGCGAAGCGCGCCGAACGCCCGGCCTGCACCGACGGCAGCGCCATGTCGGCGGCCCGCCAGGCAGCCTTCAGCCCGGCCTTGTCGCCGTCGAAGCACAACATCGGCTCCGGCGCCATGCGCCACAACAGCTCGAGCTGGTTCTCGGTGAGCGCGGTGCCGAGCGGCGCCACGACATTCTCGAAGCCCGCCTGTGCCAGTGCGATGACGTCCATATAGCCTTCGACGGCGATGACCGTGCCGCCCTTGGCCAGTGCCTTGCGGGCGCGGGCGAAATTATAGAGCACGTTGCCCTTGTGGAAGAGCTCGGTGTCGGGCGAGTTCATGTATTTGGCCAGCGCATCCGGCTGCAGCGCGCGGCCGCCAAAGGCGATGATCTTGCCTCTGGAATCCGGGATCGGGAACATGATGCGGTCGCGGAACCAGTCATAGGAAACCGGGATGTCATCGCCGTGGCGCACCAGTCCGCAAGCCTCGATATCGGCTTTCGGGACGCCCTTGGCGGCGAGATGCTCCTTGAGCGCATTGCGGCTGTCGGGTGCGAAGCCGAGCCGGAACGATTGCTGCGTCGCCGGCGTCAGCCCACGATCCCTGAGATAGGCGCGGGCTTTGGCGCCTTCCGGTCCCTGCAGCCGTTCCTGGAAGAAGCTGGTCGCCATCTCCATGACGTCGGTCAGGCTGGCGCGTTCCTTTTCGCGCCGCTCCTCCTGCGCATCGCGAACCGGCATCGGCACGCCGGCCATGTCGGCGATCTTTTCGACCGCTTCGGGAAAGCTCATCCCGTCGAGTTCGGTGAGGAACTTGAAATGATCGCCCGAGACCGAGCAGCCGAAACAATGGTAGCGGCCCTTCTTGTCCTCGCAGTGGAAGGACGGGCTCTTCTCGCCATGGAACGGGCAGCAGGCCCAATAGTCGCCGCGCGGCGCGTTGGTCTTCTTCCGGTCCCACGCGACGCGCAGGCCGACAACCGAAGAAATCGGCACGCGGTCGCGGATCTCGTCGAGGAAGGCGGGTGGAAAGCGCATCGGGGAACTCGTTTCCCCACCATATAATCATGCCTGCGAGGTCCGACGACCCCTAATGCGGGCCATACCCGGTTTCCACAGGCCAAAAAGAAAGGCGGCCGCTGCGGCCGCCGCCCTTTCAATGTCCGTCAAGGTGTCGGTTACTGCGCGGCAAGCGCGCCGAAGATGACACCGGAGAGGATGCCGACCAGCACATAGTCGTTGCCGACGCGGATCCATTCCTGGCCGCGGCCGGGACGATGCAGGCCGTAGCGGCCATAGTCGCGGATCGGCTGGTGACGCTTCCAGCTGGAATATTTCTGGCCATTGCGCCAGTTGTTGCGCTTCACGACGACCTTCTTCTTGAAGACGCGCTTCTTCACATCGCTGTGGTGGCCGGGCTTCTGCCAGTCGACCTGGCTGGTGTTCGACTGCGGAGCGACCGGTGCATTCAGCGGTGCGGCCTAGCCGGTGAGCGACGTGGCGGCCAGCATCGAGAAAGCGAGGGCGGAAAGGACAATGCGTTTCATGAGAAGTCTCCTTGGTTGTCGATGCCCCGAGAAATAGCCATCCACCGATGAACCGAAACTGAACACCTGCATTACAATTTCGTAATGAATTCCTTCGTTTAATCGAGAAAGTTGAACATCATCGCAAAGACAGAAGCCAGGTGCGCGGCAAACCCGGCCGACCCACCGCATCGCAGCGGCCCGGCAATGCGATTTGCGCTTCCATCCATTTTCCGACACCGCCTGTCGCGCGGCAACGGCCCCTTGAAATCGACAAAATTTTATTATCCGGCTAAAATATTCGAGCTAGTATTGACCAACGCCATGATCGTGATTCGTAACCCCGCTTCTCATCTCGCTCGCCCCGCCAAACAGGGCGCGCGTCCTGTTCGCATGCAGGCGGCGACATGAGCGGGTCCGTCGTCCTTCTGCATCTGGCCGGCGCCGTCGCGCTGATGCTGTTTGCCACCCGCATGGTGAAGACCGGCGTCGAGCGCGCCTATGGCGACGTGCTGCGCCATCGTCTGCGCGCCACCATGCGCAATCCGATCATGGCGGTGCTGGCCGGCACCGGCCTCGCCATCGCCCTGCAGAGCTCCACCGCCGTCACGCTGCTGGTCGGCTCCTTCGCCGGCTCCGGCATCGTCTCGGGTGCCGCGGGCCAGCTTGCCGTGCGCGGCGCCGAGATCGGCTCGGCGCTGGTGGTCAAGCTGCTGACCTTCGATCTCACCTTGCTGGTGCCGCTCTGCCTGATCACCGGCACGGTGATGTTCATGGCCACCGAGCGGCGCGACTGGCGCCAGTCCGGCCGCATCCTGGTCGGCATCGGCCTTCTGATCCTGTCGCTGGAGATGATCGGCCAGGCATCGGAGCCGCTGCGCAACAGCCAGCTCATGCCGGTCATCATCAACTACTTCTCGACCGATTCCATCACCGCCTATCTGCTGGCGGCGCTGATCACCTGGCTGTTCCAGTCGAGCATCGCGGCGGTTCTGTTGATGGCGACGCTGGCTGGCCGTGGCCTGATCACGCCGGAACTCGGCGTCGTTCTCATTCTCGGCGTCAATCTCGGCTCCTCGATCATCGCGCCGATGCTGACCCGCTCGTCGAGCCCCGAAGTGCGCGTCGTGCCGATCGGCAATCTCCTGATGCGCGGGCTTGGCTCGCTGGTCATGCTGATCCTGGTCATGATCTTCAGGCCGCACTTTGCCTTTCTCGGTTCGACGGCGGCCGACCAGATCGTCAACGCCCACATCCTGTTCAACGTGCTGATCCTGCTCGCCGGCCTGCCGCTGGCAGGCTTCGTCTACCGCGCCTCGGAGAAGATCGTGGCGCTCGGCACCAAGCCCACTCCGGCTGCCTCGCTCGACGTCGTCGAGTTGTCCGCGCTCAACGAGAGCGCGCTGGACGTGCCTAGCCAGGCGCTGGCCAATGCCACGCGCGAAGTGGTGCGGGTCTGCGAGACCGTCGAGATCATGCTCAAGCGCATCATCGAGCTCTATGAGAGCGCCGACGCCGACAAGATCAAGGCTCTGGCCGCACTCGACGACCGCGTCGACCGCAAGCATGCGGCCATCAAGCTCTATCTGGCCAAGCTTACCAGGAACCCGCTGACCGAGGACGAGGCGCTGCGTTGCCAGGAGCTGATCGGCGCCTGCGTCAAGCTCGAGCAGGTCGGCGACATCATCGTGCGCAACATGCTGGTGCATGTGAAGAAGAAGTTCGAGCGCGGACTGGAATTCACCGACGAGGGCTGGAGTGAATTGTTCGCCTTCCACAGCTCGGTGCTTGCCAATGCGCGGCTCGCCTTCAACGTGCTGGTGTCGCGCGACCCCGAAACCGCCCGCCAGCTGGTGCTGGAAAAGGACCAGTTGCGCGACCGCGAGAAGGAAACCAGCGCCAGCCATTTCGAGCGCCTGCGCGACGGCACCGCCAAGAGCGTCGAGACCAGCTCAATCCATCTCGACACCATCCGCGACCTGAAACAGATCAACTCGCTGCTCGCCTCGATGGCCTATCCGGTGCTCGAAGAGCGCGGCCTGCTCACCGGGTCGCGGTTGAAGGCGAGCTGATCACGACACCGTCAAGCACTGTCTTCGTTTCGGCGGCAAAATATCTTTGCTCTGTTTCCTCCAGTCGGGATAAGGGTCCATTGGCCCAGCCTTTCGGAGGAAATCGATGGACACCCATTCGCGCAGTTTCGCCAAGGCGCTCTCCTGGCGCGTGACCGGCACCATCGACACGATCATCATTTCACTGGTCGTGACAGGAAGCATCAAGCTTGCCGCGACCATCGGCCTGACCGAGGTCGTCACCAAATCGCTGCTCTATTATCTTCACGAACGGGCATGGCTCAAGATTCCCTACGGGCGCAAGACCGCAGCATAGCGGCCTCGGCGCAAGACCGAGCCGGCGCGCCCTCACCCGACCGTCGCGCGTGCAGGTGACGATCGAGAACCCGATGAAGAAAAGCTAAAGCGGCGCCAACAATTTCTGGATTGCCCGCAAAGCCCATCCGTGGTTTGAGGCGCTTTGCTCAGGATCGCTTCCCGCCATGTCGCTTCCGCTCATCGCCCTGTTCATCGCCGCCTTTGCCTTCGGCACAACCGAATTCGTCATTGCCGGCGTGCTGCCGCAGGTGGCTGAGGGACTTGGCGTATCAGTGCCCACATCCGGCTATCTCGTCTCCGGCTATGCCTGCGGCATTGCCATCGGCGGTCCGCTGCTGGCGCTCGCCACCAAGTCGCTATCGCGCAAGACCTTGCTGCTCGGTCTCGCCATCGCCTTCACCATCGGCCAGGCGGCCTGCGCGCTGGCGCCCGACTTCACCTCGATGCTTTTGTTGCGCATTGCCGTTGCGGTCGCGCATGGCGCCTATTTCGGCGTCGCCATGGTCGTCGCCGTCGGTCTTGTGCGCGAGGACCAGCGCGGCATGGCGGTTGCCGTCATCCTGTCCGGCCTCACCGTCTCCAACGTCATCGGCGTGCCCGCCGGCACCGCGATCGGCAACATCTGGGGCTGGCGCGCGACCTTCTGGGTGATGTGCGCACTGGGCGTGGCGGCAACGCTTGCCATGGCAGCGCTTTTGCCGCGCACCACCGGGTCGTCGGCCAGGCCCGCCGGTTTCGCCCGCGAGGTTCGCGTGCTGGCCCGCCAGCAGGTCTGGACATCGCTGATCCTGATGCTGATGCTGATGATCGGCCAGTTCGGCCTGTTCACCTACATCACCCCGACACTGCTGGAGGTCACCGGGCTCGACGAGAACCTGGTGCCGTGGGTGCTGCTGCTCAACGGCGTCGGCGCGACGCTCGGAGTCTTCCTTGGCGGCAAGCTCTCCGACTGGAAGCTGATGCCGTCATTGATCACCATGCTGGGCTTGCAGGCGGTGACGCTGGCCGTCATCTATGCCGTCAGCCCGTATCCCCTGCCGATGGTTGTCGCGATCGTCATCTGGGGTGGTCTCAACTTCGCCATCGGCACACCGATCCAGACCCGCATCCTGGCCTGGACGGCCGACGCCTCGAACCTCGCTTCATCGCTCATTCCGTCCGGCTTCAATGTCGGCATCGCGCTTGCCGCGTCATTGGGCGCCGCCATGCTGAACAGCGGCTATGGCTATCGCAGCCTGCCATTGCTCGGCGTCATCGCGATGCTGGTCGCCGTCGCGGTGGCGCTCGCCTCCTATGTCTGGGAAGGGCGCAGCAACGCCACGCCGCCGCTGACGGCCCCAGCCGAGTAGCGCGCACACCAAGCGACCTCACCCGCGCCAGCGCAACAGGCGCATGGCGTTGGCGGTGACCAGCACGGTGGCGCCGGTATCGGCCAGGATCGCCGGCCACAGGCCGGTGATGCCTAAAATGGTGGTGACCAGGAACACTGCCTTCAACCCGAGCGCCACGCTGATGTTCTGGCTGATATTGGCCATCACCGCCCGCGACAGTTTTACCATGCGCGCGACGTCCATGACGCGGCCATGCAGGATCGCCGCGTCGGCCGTTTCCAGCGCCACATCGGTGCCGCCACCCATGGCGATGCCGATGTCGGCGGCGGCCAGCGCCGGCGCATCGTTGATGCCGTCGCCGACCTTGGCAACCTTGAGCCCCTCGCGCTGCAATTCACCGACGATGCGCTGCTTGTCCTGCGGCAACAGCTCCGCCCGCGCCTCTATGCCAAGCGAAGCGGCGATGGCTTGCGCCGTGCGGCGGTTGTCGCCGGTCAGCATCACCGCGCGGATGCCCTCGGCCTTGAGCGCCGCGATCCCGGCCGCCGCATCCGGCCGCGGCTCGTCGCGCATGGCGATCAGCCCGGCCACCACGCCATCGGCCACCAGCACCGAGACGGTCTTGCCTTGGCCATTGAGGCTGTCGACGGCAAGGCGCTGCGCTTCGGTCATGTCGGCACGTTCGCCCGCCGCCGGGCCCGAGCCGAGGAAGACGGCGACGCCGCCGACGCTGCCCTCGACCCCCTTGCCCGAGATCGCCTTTGCCGAGAGCGCCGGCGGCACCGGCGCCTTGTCGGCCTTGGCCCGGTCAAGGATCGCCATGGCCAACGGATGGCTGGAGCCCTGCTCCAGCGCTGCCGCCAGCGCCAGCACGGTGCGTTCATCCCTTCCATACGCCACGATGTCGGTGACGACGGGCTTGCCCGCCGTCAGCGTTCCGGTTTTGTCGAAGGCCACCGCCGTGATGCGGCGAAAGCCTTCCAGCACGGCACCACCCTTCATCAACAGACCACGCCGCGCGCCGGCCGCAAGGCCAGCGGCGATAGCAGCAGGCGTCGAGATGACCAGCGCGCAAGGGCAGCCGATCAGCAGGATCGCCAGGCCCTTGTAGATCCATTCGTTCCAGTCGCCGCCGGTAAGCACGGGCGGCAGCAACGCCACCAGCGCGCCGACCGCCAGCACCGCCGGCGTGTAGGTACGTGAGAAGCGATCGATGAAGCGCTCTGTCGGGGCCTTGGCCTCCTGCGCCTCCTCCACCAGCCACACGACGCGGGCGATGGTGTTGTCGGAAGCGGCCGCCGTCACGCGCACCTTGAGCACGCCGTCGGTGCTGATCGTGCCGGCGAAGACGGCGTCCGCAACACCCTTGCGCTTCGGCGTGCTCTCGCCGGTCACCGGCGCCTCGTCGATATCACCAGATCCCTCGACGATCTCGCCATCGGCCGGAATGCGGTCGCCCGGCCGCACCACGATCACGTCACCGACCGCAAGGTCTTCAGCGGGAACCTCTGATGTGCCGCCTGCCCGCTCGACCAGCGCTGTCTTCGGCACAAGATCGGCAAGTCCCTGGATGCTCGCCCGCGCGCGGCCGGCGGCGACACCTTCCAGAAGTTCGCCGATCAGGAACAGCACCACCACGGCGGCGGCTTCTTCCGTGGCGCCGATCATCACAGCGCCTATCGCGGCGATGGTCATCAGCATCTCGATCGAGAACGGCGTGCCGGCCAATGCCGCCATCAGCGCGCGCCGCGCGATCGGCACTAGGCCGACCAGCAGCGCGGCCAGGAAAACCCAGCGCTCTGCCACTGGAAACAGATGGCCGATGCTGTAGGCGGCAACGAGCGCTGCCGCGCAAGCCAATGTCAGCGCTGCCCGGCGGGAGCGCCACCACGCCTGCCCCGGCTCGGCATCGCTGTGGAGATGGGTGGAACCGGCAGCCGGCTTGCCGGCCGGCTCGCCGTCATGGTCGTGACCTTGGTGATCGTGGTCATGATCAGCATGGTCATGCGCCTTGGCCACTGAAGCGCGCCCATCGGTCCTGCCTTCTGCCTTGACGATGCCGTAGCCGAGCCGCGCCACCTGCTGCAGCACCTTGCCTTCCGGCAGTGCGCCACCATGGCTGACCGTCATGCTGGCGCCGGTCACCGAAACCGAGACGTCGACGACGCCGTCGAGGCGACGCACCGCCGTATCGATCTTGGCCGCGCAGGAGGCGCAGTCCATGCCGCCGATCTTGAACCGTGTCTGCCTGAGGGGAGCCGTCATCACATCACCTGTCTGTCTTGCCCGCGCGGCGTCGCCGCGTGGGTCTTGAATACTGATGTCAGGCACTGTAATTGCTCTAGTCACTAGAGCTTCAAGAGGCAAAACTCATGTTTTCGATCGGTGAACTCTCCCGCCGCACCGGGGTCAAGGTGCCGACCATCCGCTATTACGAACAGATGGGCCTGGTCGCGGCGCCCGAGCGCTCGGAAGGCAACCAGCGCCGCTATTCCAGGCAGGAGCTGGAGCGGCTGGCCTTCATCCGCCACGCCCGCGACCTCGGTTTCGCCGTCGAGGACATCCGCGCGCTGATCGAATTGAGCGGCCATCCCGAGCAGCCCTGCGGCCACGCCGACCGGATTGCCGAGGAACAGCTGATCTCGGTGCGGGAGAAGATTGCCCAGCTGAAGCGGCTGGAGGCCGAACTCGAACGCATCGCCACCTGCTGCAATGGCAAGACGGTCGGCGACTGCTACGTCATCCGCGCGCTGTCGGACCACGCGCTGTGCGCTGACGAGCATGGGTGAGAGGTTCGAAGGGGCAGCTTTCGCGTTGGGCAGCTGCTTATACCGCTCCCATGTCGACGTCGGCGCCGCCCCTCATCTGGCTGCCGCCATCTTCTCCCCGTAAACGGGGCGAAGGACGCTGTCGTCGATGGTTTCGCGAATCGCCAACGTTGCGGAGATGGCGCCGAGGTCGCGACCAGCCCCTTCGCCCCGTTTACGGGGAGAAGATGCCGGCAGGCAGATGAGGGGCGGCGCAAACGTTCGAAATGAGGGCGGGTGAACTCAATCCGACGAGATCACCCTGTCACTTCTCATGCACCGTTCGCCAACTTTCGCTATCACCCTACAGCTCGATCCGGAACCGCAAACTCTCCACCCCGCCATAGGCGGCATCCTCGAAGAAACGCTCGACGAGCTTGCCGCCATTGGCAAGGATCACCCTGTGCGACGCCGGATTGCCCGGCTTGGCGGTGATCTCTACGTGAGCCAAGCCGACCGCCCTCGCCTCGTCCAGCATCAACCGCAGCGCTTCGGTGGCGTAGCCGCGTCGCCGCTTCCACGGCACGACCGCATAGCCGATATGGCCGAGCACATGCGGCGGCAGTTCTGCCGTGCCCTTCTGCCAGCGAAAGCCGATCGAGCCTGATGCCTCGCCGTCCCAGATCCAGCGGCGGAAGCCCGGCAGGCGCGGTACTTTCGTCCCGTCAGGCAAGGCGATCGGCCCACCCTTGGCCTGGGGATCATCGAGGTCGGCGAGAAAAGCCACCGGATCCTTTTCGATCGCCGCAAGCTGCTCGCGCGTCGCCTCCAGCAGCCGCACATTGTCCGGCGACCAGCCGCGCTCGAGCGCGGCCTTGTAGGACGGCAGATGTTCAAGCGCGGGTTTGACGATTTCGATCATGGTGCACCGGCGGAGACGCTACGCCGGTAAAATAGCATCCTTGCCTGGGAAGGCACGATCCACCAAAGCGTGGCCTCTTACGACAAGGCCGCGTTCCCATCGCTGGAAACGCGGCCCTGGTCTTAGGTCCTTGGGAGGACTGGCGCTCAGGCGATGTCGAAACGGTCGGCGTTCATCACCTTGGTCCATGCCACAACGAAATCCCTGGCGAATTTCGCCTTGGCGTCCGCCGTTGCATAGACTTCGGCCAGCGCCCGCAGCTGCGAGTGCGAACCGAAGATGAGGTCGGCGCGGGTGCCGGTCCACTTGACTTCGCCGGTCTTGCGGTCGCGGCCTTCGAACACGTCCTTGGCGTCCGATGCCGCCTTCCACTCCGTGCCCATATCGAGCAGGTTGACGAAGAAGTCGTTGCTCAGCGTTTCCGGCTGCTTGGTGAAGACGCCGTGCCTGGACTGCCCGGCATTGGCGCCGAGAACGCGCAGGCCGCCGACGAGAACCGTCATCTCCGGCGCCGTCAGCGTCAGCAGCTGCGCACGGTCGACCAGCGCCTCCTCGACGGTCAGCCGCTGCTTGCCGCCGACATAGTTGCGGAAGCCGTCAACCGTCGGTTCCAGCGGTGCGAAGGAGTGGACGTCCGTCTGCTCCTGCGAAGCGTCCATACGGCCCGGCCAGAAGGGAACGTCCACGCTGTGGCCGGCGGCCTTCGCGGCCTTCTCTACCGCAGCACCGCCACCGAGAACGATCAGGTCGGCAAGCGAGACTTTCTTGCTGCCGGTCTGCGAAGCATTGAAGTCCTTCTGGATCGCTTCGAGCTTTTCGAGCACCTTGGCAAGTTCAGCCGGCTGGTTGACGGCCCAGTCTTTCTGCGGCGCGAGGCGAATGCGCGCGCCATTGGCGCCGCCGCGCTTGTCGGAGCCACGGAAGGTCGAGGCCGACGCCCATGCCACCGAGACCAGCTGCGACACCGACAGGCCGGACGCCAGGATCCTGGCCTTCAGCGCTGCAGCGTCTTCTTCGTCGATCAGCACATGATCGACAGCCGGAATGACGTCCTGCCAGGGCAGCTCTTCCTTGGGAACCAACGGGCCGAGATAGCGCACGAGCGGGCCCATGTCGCGATGGGTCAGCTTGTACCAGGCGCGGGCAAACGCGTCGGCGAACTGATCCGGGTTCTCATGGAAGCGCTTCGAGATCGTCTCGTAGGAGGGATCGAACCGCAGCGCGAGATCGCTGGTCAGCATGGAGGGCGCGTGGCGCTTTGCAGCGTTGTGCGCATCCGGCACCGTGCCCGCACCCGCGCCCCCCTTCGGCGTCCACTGGTGTGCGCCGGCCGGGCTCTTGGTCAGTTCCCAGTCGAAGCCGAACAGATTGTCGAAGAAGTCGTTGCTCCACTTGGTCGGCGTCGTCGTCCAGGTCACCTCCAGGCCGCTGCCGATGGCGTCGCCGCCCTTGCCGGTGCCGAACTTGCTCGCCCAGCCGAGGCCCTGCTGCTCGATATCGGCGCCTTCCGGCTCCACGCCGACCAGCGTCGCATCGCCGGCGCCATGGGTCTTGCCGAAGGTGTGGCCGCCGGCGATGAGCGCGACGGTCTCCTCGTCGTTCATGGCCATGCGCGCGAAGGTGTCCCGGATATCGCGCGCCGAGGCCAGCGGATCAGGCTTGCCGTTCGGCCCTTCCGGATTGACGTAGATCAGGCCCATCTGCACGGCGCCAAGCGGGTTCTGCAGATCGCGGTCACCGCTGTAGCGCTCGTCGGCCAGCCACTTGCCCTCGGGGCCCCAGTAGATGTCCTCTTCCGGCTCCCACACATCGGCGCGGCCACCGGCGAAACCGAAGGTCTTGAAGCCCATCGATTCCAGCGCGACATTGCCGGTGAGGATCAGAAGATCGGCCCAGGAGATCTTGCGGCCGTATTTCTGCTTGATCGGCCACAACAGCCGGCGGGCCTTGTCGAGGTTGACGTTATCCGGCCAGCTGTTCAGCGGTGCGAAGCGCTGCTGACCGGCCCCGGCGCCGCCACGGCCGTCGGCGATGCGGTAGGTGCCGGCGCTGTGCCAGGCCATACGGATGAACAGCGGCCCGTAATGGCCGAAGTCGGCCGGCCACCACTCCTGCGAATCCGTCATCAGTGCATGCAGGTCCTTGATGACGGCGTCGAGGTCGAGGCTTTTGAATTCCTCGGCATAGTCGAACGCCTCGCCCATCGGATCGGACAGCGGCGACTGCTGGTGGAGAACCTGGACATTGAGCTGATTCGGCCACCAGTCGCGGTTGACCCTGCCAACGGCAGTGTGCACGACCGGGCATTTGCCCTTGCTGTTATCGTCTGTGTTGGCGTCCATGTTTTTCTCCGATCGTGGCTGTGTTGAGCTTTGCCTCAACGGCTGCGTGAACAAGGGCCTGGAATGCCCTTCGAGACGGTCAGCTCCATGACCGCCGCGACGGTCAGGAGCCCGAATATGCGAAATGTCCTACTGCCCTGAGCTTGCCCTGGACAAGATTGTGTTGAAACAAAAACAGCCCCGAACGCACGCCCGCACCGATGATGCGGACTGTGTAGCGTCGGCTGCCTTTCATCTCCCTACCAGACTCTATAGCAAAGCAGCTCGATTAATTTAAGTTGGATTTACTGATCACAGAGATAAGGTGCGGTTATGGCAAACCTGACCCTGAAGCAGTTGCGCTATTTCGAGGCGCTGGCGCGGCACAATCATTTTGGACGCGCGGCGAATGCCTGTGCGATCTCCCAGCCCGCCATTTCGGTGCAGATCAAGGAATTGGAAGAGACGCTCGGCACGGAGCTGTTCGAAAGAGGTCCGCGGCAAGTCCGGCTGACCAATTTCGGCGAGGAGTTTGCCCTGCGCGTGCGCGACATCCTGCGTTCGGTGGACGAACTGGCTGATCTCGCCCGCTCTTCGCGTGACAGGCTGGTCGGCCGGCTGCGCATCGGTGTCATCCCGACGGTCGCGCCCTACCTTTTGCCGACCATCATCGGCAACCTCTCGCGCATGCATGACGGCCTCGACATCCATGTGCGCGAGACGCTGACGCAAAAACTGATCCAGGAACTGGCGGACGGTCGGCTCGATGCGGCTATCGTCGCGCTGCCCGTGTCCGAACCATCGTTGACGGAGGTCGTGCTGTTTGCCGAAAACTTCGTGCTGGTCCGGCCCGGCGAGGACGAGGGAAAGCCGGTGCCAAATCGCGAAATGCTGCGCGAAATGCGGCTGCTTCTGCTGGAAGAAGGCCATTGCTTTCGCGACCAGGCGCTGTCGTTCTGCAGCATGCATTCGGCACGGCCGCGCGAGTTGCTGGACGGCAGCTCGCTGTCGACCCTGGTGCAGATGGTCGGCGCCGGCATCGGTGTCACCTTGATCCCCGAAATGGCGGTGGCGGTGGAGACACGCTCGGCGCCGGTCTCCATCGCGCGCTTCAGAAGTCCCCAGCCGTCGCGCACGATCGGCATGGTCTGGCGCAACACCAGCCCGATCGCCAAACAGCTGCTGCGGATTTCCGAAGTCGTTCGTCAGTCAGCCGACGCGCTGCGTGCGCAACACAATCCGACATCGGTTGCGCACCTTTTGAACCTGACGGCTGCTGCCCAATAGAGAGGCTGCTTGACAGATCCGTCAGCTCGCTGCCTGGAACCGGATTTCGCCCCTGTTCAGGAAGCATGTCTTGTTGAACAGCGACAGATCCAGCGGGTTCGGCAACCGGACATCGCTGATGTCGGGAACCGGCTTCTTCGCCGGATCGTATGACCGATCGATCTGCGAGATGAAGACAAGGATCAATCCCCTGTCGCGCGCAAAGGCCTTCAGCGTGCGAACCTGCGCCATCAGGTCCGGGTTTTCCCGCTTCTGATCGAGCAGTTGCAGATAATCGATCACCACCAGCGTGCCGCGCGGCGCCGAGCTCAACCTCCTGACGATGTAGTCGGCGCTGATGGCGTCGGAATTATCGAATACGAAGTGGTCGTTGAACCGTGCAGGGTCCGCCCCGATGGCGCGAAACCGGTCGAGCACATCCCTTTGCGTATATTCCAGCGTGAAGAACACGCCGAGATGGCCGGACTTCATGGCTTCGATTGCGAGTTCGAGGCTCATCAGCGTCTTGCCGTGGCCGGGTCGCGCACCGACCAGGACCAGGTCGCCGGGCGCCAGTTGCGCAAACAATATGCCGGCAGGCGCCGCCTCGGCTGCTTTGGCTGCAAGCAGGCTCCAGCTGCTGAAACCTTCCTCGGCTGCAACACGATCAAGCGCTTCGTGGAGCGCAATCTTGCCCTTGCGAGACAACAACCTGGCTCGACGCTTGAGATGGTGGATGGGCGCGGACAGCTTCATCGCAAAAACCTCCTGGTGCGAGCAGTTTTCGCAACCCCTCCTTATGCCCTGCCAAACCGCACGGCGGTTTGGCAGCGGTGCTCGAACAGTCGGTTCAGTGATCGGATGACCCTGCATGCATAATGCTTCCCCGGCGGAGGGAGGTGGCGTGGGCGCGCCAGAATCAAATGATAGCTCAATCCGTGCGGATCGAAAATCGCGGACAGTCAAAGATGCGGAGACATCCGCGTCGGCACAGGGGCCGTTTGCGCGCGTCGTGCGGGCTTCCGAGAGGGCGCGCTAAACAAAGGGGGCGCTAAACAAGATGTGTTTCGCCTGATAATGCGAGGCCCTTTATGATTGATTCTCGGTGGCAACACCGCAAGTAAACGGCTTTGGCAGGAGAAGTGAACCCGTGCGGTTGAGATTCGTCCCTCTGGGCATCGTCCCGATCCTCAGCCTCCTCGTCGCCGTCATTGCCTTGACGGTGTCGGCTCGATCCTCTGCCGCACCATCAGGCGTTCCAGCCTGGCTGCAGGCCCATGTCGGCGACAGCGACGGTCAGATCTCACAAGTGGTGCTGGAGCGGGCGCGCGCGCTTTACCTGAAAAAGGTGGCGCAGGGCGCGGTCAGGAACCCCTGCTACTTCGCCATGGATGCGACACGCCCAGGCGATCTGGGTAATAGCGTGCTCGGGCGCCGGTATTATGTCATCTGCGAAGCCAGCCAGTCGTTTCGCGCGATCTCGTCGGGTCATGGCGGCGGCCGCAACCTGAAAGGCACTGTCGATTTCTCGAATGGCAGGCGGTGCTCGAAGAACTTCGGCAACGCGATGGATTCGGAACTCACGGCCGGCGGGGCCTATATGACGCGCGAGGCGAAAACGTCGTTCAAAGGCTTTTATAGCACCGGCGCCAAGCAGGATGCGGCTTTCCTGCGCACCTTCATACAGTTCGACGGCGAAGGCGAAGCCGCCAACGCCAGGCAGCGGGTGATCGGCGGCCACGCGGCGCAGGTGCTGCGCGCCCAGTGCATGCGCAAAAATCCGAACAGCTCATATGCCGATCATGACGGTCTGGTGCCGTTCGGCAAGCTGGTCGACTATCCTGGCGGCCGCAGCAATGGCTGCACCAGCTGGTCGCCGACGGATGCCCGGCAGATCATCTCGATGGTGAAGGACAATCCGACGACGCTCTACATCTATCCGGAATCACGCGACATCGCCGCGGTGGCCGCCAAGCGCGGGACCTACTGGAACGCATCCTGCCTGAAGGAAATCGGCGCTCCGAAATTCTGGCCGAAGAAAACCCTCGAGCCGATGATTGCTCAATACAAAAAGGATCATCCGGCACCGCCGCCGCAGCCGCTGCCGATCTGCAAGGGATCCTGAAGTCCGCAACCGGACAGGCTGCGAACTTCACTCACTGCTAGCGCGCGCCCCCGTTCAGCGCAGAAAGCCGAGCACGGCCTGCATGAACTCGGCCGGGTACTCCACGTTCGACAAGTGAACCGCGGGCAGCACAACCAGCTTCGCACCGGGCACCGCCGCCGCGATCAGCTCGCTGTGGCTGGCAGCCGTCACCGTGTCGTGCTGGCCGGCGATCACCAGCGTTGGCCGGGAGATCAGCGCTACGCTGCGGCGGAGGTCCGCATCGCGAACCGCCGCGAACAAACCAGCCAGACCTTGCCGGTCGATAGTCAGCAGCATGGCGCGAAAGTCTTCGACCACGGGCGCGTTGGCAGCCACCATAGACGTGGGGAACCAGTTGCCGAGGAACACCTCGGCGGTTTCCGACATGTCCGGCGCCTGCTGCACAGCGGCAATCCGCTCGTCGAAATAGCTTGCCGGCGAGAGATGGGACGAGGTGTTGCTCAGGATCAGCCGGTCGATCCGCTCGGGCGCATGGATGCCGAGCCATTGCCCGACGAAGCCGCCCAGTGACAGGCCGAGGAAGTGCACGCGCCCGATGCCCAGTGCATCGAGCAGCTCGATGACGTCGCGGCCGAGCCGGTCGAGCGAATAGGCACCCACTGGGGTGCTCGATCCGCCATGGCCGCGAAAGTCGTAACGCAGAACGCGGAAATGCCTGGACAATTCGTCGACCTGTCTGTCCCACATGTGCAGCGTGGTGGCGATGGAGTTCGACAGCACCAGCACCGGCTTTGTGGCATCGCCATCGATGCGGTAGGCGATGCGGGTACCATCGCCGATGATCACGAAATTCAGCCCATTCATGATGAAAATTCCTTCTGGAACGTTGAATGAGCCAGAACGTAGCCGTGGCGCCTTTTTGTTGATATTACAAAGATAAGACAATCTCTGTAGGTAAAGCTGACATGGCGGAATTCACCCTGCATGATCTGCAATGCTTCGATGCCGTGGTTCGCACCGGCGGCTTTCAGCCTGCGGCGGCATTGCTCTATCGCTCGCACCCGGCGGTGTTTGCCGCCGTCGCAAAGCTGGAACGGCAGCTCGACCTTGTCCTCCTGGATCGCAGCGGCTATCGCGTTCGCCCGACCGAGGCAGGGCTGTCGTTCCACCGCCGCGCACGTCAGCTGCTGCACGAACTGGAGGGCCTGCGTGTCCATGCCGCCCAGTTGGCAATGGGCGAGGAAAGCGAGATCCATGTGGTGATCGGCGATTTGTGCCCGCGCCCGCAGGCGCTGGGGATGCTCGGGCGGTTCTTCGCCCACTGCCCCGGCACGCGCCTGCATCTGCATTTCGAAGCGGTTGGCGGCCCGTGGGAGCGTCTCTTCGACGATGAGGCCGATTTGATCCTGCACTGGATCGACAAGAGCGATGCGCGGGTGGAATGGGTCGACCTGTGCAAGGTGCCCTTCATTCCCGTGGTGGCGCCGGGCTTTCTGCCGGAGCGTATCAAACAGCCAATCACCTTGGATCAGATGCACGCACTCACCCAATGCGTCATGCGCGACACCGCCCGCCATTCACCCCGGCAGGATTACTTCATGATCGAAGGTGCGCTTCAGTGCATGGTGGCCGATCAGGGCATGAAGAAGGAAATCATCCTTCAGGGCCTCGGCTGGGGCCACATGCCCCGCTTCCTGATCGAGGAAGAGCTGCGCGACGGACGCCTGCAATCCATCGCCGGCCGTCATCTGCCGGGGCGTACCGACGAGCTGGTGGTGGCGCGCCGCCGCGACCGACCGCACGGGCCGGTCGCTAACCGGCTATGGGATCATATCCAGCAGGAGGCGCCGGCATTGCGCCGCGCGCTCGAACCGCCGAAATCTGCCCAGGACGTCACTGACCGACCAGCCAGCGAAAGGCGCGACGTACAACAGCCTGACCGTTCTCGGTGACCGGTTCGCCATGCGCCATCAGCACTTTTTCAGCCGGCCATGCCAGGACACGCTGGATGGCGGCGCGCGCGGCACGCCAGTCGGTAAAGGCGGCGCGAAATTTTCGCGGCACTGAGGGCTCAACGGCCACCATCAGATCCAGCCGGGCAACGAGCGCCCGCCAGCCCTTGAACCAGCCAGGACGGAAATGCTGGATAAGATCGGTGAACAGCACCGTCCTGCTTTCGCGATGGAAGAAGACAATCTCGATGGTGATCCTGTTGCCCCGCATGACGACTTGATCGAGATCGTCAGCCCAGTCGGTATCAGGCGTATCGCCGAGGTCGCCGTCAAAGCGGATATCCCCGCGCTTCTCCCGCAGGCCCGGCGGCGCGTAGACCTTGGCATCGGTGTAGCTGCGCTGCCAGTCAGCAAGGAACACGTGGTGAAGCGAATTGGGCGGGATTAGGAAGCGCACCTCGCCCAAGCCGTCCACCTCGGCACGCAGCTCGTCCGTGAGCTCTACCGGTGACCAGATGAAGAGACCGCCGCCGGACAATCTGATCACGGCCATGCGCGTGGGATAGTGAAAGCCGGCGGCCGCCGTGACGGTCGGACCGTCCGCAATCCAGATCCCCGGGCCGAATTCTCTGAGGATGCCAACCATTTGCACAATGCTTCCGATGGATACGCTTGAATTCCGATGCGCCACGGTCGACCGTTCGCGGGATGGCCGGTCGGCTTCCCTACTGAAGACCGGCAGCCATGTACTTTAAAGTTTACACATGTGTAAATTTACACCATGGTATAAAAATGACAACCCCAAAGCGGACCGAACGGTCGCGAAGCCTCATCCTCGATGCCGCCGATGCAGCGTTCCGGGAACTCGGATTTGTCAACACCTCGGTTGAAGCGATCGCGACGCGCGCCGGGCTGACCCGCAAGACGGTCTACAACCTGTTCAGCTCGAAAGAGGAGATTGCGCTACGGCTCATCGCCCTCGTGGAAGCGGGCGACGCGACCTACCGCGCCCGCATGGCGGCAAACGAAGACGTGTTCGTCCTGCTTGAGACCGTCCTTCTCGACAGCGCGGGGTGGTGCCTGGCCAACCCTTCACTTGCCAGGCTGGCCCTTGCCCCCGCCGAGCGACCGTCCCTGCAGCCGCCGTCCGACCGCCCCTCCTTCCAGCTCCTGGTGCGAGACCTGCTGGTCCTTGGCCAACGGCAAGGTGTCATTCGCAAAGACGACAACGCCAATTTCATGTCGCTGGTTCTGCTTGGAATATACGGCCAGGCGATGCTTTCGGTGCTTTCGGGAGGTCTGTTCAGCGAGGACGAGATCAGGCACCTCATCCGCATCGTCGTCGAAGGGATTGGCGAACGCTCCCCGGACCGGATTGGCAAGCGCTAGCCCGCGAGCCGGAGCTACGGCACCTGCGTGCCGCTGCCGCTGCCTCTGACCTCCGAACGCCGCATGGTCGGGTGTCCATAGAGCTCGACGTCACCGACGGCCGTTGGTCGCTTTTCCTGGCAAGAGGTGCGGCGGGAAAAGCCCTATTGCAGCAGCCCCTTGACGATGCCGCTCGCCTTGCCGAAATCCATCTGGCCGGCATATTTCTGCTTCAGCGCGGCGATCACCTTGCCCATGTCCCTCTGGCTGGCCGCACCCGTCGCCGCGATCGCTTCGCGCGCCGCAGCCTGGATGGCGGCATCGTCCAACTGCGTCGGCAGGAAGGCGCGGATGATCTCCATCTCGCCGCGCTCCTGCGCGGCCAGTTCCGGCCGCTTGCCGTCGTCGAAGGCTTTGGCCGATTCCTCGCGTTGCTTCACCATCTTGGCCAGGATCTGCAGGATCTCCTCGTCGCTGGCCGGCTCCTTGGCCGAGCCGCGATTGGCGATGTCGCGGTCGTGGATGGCGGCCTGGATCAGCCGCAATGTCGGCAGCCGGTGCTTGTCCTGCGCCTTCATCGCGCTCTTCAGGGATTCGGCGATTTTGCCGCGCATGGTGCATTCTCCTTCGATCGGCGCGGACAATAGCGCCGGGGAATGCGCAAGGCAAATCCCGAAGGCAGACGTCAAATGGCTGATATTGTTCGATGAAATAAATCCATACCGCTCGGTGCCGGCATCATTGACCGCTTTGGCCCCTTCCCCTATGTACTGGGCCTTGCATGAACTGAGTTTTGACCGCGCGCAGGCTTGCGAAATCGCTGCCGTGCGCCGTTTGCCGCGCCAAGGTCCGCCGGGCCAATTGAAGGGCGCAGCCTTTTAGGAGTGCCGCCATGGCCACGATGACCGCCCCTTGGACCACCGAAAAGCCGACCGCGCTGTTGGTGCTGGCCGACGGCACCGTCATCGAAGGTCGCGGCCTCGGCGCCACCGGCTCCGCCGTCGCCGAAGTCTGCTTCAACACGGCACTCACCGGCTACCAGGAAATCCTCACCGACCCGTCCTATGCCGGCCAGATCGTCACTTTCACCTTCCCGCATATCGGCAACATCGGCACCAATGACGAGGACATAGAGGACCTTAACCCGGCCGCCCGCGCCGGCGCCGTCGGCGCCGTGTTCAAGGCCGATGTCACCAATCCGTCCAACTACCGCGCCGGCACCGGTCTCGACCAATGGCTGAAGAAGCGCGGCATCGTCGCCCTGTCGGGCATCGACACCCGCGCGCTGACCGCGCTGATCCGCGAAAAGGGCATGCCCAACGCCGTCATTGCGCATGCGCCCGACGGCGTGTTCGACCTCGACGATCTGAAGCGCCGCGCCGCCGCATGGTCGGGCCTGATCGGCCTCGACCTAGCCAAGGAGGTCACGTCGGGCCAGTCCTCGGTCTGGCGCGAGACGCCGTGGGTGTGGAACGAAGGCTTTGGCGAACAGACCGAGCCGACCATGCATGTCGTTGCCATCGACTATGGCGTCAAGCGCAACATATTGCGCCTGCTCGCCGGCCTTGGCGCCAAGGTCACCGTGGTGCCGGCCAAGACCGGTGCTGAAGAAATCCTCGCCATGCAGCCGGACGGCATCTTCCTCTCCAACGGCCCCGGCGACCCGGAAGCCACCGGTGACTATGCCGTGCCGGTCATCCAGGATCTGTTGAAAACCGACATCCCGGTATTCGGCATTTGCCTCGGCCACCAGATGCTGGCGCTGGCGCTCGGCGGCAAGACCGCCAAGATGCATCAGGGCCATCACGGCGCCAACCATCCGGTCAAGGATCACACCACCGGCAAGGTCGAGATCGTCTCGATGAACCACGGCTTCGCCGTCGATGCCGACTCGCTGCCATCAGGCGTCGAGGAAACCCATGTCTCGCTGTTCGACGGTTCGAACTGCGGCATCACGCTCACCGGCAGGCCGGTGTTCTCGGTCCAGCATCATCCCGAGGCTTCGCCCGGCCCGCAGGATTCGCACTATCTGTTCCGCCGCTTCGTCAACCTGATCCGCGAAAAGCGCGGCGAGGAATTGCTGGCCGAGCGGGCTTAGGAGGCGTCGCGCCGCCCCTCATCCGCCTACCGGCACCTTCTCCCCGTATAGTGACGGGGAGAAGGGAATTGACCGCGACCTCGGCGCCCTTTTTGCAACGTAGGCGATTGGCGAAATCATCGACGAGAGCGTCTTTCTCCCCGTCACTATACGGGGAGAAATGTCCGGCAGGACAATGAGGGGCGGCGCAAACGCCTCACAGCCTGGCATCGCACCCTGACCCTTACGCCACCGGTCGGCCTTCGCTGGCCTCCAGGATGGCGAACCATTGCTGGCGGTCGAGCACGATGTCGATCGCCTTGATCATGGCGGCCAGCCGTTCCGGCTTCATCGAGCCCAGCACCGGCACCAATTGGGCCGGATGGCGCAGCAGCCAGGCGATCGCGACGGTAGCCAGATCGCTGGCACCGATCTCGGCGGCCACCGCTGCAAGCGCTGCCCGCACCCGCGCCTCGCGCCCCTCCTTGCCGGTGAACAGCGAGCCGCCGCCGAGCGGCGACCAGATCATCGGCGCATAGGCAAGGCGCTGCGCGTGGTCGAGACTGCCGTCGGTCAATGCAGCCGTTTTCAGCACCGACATCTCGATCTGGTTGGTGGCGAGCGCGAACGGCAGCCGCGAGGCCAGCAGATCGAACTGCGACGGCGTGAAATTGGAGACGCCGACTGCCCTCACCTTGCCGGATGTGACCAACCCGGCCAACGCTGTCGCCGTCTCGTCGGCATCCATCAGCGGATCCGGCCGGTGCAGCAGCAACAAGTCGAGGTAATCGGTGTGGAGATTGGACAGCGAACGATCGACCGAGGCCGCGATATGGGCGGCACTGGTATCATAGTGCTTCAGCCGGTTGTCCGGCCGGTTTGGCGATTTCAGCATGATATCGCATTTCGAGATCAACTCGATGCTGTCGCGCTTGCCTTTCCAGCGCGCCAATCCCGCTCCGAACGCCGCTTCCACCTCGTAGTTCCCATAGATGTCGGCATGGTCGAAGCTGGTCAGGCGGAGATCGACGGCGCTGCCGATCAGCCGCGCGACCGCTTCGGCATCCGGGCGGGCGGCGCTGTCGAGCAGACGCCAGGCGCCGAAGACGAGGCGCGACAGCGACAGTCCGTCCCTGGTGAGCGCAATGCGGCCGTCATGACTCATATCTGAGCTCCATCCTCGGCGACGCCGGCGGTGACATTCGTGCGCGCCACGGGCCTGGCCACTTTCGTGACGAAGACGATGAGCGCCAGCGTAAGAAAACACCCGCCAACCAGATAGGGCGCGCCGCCGAAGGTCATGGGCGCGTTCGGCCCTGTGAACCAGGAAAAGATCGCCGTATAGAGCAGCGGCGTGATGATCGAGGTGATCGAGAAGATCGAGGTCATCGCGCCCTGCAACTCACCTTGCGCCGAAGGCGGCACTTTGGCAGCGGCGAGGCTTCTCAGCGGCGGATCGGCCAGCGCTTCGAGACAGCCGACGACGATCACCGCATAGATCATCCAGCCTTGCGACGCGAAGGCGTAGCCGAAGGCGCTGAGCGCGGTGAAGGCAAGACCGATCACCGCCGTCTTCCACTCGCCAAGCCTGGGGATCACGCGCGGCAGCACCGTCGCCATGACGATCGCGCCGCACAGGCCGAAGGCGCCGAGCGAGAAGCCGATCTGCTGCTCGCTCCAGCCATAGCGATAATTGGAAACGAACGACCAGACCGCCGGATACATCATGTGCCCGAGCGTCATCAGGAAGAAGGTGAGCCCGATCCAACCGATGCCCTTGTACTGGCGCATCTGGAGAAGCGTACCGACAGGGTTGGCGCGTTTCCACTCGAAGCGGCGGCGATGCTTGTCATCGAGCGTTTCCGGCAGGAAAAACAGCGCAATCAGGAAGTTCACAAAGGCAAGTCCGGCGGCGAAATAGAACGGCACGCGGGGTCCGAATGTGCCGAGCAGCCCGCCCAGAACCGGCCCGATGACGAAGCCGACGCCGAAAGCGATGCCGAGCAGGCCGAAATTCTTCGCCCGGTTCTCATCGTTCGAGATGTCGGCGATGAAGGCCGATGTCGTCGAATAGCTGGCGCCCGAAATGCCGGCCAGCACGCGCCCGATGAACAGCATGGGATAGGACCAGGCAACGGCGCAGATCAGATTGTCGATGGAAAACGTCAGCACCGAGGCGAGCAGGATCGGCCGGCGTCCAAACCGGTCGCTCAAGCCGCCCATGATGGGGGCGAAGAAGAACTGCATCGCCGCATAGACGAAAAACAGCCAACCGCCTTCAATCGCCGCTCCGCTGATGCTGACGCCGGTCAGTTCCCTGAGATAGGCTGGCAGTACCGGCATGATCATGCCGAAGCCGATAATGTCGAGCAGCAGCGTGGTGAAGACGAGCGCAAGGCCCCGTCTGGCGGTTTTGGGGTCGATCATAATGGGTCAAGCTCCTCTGCTCGCCCTGGGGCGCAGGCGGACGCACCTTATAGGCGAGCCGGCAGAAAGGAACAATACAGGAACAGGCGGGATTGTTTCATCCTGACATCACCTGACGGCACCTTCGCCGTCAGGTGAATCTCGGAATCAGTCTCTCAGATCGGGCCGCTCAGCGTATTGCAATCCGAAAGCTTGCCGCTCTTGTAACCGCGCGCCAGCCAGGTCTGCCGCTGCTGCGAGGTGCCGTGGTTGAAGCTTTCCGGAACGACATAGCCTTGCGTCTTCTTCTGCAGCGTGTCGTCGCCGATCTGCTTGGCGGCGTTCAGCGCGCTTTCGATGTCGCCCTGCTCCAATATGCCCTTCTGCGCGGTGTAGTGGGCCCACACGCCGGCGAAGCAGTCAGCCTGGAGCTCGATGCGCACCGACATCTGGTTGGCCTCGACCTCGCCCATGCTTTGCCGCATCTGGTTGAACTTGGACATGATGCCGGTCAGGTTCTGTACGTGGTGGCCGACCTCATGCGCGATCACATAGGCGCGGGCGAACTCGCCCGAAGCGCCGAACTGCTGATCGAGTTGCTGGAAGAAGGTCATGTCGAGATAGACCTTGTGGTCGCCGGGACAATAGAACGGTCCGGCCGCCGCGGAGGCAAAGCCGCAGGCCGAGCGCACCTGGCCGCTGAACAGCACCAGCTTCGGGTCCTCATAGGTCAGCCCCTGAGATTTGAAGATGCCGGTCCAGGTGTCCTCGGTCTCGGCCAGCACGGTGGCCACGAACTGCTTCATCTCGTCATTGGCTGGCGTACCCGCGCCGCTGTCTTGGCCACCGCCGCTGTTGTCGGTGATCTGGCCACCACCGCCCGGTAGCAGGCCGCCATCGCCGCCACCCAGGATCGTCGACGGATCGAATCCGAAATACCATCCGGCCAGCACAACCAGGATGACGAGAAAGATGCTGCCGCCGCCACCGGCACGGCCGCCGATCGGAATGCGGAACTGACCAGGGCTGCCGCCGAGTCCGCCGCCGCCGCTGTCGCTGCGGTCGTCCTCGACATTGTCACTCTGACGACGGCCTTTCCAGAGCATGGCAACTCCTCGTGCTGCAAACTTCCCCGTTGTTCCGGGGCTCAACCCAACAAACAATTATCCCAATGGTTGCGCCAAGTCACAGCATTTTTCCAGACTGCGGCGGTTCTGGCATGGCGGCCTCACCACTCTGGCCGAGAGTGCGCAAGGCCTGTAGCATTGCCCGCACAATGGGGATGTGTTGGGCTTGAGGACGATCGGTTCGTTCCTGTCGCTGATTGCGGCGTTGTTTTGTCTGGGCACGCCGGCCGCCGGCGCGGTGACGCTCGATTCCAGCGTTGCCGTCACCGACCCCGCCACCTTGCAGGCGCTCGAGCGCGGCGGCCTTTCGATCAGCCGCCTGCTCGGACCCGCACTCGGCCTCACCCGCGAGGTCGACAATCGCGGCCTGTTTTCGGTGCCGGCTTTGGCCACCGTGCGCGACACCGTCAAACAGCAGATCGCCGACGAACCGAAGACCAGTCCGGACCCCTATGTCGCTGATATGGCGAAGTCGAAGGACACCAGCCAGAAGTTCAACCCGAAATACATCGATGACGACGGCTCGACGCTGGACCTGACCGGCATCGTCAACCGCATGGATCGCGGCTATCTCGGCCACACCGAATGCGGCGAGATCCGGCTGATCTATCGCTTCCATTATTCGGTCGCGGAAAAGCCTGCCAAGGGAAAGGCCGCCCAGCGCATTTCCTCGCGCCTGCCGCTGACCATGAGCCTGGTGTTCAACGCCAAACCCCGCCAGGCACAAGCACGCGCCTCGAAGGATTTGCCGGATACCACCGATGTGTCCTGCGCCGATGTTGCCCAGCGCTGGCTTGCCGCCGGAAAAAAAGACCTGCCGCCCGACCAGCTTGCCGCCTGGCTGCGCTCCGACGAAGGGCCGCTGTCCGGCGCCATGCTGAATTCGTCGCAGATCATGCGGCTCGAACTCAACATGCAGGTGCTCAGGCTGTCGGCCTCGACGCGGCGAGATTTCGGCGGCCACGCCGAATATCTGCTGAAGATCTTCAAATGGGATCCGGCTATATCAAGCTTCTATGAAGCGAAGATGGAAAACCAGATCGACCGCGCCACCGTGCTGGCCGACAAGCTGTCCTTCGCCAAATGGCTGCTCACCGACCGCAACATCTACGACCTCGATCATGGCCGGCTGGTCATCGACGAAAAGTTCCTAGCCAAGAGCGCCGTCTCCGTCGCACCCGGCGGGCTGAGCCGGTCGCAGAACAACATCGCCTACGGGCTAGTCGACGACGCCGACATCGACAAGGCGCTCAGGGACTATGTCGCCAAAGGCAACACACTCTCGACCATCAAGTCGGTGGCCGGCTTCGACCTGCGGCTCAACGAGATGAGCTGCACCGGCTGCCACCAGACGCATGGCATTGCCGGTTTCCATTACACCGGCGCCGATCCGGCCAGCGAACCGCGCCGCAACGCCGTCTTCGTGCCGGGTTCGGCCGTGTTCTTCGCCGACCTGCCGCGCCGCCGCGCCATCGTCGAGCAGTTCGCCGCCGGCGGCCACCCGGACTTTACGCGCGGCTTCGCCGCCCGTCCGGACGCGAAATATGCCGAGGCGCTGAAAGGCACCGACCTCTACAATGGCTGGGGCTCGATCTGCTATCGCGGCGAGGATCCAAGCTTCAAGGACTGGACCTGCGGCGAAGGCCTGCGCTGCGCCGGCGTCCATGAAAGCGCCATCCATCCGGGCTTCGGCACCTGCGTCAGCGAGGCCGGCACCGCGGTCGGCGACCCCGTCGAGTTCGGCGAGATCAAAATGTCGACCTGGGGCAACGACCAATATTGCCGCTTGTCGCCGGCCACCGCCAAGGCCTGCGCCATCGACCCGGCGCGGGACAAGAAGCCGCTGGTCAAGCTCGCCGGCTATGGTGCCGCGCGCCAGCGCTACGACAATCCACAGCAGAAAACTGGCGGCTTTCCCGGCGGCATGCTGCGCAAGGCGACCTGCGACAAGCTTCCCGACGAGGCGACGTGCGGGCGTCTGGCCAAGACCGGCTTCAACGACTGCATCGCGTCGGGCAAGGACCACAAATTCTGCACCAGGGAGTTCACCAAGACCGCCGGCCTGCGCGCCTGCGACAAGGCCCATCCCTGCCGCGAGGACTATATCTGCACGGCAGGCTATGACGATCTGGCGCAAGCGAAAGCCGGCAAGGGCACCTGCATTCCGCCCTATTTCATCTTCCAGTTCCGCGTCGACGGCCACCCGCGCAGCTGGGTGCAGGACGTCCGTGAGTGAGAGAACGGTTTGCTGAAAGCGCCGCCACCACGTCCCGGCAGACGGCTTTCGCCCAGAACCGCTAACGTCAGCCTGACAGACGGCTAATCTTTCTGCTTGGCGCCGGCGCTCTTGCCGTCGGAACTCTTCGAACGTTCCTCGAAACGCGCCGCGCCCTTTTTCAGCGGATGGCCCGTCTCGGCCTCGGTCTTGCGCTCGTCCTTCGCCGCCGCCTGTTTCAGTCCCTTGGCCGCCTGCTTGCCCTTTGCGGTCGGTGCCTGTTCAACGCCCATCGTTTCCTCCCTTGCCGCGCGACATCAGCGCTATGTCAGGAGCAACGTGCGTAACGTGCGGCGGTTCCGGCGGCTCTGGAAATCCGGCGGCCGGTGCGACTTAGCGCGGCGCCGTCATCGCCTTCCGAAAAGCTTGCAGCGTCTCGGCGCTGACATGGTGCTCGATGCCCTCGGCATCGATGCGCGCGGTCTCGGCGCTGACGCCGAGCGAGCGCAAAAAAGCTTCCACCGTCTGGTGGCGGATGCGGCTTTCCTCGGCGACCTTGCGGCCGGCATCGGTCAGGAACACGCCGCGATAGGGCTTTCGCGACACCAGACCGTCGGCGCACAGCCTGGTCAGCATCTTGGCCACGGTCGGCTGGGCAACGCCGAGCCTTGCTGCGATGTCGACCTGGCGCGCCTCGTTGCCGTCCTCGATCAGGTCGGCGATCAGCTCGACATAATCCTCGACCAGCGCACTGCGGCGCGCTTCGCGCGTCTGCCGGAAGCCTTCCGAATGGACATCGGCGTCGGGCAGTGGCTCGCGCGGGACCGGTCTGTTCTTCAGCGCCAATGCGCGCTCCTCCCGAGGCTTTTGCTGTCCATGCATTCATAGCACGGGCTCTGATTCTTCAGGCCGTTTATTTGCATTCCGCCATAGGTGCAACCGGCGTGCCTCCTTTCGAGTTGACAGCAGCCCGATAAAAAGCACAAACAATGAAATATAGCATATTGCATAATGTTGAGCCATGGCATAGCTTAAGAACATCGCCCAGTCTCGCGGAAAGCCCTCCCTCATGTCCGAAGCCGAAGCCACAGCCCCTCGTTCCTCTTGGCGGTTCGCCAGGCCCGACGAGGACGAGCAGCCCAGCCTGCGCGAAGTCAATTCTTCCATCGCCGTGCCGAGTTCGGGCGTCTGGTTCCGCCGCCTGTTCGCCTTCATGGGCCCCGGCTACATGGTCTCGGTCGGCTATATGGATCCCGGCAACTGGGCGACCGACCTCGCCGGCGGCGCGCAGTTCGGCTACACGCTGCTGTTCATCATCATGCTGTCCAACCTGATGGCGATCCTGCTGCAGGCGTTGGCAGCACGGCTCGGCATTGCCACCGGCCGCGACCTTGCCCAGGCCTGCCGCGCCTATTATCCCCGTCCGGTCAACTTCGTGCTGTGGATCGCCTGCGAACTGGCCATCATCGCTTGCGACCTGGCCGAGGTCATCGGCACCGCGATCGCGCTGCAGCTTCTGTTCGGCATTCCGCTGATCGGCGGCGCCATACTGACGGCACTCGACGCCTTCCTCGTGCTGCTGCTGATGAACAAGGGCTTCCGCTATCTCGAAGCCTTCGTCATCGCGCTTTTGATCGTCATCTTCAGCTGCTTCGCCATCCAGATCTTCGTCGCTGCCCCGCCGGCCGGCTCGATCCTGCATGCCATGTTCGTGCCGTCGTCGGAAATCGTCACCAATCCGGCGATGCTCTACATCGCCATCGGCATCATCGGCGCCACCGTCATGCCGCACAATCTCTATCTGCACTCCTCGATCGTGCAGACCCGCGCCTATGAACGCACCGACAAGGGCAAGCGCGACGCCATCAAATGGGCGACGACGGACTCGACCATCGCCCTGATGCTGGCGCTCTTCGTCAACGCCTCGATCCTGATCGTGTCTGCAGTCGCCTTCCACAACACCGGCCACCAGGACGTCGCCGAGATCGGCCAGGCCTTCGAGCTTTTGTCGCCGCTGCTCGGCCTCAGCATCGCCTCGATCCTGTTCGCCGTCGCTCTGCTGGCTTCCGGCCTGAACTCGACGGTGACGGCGACGCTGGCCGGCCAGATCGTCATGGAAGGCTTCCTGCGCCTGCGCATCCCCAACTGGGCACGCCGGCTTCTGACGCGCGGCCTCGCCATCGTCCCGGTGGTGATCGTCACCGCGCTCTATGGCGAAAAGGGCACCGGCCAGTTGCTGGTGTTCAGCCAGGTCATCCTGTCGATGCAGCTGCCCTTCGCGGTCGTCCCGCTGGTGCAGTTCGTCTCCGACAAGAAGAAGATGGGCAACCTCGCCATTCCGCGCGGCGTCGCAGCCCTTGCCTGGGTGGTCGCCGCGATCATCCTGGTGCTCAACTTCAAGCTGCTTTACGACACCATGTTCGGGGTCGGCTGAGTTCCGCCTCGCCGGAAAATCGGCTACCCTCTGAGCAGGGGGTAGTCTCGCGACAAATGGGCAATCCGCGCTATGTTCTCCGGCATCATGGCCCGGATCGAAGACATCAGGAAATTCTACGCGCGGCTGATGGCCGCCAATGCCGGCTCGCCCGATCCACGCCTGGAGGCGGTTTTCGCCGAGGTGCCACGCGAAGTCTTTCTCGGTTCCGGGCCGTGGATGATCATCGCCGGCAACGGCAAGGTCACGACGCCGAGCGCCGATCCGGCCCACATCTACCAGAATGTGCTGGTGGCGCTCGACAACGACAAGGGCATCAACAATGGCGAGCCGTTCCTGCACGCCATGTGGATCGGAAAGCTTGCACCGAGGCCCGGTGAGGCCGTCACCCATATCGGCGCCGGCACCGGCTACTACACCGCCGTGCTGGCCAGGCTGGTTTCACCCGGAGGCACCGTCACCGCTTTCGAACTCTACGAAAAGCTAGCCGATCTGGCGCGACAAAATCTCGAAGCCTATGGCAATGCGACGGTCGTCCATGGCGATGCCGTGACGACGCCGTTGCCACCATCCGACATCATCTATGTCAATGCCGGCGTCGCAGCACCGCCGGCCGGGTGGCTGAAGGCGCTCCGACCAGGCGGCCGCATGATCTTTCCCTGGCGCCCGGCCGAGCGCGTCCCGCTGGCGGTGATGGTGACCCGTACCGCAAAAGGCTTCGCCTGCGATCCGTTCATGCGGTCGTGGTTCATTCCCTGTGTCGGCGCCTCGATCGCGGACGCTGCAGCGACGATCCCGACGCGCGAGCAGGCCGCGAGCAGCCGCTCGATCTGGCTGGTGCAGGACAAGGCGCCTGACCGCACCGCCACAGCGATCTTCGGCGATGTCTGGTTTTCGTCGAAAAATCTCGACGCCAGACCGCGCACCGGACCTCGCAAATGACGATGACTTGCCAAAATTTCACATGTCCTGTCGGACCGGTGACCGGTCGCCCGTCCTTGGGCTGAAGTCCGGCCACGACGGCGTGGATTGAAGAAACGGGAGCATTGGAATGAGAAAGATCATCGCTGCGACATTCGTCAGCCTCGACGGCGTCATGCAGGCGCCCGGCGGTCCGGAAGAGGACCCGGTCGGCGGCTTCAAGTTCGGCGGCTGGACCTTCCACTATTTTGACGAGGTGGCGGGCGTGGCAATGGAGGAACTGTTCTCCAAACCCTTCGACCTGCTGCTCGGCCGCAGAACCTACGACATCTTCGCCGCGTACTGGCCGTATCAGAAAGATCCGATCGCAGATGCCTTCAACCCTGCGACCAAGTATGTGGCGACGCATCGGCCGGATTCGCTCACCTGGCAGAACACGCAATCGCTGGGCCGGATATCGTCGCGACGCTGCGCCGCCTCAAGCAGGAGGATGGACCTGACCTGCTCACCCAGGGATCGGGCAATCTGATCCAGACCCTGCTCGCCAACGGGCTGATCGACGAGATCCGGCTGATGATCTTCCCGCTGTTGCTGGGCAAGGGCAAGCGGCTGTTCGGCGAAGGCGCGATGCCGGCCGCCTTCAAGCTTGTCAAGTCGCAGGCTTCCAGCACCGGCGTCATCATGGCGACCTATGAGCGATCAGGCGAGATCAAGGTTGGGTCGTTTGCCACGGAGAAGCCGTCCGAGGCCGAGATCGAGCGGCGCAAGAACTGGAAGTAGCAGGACGGCCTTGGCACCTTTCCTCTCCCTCCGGAGGGGGGAGAGGTGGCGCTGCGAAGCAGCGACGGAGTGGGGGAAGCCATTCGCCAAACGCACCGCCGTAAGACAGGCAGAACCAGGCGGGCAAGAAGACTCAGGCCAGCGGTAATCAGACGGAAAAAGATCGACCCCCACTCCGTCGAGCTTCGCTCGACACCTCTCCCCCGATCGACGGGGGAGAGGAAACCCCAGTTCTGACAGGTCCTTCAAGCCGCCTGCGGCCGCCGCGCGAGCCCATCGCGGATATGCCGCGCGAATTCCTGCGCCGCCGGGCCGACTCCATGCCTTGGCAAATGCAGGTTGATGGCAAAATTCGGCAGCGGCGGCAGCCCGGACTCCGATGGCAATATGTCGAGATCGGCCGGCACCGTCGAGGCCAACCAGGTGGTGACCGCCAGGTCGGAACGCACCGTCGCTGTCGTCGCATCGATGTTGCCGTTTTCGAACACCGTGCGCCATTCCAGCCCATGCTCGCCGAGCGCCGCCAGCACCGCCGGCCGGAAGGCGCAGGTGTCGGCGACGATCGACACCGGCAGCGGCCGCTTGGCGCGGGCAACGCCGCCCTTGGCGCCGACCCAGACCAGCCGGTCGATGGCAAGGCATTCGCCCGCCGACGGGCCGACGCGTTCCTCGATCACCGCAAGATCGATGGTCCCGGCTGCAAGGGCAGCAGTCAGCTCAGGCGACGAGGCGCAGACCAGCGATATCTCAACCTGCGGATAGGTCTCGGCATAGGTCTTCAGCACCGGCGCCAGCAAGGTGCCGACAAGGTCGTAAGGCACGCCGAGCCGCACCTGGCCGGCCATCGGTATCTCAGCCATTTCGGCCCAGATCTCGTCATTGAGGCCAAGCAGCCGCTTGCCCTTGCCAAACAGCCGTTCGCCGGCGCGCGTCAACCGCAAGCCGCGCCGGTCGCGCTCGAACAGGCTGGAGCCGAGCGCCTCCTCCAGCCGCTTGACCTGCTGGCTGACGGCGCCCTGCGTCAGGTGCAGCGCGTTGGCCGCCGCCGTCATGCTGGCCTTGTCGGCGACGGTCACAAAGGTGCGGATCAGCGCCATATCGAGATTTCGGATCATGGTTGGCATTATGCTTGCTAATGCCAGCCATAGCAAACATTGCATTTACTGAAGTTCGTGCGCAGCTACGATGGCAGCCCCCACAGAGGAAGCTGCATGTTCGAGCCCATCATCCCCCTCGTCCTGTTTGCCATCGTTGCCACCACCACGCCCGGCATCGCCACGACCCTGTCGACCGCGTCCGGCGCACAGTTCGGCTTTCGCCGTTCCGTGCCTTTGCTGATCGGCAGCGCCGCCGGCCTTGCCACCGTCACGGGCGCCGCCGCCGCCGGGCTCGCCGGCCTGCTGCTCGCCGTGCCCTCGCTGCAGCTGGCGATGAAGGTCATCGGCTCGCTTTATCTCGTCTGGCTGGCGATCAAGATCGGTCGCAGCGGGCCGCCCAATCTGGATGTGACCATGGCCAGGCCGAACAGCTTTCTCGGCGGCGCCGGCATTCAATGGATGAACCCGAAAGGCTGGGCGATGGGGTTGGGCGCCGCGGCCTCGTTCGCGGCGCTAGCCAGCGGGCCGATGCAGCTCGCGCTGCTGCTCGGCGCCACCTTCGGCCTCGCGGCCGCCGCCTCGCTGTCGCTGTGGTGCGTGGCCGGCATGCTGCTGGCCCGGCTGCTCAAGACCGAATGGCAATGGCGCGCGCTCAACATCGTGCTGGCGCTGGTGCTGGCCGCCTCGATCATTCCGATGTGGCGGTCGGCTTAGGGGCGCGGCCTTGCAGAACCTGGGTTCCTCGCCCCCGCAACGCGGCTACGCTATGCACACATCTTCTGTGACTGACATGACTGATCGGCCCAAGGTTTGATTGCCACGTGGTTCCCCCAATCCGTCGCTGCTTCGCAGCGCCACCTTTCCCCCCTCCGGAGGGAAAGGAAGGGAGCGTTGCTGGACGAGCGTTGACGGCAAAAAGCTTGGCGCCTTTCCTCTACCCCGTCGATCGGGGGGGAGGNNGCGAGGAACCCAAGTTCTGCTATCGGCCTCGAAACCCTCAAGCCGCGTAGCGTGCCGCCGGCTTGTCGGCGTGCAGGCTGCCGTAGAAGGCTTGCCGGGCGCCAAGGAAAGTGTCCAGCTTGGCGGCGTCGGCAAGTCCCGGCACGGTAACGGCTTCGCCCTTGGCCAGGCCGACAAGTGCGGCATCGACCAGATCGTCGGCGCTCATGATGATTTCCTTCGGAAGCTGGTCGATATCGCTGCCGGCAATTTCCCAGAAATCGGTCCGGGTCGCACCGGGCAGTACCACCTGGGCCTTCACCTCGGTACCCGCGACCTCGCGCTGCAGGGCTTCGGTGAAGTTGACGACATAGGCCTTGGTGCCGCTGTAGATACCGCCGAACGAGGTGTCGAAGGCGAGCACCGAGGCGATGTTGACGACCGCGCCGCGGTTGCGTGCCAAGAGCCCCGGCAGCACGGCGCGGGTCAGGCGGGTCAAGGCGATGACGTTGACCTTGATCATGCGCTCGGCCGCGTCGGCGTCGGCCGTCGCCACCACCTGCGCACCGCCAATGCCGGCATTGTTGACCAGCAGCGTCACGCTGTCGTCGGCTGATATCGCCTGCTCGACGCGGCGCACGTCCTTGTCGTCGGCGAGATCGGCGCTGATCACGCTGACCTTGCGGCCGTAGGCATAACGCAGCTTCTCGGCCAGCTCTTCCAGCCGGTCGGCGCGCCGCGCCACCAGCACCAGATCGTAGCCCTGCCCTGCCAGCCGGTCCGCATAGACCGCGCCGATGCCTGCCGAAGCACCGGTGACGACCGCCGTGCCCTTGTTGCTCTGTCCACTCATTGTCCTGTTCCTTCTTCGACTGATTTGCTTCGTTTCGACCTGGCCGCCGGCACCGTGGGCAATCACCCTCGCACTGCCGGCAAAGCCATCTGATTTCATTTAGTGGCATATGCCACTATTCGTGAAGTAGGCATATGCCACTATCTTGTCAATGATCGCAACGAGGATTATTTGAGAGGCAGCGGCCGGGCATCATTCGTCGGCGCCAAGGATCCATCATGTCAAAGGACACCCTGCCCGGCCTGACCCTCTGCAACAACGCCATGCTGCGTCGCGCGGCGCGCAAGCTCGGCCAGTTCTATGATGATGTCATGGCGCCTTCGGGCCTGAAGGCCACGCAGCAGGGCCTGCTCTACCAGATCCATATCGGCAATGAGCCGGCGATGGGCGCCATCGCCGCGTCGCTGATCATGGACCTGTCGGCGCTCGGCCATACGCTGAAGCCGCTGATCCGCGACGGCTACGTCGAGACCTTCGCCGACCCGGACGACCGCCGCATCAAGCGCGTGCGGTTGACGCCGCAAGGTCTGGTCAAGCTCGATGAGGCGATGAAGCTATGGCACGTCGCCCAACAGCGCTTCGAGGACGTGGCGGGCAAAGACAAGGCGGAAAGGCTGCGCGCGGCTCTGGATGAGATCGCCGCGCTGGATTTCGATCTGCCGCCGGCCAGCTGAGCCGGCCGACGGATTTAGGAAAGGTTCTACTCGGCCGGCATCGCGACAGGCCGAGCCGCCCAGCGGCCGGCCAGCACGATGCCGAGCCCGATGATCGGGAAGGCCGCGGCGATCAGGCCAAGATCGGCCGGCGCGCCGTAACGCAGCACCGCACCGCCGACCACGGCGCCCAGCGCCACGCCGAGATAGAGCGCCGAACCGTTGAGCGACAGCACGATCGGGGCGGCGTCGGGCGCCAGCTTGATGATGCGGCTGGCCTGCGCCGGCGGGAATGCCCAGCCGACGATGCCCCACGGCACCATCATCGCCATCAGCGCCGGCCCGGCAATGTGCGGCGGCAGGAAGGTCGGGATGACCGACAGCATCACCAGCATGGCGGCGCTCAGTGCCAGCGACCAGCCGACGGTGCGGGTCGCGCCGAACCGGTCGGCCGCCTGGCCGCCGGCAATGTTGCCGATGACGGCGCCGACGCCGAAGGCGAGCAGCATGCCGGGCAGCGCGATCTGGCTGAGCCCGCCGCCCTCGATGGCGAGCGGCGCGACATAGGCAAAGACGGTGAAGGCGCCGGTCAGCGCCAGCAATGTCGTCACGAGGATCGGCATCACGCCGGGACGCATCGCTGCCGCCAGCCTGCGCTTCAGCGGCAGCTTGGTGCCGACAATGCCGCGCGGCAGCCGGTACCACAGGATCGCGCCGGCAAGCGCGCCGAGACCGGCGATGGCATAGAAGGTGCCGCGCCAGCCGGCGAAGGCTGCGACGAGCGCGCCGAGCGGTGCGCCGACCGCGACGGCGACCGTGGTGCCGCCGACGACGACAGCGATGGCGCGCGCCCGGTGATGGTCATCGACCAGCGCCACCGCCGTGCCCTGCGCGGTCGCCGCGAACAGGCCGGACGACAGCGCCATGACGATGCGCGCGATCAACAGCAATTCGAAGGAGGAACTCAAGGCGGCGGCGATGTTGCCGAGCACGAAGAACACCAGTGTCCACAGGATGACGCGGCGCCGGTCCCATTCGCCGGTCAGCGTCGCCAGGATCGGCGTGCCGACCGCATAGGCGAGCGCGAAGGCGGTGATCAGCGTGCCGGCCAGCGGAATGGAAATGCCGGCGTCCGCCGCGATGTCGGGCAGAAGGCTGGAGATGACGAAGCCTTCGGTCGAGATCGTGAACGATCCGAGCGCAAGCCAGAAGAGGCGCTTGTCCATGGGGCGATGTCCTTAGTTCAAAAGTTATTGAACAATTGGACATAACAGGGCATGATGTCAATGAAGCCAGGGAAAAATAGCTGAACCCTCCTGACAGCCCTGTGTCAGCACAGTCGGTCGGCACGGTCGCGAAGCGGAGAAACAGTGTGTACGGGCACAGAAGGACGCATGCGTTGAAATCAGCCCCGACTGTGCTTAGTTTCGGGCCATGACCTTGCCACACCCCAATACGGACCAGATCAGCCTGCCGATCGTGCTCGGCGTGCTCGGCGACCCGACCCGGCTCGCCATCGTGCGCTATCTCGCCAGCAAGCAAGGCGTGCCGCTGAACTGCAGCCAGTTCCTCGATCTCGGCTCGAAGACCAATCTGAGCTACCACCTGGCCAAACTGCGCGAAGCCGGCGTCACCCGCGCCGAGGTGGTCGGCACCAACCGCATGATCACGCTGCGCCGCGCCGATCTCGACGCCCGCTTCCCCGGCCTGCTCGACAGCGTCATCGCCGCCGCCGGCGACGATCCCGCCCTGCCCGCGGTCGGCGGCCACGATATCGAAATCCCGGCATAACAGAACTGGGGTTCCTCGCCCCCGCATCGCGGGGGAGAGGTGGCCGCGAAGCGGTCGGAGAGGGGGCCTTTTCGCAAGCTATACGTTTGAAGAAAGTTGAACCTCTTTGAACGATGGGCAGCGCCAAACCCCCTCTCCGTCTCGGCTTCGCCGAGCCACCTCTCCCCACTCCCGTGGGGGCGAGGAACCCAAGTTCTGCAAGATCCGCCTTTCGCCACCACCATTCGTCAAACGATGGAGCTTTTCAAAAGATGCGCATTGCCGTCCTCGCCGATATCCATGGCAACGTCCTGGCGCTCGACGCCGTGCTTGACGACCTGCGACAGCGCGGCGGCGCCGACCTGACCGTCAACCTCGGCGACAGCGTTTCCGGCCCACTGTGGCCGCGCGAGACGTTTGCGCGGCTGCAGGCGCTGAGCCTGCCGACGGTGCGCGGCAACCACGACCGCCGCGTCGCCGTCGACCCGGCCGACGAGACCATGTGGGCCTCCGACGTCTATGCGCAGGAGCGGCTGACCGAGACACAGCGCGAGGTGCTTTTCGCCCAGCCGCTGACGCTGGAGATCGCGCCCGGCGTCATCGCTTTCCACGCCCGCCCCGACCACGACGAGAAATATCTCACTGACGCGATCGTCAATGGCCAGTTGGTGCGCGCGCCGCTGGCGGCGATCCGGCGCCGGCTGAAGGCGCTCGACCCGGCCTGCCGCATCGCGCTGTGCGGCCACAGCCACCGCGCGGAACTGATCCGCATCCCCGATGGTCCCGTTATCTTCAACCCGGGCAGCATCGGCTGCCCCGCCTATGACGATTCGACGCCGCCGGCGCATGTCTCCGAGCAGGGTTCGCCGCATGCCCGCTATGGCATCGTCACCTTGGGCGGCGCGGGTGAGCCCGACCGCTTCGAGGCCATCGCCGTCGACTACGACCATGAGGCCGCAGCCAGACAGGCCGAGCAAGCGGGCCGGCCGGAATGGGCTCACGCGTTGCGAACTGGGTATATGCCGGAAGCCTCCCTCACTGCACAGCCAAGTTTCGGGTCATGACCAGGGCAATCGCTTCAGGTTTCGAATTCGCACCATCATCCTTTCCAGGCATTGGCGCTGCCCCTCACCTGNNGTATAGTGACGGGGAGAGGGGCGCTCTCATCGACGGTTTCGCCAATCACCAGCGTCATAGGATAGACGCCGAGGCCGCGGTCAGCCCCTTCTCCCCGTCACTATACGGGGAGAAGTGCCCGGCAGGGCGATGAGGGGCAGCGTTGACTTCGACAATTGGTGGTCTCCGCCACAAGTCGGAAACTTTCATTGATCTGAAGCTATTGCCCTGCGATCCTGACCCGCAAGCTAGATACGAAATGCTTTCAATCAGGTCGGGAGGATTAACCTGGCGAGGGGATCAGCTGGGGCTTCGAAACGAGCAGCAGGGTTTCTCCCGGACTCCAGCACCATGGGCAGCCGAATTTTCAGGCTTACATGGCGGCGCGTCGTCCCTTATAAAACCGGCCGGGCACGCGGCGGGCTCGATCCGCCGCGGCGTGGTGTTTTTGAGTATCAGCGCACGGCCAAATGATGAGGCGCACAGTTACGCTCCGAACAACCCTGCATGCGCTGATTGCCGCTCCGCTCCTGATGGCGGCGTGGCCGGCTATTGTCCCCACTATGGCTGAAGAGATGGCCGAAGAGGCGCCGGATCTCGTCATTTCCATCGTGACCGGCCTGGCGCCGGACGATCTTCTCAATCTCCGCACCAAGCCATCGCCGATCGGCAAGACCGAGACACGCCTGGCCAGTGGTGCGCGTGTGAAAAATCTCGGTTGCAACGACATTGACGGCCATCAGTGGTGCAAGGTTGAATCCGACGATCCGAAGGCCAGCGGCTGGGCGCCGGCGCGCTACCTCATCCCGCTCAATCCGGCCCCCTATGTCGAAGGCGAAACGAAGCCGGCTGATGCACCGGTGGTTGCCTCCACGGGCAGCGGCAATGAGGCCGACCAGGCATCGGCGAACAGCACGGTGGCCGCCGGCGCGGATGTCCCGGCCCAGCCGCCAGTCGCGCCGCCCGACCTGACCGCACGGCTTGGCGGCGCCGATCCGGTGGCTGACGCCGAAAGCACGTCGAAATCAGCCGCCGAGATCGGCCGGACGGCCATGCAGGATGCGTACGGCCTGGCCTTCGCTGCCCCAGTGCCTGACCCGCAAACGGTCGCGCGGGTGGAATCGCCGTCCGACCATGCCGCCGATGCCGCCAGCGAAATTCCGTGCGCCCGCTATGTCGGCGAGCCGATGACGCGTTGCGAGGTCAGTGTCGTGCGCAAGGGCAGCGACAACGTAGACGTCAAGGTCACCTGGCCCGATGGCGGCACGCGCGTCATTTCCTTCCGCGGCGGCCAGCCGGCCAGTTCCGACGCGCCCAGCAACTTCCGCTTCACCCGAGAGGGCAGCCTCAACATGATCCGCGTCGGGGTGGCCGAGCGCTTCGAGATCACGGACGCCGTCGCATTCGGGGATTAGTTGTCGGGACGAAGGCAGTAGGGCTTAGGCAATAGGGCTTGCCTAGTGCCTACTGCCCAATCCCTAATCCCTACCCTCATTTTCGGGGTTACATCCGCCAAAACTCTTCCCTATAAGGCCCTCCTAGCCTGATACCAGAATCGCGAGCACAACCGGCCGGGTCTTCCCGTCCCGGTTTTTTGTGCAAGCCGCCCGCCGAACGGAACTTCGCCATGCCAAGACGCACTGACATCAAGTCGATCCTGATCATCGGGGCCGGCCCCATCGTCATCGGCCAGGCCTGCGAGTTCGACTATTCCGGCACCCAGGCCTGCAAGGCGCTAAAGGAAGAGGGTTTTCGCGTCATCCTGGTCAATTCCAATCCGGCCACCATCATGACCGACCCGGAACTGGCAGATGCCACCTATATCGAGCCGATCACCCCTGAAGTCGTCGCCAAGATCATCGCCAAGGAGCGGCCCGACGCGCTGCTGCCGACCATGGGCGGCCAGACCGCGCTCAACACCGCTTTGTCGCTGCGCCGCATGGGCGTGCTCGAGCGCTACAATGTCGAGATGATCGGCGCCGATGCCACGGCCATCGACAAGGCCGAGGACCGCGCGCTGTTTCGCGAGGCGATGAAGAAGATCGGGCTGGAAACGCCGAAGTCGATGCTGGCCAACGCCACCGACGTCAAGAACACCGACCGCAAGACACACGAGGCCGAGCGCGCGGCGCTCAAGGCCGAGAAGCCGGCCGATCTCGACGCCGCGCTCGATGCCTTGGAAACCCGCTGGAACCTCGGCGAAGGCGACCGCAAGCAGCGCTACATCAGCCATGGCATGGCAATCGCCGCCCAGGCGCTCGACCATGTCGGCCTGCCCGCCATCATCCGCCCGTCCTTCACCATGGGCGGCACCGGCGGCGGCATCGCCTACAACCGCGCCGAATTCTACGAGATCGTCCAGTCCGGCCTCGACGCCTCGCCGACCACCGAAGTGCTGATCGAGGAAAGCGTGCTCGGCTGGAAGGAGTATGAGATGGAGGTCGTCCGCGACAAGGCGGACAATTGCATCATCGTCTGCTCGATCGAGAACATCGACCCGATGGGCGTGCACACCGGCGACTCGATCACCGTCGCCCCTGCCCTGACGCTCACCGACAAAGAATACCAGATGATGCGCAACGCCTCGATCGCGGTGCTGCGCGAGATCGGCGTCGAGACCGGCGGCTCCAATGTGCAGTTCGCCGTCAACCCGGCCGATGGCCGTCTGGTGGTCATCGAGATGAACCCGCGCGTCTCGCGCTCGTCGGCTCTGGCCTCCAAGGCGACCGGTTTCCCGATCGCCAAGATCGCGGCAAAGCTTGCCGTCGGCTACACGCTGGACGAGCTGGAGAACGACATCACCGGCGGCGCGACGCCGGCCTCCTTCGAGCCGTCGATCGATTACGTCGTGACAAAGATCCCGCGTTTCGCCTTCGAGAAATTCCCGGGCGCCGAGCCGGTGCTGACCACCGCCATGAAGTCGGTCGGCGAAGTCATGGCCATCGGCCGCACCTTCCAGGAATCGCTGCAGAAGGCCCTGCGTGGACTGGAGACCGGGCTGACAGGTCTGGACGAGATCGAGATCCCCGGCCTTGGCTACGGCGCCGCCAACCATGCCGACGACCGCAACGCCATTCGCGCCGCACTGGGCACGCCGACGCCCGACCGGCTGCGCATGGTGGCGCAGGCGATCCGCATGGGCACCTCGCTGGAAGACGTGCACGCCATGTGCAAGATCGACCCGTGGTTCCTCGAACAGATCGCCGGCATCGTCGCCATGGAAGCCCGCATCCGCGAGCACGGCATCCCCGAGGACGCCGTCAATTTGCGCATGCTGAAGGCGATGGGTTTTTCCGACGCCCGCCTCGCCTCGCTGACCAAAACCGACATCGAAGTGATTGCGAAGATCCGTGACAAGCTCGACGTTCATCCGGTCTACAAGCGCATCGACACCTGCGCGGCCGAGTTCGCCTCGCCGACCGCCTACATGTACTCGACCTATGAAGTGCCGTTCGCAGGCAGCCTCGCCAACGAGGCGCAGGTCTCGTCGCGGAAAAAAGTCGTCATCCTCGGCGGTGGTCCCAACCGCATCGGCCAGGGCATCGAGTTCGACTATTGCTGCTGCCACGCCGCCTTTGCGCTGCGCGACGCCGGCTATGAAGCGATCATGATCAACTGCAACCCCGAAACCGTGTCGACCGACTACGACACGTCAGACCGGCTCTATTTCGAGCCGCTGACGGCGGAGGACGTTCTGGAGATCCTGCGCGCCGAACAGGCGTCGGGCGAGCTGGTCGGCGTCATCGTCCAGTTCGGCGGCCAGACACCGTTGAAGCTCGCCGATGCGCTGGAGAAGGCAGGCATCCCGATCCTCGGCACCTCACCCGACATGATCGATCTCGCCGAAGACCGCGACCGCTTCCAGAAGCTGCTGCACAAGCTCGGCCTCACCCAGCCGAAGAATGGCATCGCCTATTCGGTCGAGCAGGCCCGCCTGGTCGCCGGCGAGCTCGGTTTCCCCTTGGTGGTGCGCCCGTCCTATGTGCTGGGCGGCCGCGCCATGCAGATCATCCATGACGAGGGCATGCTGCAAACCTATCTGCTCGACACCGTGCCCGGCCTGGTGCCGGAGGACATCAAGCAGAAATACCCCAACGACAAGACCGGCCAGATCAACACTCTCTTGGGCAAGAACCCGCTGCTGTTCGACACCTATCTGTCAGGCGCCATCGAGGTCGATGTCGATTGCCTGTGCGACGGCAAGTCGACCTTCGTCTCCGGCATTCTCGAACACATCGAGGAAGCCGGCATCCATTCGGGCGACAGTGCCTGCTCGCTGCCGGTGCACTCGCTGCCTTCGGAGCTGGTCGACGAGCTGGAGCGCCAGACGGCCGCACTTGCCCGCGCGCTCAATGTCGGCGGCCTGATGAACGTGCAGTATGCGATCAAGGACGGCACCGTCTATGTGCTGGAGGTCAACCCGCGCGCATCGCGCACCGTGCCCTTCGTCGCCAAGACCATCGGCCGCCCGATTGCCAAGATCGCCGCCCGCATCATGGCCGGCGAGACGCTGGAAGACGCCTTCGCCCATTACGGCGCCATGCCGGACCCCAGGAACCCCGGCCACATCGCGGTCAAGGAAGCGGTCTTCCCCTTCGCCCGTTTCCCCGGCGTCGACATCCTGCTCGGACCGGAAATGCGTTCGACCGGCGAGGTCATGGGCCTCGACCGCGACTTCGCGCTCGCCTTCGCCAAGAGCCAGCTGGGCGCCGGCGTAGACCTGCCGCGCTCCGGCACGCTGTTCGTCTCGGTGCGTGACGAGGACAAGAAGGGCATATTGCCGGCGGTGAAGCGCCTGGCCGGCCTCGGCTTCAAGGTGCTGGCCACTTCCGGCACGCAGCGCTTCCTCGCCGAAAACGGCGTCGACGCGCAAAAGATCAACAAGGTCCTGGAGGGTCGCCCCCACATCGAAGATGCCATCCGCAACCGCCAGGTGCAGATCGTCTTCAACACGACTGATGGCCAGAAAGCGGTGTCGGACTCGAAATCGCTGCGGCGAGCGACGCTGATGCAGAAGGTGCCGTATTACACCACGCTGTCGGGTGCGGCTGCGGTGGCCGAGGCGATTGCTGCGCTGAAGGCAGGGAGCCTGGAGGTCAGGCCGCTGCAGGAGTATTTTGCCTGAGGATTGGCGAACTGCTGTTAGCAGTTCTCGCTTTCAAATTGCTCGCCGCAGCCAACTGATATCCGGGCAATACCACGATCTAAAATAATACCACTCAGACGGTTAGCAAAGCGCCGGATACAGTAGACAGCCCCCGAGACGTCACGTAGGCTAACAGCCAAAGGGTGGGGGCCAAAATGAATCCAGTAATTCGCGCTCAAGTCAAGGATTACGCAAAATCCACGAGCATCGAGTCGGCAAGTCTTAGTGATCAATTTGAAATTTACTCGATATTTGCGACTTTAATCGGTCTGTTGGCCGAGTCCGCAGATGCCAACGATGTCCATTTGACAGGCACGGAGTTCGGTCTCGACGGGGTAGCAATATTAATACAAGGTGAAGTAGTTAGAACACGGCTCGAAGCAGAAGATAAGCTCGCCGCGATCAAGAATCCATCGATAGAATTTGTTTTCTTTCAGTCGAAAACTAGTCCAAGTTACGACTACGGTGACATTTCCAAATTTTTCGACGCCATAACTAGCTTTTTTGACGGCGATTTGCGAGATGAAAGCTCCCAATTGTCGGACTTAACCGAGGCGATGCTCGCAGTATATGAAGGGGTAGTTGGCAAGAAGAATCCTTCACTCAAAGCATTCTACATTGCAACCGGTAATTACGAGGAACCTCGACGCATCGAATCTTTGAAGAATACATTTGTTCGTCAAATGTCTGAGAAAAATATGTTTGACAGGGACAACCTTGACGTAGGTATTGTTGGGGCGCTTCAGCTACAGCAATGGTACCGCGCCGCAACAACATCTGTCGAGGCAGAAATTGAATTTACAAAAGCAGTCGTTATGCCAAAGAATAAAAAAGTGGACGAAGCCTACGTCGGATACCTTGAAGCTAAGCAGCTAGTTAAGCTGTTTACTTTGTTTGACGACAAATCAAACGCCATTGGTATTAATAAATCGGTTTTTGTTGACAATATTAGAGATTACGATCAAAAATCGAAGATTAACCAAGAAATAAAGGCCTCAGTTCTGGCGAGTGGAGGCGATGATTTTGCTTTTAGGAATAACGGCGTTACCGTTGTATCGAAAAGCATAGACCGCACCGGAGATCGATTCCACCTGGAAGACTATCAAATAGTAAACGGGTGCCAAACCAGCAATATTATATACGAATTGATTTTTGGGGAAAGCAAAGGGGCGGCTGAAGATTTAAATCTAATCGACCATATCGCTGTGCCATTCCGCCTAATTGGATCGAAGAACGATGACTTCGTCGCGTCAATCATTATCGGAACAAATAGACAAAACCCGGTGAAGGAAGAGCAATTCTGGGCGCTGAGGCCATTTTTAAAGAGCCTCGAGGAATATGCCAGATCGGTTGAGCCGGAAGAGATCATATATCTTGAACGGCGTGAAAACCAATATCGTGGCCAACAGGTCGAGCGCGTTAGGATAATTCAACCATCTTCGATGATGAAGGCCCTGGCTGCCGCGATTTTCTTCCAACCCAATCGTGCAGCTCGTGACTATCGGGGAATCATGTCGGAGTACGACAGCAAGATATTTAAGGACGATCATGACGTTAGGATCTATCATGCCTGCTGTTATCTGTACTACCGGATAGAATTCCTCTGGAGAAATCAGCGCATAGATAATAAATATAAGACGTTCCGATTTTATATAATATGTGCCGTTGGTTTAATTGTTACCCGAGGTAGAGACGTTTTTTCGATGAAAAAATCAGAAATAGAAAAAGTAGCGCAGAATATTATTGCATTGAGCAAGAATGAGGAGGCGCTTAAGGCGGTGGTTTATAGAAGCTCGTCGATATTAGACGACAAACTTAAGCAGTTTGGGACGCAGTCCCAGGAGAGGGTTCGGGACGCCATCCGATCAGAGTCGGTTTCTAACGAATTTAGGGAGATGATCCTGACCCAAGACATTCCTGAGGTGAAGAACTACATTTCATAGGAGGCTAACGATTCGCACTTCTGCTCGTTTCTATCCTCTCATCACGCCACAGCCACACACTCAATCTCAATATCAAACTCCATCGGCCATGACGCCACCGGCACAAAGCTGCGCGCCGGCGGGTTCGTAGAAAAGTACTTCGCATAGACCCGGTTGATGGCGTTGTAGAAGCCGGAATTGACAGCGTAGATGCGCACCATCACCACGTTTTCCAGCGAGGTGCCGGCCGCTTCCAGGCAATGTTTCAGCGCCTTCAGCGACGCCTCGGTCTGCGTTTCGATGTCGCCGCGCACCATCTCGCCGGTCACCATGTCCACCGGCGGCGTCGCCGAGATGAACACAAAGCCGTTGGCCTTCACCGCTGTCGAGCAGGGCAGGCCGAGCGCCCGCACCTTGGCCGACATGACCGGCACTTCGATGATTTCTTTCTTCATGGTGATCCTCCCTCTCGTTAGATGGGTTGGCGCAAAGGCCCCCTCACCCAGCCTCCGCTTTGCTCGGCTGACCTCTCCCCGAGGGGAGAGGAGGCTACAAGCGCTGGCGCCTCTTCTCCCCTCGGGGAGAAGGTGGCCGCGAAGCGGCCGGATGAGGGGGTCTTTGCGATAACCTCAGATTTCAGGGAGCTTATCCCGGCACTGGCGGAACGCCAGCGCCGACACATGGTCCAGGGCTCAACCCACCGCCACGCACTCAATCTCGATATCGAACTCCATCGGCCATGACGCCACCGGCACGAAAGTCCGCGATGGTGGATTTTCGGGGAAATGCCTGGCATAGACCCGGTTGATGGCGTTGTAGAAGCCGGAGTTGACGGCGTAGATGCGCACCATCACCACGTTGTCGAGCGAGGTGCCGGCCGCTTCCAGGCAATGTTTCAGCGCCTGCAGCGACGCCTCGGTCTGCACCTCGATGTCGCCCTTGACCAGCCTGCCGGTCGAGATGTCAAGCGGCGGCGTGCCGGACACAAAGACCAGCCCCCCGGCTCTGGTCACCAGCGACAGCGGCACGCCGAGCGCGCGCACCGCCGCCGACAGCACCGGCACTTCGATGATTTCCTTCTTCATGGCACTCTCCCTGGGTTTGCAGGGAGCTTATCCTGACGCGGGTGGAACGCCAGCGGTTCTTCCCTTCTCCCCTTGTGGGAGAAGGTGGCGCGGCGCGCTAGCGCCGGGTCGGATGAGGGGTGCTGGAAGAAATGAGGCGTTGCTGATTCTCGCCCTGAATTACTTTCATAAATGACCGTATTGCCAAGCTGGAACACCCCTCATCCGACCTCGCTTTGCGAGGCCACCTTCTCCCACAAGGGGAGAAGGAAAGGCATGGTCCAGAACTACCCCTGCCCCGGATACGGCGTTCCATCCTTGTGCAGGAAGCGCCCGTCAGAGCTCGGGCTCATCATGTCGATGTCGGAGCATGTGATGACATCGTCCGGGTTGCGCGAGCCGACCTCCAGATAGAGCGCCGTCGTCGACGACCGGTTGATTAGATGATGGCCATTGCCGCTGTTCTTGGCAAAGGTCGCGCAGCCCCCTGCCCTGAGCAGCGTCTCGCCGCCATCCTCGACCAGCGTCAGTTCGCCCTCCAGCAGATAGACGAACTCGTCCTCATGGCTGTGCCAGTGGCGCTGGCTGGACCAGCCGCCGGGCGGCAAGGTCATCAGGTTGACGCCGAAATCGGTAAGGCCGCCCGCATCGCCCAGACGGCGACGCGTGCGGTCGGCGCAGGGGACATCGAAGGGCGCGGGGTAGCCGGAGCCCTTGCGGACAGGCACGGCGGATAGGTCGATCTTGGGCATGGGATGCTCCCTCGGATGGATGCTCGCAGTGTAGTTCGCGGCGGGCGGAGGCACAGAGCCACCTTGCGGCAGTTGGTTTGCCAAGGGGCTAGCATTCACGGCGGCGCTCTACGGCGCCCCCCTCTGTCCTGCCGGACATCTCCCCCACAGGTGGGGAGATTGGCAGCTTGGGCGCCGGCTTTCTTCTTGCAACATTGAAAATTGGCGAAGGCGGGCGCGACATCCAATCTCCCCCCAAGTGGGGGAGATGTCCGGCAGGACAGAGGGGGGCGCCGTAGAGCGCTGACTCTCGAATGGGGGCTCCAGTTTTGGCGACGCCTAGAAGGCGGCCCCTCAATGGCAACACGCCTCCCCATACTGCAGCTGTTCACTCCAACTCGGCCGGCCTTCCGGCGTAAAATCCATCAAATTCCACAGGATCTCACAGGTGCCGATGGCGCGCGGATCCTGGCCCGGCTCCGACGGTGCGAAGCCGAGTTCGGACGACCAGAAATGGCGGATGCCGTGGGCGTCGCGATGGAACACCGACAGCAGCGGGATTTGTGCACCGTCGGCATCCTCGGCATTGTAGTCGCGCTTGAAGCTGTTGGCGGCCGACGACACCAGCCGCATGTTACGCCAGCCTCTGTCGCGGCCGAGCGTGACCAGGTTTTCGAGCTTGGTCTTGCCCGCCACCGCGAAATTGAAGCCGGCGGCTTCGAGATGGCCGACCGCGCCGTCGAACTGGTCGAGCAACGCCGTGCAGGACGGGCATGGCTGATCCGGGCGCGCCAGCTTCGCCGTGCCGCCGCTGGTCGCCACCTCGCGCGTCTCCTGCGGATGGCGCGGAAACATCATGTTGTAGAGGATCAGCGAGTCCTTGCCGGGCGCGAACAGCTCCGAAAGTTTGACCTTGGCGGGCCTTCCATCTTTATCCAGCCCGTCGAACTCATAATCCTGGCGGATCAGCCCGCCCGGCGGCAACGCGCGGCGCGCGACGGCGACCTCCTCCATGGCGCGGCGCAGCTCGATTTCCTTGCGCAGCAGTTTTTCGCGCGCGGTGCGGTATCTGGCGGATTCGTTGGGAAAGGTGATCATGATCGGCTCCTTCAAGTCGCAGCGCCGGTGTCCCGGCGCGGTTGCTCTGCGACCCAAGGACGTTTCGCGACGATCGGTTCCGACATTTTTGCACAGAGCAAGACGATGACGGGCCAAACCTTCCCGAGCGTTGGAGAACGCTCCTGCGCCGCGGGCACCGGACAGTCCAGATCGGCAACGCGCCGGATATTTGAGAACGGCCCGGCCCTCCGCTATGGCTCCCTGCCCTTTGGGCAGGCCGGGTTTTCACCGTTCGTCGCCTCAATCGACAAATCGTTGTCGATTGATCGGCTGCGCCGACCGCTCCTTACCCAGCCCAGGCGACCTCGAACATGCCGAGCCGCTCGTAGAGCCGGACGGCGGCGACGTTCTCCACCGTGTTGGTCTTGAGGTCGACATGGTCGGCGCCGCGTTCGCGAAAAATGGCGAAGGCGTGCCACATCAGTGCCTCGGCAATGCCCTTGCCGCGCGCCTCGGGATGAACGGCGAGGTCCTTGACGAAGGCGCGGGTCCAGCACAATGCCGCTGCGGCCAGCCGGCCCTTGGCGTCGATGACGAGGAAACACAGTGCCGGGTCGAATTCGGGATCGTCCGATACGCGCGGCCACCATTCGTCGAACGGGCCGTCAGCGCCGTCGTCGAACACTTCGGTCAAAAGCGCATGCAGGGCCGGCGCGTCACCGGACTCGAGAGAGCGCATGACAAAGCCCTCCGGCCAATGCGGAGGAACCAGCGTCTCGTCGAGGATCTTGCGCAGCCGGATGTCGTTCAAAGCCGGCGGGCGCGGTTCAGGCATTGCGCTCAGGCGTCGGGCTGCAGACGGCGGCGCTGGCGGTCGGTGCCGAGGCCGGTCGCCTCGAGCAGGCCCTTGCGCTTGGCGTCGAAATAGTAGCCGGTCTGGTAGAGCCAATCGGCCTTCTTGGCATTGCCGCCGGCCACCAGCCAGGCTCCGCGCAGATATTTGACCGCGTATTTCAGATTGGTCTCGGCGTCGAACAGGCCCTTGGCCGGCCCGTCATAGCCCATGCCGCGCGCCGTCGCGTGCTTGATCTGCATCAGCCCCCAATGGCCGTTGTTGTAGGCTTTCGGGTTGAACGTGCTCTCGCGGTTGACGACATGGCGCACCAGATCGACCGGCACCTGGTAGATCGCGGCGTATTTCTCGATCAGCCGCTCGACATCGCCACGCACGCCCGTCGCGTGTTCTTCTGTCGGCCCGACGGGACCCTGCACCAGGGCAGCCGGATTCTGCGGCACGACATAGGCGACCTGCTGGACGCCGGGCATCCGGTCGCCCTTGGCGGTCGCCGGCATGACGAGCCCCGCGGTCGTATAGGTCTCGGCCGCCTTGACCGGCTCACCCGCAATGGCCGGCGCAGGCGCCTGCCAGGCATTGGCGGTCATCACGGCAGGCACGGCTGGTGCCGCCGGCGTCGACCCGGCAAAGGCGGCGGTCGCTGCCGCCGGTTGTGCGGCAGGATCGAGCGGCAGTTCGGCCGTCTGAACGGGAGCAATACCCGAGGATTCCGGCAGCACCGAAACGGTCTCCGGCAGCGGCACGGTGAAGCCGGCATCAGTGCCGGCGACGGTCGCGGTTTCGGTAAGAGCAGGCGCGGACTTCATCTGCGAGGTCGACGTGCAGCCGCTGATGCCGGCGGCGGCCAGGATCACGCCGATCGCGATAAGGTTGAGTTTTGCTGGCAAGCCGCGCTCGGGTCCGGTTTGTCGGGTTGTTAAGAAATCCCTTACACCAGCGATTCATGAGCGGCAATCGGGGCCATCCGGTGGTTTTCGGGTGGCGAGACTTGGCCTCTGATGCCATATTGTTCTGGATATGTACTGGGACGAATCCCGGTTTTCGCCACTTTGCGGAAAGGAACGCATCATGGACACGACATCTTCGATCACGGCCGGCCACGCAGTGTTAGAAACAGTGATCGGTTTCATGGGCATTGCGTGGAGCGAAAAGGGCCTGATCCGGCTCTGCCTGCCCGAACGCAGCCGCGAAGCGGTGGAGCGGCGCCTGCTGCGCCATGGCGGGGTTTCCGCCTCCACGACCCAGCCGCCATGGGTGGTCGAGCTGATCGCAGCGATCAAGGCCTATGCGGCGGGCGAGGACGTCGATTTCTCCGGCGTGCCGGTCGATCTCGACGGCATCGACGATTTCCGCCTCGCCATTTACGACGCGGCGCGAAAACTCTCCTTCGGCGAAACCACCACCTATGGTGAGCTGGCCAAAACCGCCGGCCATGCCGGGCTCGCCCGCGAGACTGGCGCCGCCCTTGGCGCCAATCCGGTGCCGCTGGTCATCCCTTGCCATCGCATCCTCGCTGCCGGCGGCAAGATCGGCGGCTTCTCGGCGCCGGGCGGCTCGGTCACCAAGGAGAAGATGCTGGCCATGGAAGGCGTGCGCGTCGGCCCACCGCCACCGGCGCAGGTTTCCTTCGGGTTTTGACGGCTGCGGCCGAGAGCCTAGTTATCTAGTTATCTAGTCATTATGGAAGAACCGCCGGCGGAAATGCCGGTCATTGTCCGGCCGCTTGCAGTTGTAGACCGGGCAGGACTTGGTGTCGGCGCTCGGCACGTAGGCGCGCGTCCTCACCTCGCCCATGGTGCAGAATTGCTGGCTCTGCACATAACGGTCATAGAGCGGCAACCCCGGCACCCGCGTCGACTGGTAGCGCAGGATGACGGCGCCCTGCCGGGCGATCGTCGCCTGAACCTTGCCGCAGCTCATGCGGGTCGGGTCGTAGCGCGAGACCGCCTGGGCCTCGGCGGCAATAAGCGTCAGGCAGGCGGCAAGCAGAATGGTTTTCATGGTCCTCTCCCCTGATCCGCCGCTCGAGGACAGCGTGATCTGCCGCAACGTTTTCAGCAGATTGGGGCAGCCGTTGGGCAGCGCCTCGATCACGGCTTTCTCACGCAGTCTTGTTTTTTATGCGAAACCAGCCTATATGCGTTCCATTGATATTTCGGCCGATCGATCCGGGCCTCGCGATCTTCGCGTTTGCTGACGTCTATCTCCAAAATCTCGATGCACACCGGCTGGACCTCGGTCTGGTCAAACTAAAGCAAATGTTGAAGGACTATCTAAAATGGCAACTGGAACGGTCAAGTGGTTCAACGCCACCAAGGGCTTCGGCTTCATTCAGCCTGACGCGGGTGGCGCGGACGTTTTCGTCCACATCTCCGCTGTCGAGCGTGCTGGACTGTCGACCCTGGTCGAAGGCCAGAAGATCAACTTCGAGATCGAGCAGGACCGCCGCACTGGCAAGTCGTCCGCTGGATCTCTGAGCAAGGCAGCCTGATTTTGCGAACAGCGCGCGCCGGGCGAGAGCTCGGGGCGCGCGGCAAGTCACGGATGTACTGACAGTCGCGCGAGAAGCGCGCTGGAGCGGAAAGACCCGACAGACTGGATCAGCAGATAGCTGCCAGCCCGGACCGGACGCTCCCGATCAGGCTACCAAGCATGGGAAGGCGGGATTTATCCCGCCTTTTTGCTGTCTGGGGTTGAGCGCCCCCGACGATACAGCGTCCTTCTCCCCGTCTCTATACGGGGAGAAGTACCCGGCAGGGCGATGAGGGGCGGCGCCGACGCTTCAGAACTCGTCGCAAAGCCAAAGCACAATCTGTCAAAGGTTGGCGCCGCCCCTCATCTGGCTGCCGCCATCTTCTCCCCGTATGGAGACGGGGAGAAGGACGCTGTGGCACCGCTTTCGCCAATCGTCGGCGTTGCTTACCCCACCCACTCGATCGGCACATGCCCCGGATCGGCCTCCACCCTTTTCAGCCAGGCGGCCACCGCCGGATAGGCGTCGAGCTGGAAGCCGCCCTGCTCTGCCGTATGCGTATAGGCATAGAGCGCGATGTCGGCGACGCTGAGCGTGCCGCCGGCGAAAAAGGCGTTGTTTTCCAGATACTTGTTCATCACGCCGAGCGCCTTGTTGCCGCGCTCCAGCGTCACCGCCAGCCGCTCCGGCGTCGCATCCGCGGCTCTTTCGGGAAAGGTCAGCAGCGCCTTGCGCACGGCGATGTAGGGTTCGTGGCTGTACTGTTCGAAGAACAGCCATTGATAGGCGAGCCCGCGCTCATATCTGTCGACCGGCAGGAAGCGCGTGCCTTCGGCGAGATAGAGCAGGATGGCGTTGGATTCGGCCAGCCGCCGACCGTCATCGAGCTCGAGCAGCGGCACCACGGCGTTCGGGTTCTTGGCGACAAAATCGGCTTTGCGCGTGTCGCCGGTGTGCGAGCTCACCTCGACATTGGTGAAGGCAAGGCCAAGCTTGGCCATCAGCAGGCGCGGCTTGTAGCAATTGCCGCTGTCGATCATGCCGTAAGTATCATGGCTGTTCCCCAGAGCGCAGTCTCCACTGGCGCAACTATCGCAGCCGCGGCGCCCTCAACCAATGATTTGTTTTGGTAGGATGATCAGCGGCGCTGATGCAAGCGTCCTTCTCCCCGTTTACGGGGAGAAGTGCCCGGCAGGGCGATGAGGGGCGGCGCAGCGCATCAGAATTATCGCCTTCGAAGCTGAGCTACACGGCGACAAGTCAGCGCCGCCCCTCATCTGGCTGCCGCCATCTTCTCCCCGTATAGTGACGGGGAGAAGGACGCTGTGGCACCGCTTTCGCCAATCGCCAAGGTTGCCTAGCCGAACAGCGGCACAACCTTGTTGTCTCTACCCAACAAGGCATCGATCACGAGCGGCTCTTCGTTGAAGATCGTGCCGGCCAAGGCCGGACGGGCGAGAAGAAAACCCTGCAGCAGGTCGACGCCACCTTCGAGCGCGACACGCAGATGGGTGGGCTGCTCGATGCCTTCGACCAGCACCTTTGCGCCACGGTCATGCAGGCTGGAAACCAGCGGACGGAAGAACCGCTCGGCGGCTGCGTGGCGGCAGAACTCGGCGAACCAGGTGCCGTCGATCTTGACGATGTCGGGCTTGAGCAGGCTCACCCGCTCCTCGGTCGAGTGCCCGGTGCCGAAATCGTCGATGGCGATGCGGATGCCGTCGCGCCGCATTTCACGCACCAGCCGGGCAAGAAGCACATCATCGGCCGCCTGTTCGGTGATTTCACAGACCAGCATGGCCGGCGCGAGGCCGAAATCGCCGAGATGCCTGGTCATCAGCCGGATCTCGGCCAACGCCCGCCCGGGATGGTCGTTGATCAGCGGATTGTAGTTGAAGAACAGGTCGAGCCCGTCGACGCCGATGTTGCGAAAATTCCTGAGATGCAGCGCCCGGCACATGGTCTCGACAAACAGCCGGTCCGAGGCGGCAATGCTTTCGAAGAAAACCCGCGGTGCGCCGGGCCGGCCGGCACGGTGCGGCTCGATCAGGGCTTCGACCGCGACAGCATGAAGGAACCGGCCACGCGGCGCGAAAATCGGCTGATAGGCGCTGCGCAGCCGGAACTCGCCATGGATGCCGTATTCGATGCCGACTTCGTCGACCTGGATCGCATCGCCGACATTGCGCCGCCGCTCGGGCCTCATGGCGCCACCTTGCGCCCGAACGCCTTCACCGGCCGCGCCGAATGCGGTGCCGGGGCGGGAGCAGGCGTGTCGCCGACAGCGACAGATGCCTGCCTGGTCTTGTCGAACACGCGAAAACTGGTCGGCGCCAGTTCGGGCCGCGCCAGCACGAAACCCTGCACCATCGATGCTCCCGATTTCTCGGCAAGCTCCAATTGCCAACCCTCTTCGATGCCTTCGAACACCGTGCGGATGCCTTGCTCCTCGAAGCTTTTCACCATGGTGGTCAGCAGCGCGAAGCCGGCGCCGGAGTCCATCAGCTGGGTGATCCAGTAGGCATCGAACTTGACGATATCCGGCTTCAGCTCCTTGATGCGGTTGATGTCGGAATCGTCGGCGCCATAGTCGTCGACGGCGATGCGAAAGCCATTGGCCCTCAGCGCCGCAACGAAGCTGTGCAAGGTCTCCTGCGACGCCGACCGCTGCTCGGTCACCTCGCAGACGACGCGGCGCGGATCGATGCCGGCCTCATGCAGCACCAGCCGCATTTCGCGCAAGGCCGCGTCGGCTACGGTGCGCTCGGTGAACACCGAAGGGTCGAAATTGACGAAGATCGACGCCTCCTGCGGCAGGCAGGCGCCGGCGTTCAGAAGATGCAGCGTCCTGGTCAGCGCCTCGATATGCAGGCGGTCGGCGGCCGGACAGGTGCTGAAGAAATTCATCGGTGATTGCGGCTCGCCGTCGCGGAACGGCCGGATCAGCCCTTCGAACGCGACCACCGACAGTTTGCCTTCGTCGAAGGCGAAGATCGGCTGGAAGGCGCTTTGCAGCGTGTAGATGCCCCAGACACCGGTGGAGGTGCCGTCGTCCTGACGGATGATGTGGGCAAGCCCGATGCTGCGCGACACGGTTCCTCGCTTCGCAAGTGGTCTGCGATCCTGCCACTCAAGCCTCTACCGTCTGTTAATGAATTTATTGTTGCCGATCACGGCTCCTTGAGACCTGGATCAGCCGACAATGCTTGCACTGCGCGAAATCATGCGACATGAGAAGCGCCGCGGCCGCTCCCGGCCCGCGCCGACCTAGTTTGGAGATATCTGGTCATGGCCTTTCTTGCCGACACTCTTTCCCGCGTGAAGCCTTCCGCCACCATCGCGGTGACGCAGAAAGCGCGCGAGCTGAAAAATGCCGGCCGTGACATTATCGGCCTCGGCGCCGGCGAACCGGATTTCGACACGCCCGACAACATCAAGAATGCGGCGATCGAGGCGATCCGCCGTGGCGAAACCAAGTATCCGCCGGTTTCGGGCATCGTGCCGCTGCGCGAGGCGATCGCGAAAAAGTTCAAGCGTGAGAACAATCTCGACTACAAGCCCGAGCAGACCATCGTCGGCACCGGCGGCAAGCAGATCCTCTTCAACGCCTTCATGGCGACCCTGAACCCCGGCGATGAGGTCGTCATCCCGCGCCCCTACTGGGTCAGCTATCCCGAGATGGTGGCGATCTGCGGCGGCACGTCGGTGTTTGCCGACACCTCGATCGACAACGGCTTCAAGCTGACCGCTTCTGTGCTGGAAAAGGCGATCACGCCGAAGACCAAATGGCTGCTGATGAACTCGCCGTCGAACCCGTCGGGCGCCGCCTACACCGAGGCCGAACTGCGCGCGCTCGCCGATGTGCTGTTGAAGCATCCGCATGTCTGGACGCTGACAGACGACATGTACGAGCACCTGACCTATGGCGATTTCGTCTTCAAGACCATAGCCGAGGTCGAGCCGAAGCTCTACGAGCGCACCCTGACCATGAACGGCGTGTCGAAAGCCTATGCCATGACCGGCTGGCGCATCGGCTATGCCGCCGGTCCGGTCCAGCTGATCAAGGCGATGGACATGATCCAGGGCCAGCAGACATCGGGCGCCTGCACCATCGCGCAATGGGCCTCCGTCGAGGCGCTGAACGGCCCGCAGGACTTCATCGCCAGGAACAAGGCGATCTTTCAAGGCAGGCGCGACCTCGTCGTGTCGATGCTCAACCAGGCGCGCGGCATCACCTGCCCGTCGCCGGAAGGCGCCTTCTATGTCTATCCCTCTTGCGCCCAGCTGATCGGCAAGAAGACCAAGGCCGGCAAGCTGATCGACACCGACGAAACCTTCTGCTCGGAACTGCTCGAGGCCGAAGGCGTCGCGGTGGTGTTCGGCTCGGCCTTCGGCCTTGGCCCCAACTTCCGCATCTCCTACGCCACCTCGGAGACGCTGCTGGAGGAAGCCTGCACGCGCATCCAGCGCTTTACGGCATCGCTGACCTGACCGGCGCACCATGAAGGCAAGAACCCGGCTTCACCGCCGGGTTTTTAATGGGCCGTCAGCCTCACGCCTCGTGCTTGGCCTCTTTGGCCGAGCGCGCCTCGGCCGGTGCCAGCACGGCGACCAGCAATGCGGCGGTGAGGAACGCGCCAATCGCCGCCGTCAGCATCGCGGCGTGGAAGCCGCCGGCATAGGCGACCGTGTACAGATCGTGCACTCCGCTTTCGCCCATCGCCGCGTCGGTTGCGAAATCATGCCGCGATATTGCGGCGCGGGCCACCGCCTCGGCGTTGGCGACACTGGCATCGCCGAGATATCCGGTCAAAAGGTTGGTCGCCCGCATGCTCATCAAGGCGCCGAGCAAGGCGATGCCGATGGCAAGGCCGCTCTGGCGGGTGGCGTTGATGACCGCCGACACCATGCCGGAGCGCTCGCGCGGCGCATAGGACATGGCGGCCGCGCTGCCGGTCGGGATCGCCAGCGCATTGCCGAGACCGCCAATGGCGAACAGAAGGCAGAGCACCGCATAGGGCGTCGAAGGTCCGGCCCAGCACATGCCGAGCATGGACAGGCCGATCGCAACATAGCCAATGGTCATCAGCGCGGAATGACCGTGGCGCGCGCTGAGCCTGCCGATCCATGGCGACACCACGATCTGGACAATGAAGGCCGGCGCCATGCGCAGGCCGGTCTGCGTCGGCGACCAGCCCTGCACCTGCTGCAGGAACATCGAAAAGAAGAAGACACTGGAATAGGAAGTGAAGCCGAGCGCGAACGAAGCGACATTGGCAACGGCAAAGCGAACGTCGCGAAACAGGCCAAGCGGCAGCATTGGCCGTGCCGTACGCGCCTCAAAGCCGAGGAAGGCCGCCAGGCCGACGACGCCGGCGATGAGCGCCATGATCGTCTTGGGTTCACCCCAGCCGGTCTCGCCGGCCGAGATCAGGCCGAAGGTCAGCGCGCCCAGCCACACGATGCTGAGCGCCAGGCCGACAAGGTCGAGATGGGCATGTTCGGGATGCGCCGTCTCGTTGATCGATGCTGCACCCAGCGCGATCGTGACCAGGCCGAGCGGCAGGTTGATCAGGAAGATGCTTTGCCAGCCGACCGTCTCGACCAGGATGCCGCCGAGGACGGGGCCAACGAGCAGCGAGATGGCGGCGAACGACGCCCAGCCGCCGATGACGCCGGCGCGCTCGCGTGGATCGGGAAAGGCCTGCGTCAGGATCGACAACGCGCCTGGAATGAGCAGCGAGCCGGCGATGCCTTGCACCACCCTGCCGGCCAGCAGCACCGCAAGGTTGGGCGCGATGGCGCAGATAAGCGAGCCGGCAACGAAGATGCCGACACCGGCCAGCCACGAGCGCTTGCGGCCGTAGCGGTCGCCGATCAGGCCCGACGACAGCATGAAGGCCGACAGGCACAGCGTGTAAGCGTCGACCACCCATTGCAGGCCGCCGAAATCGGTCTGCAGCGCCTGCTGGATGGTCGGCAGCGCGACATTGACGATGCTGACGTCGAGCAGAGCGACAAACGAACCGAGATAGACGGCGGCGACCAGGGGCAGACGGTGCTTTGACATGATATCCAGACCTGAGGCTTGCAGCCACCTACACCATTGACCGACGGTCAGCTCACGGGCGGCATGGCGCCGTCGATCACGCGATTGAGCGCGGCCTGCGCGATGGCACGGAACTCGCCGCGAGCCGCCCTCTTCTGAAGATGTTGCGGCTGGAATAGAAGCCCGACTTCTTACGGACTCAGCATTCAGCCGCCATATTGCGCCGACGTTACCGCTTCCAGCCAATCGGCATGGACGCCGTCGAGGGCTTCCTGCATGGCGATATGCGTCATCGCCGATTTCGGCGCCGCGCCATGCCAGTGCTTTTCGCCTGGCGCAAAGGAAATGACGTCTCCGGCCCTGATCTCCTGGACCGGTTCGCCCCATGTCTGGGCAAGTCCGGCGCCCTCGGTGACGTAGAGCGTCTGGCCAAGCGGATGGGTATGCCAGTGGGTGCGCGCGCCCGGCTCGAAGCTGACCAACGTGGCTCGCAACCGGGCAGGCGCCTCCTTCTCGATGATGGGCGTCTGCAGCACCCGGCCGGTGAAGTATTTTTCGGGCGCTATGATGGTCGGCACGCTGCCGCAGGCAATGATCTTCATGGTCGATGGTCCTTGATCTCTGACGGGCTGGCGGCAGAACACCGCCTGTCCTGGCATTGGCGCAAATGACATTGGCGCAAGCCGGCACCTTCCTCCGATATGCCGCGCCGTGCAACTGCGATCGGCCATCTCCCCACCTGCCGGCATCCGCGGCAGGCTTCTTAACCATGAACGTTCGATCCCCGGCACGGACGGCCAAATCGCCGGCCGGGCGTGGCCGCCTCAAGGGCTTTTTAACGCCTGCCCTCTAGCCCTTGCCGGCGGGTGCAGGGGTGATGAGATGAGCATACTGGCGACGATCAGGGACCACAGCGGCCGCATCTATCGCGGCATTCAATTGTTGCTTTTGATCAGCATCGGCGCCGCGGTGCTCGGCGCTTTCGACATCTCGCAAAACCTGCCTTCGGGCAGCTCCTTCACCGTCTCGATCCTGGCCACCGGCTTGGCCCTGCTGGCCCTGATGTACATGCGCAGCAGCATCGTGCACCGCTTGCGGTCGGCGGCCGCCGCCGAGGCGGAAAAACATCATTTCCTGACCAGGGACGCGATGACGGGGGCGATGACCCGCCGCTATTTCCTCGAAGCGCTGCACGACAGTCTCGGCAGCATGCGCGACCGGCGCGATGCGACCTTGCTGGTGATCGACGTCGATCACTTCAAGCAGCTCAACGACACGTTCGGGCATCAGTTCGGCGACCTCGCCTTGGCGTATCTCGTCAAGACTTCAGAGCGCATCTTTGCCGACGGCCTGGTCGGACGGCTCGGCGGCGACGAGTTCGGCATCATCATTCCGCACAGCGATCTCGCCGCCATCAACAAGAATGTCAGGCAATTGCTGGACACCATGCGGGCCGGCAAATCGCATGAGGGCAAGACGATCCCGCTCTCCATTTCCATCGGCGTGGCACTGGCGCCGACACATGCCTCCAACACGACGGAACTGATGCTGGTTGCCGACCTGGCGCTCTATGAAAGCAAGGCGGCGGGCCGTGGCCGCGTCACCGTATTCGACGAGGAGATGCTGTCCGACAAGCGCTACCGCCGCCTGATCGAACGGGAACTGCGTGCGGCGGTCTATCTCGGCGAACTCGAGTTGCACTACCAGCCGATCGTCAACCCGGACGGTTCCGCCTATGGCTTCGAAGGGCTGATCCGCTGGCGCCACCCGGTTCGTGGCCTGATCTCGCCGGCCGAATTCATTCCGATCGCCGAGCGTTCGACCCTGATCGACATGCTAGGCGAATGGGTGTTCAAGCGGGCTTGCGCCGACATCGGTCATTTCCCGGGACGGCGCATCTCGATCAACGTTTCAGGCGAACAGCTGAAGCGCGACGAGATCGTCACCATGTGCGATCGCGTGTTGAAGGAGACCGGACGTTCCGCCACGCAATTCGTCATCGAGATCACCGAGACGGTGGCAACCGCCGCGACGCCCGAGATCCTGCGGCGCCTTGAAGCGTTGCGCGGCCTCGGCTTCCACATCGCGCTCGACGATTTCGGCACCGGCCATTGCGGCTTCAACTATCTGAAGACCTTGCCCATCGACAGCATCAAGATCGACCGCTCCTACATCCGCAGCCTCGCCCATGACCAGGTGGCGCAGATCTTCGTTTCGGCGCTGGCGCAGATCGCGCGCATCCAGGACGTCACCATCGTCGCCGAGGGCGTCGAGACGCAAGAAGAGTTCGTCCTCGCCAAGGCCGCCGGCTGCAATCGGTTCCAAGGCTATTTCTTCGGCAGGCCGGCATCGCGCGACAAGGTTGCTTCCCTGCGCCCCGTCGATGCCGAGCCCTTGGCGCTGAGCGCCTGAGGCAGCGGCAGAGTGCCGGAATTCTATTTTTCTTGCCCTGCCGCCAAACAAGTGGGACGATGGCTTTGGGCAGGTGGCACTTGAAAAGAACCCCGCCCGCGACGGTCGAACAGGCCGGCCGCCGCTCAGGACCGATTGACCACGCCTGAACCATGTAGCCAGTCGGTCCTACGGGAAACGCCTGAGTGGAGGTCAGTCATGGGTACTCGCGCCGGAGGACGACGCACGGGACCGAAATGCATTGCCATAGTCGGTCCCTTCGCAAGCGGTAAGACGACACTTCTTGAAGCCATATTGGCCCGTACGGGCTCAATTCCCCGACAAAATCCCGTTTCATCAGGCAATACCGTTTCAGATCATTCGCCCGAGGCGCGCGCCCACGCCATGAGCGTCGAGGCGACAATCGCCACCACCGAATTCATGGGCGAGCAGATCACCTTCGTCGACTGTCCCGGCTCCATCGAATTCTCCTTCGAGGCCGAGCCGGTGCTGGCCGCCTGCGACCTCGCGGTGGTCGTCGCCGAGGCCGACGAAAAGAAGATCCCTGCCCTGCAGCTGATCATGCGCAAGCTCGACGATCTCGGCGTGCCGCGCATCCTGTTCCTCAACAAGGTCGACAAGGCAATCGCCGGTGTGCGCGACACGCTGAAGATGCTGCAGCCGGCCAGTGCCGTGCCGTTGCTGCTGCGCCAGATTCCGCTGCGCAAGGATGGCGTCGTCATCGGCTCGATCGATCTGGCGCTGGAGCGCGCCTACATCTATCGCGAATATGCCGAAAGCGAGGTCGCTCAGATACCGGGCGACGACAAGGCGCGCGAGCTGGAGGCGCGCTTCTCCATGCTGGAAACGCTGGCCGACCATGACGACCAGTTGATGGAACAGCTGCTCGAGGAGATCGAGCCACCCAAGGACGCGATCTTCGACGACCTCGCCGCCGATCTGCGCGATGGCGCGGTAACGCCGGTGCTGATCGGCACCGCCGAGAAAGGCAATGGCGTGCTGCGCCTGCTGAAGGCGATCCGCCACGACGCGCCCGACATCGAGGCGACCCGCAAGCGGCTCGGCGCACCCGACGGCGCGGCCACCGTGGTCCAGGTGATGAAGACCATCCACACGCCGCATGGCGGCAAGCTGTCGGTGTCGCGCGTCCTGTCCGGCCAGGTCGTCGACGGCTCCGAACTCTGGTTGCCCGGCGGCGACACGGCAAAGGTCTCCGGCATCTACCGAATGCTCGGCAAGGACCAGTCCAAGCTCACCATCGCCAAGGCCGGCGACACGGTGGCGCTGGGCAAGCTGGACGAGGTCAAGACCGGCCAGACGCTGAGTTCGGCCAAGGGCGGCGCCAAACAGCTGTTCCAGTTCGAGCCGCCGCAACCGGTCTTCGCCTTCGCGCTGCGGCCCAAGGAGCGCAAGGACGAAGTGAAGATGTCGGCCGCCATCCAGCGGTTGGCCGAGGAAGACCCCTCGCTCAGCCTGCGCCACAACCAGGACTCGGCCGAGACCGTGCTGTCGGGCCATGGCGAGATGCATCTGCGTGTCGTGCGCGAGCGGCTGGAAGGCAAGAACCAGATACCGGTCGAAGGCCATGCGCCGGCGGTGCCCTATCGCGAGACGATCCGCAAACCGGCGCAGCAGCGTGGCCGTCACAAGAAACAGTCCGGCGGCCATGGCCAGTTCGGCGACGTGGTGATCGAGATCAAGCCGCTGCCGCGCGGCTCCGGCTTCCAGTTCACCGACACCATAACCGGCGGCGTCGTGCCGAAGACCTATATCCAGTCGGTCGAAACCGGCGTGCGCGATTATCTGAAGTCCGGGCCGCTCGGCTTCCCCGTCGTCGATGTCGCCGTCAACCTGTCCGACGGCTCCTACCATGCGGTCGATTCCTCCGACATGGCCTTCCAGATGGCGGCCAGGCTGGCGATGAAGGAAGGCATGGCCGCCTGCTCGCCGGTGCTTCTGGAGCCGGTGATGAAGGTCGAGATCGTCACGCCGTCCGACGCCACCTCGAAGATCATCGCGCTCATCCCGCAGCGGCGTGGCCAGATCCTCGGCTACGACGCGCGGCCTGACTGGCCCGGATGGGATGTCGTCGAGGCAACCATGCCGCAAGCCGAGATCGGCGACCTGATCATCGAGTTGCGCTCGGCGACCGCGGGCGTCGCCAGCTACCGTGCCGTCTTCGACCACATGGCCGAACTCACTGGCCGTCTGGCTGACGAGGCGATGAACACCAACGGCAAGGCTGCCTGACCCGTAGCACATCACACGCCCCTCGAACCTCGGTTCGAGGGGCAAAAAGAAAACGACGCCCGGCGGGGACCGGACGTCGTTTTGTTCGCGGACCGTTTCCTTGGGAGGTAAAACGGCAGGTCCGCCGCATTTGGTGCCGCCGAACTTCGGCGGAAGAAACGGTTCGGACGCGGTAGCCGCCTGAGCCCGGGCCGTACGAGTGATGCCCCCATCTCCCGTCCGAACCACACCGCGTCCTATGGTCTACATAGCAGGTCGCGAGCGTCCGCGATATGTTACCAGAGGTTACATGTCACTGTTACGCGGCAATTGTGATGGATTTTTTGACCGCCCCAGCAGGGTACAGGCAACAAAAAAGCCGGATCAACGAAGATCCGGCTGAGTTTGATTGGAAGTGCCTGTTAAGGCTAACCTCCAGAGGGGAACACTCGAGGGCGCTAATGGGAGGAGAACGCGCCCTGGAGATGATCTATATATGTGCTCATCATGCCCAAGAAACAAGCATCTATTTTGCAACACACGCATGCAAAAAGACGCAGGCTGTGGTCTAACCCATTCCAAGAGCCAATAGGACCAGCAGAATCGTCAAAATGGAGCGCCGAACCGGGCGATTGTCACTAGAGAATCGCGAATCCCCGCCGGTTTTTGCCCCAAATTGCCAAAACTGCGTCATGACGTAGAAGCGGGCAGCAGGCGTTCATTTCTGAGGCAATCAGGGAGGAAGCAACCAATGCGGGCGTTTTCGGCGATCGCCGGCAGTGCGGCCTTCTTCATTGCAGCACCTTGCGTGGTTGCCGGGCTGGTGCCCTGGCTGTTGACCGACCGATGGAGCTTGCCGTGGTCAAGCCTGCCGGGCTTTGTCCCTGTTGGCGGGCTCCTGATCGTCGCCGCGATCGCAGCACTCCTGCATGCCTTCGGCCGCTTTGCGCTTGAGGGCCTCGGCACGCCCGCTCCGGTCGCCCCGACCGAGAGGCTGGTGATCGGCGGCATCTACCGCCATGTCCGCAACCCGATGTATGTCGCCGTGCTGTCGATCATCCTCGGCCAGGCGTTGCTGTTCTCGAGCTGGACGCTGGTCGCCTATGCCGTCATCGGCGCGATTGCCATGGGCTCCTTCGTGCGGTTCTACGAGGAGCCGACATTGGCCCACCGCTACGGCGCCGAATACGACACCTACCGTCGCAACGTCCCGGGCTGGCTGCCTCGCCTGACGCCCTGGCGGGGCTGAGCCGAAGTCGAAAAGCAGCGCCGCCGCAGGGCATGTTGAGATTCAGGTCAGGCCGAGCCGAGAATGGTGGCTGCCGAGAACCGGCGCGGAGCGTACTCAAGTACGTGAGCACCGGAAGCGCAGGAAGCCGCCATTCGCAGGCCGGCATCACCTGAATATCGACATGCCCTCAGAAGGACCAGCTTCGGGCCTTGGCAATGATGAAATCGCGAAAGACGTGCAGCTTGGCCTGGTTCTTCATCGCGTCGGGATAGGCGAAATAGGTGTCGAAGGACGGCACTTCGGTCTCCGGCAGCAATTGCACCAGGTCGGAGTCCTTGCTGATCACATAGTCGGGCAGCATGGCGATGCCGGCACCGCCCTGCACCGCCCGCTTGATCGACAAGATGTCGTTGATCTGCAGCGTCGGCACCCTTTGTCCGCCTTCGAAATCGCCGACCGTTTCCAGCCAGTTCAGCTCCGACAGATGCGAGGGCACCGGCACGCCGAAGGTGACGATGCGATGGGCCTTCAGCTCGGCGACCGAAGCCGGCTTGCCGTGCTTGGCGACATAGGATGGGGCCGCGTAGAGGTGGAAATGCACAGTGAACAGGCGGCGCTGGATCAGGTCCGGTTGCTGCGGCTGGCGCAGCCGGATGGCGCAATCGGCCTGGCGCATGGTGAGGTCGAGTTCCTCGTTGGCAAGGATCAGCTGCAGGCTGATTTCGGGATAGAGCTCGATGAACTCCTGCACCCGCTCGGTCAGCCAGCCGGCGCCCAGCCCCACCGTCGTCGTCACCCGGAGCACGCCGGAGGGGCGGTCCTTGGTCTCGGTCAGTCGTGACTTGATGGTCTCGAGCTTCATCAGCACGTCATGCGCCGTGCGGAACAGCATTTCGCCTTGCTCGGTCAGCACCAACCCGCGGGCGTGGCGGTTGAACAGCGGCACGCCGACATCATGCTCGAGCGCGCTGACCTGCCGCGAGATCGCCGATTGCGACAGATGCAATGTCTCGGCCGCATGGGTAAACGACCCCGCCTCCGCCGCAGCGTGAAACACGCGTAGCTTGTCCCAGTCCAACGCCATGATTCCCCCTCGTTCTGTTTTGGCGTCTGAATGAAAAATCAGGCTTTTACACGGCGTTTCTAAGCCGCTCTCTGAACTCTCTACTCGGCCGCTTCGCGGTGCACTTCGATGCCGGCCAGATATTTCTCCGCCTCGAGTGCGGCCATGCAGCCGAGGCCCGCCGCGGTCACCGCCTGGCGGTAGATGTCGTCGGTCACATCGCCGGCCGCGAACACGCCGGGCACGTCGGTGCGGGTCGAATTCGGCGCCGTCCACAGATAGCCATTCGGCTTCTGCTTCAGCTTGCCGGCAAACAGTTCGACCGCCGGTGCGTGACCGATGGCCACGAACACGCCGTCGACCTTGAGGTGCGACACCTCGCCGGTCACCGCATCGCGCAACTTCAGGCCTTCGACCGAGGGCGGCAGCGGCGTCTTGCCGGGACGGCCGGTGATCTCGTCGACGATCGTGTCCCAGATGACGCGGACATTGTCCTTCTTCAGCAGCCGCTCGCGCAGGATGCGTTCAGCGCGGAAATCGTTGCGCCTGTGAATCACGGTAACGCTCTTGGCGAGGTTCGACAGATAGAGCGCCTCTTCCACCGCCGAATTGCCGCCGCCGATCACCGCAACATCCTTGCCGCGATAGAAGAAACCGTCGCAGGTGGCGCAGGCCGAGACGCCGAAGCCCATGAAGGTCTGTTCGGTCGGAATGCCCAGCCATTTCGCTTGCGCGCCGGTGGCGATGATCAGTGCGTCGGCGGTGTAGGTGGTGCCGGAATCGCCCTTGGCACGGAACGGCCGCACATTGAGGTCGACCTCGGTGATGATGTCGTTGATGATGTCGGTGCCGACATGCTCGGCCTGCTTGAGCATCTGCTCCATCAGCCACGGACCCTGGATGGGGTCGGCGAAGCCGGGATAATTCTCGACATCGGTGGTGATCATCAGCTGGCCGCCCTGCTGCAGGCCGGCGACCAGCATCGGCTTCAGCATGGCGCGGGCGGCGTAGACCGCCGCCGTATAGCCGGCCGGGCCGGAACCGATGATGAGAACGGGCGCGTGCTTGGTGGTCATCTAAAGCCTCTGTGGAGGGCTGCCGGCAATTGCGGCATGGAAAACTCGGTCATTGTCGCGCGTAATGTAAGTGTTGCCCACGACGCCAGCAAGGCAAGTTGGCGTTCGTCCCCGGAAAGCTTTGTCGCACCCTGTTGCCCACTTGATCCTGCGAAATATTCCGGGCGAGGGATGGAATGGACAGCGAAGTCGTTTAATTACAAAATCACGCAAGATTCTTGCGTGTTGCCCCTGACTTCTCGAGAGCCCTCATGCCGCTCAAGGCCGACCTCGACGCCATCGACTGGAAGATCCTGCGCGAATTGCAGGGCGACGGCCGCATGACCAATGTCGAACTGTCGACCCGCGTCGGCATTTCGGCGCCGCCATGCCTGCGCCGCGTCAAGCGGCTGGAGGAAGCCGGCATCATCCGCGGCTACCGCGCTTTGCTCAATGCGCCGGCGCTCGGCCTCGATGTCGTCGCCTTCTGCCTGATCGGCCTGCATCACCAGGCCGACGCCGAGCTGCGCACCTTTGCCGAACGCACCCGCGGCTGGCCGATCGTGCGCGACGCCTGGATGGTGTCGGGCGAATCCGATTTCCTGCTGCATTGCGTGGCGAGCGACCTCGGCGCCTTCCAGAGCTTCGTCATCGAGGAGCTGACCTCGACCCCGAATGTCGACACGGTGCGCACCGCGCTCACCATCCGCCGGGTCAAGGACGAAGGGCTGGTCTCGTTTGCACAGCCTTGAGCCGGTTGAACGGCAGCGCCACATCGGGTCTGGCGGATGCGGGTTGCGGGCTTCGCCATATCAGGGCAGCTTTGGCATTCGATAGGCTGTCGTGTGGAAGCCGGACGTTCTGCCTTGGCCGCTTGTTGGTTTCCTAGAGCAATTCCAGAAAAAGTGTGTAACGGTTTTCCCTCCGGGATTGCGTACAAACAGATGCAGCAAGCAGCGCAAATCCCGAGAACAGTGTGCCGTAGGGTGGGACCATGACTCGATTTGCTAGCCCGGTTTCGGCGCTGGTCATCTGCATGAATGAAGCCGACATGATCGGCCAGTGCCTGGAAAGCGTCGACTTCTGCGCCGAGATCATCGTCGTCGATTCAGGCTCGACGGACAGCACCCTGGATGTCGTCCAGGAATTCATCGCCAAGGGCTACCCGATAAGGCTGTTTCACAACGACTGGCCGGGTTTTCCCCGGCAACGGCAATTCGCCCTCGATCAGGCCACGCAGCCATGGTGCCTTTCGATTGAAGCCGATGAGGCCATCGACGACCTGCTCAGGCAGTCGATCGTGGACGTGACGCAGCCTCGCAATGTCGGCTTCGACGGATGGTACATAAGGCGCCGCGACAAGCTGAAAGGCTATGGCTATGCGCACCGCTGGGTGCTGCACAACAGGCTGCTGCGTCTTTTTCGCCGGGACAAGGCCACCATGGACCTCAACTTGCGGGTCCATGAATCGTTCGAGGTGCCGGGCGAAACCGGCACGATTGAAAATGGCGTGCTGCTGCACCGCCGCGAAATGAGCATCGCGGAGGACCTGGCCAGGGCCAACACCTACTCCAGCCTCAAGGTTGCCACGCTGGTCGAGCGGGGCAAGAAACCTGGCCTGGTAAAACTGGTGCTGTCGCCGCTCGGCAATTTCCTGAAATTCTACCTGGCCAAGCGCTACTTCCTGTGTGGCCGGCACGGCTTCGTCTATTCGATGATGGTGATGGTGTATTCGTTCGCCACCGAGGCCAAGCTTTATGAAGCCTGGCGAGACAACGATCCGGTGTGAGCCATCACGATTTGCCTGACACAGCGCCAAGTGCCGCTATTGCGGCGAGCAGGCCGTCGAAATCCTCGCGGTCGCGCCAGGGCCTGACCGTGAAGCCCGATTGAACAGCCGCTTGCCCGTCGACCAGCCAGCCCTGCGAGAGGCCGGCGCGCTGTCCCGCCTCCATGTCCGCCTGCTTGTCGCCAACGATCAGCGAACGCTGCAGATCGAGCCCAACGCGTTTGGCCGCCTCCAGCAGCATGCCCGGGTTGGGCTTGCGCATCGGATGATCTGCGACCGCAAGCGAGCCGGAGCCCGCTTCGTGATAGGCGCAGGCCAGCACCATGTCGACGAATGCGCCCTCGCCGCCTAGCAATTCCAGCACGCGACCGTTGACGGCGACGAAATCGCCCCAGCCGTAATAGCCGCGCGCGATGCCCGACTGGTTGGTGACGATGATGACGGGAATGCCGGCGCGGTTGGCGGCAGCGATCGCTGCGGCGATATCCGCGCGCAGCACCATTTCGGCCGGGTCGTCGGGATAACCGGTGTCGACGTTGATGGTGCCGTCGCGGTCGAGGAACAGCGCAGGCGTGCCGGCAGGAAACACCGTCGAGCCTATCCGCTCGACCCATAGGCCGGGCTCCGCCAGCGGATAGGGGCCGGACGTCGTGGCGTCAGCCATTGCTGAGACGCGCTTCGACCACCTCGCACAGATAATGATAGAGACACAGATGCCCCTGCTGGATGATCGGCGTCGAGGTCGACGGCACGTTGAGCAGGATGTCGGACAGTGGCTTGAGCTTGCCGCCGGTGTCGCCGGTCAGGCCGATCACCGTCATTTCCATCATCCGCGCCTGTTCGGCGGCGGCGAGGATGCTCGGCGAATTGCCGCTGGTCGAGATCGCCAAGAGCACACCGCCGGCCGCGCCATGCGCCTCGACCTGGCGCGAAAACACCGTATCGAAGCCATAGTCGTTGCCCCAGGCGGTCAGCACGGCAGCGTTGGCCGGCAGCGCGATGACATTGTAGGCCTTGCGCTCCTTGAGGAAGCGGCCGACCAGTTCGCCCGCAATGTGGATGGCGTCGCTGGCCGAGCCGCCATTGCCGCAGATCAGCAAGGCTTTCCCGGACGAAAGCGCCGTCACGACAGCGCTCGCCGCCCGCTCCATCTCGCTGGTGAGGTCGCGCTCGACCATGGCTGATATGGCAGCCGCCGAGCGGACCAGGTAATCGTTCAAGTCGGACATGAAACCCTCAGTTTGTGGTGCCGCCGGCGCGCAATTTGCCAATGGTGTTGGTGGTGCTCTTGCCGGCGACGAGATCGACCAGCACGACGCGTCCGCCGGCCTTCTGCACCACATCGGCGCCGACCACGGTGTCGACCGTGTAATCGGCACCCTTGACCAGTATGTCGGGCAGCAGCGCTTCGATCAGCGCCAGCGGCGTATCTTCCTCGAACACCACGACCGCATCGACCGAGGCAAGTGCTGCCAGCACGCAGGCGCGATCGTGCTGGTCGTTGACCGGACGCCCGGCGCCCTTCAGGCGCCGCACCGAGGCATCGCTGTTGAGGCCGAGCACCAGCCGGTCGCACTGGCTGCGCGCCGCGTGCAACAGGCTGACATGGCCGGCATGCAGGATGTCGAAGCAGCCATTGGTGAAGCCGACGCTCAAGCCTTCTTCCTTCCAGGCCGCCACCATGCGCGCGGCTGATGTGGCATCGAGGATGGCGTCCTTGTGGGCGGTCGGTCCGTGTGAGCGGAACAGCGCGCCGGTGAGTTCCTCGACCGTCAGCCGCGCGGTGCCGCGCTTGCCCACCACGACGCCGCCGGCGGCATTGGCGATCGAAGCGGCCATGACGGTATCGGCGCCTACGGCCAACGCCAGCGCAAAGCTCGCGATCACCGTGTCGCCGGCGCCCGAAACGTCGAACACTTCCCGCGCCTGGGTCGCGATGTGGCGCGCCTCGGTCGGGCCGACCACGCTCATGCCCTTTTCGCTGCGCGTCGCGACTACGAAGTCGAAACCGTGCGCCGAAATCAACTGGCGTGCCGCGCCGACGATCTCGTCATCGGCGAACACCGCATGGCCGACGGCCTCGCCAAGTTCCTTGCGGTTGGGGGTGATGGCGGTCGCCCTGGCATAGCGCGCATAGTCGCGGCCCTTCGGGTCGACCAGAACCGGCTTTCCCGCCTCGCGGCAGATGGCGATCAGATCGGCGGCGACGCCGTCGAGCAGGATGCCCTTGCCGTAATCGGACAAGACGACGATGTCGGCGCGCGGCAGTGCATCGTGGAAATGCCGGATCAGGCCGGCGCGCTCCGCAGCACCCAGCGGCTTGATTTCCTCCTCGTCGAAGCGCAGCACCTGCTGGTTGAGCGCGCTGAAGCGGCTCTTCGACGAGGTCATGCGGCCGCGATCCTGCGCCAGGCCAGCCGTGTCGACGCCAAGCTCGCCGAGCATCCGCACCAGGCTGTCGCCTGCCACATCGGTGCCGATCACCGAGACGGGAACAGCGGCAGCACCGAGCGAAACGATGTTGGCGACGACATTGCCGGCGCCGCCTATCGTCGAGGTCTCGCCGCGCCCGTGCAGCACCGGGATCGGCGCTTCCGGCGAGATCCGCTCGATGACGCCGTTGACGAAACGGTCGAGGATGAAGTCGCCGACCACCAGCACGGTGGCCTGGCCGAACCGCGCAATGGCGCGGTGCAGGGGTTCGGGGGAAGGCGGATTGTGCTTGATCATGTCACTGGCAACGCATGGAAAGGGCCGATTTCAATCTTGCTGGTCATCATCATCAGACAGGCCGGATCGTTCATGGCCCAGATCGTTCATGGCGAAAGCCGATATACCGCAAATCCATGCAGTGCAACGGCAGGGTATGACCGCAAAGGCCCGGGCAGTCAGCTCTTCTGCAAGGCGACATGGACACCGAGCCCAACCAGCACCGCGCCGCCGGCCCGCTGCATCAGCCGCTGTGCGCGGCTCGAACGCCGCAAACGGCCGATCACGGCGCCCGCCAGGAACACGCAGACGACATCGGCCGAGGAGAACATCAGATTGACTGTTGTGCCCAGCACGACGAATTGCAGCCAGACCGGAAACGCCGCCGAGGCATCGATGAACTGCGGCAGGAACGCCATGAAGAAGATCGCCGTCTTCGGGTTGAGCACCTCGACGGTGATGCTCTCGAAAAAAGCACGTCGTGCCGATTTGCGCTCGATGGCGGGCAGCGCGGCATCGCCCTCCACGCGCTTGCGGAACAGGGAGACGCCGAGCCAGATCAGATAGAGCGCCCCGACCAGCTTGACCGCCATGTAGAGCGTCGGCACGGCGTGAAACAGCACCGACAGGCCGGCGGCGGCGGCGAAAACATGCACATAGCCGCCCAGATGAATGCCAAGTGCTGCGGTCAGGCCGGACCAGCGGCCGCGCGCCATCGTCTGCGCGGCTGCGTAGAGCATGGCCGGGCCGGGAATGTAGGCGAAGATCGCCGTGGTGGCGAAAAACGCGATGAGCAGTTCGGTCGACGGCATTATTGGTCCCTCACGATCATGCCGGGCGGCACGAACCGACAGAAGCGGAAGCTTTGCGGCGCCACTGTGACAACCGCTCCGCTGCCTGCTTTGTCGACAGCCCACCCTGCCTCCCTTATAAGGGCCGGAATCGGCAAGTGAAACGCGTATCAGGGCCAACAACATGATCATCGTCACGGGCGGCGCCGGCATGATCGGCTCCAACATTGTCGCCGCGCTGAATGCCGAAGGGCATGACGACATCCTCGTCGTCGACGACCTCACCGACGGCCACAAGATCGCCAATCTCGCCGACTTGCAGATCGCCGACTATCTCGACAAGGATGATTTCCTGCCCCGCATGGAGGCAGGCTCGCTCGGCCGCATCGAAGCCGTCTTCCACCAGGGTGCCTGCTCGACCACCACCGAGTGGAACGGCAAATTCATGATGGAGGTGAATTACGCCTTCTCGAAGCGGCTGCTGCACGCAAGCCAGGCGCTGCGCGTGCCCTTCCTCTACGCTTCTTCGGCCTCCGTCTATGGCGGCGGCGCCGAGTTTCGCGAGGATCCGGCGCTCGAGCGGCCGCTCAATGTCTACGCCTATTCCAAGAAGCTTTTCGACGACCATATCAGGCGCACCGTCTTCGACACCGATCATTCGCAGGTCGCGGGCCTGCGCTACTTCAACGTCTATGGCCCGCGCGAAGCACACAAGGGCGCCATGGCCTCGGTCGCCTTCCATCTGTTCAACCAGGTCGAACGCGGCGAGAACCCGAAACTGTTCGGTGCCTATGACGGCTTCGGGCCCGGCGAACAAAGCCGCGACTTCATCCATGTCGGCGATGTCGCCGACGTCAATCTGTGGCTGTGGAAGCGGGGCGAAAGCGGCATTTTCAATTGCGGCACGGGGCGCGCCCAGCCCTTCCGCGCCATTGCCGAAACGGTGATCGACACGCTGGGCAAGGGTGAGATCGAGTTCATCACCTTCCCCGACCATCTCAAGGGCAGCTACCAGAGCTTTACGCAAGCTGATATGTCCCGTTTGCGCGCGGCCGGTTATAATGGCCAATTCCGGACAGTGGAAACCGGTGTCAGAGACTATGTCGAATGGCTGAAAGCCCAACGATCCTCGTGATCGGCCCACGCTGGGTGGGCGACATGGTGATGGCGCAGTGCCTGTTCTCGGCGCTGAAGGAGCTGCATCCAAACGCCGCCATCGATGTGCTGGCGCCGGCCTGGGCCGCGCCGCTGGTCAAGCGCATGCCCGAAATCCGCCAGCAGATAGATTTTCCGCTCAAACCCGGCGCGCTCGAATTCACCCATCGCCGCCGCTTTGGCCGCCTGCTGCGCGGCCGCTACGACATGGCCTATATCCTGCCGGGAAGCTGGAAATCGGCGCTGATCCCGTTCTTTGCCCGCATTCCGCGCCGTGTCGGCAATCTGCGCGAGATGCGCTATGGCTTGTTGACCGACATCGTGCCGCTGCCCGACAGCGTCAAACGGCGCACCGCGCAGGCCTATTTCGGCCTCGCCCAGGGCGGCAGCTTCCGGGCGCCCCGGCTGAGCGTGGACACGAAAAACCAGGTCGCCCTGCTCGACCGGTTCGGGCTGGCGCCGCAGAAATTCGTGGCACTGATGCCTGGTGCCGAATTCGGCCCGGCCAAGCGCTGGCCGAGTGAAAGCTATGCCGGTCTTGCCCGCGATTTCATGGGCAAAGGCTTGAAGGTCGCTCTGTTAGGCTCGAAGAACGACCGCGACGTGACGGCGGAGATCGCCGCACTTGCCCCCGGCGCCGTCGACCTCGCCGGACAGACGCGGCTGGAGGACGCCATCGACCTGATAGCAGCCGCAAGGCTGGCGGTGTCCAACGACAGCGGGCTGATGCATGTCGCCGCTGCCGTCGGCACGCCGATCGTTGCCGTCTATGGCTCGACCTCGCCCGAAAATACGCCGCCGCTGGCCGAGCAGCGCGAGCTGGTCTGGCTCGGCCTGTCGTGCTCGCCCTGCCACCAGAAGGTCTGCCCGCTCGGCCACCTCAACTGCCTGAAGACGCTTGAAGTCGGCCAGGTCGCGGCGGCGGCGGACCGCCTGCTGGAAATCCCGGCCGCGGCATGAAGGTGCTGATCGTCAAGACATCCTCGATGGGCGATGTCATCCACACCTTTCCCGCCGTCGAGGACGCCTGCCGCCAGCGGCCGGACGTGACCTTCGACTGGTGCGTGGAAGAGGCATTCGCCGGGATCGTCGCGCTTCACCCGGCGATCGACAGGATCCACACGGTGGCGATCAGGCGCTGGCGCAAGGCGCTGTTCGACGGCGGCACATGGCGCGAGGCGGCAACCTTGCGCCGCACCTTGCGCGATTGCCGCTACGACCTGGTCATCGACGCACAAGGCCTGCTGAAATCGGCCCTGGTGGCAAGACAGGCAGGCGCACCCATTGCCGGCTTCGACCGCTCCAGTGCGCGCGAACCCTCAGCGACGCTGTTCTGCGACGTCACCTATGCCGTGCCGCGCAACCTGCACGCCATCGAACGGACGCGGCGGCTGTTCGGCCTGGCGCTCGGCTATCAGCCTGATCTTTCGACGCTGGACTCCGGCATCGTGCCGCCCGCCGGCACTCTGGCCGGCATCGCTGGAAAAACCGCCTTCCTGCTGCACGGCACCAGCCGCGAAGACAAGAAATGGCCCGTCCAGGACTGGATCGAAACCGCCCGCCTGCTGGTTGAGCGGGGAATGACGCCGGTCACCACATGGTCGAACGAGCGTGAGAAGACCGTGGCCGAAGCGATTGCGGGGGCCGTCCGGTCAACGGTCGTGGTGCCCAAATCGCCGCTGGCCGAGATCGCCGCATTCATCGGCCGCTCGACGCTGGTCATCGGCGCCGACACCGGGCTGACCCACCTCGCCAGCGCCTTCGGCCTGCCGACGGTTGCGGTGTTCCTGGCAACCGAGCCGGGTTTGACCGGCCCGCGCGGGCCCTATGCATCGACGCTTTTGGCCGCGCCTGGGGGGCGTGTGATGCCGGCGGGGGTCGTGGCGGAAGCAGAGAGGCTGCTAGGACTTCAGCTCGTTGCCAAGGCCCACGCTGGTAAGAATTGAACTCTATCGGAAAGGCCAGCGCTGCCCCTCATCCGCCTGCCGGCACCTTCTCCCCGTATAGTGACGGGGAGAAGAGGGCTGAACGCAAGGCCGGCGTCTATTCTGTTAACGTTGAAAATTGGCGAAATCACCGATGACTGCGTTCTTTCTCCCCGTCCCTATACGGGGAGAAATGCCC
>NZ_SMYZ01000055.1 GCF_004919685.1 Mesorhizobium norvegicum | reverse complement strand
ATTCACGGCAGCGGCGGGCGCCCCAGGGATCACGGGACTTGCAGAAGCGTTGGAACCCCTGCCGCACGGTGAACTATTAGAAACAACTAATGTTCCATTAGCCGCAAACGATTGACCTCCGGCTCATCCGAATTGAGGGACGTGCGCCCTTCCTGCCAAATTACCAATGAGTTTGAAACGGCGTATAATTCGCCAGCCGGCACCCCTCTCCTTTGCCGGTTAGGCCCAGTGGTCAAAACCC
>NZ_SMYZ01000054.1 GCF_004919685.1 Mesorhizobium norvegicum | reverse complement strand
GGGCGGGGTGCGCAATGTGCTGGTCGGGGCAGCACTGATTGGCATCCTGCTCAACGCCATGACCATCATCGACATTCCGCTGCTCTACCAGAACCTGATCAAGGCGGCGATCCTGCTCGGCGCCATCATCGTCGACGGCATCATCAATCCACGCGACGAGCAGACCGCCCAGCAAGGCGACATTTAGGGGTACCCGGTCCGATCCATCCCGATCGGCCGGCAATGAAAATCGAAACGAGAGGATCTGACATGAAATTCATCAGGACATTGATGGCAGCCGCCACGGCGCTTGCCGTCACGGCCTTCGTGGCGCCCACCTTCGCCGCCGACGATCCGGGCCCGGCGGCTTACGCGCAGGCGCTCAAAGGCAAGCGCGTCATGCTGGTGCCGCTGGCGATGGGCTTCGACCTGGCGCAGGGCTGGGCGCACTATCTGAAGACCGAGGTCGAGGCCTGGGGCGGCGTGTTCGAAACGCGCGATCCGAACTGGGTCGTCGATGCAGGCGCGCAGGCGATCACCGACGCCATCTCGTCGGACTCCAGGCCGGACGTGCTGATCATCCATGCACCGGACCTCAACTCTTATTCCAAGCTGATGAAGAAGGCGCAGGCCGCCGGCACCTATGTCATCCTGGTCGACAATCCGGCGAACTTCCCGGCCGACGCCTTTATCGGCAGCGACTGGGATCGGCTTGGCCAGCTCGAGGCCGAAGCGGCGATCAAGGGCTGCGGCGAAAACTCGTCGAAGAAGATCGGCCTGGTGCAGGGCGACCAGGCGAATTCTTCCAGCCTTTACCAGTATGCCGGCATCATGAAGGTGCTGGACAAGCATCCCGACTTCAAGGTGGTGGCGAAGCCCGATTCCAACTGGGATGCGACGACCTCGCGCAACGTGACGACGACGATGCTGCAGCAGAACCCCGACATCTGCTCGATCATCGATTTCTGGGATGGTGACGCCACCGGCGCGTCCGCCGCGATCCGCGACGCCAAGCTCGACGGCAAGGTGTTCCTGGTCACCACCGGCGGCGGCGAGAAGGCGGCCGACTGCGACAAGCTGCAGGACGGCACCTATGGCGCCGTGGTGATGACCGATCTTGCCCGCCAGTCGGGCGACATGAACGCCATCATCAAGTTCCTGCTGCAGAGCGGCCAGCCGGCCGGCACCTCGCACACCTACATCTACACGCTGGAGAAGGCGACGACCAAGGCCGACCTCAAGCCCGACAGCTGCTGGGACCTGAAGGCGCTGCAGGCCGAAGCGGCGGCGAAGTAGGATCTGTGCGGTTGATATCAATGAGGTGGCCGGGTCATCTCTAATCGTCAAAGGTTTGCGCTGCCCCTCACCCTTACCCTCTCCCCGTGAAGAACGGGGAGAGGGGGACGCCGACGTTGGTGCGCTTCCCTTCTCCCCGTCACTATACGGGGAGAAGGTGCCGGCAGGCGGATGAGGGGCAGCGCCGAGATCGAAATACCCCCGAAGCGATTGCCTCGGGAACAACCCGGCCCTTTTTCTCATGGAATAGCAGCAGCCGATGTCCTTTCGCGAACGCCTCCAGTCCTGGCGCTACAATCTCGTGCCCGACCATGTCGTCGGCGAGATTCTAACCAAACGCTGGACCGACAACGCCATTCCGTTCCTGGCGCTGGTGGCGACGCTGGCAACTTTCGGCTCGATCATTCCCGGCTTCTTCAAGCTGACCGCGCTGCAGGAATCGACCCGCCAGCTCGGCGAGTTCTCCATGGTGGTCACCGGCATGACGGTGGTGATGCTGGGCGGCGGCATCGACCTGTCGGTCGGCTCGATCTTCGCGCTGTCCTGCTTTTCCGCCGTCTATGTCTTCTTCATCCTCGAACAGTCCATCTGGCTGGCGCTGGCCGCGTCGCTCGCCACCGGCCTCGTCTTCGGCGCCATCAACGGCTATCTCGTCGGCTACCTCAGACTGCGCGCCTTTCTCACCACGCTGGTCACCTTCATCTTCGGCCGGGCGCTGTTCGACATCCTGGTCACCACCTATGCCGCCGATGTGCAGCTCTCGACCGCCACATCGGATGTGCTCGACTTTATCGGCGACAGCACCTTGTGGGGGCTCTCCGTCTCGGTGTGGCTGGCGATCATCCTGGCCATCGTCACCCATATCGCGCTGACGCGTTCGCGGCCGGGCTGGCACGTGCTGGCGGTCGGCGGCTCCAGGCGCTCGGCGCACAATGCCGGCATCCGCGTGCGCCGCACCGTGTTCATGACCTATGTCTTTTCCGGCTTCTGCGCCTCGATCGGCGGCTTCCTCATCGCCTGCCGCTTGAGCGGGGCAGGGCCGGGCACAGGCCTCAACCTCGAGATCATGGCGCTGACGGCGGCGGTGGTCGGCGGCGTCAGCCTTGGCGGCGGCCGCGGCTCGGTGATCAAGGGGTTGATGGGCGCCATCATCGTCTTGACCATGACCAACGGGCTGATCCGGCTGGGCTACGGCACCGGCACCAACCAGATGGTGCTGGGTATCATGCTGGCGGTGGCGGTGACCATCGACATCCGCTGGCTGAAGAACCGCCACAAGGTGCTGAACGAGGTCTATGTCGCGCCGGTCTATCTCAAGATGGGCGAAACGCAGTCGGCTGCGCCCGGCTCGGGCACGCCCTACGAGCTCGACAACAGGCTGTCGGCCGCCGACCATATCGGGCTTGGCGAGCTGGAAGGGCCGGAAGACGTCATCCTCGACCGCGATGACAATCTCTATTGCGGCACCCGCCACGGAGAAATCGTCCGCTACTTCGCGCCGGACTATGTCAGGTCGGAAGTGTTTGCCCATATCGGTGGCTTCCCGCTGGGCTTGGCCTTCGACAAATCAGGCAACCTGATCAGCTGCGTCGGCGCCATGGGCCTCTACTCGGTCTCGCCGGATCGGGAGGTGAAACGCCTGTCGGCGGAGACCTCGCGCTCCTGGACCTCGATCGTCGACGATGCGCGGCTGCGCGACCCGAACGACTGCGACATCGCACCCGACGGCCGCATCTACTTCACCGACTCGACCAAGCGCTATGACGCGCATGACTGGGCGCTGGACTCGATCGAGAATCGCGCCACCGGCCGGCTGCTGGTCTACGATCCGAAGGACGGGTCGACCAGGACGCTGCTCGACGGCTACCGCTACACCAACGGCGTGTGCATGGCGCATGACGGCAAGTCGCTGTTCTTCGCCGAAAGCTGGGCCTGCCGCGTGCATCGCTACTGGCTGGAAGGGCCGAAGGCGGGCACCGCCGAATGCGTTATCCGCGACATGCCGGGCTACCCCGACAACATCAACCGCGCTTCCGACGGCAATTACTGGATGGCGTGGCTCGGCATGCGCACGCCGAGCTTTGACCTGTCGCTGCGCCATCCCGACATGCGCAAGCGCATGACGCGGCGGCTGCCGCAGGACGAATGGCTGTTCCCCAACATCAACACCGGCGGCGTGGTGAAATTCACAGAGAAGGGCGGCATCGTCGAAGCGATGGGCGACCTCACCGGCGGCGCGCACCCGATGGTCACCTCGATGCGCGAGCACAAGGGATATCTGTTCGTCGGCGGCATCCTCAACAACCGCATCGGCCGCTACAAGATTGCAGGCGCCGACCCGAACTGGACCAGCCCCGCGTCCTATTGGGGAGCAAAACCATGATCCTCGATCCTGTGCTGGACCTGTTTCGCGGCAAGGCCGTGACCATACCGCCGCTCGACGGCGCTTTTCGTCCCAACACGCGGCTGGACGATGCGCCTGCGTTTGCCGAGCTGACGGAACCGGACAATCTGCTGGTTACCGGTGACAGGCTGCTGGCCTCCAGCGGCAACGCCCTCTATTCGATCGCTGCCGGAAGCGAGCCAAAAATTGTCGAGACGTTTCCGTCTGCTGTCACCGCGCTGGCGCTGTCGCCATCGGGCGAACTGACGGTCGGGTTGGAGAGCGGCAAGCTGCTGATTGGCGGCAGGGAGGTTTCGCTGCCGGCCGAGATCCGCTGCATCACCGCACTTGCCTATGCAGACGATGGTGCGCTGTGGCTGGCCAATGGCTCGGCCGAGCACGCGCCCTCGCAATGGGCCGCCGATCTGATGACGAAGGGTGCCTCCGGTTCATTGTGGAAGCGGGATGCGGCGGGCGGTGATTTTCGCAAGGTCGCCGGCGACATTGCCTTTCCCTATGGACTGCATCCTGTCGGCCGGGATGTTCTGGTCAGCGAAAGCTGGCGTCACCAGCTCATCCGATTCGACGGTGCGACCGGCAGCCGTTCCACGGTGCTGGCGCATCTGCCAGGCTATCCCGCGCGGCTGTCACCGTCCGCCGATGGTGGGGCGTGGCTGACCTTGTTTGCGCCGCGCAACCGGCTGATCGAATTCGTGCTGCAGGAAACGCATTACCGGCAGGATATGCTCAGCCAAGTGCCGCCTGCCTACTGGATCGCGCCGGCGCTGGCTTCCAGCCGAAGCTTCCTCGAACCGCTGCAATGCGGCGGCATCCGCACCATGGGCATCCACAAGCCATGGTCGCCGAGCCGCTCCTACGGGCTTGTGGTCAGGCTCGACCAGAAGATGCTGCCGCAATTCAGTCTGCACAGCCGCGCCAACGGCACGCGCCACGGCATCTGCAGCGTGGCCGAGAAGGACAGCCATCTGTCCATCGCCTCCAGGGGCGGCGACTGCGTGCTGTCCATCGACCTCGCTTCGGGAGGTTTCTGATGGAACCGATCGTTCGGCTGGAAAACGTCACCAAGACCTATCGCGGCGTGCCCGCGGTGAAGAATGTCAGCTTCGACCTCAGGAAGGGCGAGATCCATGCACTGCTCGGCGAAAATGGCGCCGGCAAATCGACGCTGACCAAGATCATCGCCGGCGTGGTCGATGCGACCTCAGGCAAGATGTTCCACAACGGCCGGGAGATCGCCTACGCTTCGCCACACGCAGCCCTTGAAGCCGGTATAGCCATGGTGTTCCAGGAGACCAGCCTGGTGCCGTCAATGACGGTGGCGCAGAACCTCTATCTTGGCACCGAAAAGTTCCTCAACCGGCTGCGCGGCACCTACATCTCGGCCCAACAATTCCTGCAGTCGCTGAATTTTCCTGTCGATCCGAACGCCATGGTGGCGACACTGGGTGCGGCCAAGCGGCAGATGGTCGAGATTGCGCGCGCCGTCCACCACAATGCCGAGATCATCATCTTCGACGAGCCGACGGCGACGCTGACGCCGGAGGAGAAGCGCCATTTCTTCGCGCTGATCCGCCGGCTGAAGGCGAGCGGCGTTTCGATCGTCTTCATCAGCCATGCGCTGGAAGAAGCGCTTGATATTGCCGACCGCATCACCATCCTGCGCGACGGCGAACTGGTCATCACCGACGACACATCGGCTTTCGATCGCGACAGGATCGTCGCCGCCATGGTCGGGCGCACTTTGTCGGGGCAAATCTACCGGCAGCGTGACGAAGCAAAGCTGCGCAAGGCGGGCCGGAAGGTGCTGTCTGTTCAGGACATCTCGATGAGCAATGTCGTGCGCAACACGTCCTTCTCGATCTTCGAGGGCCAGATCACCGGCGTGTTCGGGCTGATCGGCTCCGGCCGCACCGAGACGTTCAAGATCATCTCCGGCATCTACAAGCGCGATTTCCTGCGCGGCGGCGCCATTGAGCTGGATGACAGACCGGTGCGCTATCTCGTGCCGAGCGAAGCGGTGGCCGACGGCATCGTCTATGTCACCGAGGACCGCAAGAGCGAAGGCATTTTCGAGACGATGGGCATTGCCGAGAACCTGTTCGGTGGGCTGCTGGCGGCGGGCCGCGAAAAGGCTTGGGTGATCAACCAGCAGGAGATGCGCGCGCTGTCGGCCGAATGGACGAAGACGCTGAACATCAAGGCGATCAACGACAATGCGCGCGTCGTCGAATTGTCGGGCGGCAACCAGCAAAAGGTGGTGATCGGCAAGGGACTGGTGCAGAGGCCGCGCATCGTCATCTTCGACGAACCGACACGCGGTGTCGATGTCGGCGCGATCGCCGAAATCCATCAGATCATCAACCGGCTGGCCGATGAGGGCCTGGCCGTCGTCGTCATCTCGTCCTACCTGCCGGAGATCATGAACCTGTCCGACCGCATCCTGGTCTGCCGCCAGGGCCGTATCGTCGAGGAGTTTTCGCCGGCGGAGGCGACGGAGGAGAAGATCATGTACGCGGCGGTGCATTAGGGTTCTGGGCGATGCTTACGTCGATAATTGGCCGGGACGTCCATCCCTTCGTCATCCACGGGCGAAGCAAGGAGCGTAGCGACGCGGCGCAGACCCGAGGATCCATGCCGCGACTTCCAGGCGTCGCTGCGGTGCAGAATTCTGCTCCGCTGCACTCTTCGGCTAAGGTCACGGAATGGATCCCAGGGTCTCCGCGACGGCGCTTCGCGCCTGCTTCGCCCTAGGATGACGAAGTTTAGGTGCCTCGGCTAATCTTCAACGCTATTGCGCGCCAAAAACTGAGTCAAAGAAGCTGGTTAGCCGCCTTTGCTCGAAACTTGATTCAACGAGCCAGTTCATCGATCCAAACGAAAGGAAACCCCATGGCCACCACAAGACTCCTCAGCGATGCCGAGGTGGAGAAAATCCCGGCCGTGAAAGCCGTCTTCGACGACATCCGTGCGACGCGCAAATCCGAATTCGTCAACAATTTCTGGCGCGGGCTGGCCAATGATCCCCCGGCGCTGAAGCGGATCTGGGAACAGCTGAAGGTGGTGATGGTCGCCGACAGCGCCATCGATCCGCTGACCAAGGAGATGATCTACATCGCGGTGTCGACCGCCAATGGCTGTTCCTACTGCGTCCACTCGCACACGGCGGCGGCCCGCGCCAAGGGCATGACCGACGCGCAGCATGGCGAACTGGTGTCGATCATCGGGCTCGCCGGCCAGACCAACCATCTGGTGACGGCGATGCAGATCCCGGTCGATCCGCAGTTCGAGGTGAAGTGAGGATGCTGCGCGGTCTTGCCTTCTCCCCTTGTGGGAGAAGGTGTCGCCGAAGGCGACGGATGAGGGGTGTTCCAGGGAGCGCCACGCTTCACTTCGCTGGAACACCCCTCATCCGTCTCGGCGCTGCGCGCCGATCCACCTTCTCCCACAAGGGGAGAAGGGAAGGGCGCGCTACACCGGCCGGTAAACCTTCTCTGTCGTGTTCCAGAAGATATCCGCCTCCGCCGCCGTGCCGTGCTTGGCCACCGCATCCCGGTGCGCCTTGATCAGCTCGGCGTGGCTGGTCCACAATTTCTCGATCGGGAAGTTCGAGCCGAACATCAGATGGTCGGCGCCCAGGATGTCGATTGCGTTGTCGACGATGTAGGCGATCAGCGCCGGGTCGTTGCGGTGGACGAAGGTGCCGAGGCCGGAGAGCTTGGCGTGGAAGTTTGGTGCGGCCGAGAGCGCGCGCAGGCCGGCTTTCCAGGCTTCGGTGGTCTCCGGTTCCATGCCGGTTAGCATGCCGGCATGGGTGAGGATGAAATTGGTTTCGGGATTTTCGCCGACCAGCGTCAGCCCGTCCTTCATCTGGGCGGGGAAGAGCTGCAGGTCGAAGGACAGGCCATAGTCCTTGAGCCTCGCCACATTGGCGCGCACCTTGGGATCGATCACCTGATCGGCCGAAGCGGCAAAGCGAAAGGCCGGCGTCTCGTGCCAGTGCAGCTGCATGCGCACGCCGCGCAGCAGCGGATATTTTTTCAAGCGATCGATCTGGGGCCTGATATCGTCGACGGTCATGTCGGTATAGCCGACGATGGCATGCGGCCAGCCGGTCTCGTCTGATGTCTTCTGCAGGAAGGCGACTTCCTTCTCGAAATCCTCCTTGGCCCAGTTGGTCTGGACATAGACGGCCTTCTCGACGCCGGCGCCCTGCTGGTCCTCGAGGAACTCCTCGATCGGATAGTCGCGCCGGATCGGCTCGTAGGGGCCGAAGATGCGCGGCACCATCGGTCCGACCAGCCAGGGCTGGTCCTTCTGGCGCCAGATGTGGAAATGCGCGTCGTTGGTTTTCTGCATCACGAAACCCTCTTCCAGATTGCCGCCGCCGCCGAGGCAGGCCGGGCGAGCGACAGGATGAAATCGGTGAGGCCGGCAAGCGACGAGCCGTCGACCAGATCGTCGAGGTCAGGCAGGATGGCGCGAAGCGCTGCCGTGGCTGGCCGGAAGCGCGGGTCACCGGCCAAGGGTGTGGCCAGCGACAGCCGGAAGGCGCGGGCGCTCAGCCGGCGCATCGCCGTCTCCAGCTCGCCATGATCGCCGCGCTCCAGCGCGTCGGACAGGATGACCACCGCTGCACCGCGCGCGAAGGCGGAAAAGCGGGGCACTGACAGGAAGGCGAGCAGCGTCGGGCCCATGCGGGTGCCGCCATCCCAGTCGTCGACCTGGGCAGCGGCGCGGGCCAATGCCTGGTCGCGGTCGCGGATGCGCAGCGCAGCGGTGATGCGGGTCAGCCGCGTGCCGAAGGTGAAGATTTCGGCGCGGTCGGCACCTTGCACGGCAGCATGCGCCAGCTTGAGATAGTCCGCTGTGTGCAGCTTCATCGAGCCGGAGACGTCGATCAGGATCAGCAGCTTGCGCGGCACGGTCTGGCGCCGGCGCAGCAGCGGCGAGGGGACGTCGCCATCGGCGCTGACGATTTCCCTGAGCGACCGGCGCAGATCGAGCTTGCCGCGCGAATGGGTGCGCACGGTGCGGAAGGAGCGGCGGGCGGGCAAGGCGGAAGCGAGCTTGCGGCGGAACGCGGCAAGGCCGTCATCGTCGCGCTGGAAGTCGCGGGTGCTTAATTGTTCGGCGCCGGAAGAGAGTTCGCCACCTTCTTGCTGGCTTATCACCTCGATCTCTTCCTGGCTCGCGCCGCCATCATCCTTGATGCGGGTTTCCTCGTCGGCATCGCCTTCGACCACAGCGGATGTATTGCCATAAAAATGGCTCTGGAAATGCGCTTCGAATTCGTCGCGGCGATCGGGCGGCGGCGCAAGGGTGGCAAGGGCGGCCTCGCGGATGTCCGCCATCGAGCGGGGGCCGAGCAGGGTCACCGCCTGCATGAAGCCGGAGACTTGCTCGGGGGCGATGGCGAAACCGTAGCGGCGCAGAAGGCGACCGAAACTTAGCAAGGGTGCGGCGGCGTGGGGTAGGCTCTCCTCGCCCCGTTCACGGGGAGAGGATGCCGGCAGGCAGGTGAGGGGCGACGCCACCTTCTGCCCACTATGGTGCTGCCCCTCATCCGCCCCTTCGGGGCACCTTCTCCCCGTGAACGGGGAGAAGGGATTGTTGACGTCGCGGCTCACGCCAGCGCCTCCTCGACGATCCGTCCAAGCTCCGGTGCGATGTAGGAGAGATCCTCCTCGTCCTTGATCAGCACGCCGATGGCGCGGCGGAAGGCTTCCGGCCACGGGCTGCCGCCCTTTTCCAGGATGGTGGCGGCGTTGGCCCATTCGACCGCCTCGGCAATACCCGGCGGCTTGGCGAGTGGCCGGGCGCGGATGGTCTGCACGGCTGCCGCCACCGCACGCGCCGTTGTCTCCGCCACATCGCCGGCGCGCAGCATGATGATGGCGGCTTCGCGCCCGGCGTCGGGATAGCCGATCCAGTGATAGACGCAGCGTCGGCGCAGCGCTTCGGCGAGTTCCCGGGTGCGGTTCGAGGTCAGGATGACGATCGGCTGTGCCGTGGCGCGGATGGTGCCGCGTTCGGGAATGCTGATCTGGAAATCGGAGAGGAATTCTAGAAGCAGCGCCTCGAATTCGTGGTCGGAACGGTCGATCTCGTCGACCAGCAGCACGCGCTGCTCTGGCGCTTTCAGCACCTGCAGCAGCGGCCGGGCGATCAGGAAACGGTCGTCATAGATGTCGATCTCATGCTCGCCGGCATGGCGGATGGCGAGCAGCTGCCGCTGGTAGTTCCACTCATAGAGCGCATGCGCGGCGTCGATGCCTTCGTAGCATTGCAGCCGCACCAGATCGCGGTCGAGCAGTTGCGCGATCGCCTTCGCCGCTTCGGTCTTGCCGACGCCTGGCGCGCCTTCGAGCAGCAGCGGCTTGCCCAGCCGGATCGCCAGGAAGATGGCGGTCGACAGGCTTTCATCGGCCAGATAGCGCGAGGCGGCCAGATGCTGCGCCACCGCCTCCGGCGAGGTCGCGACAGTCTCGGCGCTTGTCCCAGTCATTGCAGCCCTCAGTTCGCCGCTTGCGCCTTCAGCGCGCGCAAGATGCGCTCGGGCGTTATCGGCAGCGTGTCGATGCGCACGCCGACAGCGTCGAACACGGCATTGGCGACCGCGGGGATTTGCGGGTTGGCGCACATTTCGCCCGGTCCCTTGGCGCCGTACGGTCCATCGGCAGACGGACGCTCCAGGACGATGATCTCGGTCTCGGCGAGGTCGCCGGGGCCGGGCATCAGATACTGGTTGAAGTCGGTGCCGCCATGGTCGCGGTTGGGATAGTAAGGCTCGGTCGTCTCGTAGAGCGCGTGGCTGATGCCCATCCAAGAGCCGCCGACCAACTGCTGCTCGACCATTTTCGGGTTCAGCGCGCGGCCGATCTCGAAGACGTTCTTGACCGTCAGCACGGTCACTTCGCCGGTCTCGTCGTCGACCTCGACCTCGGCCACGGTGCAGGCATGCGCGTAGCAGGTCGATGGCTTCATCGCGCCGGTCTCTTTCTCCGGATAGGAGCGCGGGATGAGGAACATGCCGCGGCCGGAAATCGAGCGGCCGCGCTTGAAATGCGCCGACAGCGCGACATCGAAGATCGAGATCGACTTCTGCGGCGCGCCCTTGACCAGGATGTTGCCCTGGCCGTCGGTCTCGAGGTCGGAGGCATTCACTTCCAGCTCCTCGGCAGCCACCTCCAGCATCACCTGGCGGGCCTCCCTGGCCGCCTGGATGACGGCGTTGCCGGCGCGGTGCGTGCCGCGCGAGGCGAAGGTGCCCATGCAGTGCGGGCCGGTGTCGGTGTCGGCGGTGTCGACGACGACACGGTCGGTCGGCACGCCGATCGTCTCGGCGCAGATCTGCGCCATGATCTGCTTCATGCCCTGGCCGAGATCGACGGAGGACAGCGTCACCATGAAATTGCCGGTCGGTGTCGAGTGGACCAGCGCCTGCGTCGGGTCGCCGCCGAGGTTCATGCCTGTGGGATAGTTGATCGCGGCGACGCCGCGTCCACGCCTGATCGCCATCTCAAACTCCCTTCACATAGGAGGACATCGCCATGAATTTCTCCGCCACCGGCCAGTTGGCGGCGCGCGAGGCTTCCTGCATGCACTCGATCAGAGCCGCGCCCTCGGTCGGCTGGCGATGCGCCTTCATGTCGCCGTCGCGATAGGCGTTGATGAAGCGGAATTCGAGCGGATCCATGCCGATCAGCCGCGCCAGCTTGTCCATCTGCACCTCCAGCGCGAAGTCGCCGATGGTGACGCCGAAGCCGCGCATGGCGGAGGAGGGCGTGCGGTTGGTGTAGACGCAGTAAGTGTCGATCCAGACATTAGGGATCGTGTAGGGGCCGGGATAGTGCCCCGCACCCTTCTGTGCGCCATAGGGCGAGTGGCGCGAATAGGCGCCGGCATCGGTGTAGCCGGTGACCTTGCGCGCGACGATGCGGCCGTCCTTCATGACGCCGTCCTTGATGACGACCTTTTCGGCCGCGCGCGGTGACGATATCTGCATCTCCTCCTCGCGGCTGTAGATAAAACAGACCGGTCGCCCGGTTAATTTGGCGCCGAGGATGGCGATCGGCTCGACGATGACGTCGACCTTGCCGCCAAAGCCGCCGCCGACGGTGCCGCCGACGAAATGCAATTTGCTGCCGGGCATCTGCAGGATGATCGAGGTGTTGTCGAGCGTGAAGAACATCGCCTGCGTGTTGGTGTAGCAGGTGAAGCGGTCATTGCCCTCGGGCGTCACCACGCAGCCGGTGGTCTCGGTCGGCGCATGCTCGATCGGCGAGGACTGGTAGCTCTGCTCGAGGATATGATCGGCGCCGGCGAAGCCCGCTTCGACATCGCCGAAGCGCACCTTGCGGCACTCGCCGCTGTCATAGAGGTAGTAATTCTGGCCGTGATATTCGTTGACCAGCGGCGCGCCGGGCTTCAGCGCCTCTTCCATGTCGAAGACGGCCGGCAGCACCTCATAGTCGACCTTGACCTTGGCGGCCGCTTCTTGGGCCGCGCGCTCGGTCTCGGCCAGCACCGCCACCACGGCCTCGCCCTTCCAGCGCACCTTGCCGTCGGCCAGCACGGTTTCGTCCTCCGGCCCGATCTGGATCAGGATCAGGATGGTGTTGACATTGTGCGGCACGTCCTTGGCGGTCAGCACTCTGACGACGCCCGGATGCTTCTCGGCCTCCGAGGTGTCGATCGAGCGGATACGGGCATGGTGGTGCGGGCTGCGCACCATCTTCAGATGCAGCATGCCGGGAAAGTTGCGGTCAGCAAAAAAGGCGGTCTTGCCGGTGACATGGCCGGGCGAATCCGAGCGCGGCCTTGGCTGGCCGATCTCGTGCAGATCGTCCTTGCGGACATCGGCGAAGTAGCTCTTGCGCAGTTCCATTCGTTTTGTTCCCTCAAGCCGCGTTCTGCGAGTTGGACCGCGCGGCGGTCAGCACCGCCTGGATGATCGGCTCGTAGCCGGTGCAGCGGCAGATGTTGCCCGACAGCGCCTCGACCACCTCGTCGCGGCTGGGGTTGGGCGTGTGGTCGAGCAGCACCTTGGCCGCCATGATCATGCCCGGCGTGCAGAAGCCGCATTGCGTGGCGAAGGTGTCGAGGAAGGCGCGCTGCAAGGGATGCAAGACGCCAGAATCGGAAAGCCCTGACGTGGTGCTGATGACGGCGCCATCGCAGGTCTCGGCCAAGGTCAGGCAGGAGAGCCGGAGCTCGCCGTCGATGATGACCGAACAGGCACCGCAAGTGCCCTGATGGCAACCGCCTTTCGGCGAGGTGTCGCCGATCTTGTCGCGCAGCGCATGAAGCAGCGTCGTGCCGCTGTCGACGAATTCGGCCTTTTCCGAGCCGTTGAGCGTGAACTGAACCGGAACCTTTGCCATGTTTTCCTCCCAGCGCGCCTGCCCGAACCATCGGACAGACGCGCGCCCCCGAACGAAATATTATGCGAGCAGCAGCCGGCCGAGATGGACCGGCAGGACTTCGTTGCGATACCAGGCGCTGGCAATCGGATCGGTGATCGGCGAGGTGCCATCACTGGCTGCGGCCAGAGCCGGCGCGATGCCGTCAGCGGTCAGCGTCCGGCCGAGCAGAGCCCTTTCCGCCGCGCCGGCACGCACTGGCCGGTCGGCCATACAGCCGAGCGCGATCCGCGCCGAAGCGACGGTGCCGTCCGGCGACTGTTTCAGAACAGCGGCGATGCTGAGCACCGAGATCCCCTTCGGCTTCACCCGGGACACTTTCAGGAAGCGAAAGCCGCCTTGCGGGGGAAGCGTGAACCCGACCGAAGTGACGATGGCGCGGCTGCCGTCCCGACTGGCCAGGAAGGTCTCGATCGGCGTTTCGCCGTCATCGGTGCTGACCGTGGCGTCGAGCGCCAGCAGGGCAACAGCGAAATCACCATAGGGAGCCGGGGCAAACAGATTGCCGCCGACGGTCGCCATGTTGCGGATCGCCGGGCCTCCGACGGCGCGGGCGGCCTTGGCAAGTGCGCCGAGGTCCGGATGACGGGCGATCGCCGCCATGGTCACCGAAGCGCCGATGCGCACCTTGCCGCCGGCAACCGCGATGGTGGACAGAGACGGCTCGGTCGACCTGATAAGACCGGAGACCGAAACATCGCCTTCATTGGCCGCGCGGACCACGAGCGTACCGCCACCGAGATAGCGTGTGCCAGCGGCTTTCAGCGCCGCGTTGGCGTCGTTCACCGTTGCAAAAGTCTGCAGTGCTAGCGCCATGGCCTGGCTCCTGTCAGCTCTGACCGGCGAAATGGCTTTTCAGGGCGTTGAAACCGCCCTGAAAAACATTGGCGCCCATGCCCTCGGCAATCTTGTCGGCTTCCTCGGGCGCGGCGTCGAAGCTGGCGGTCCATTCGGCATAGGTGCGGTCGCCATCGGTCACGCGCCGCAACTGCAGCGTCGCCTTGTGGTTGGTGAGCGGCTGCGGCGTCTCCAGGATGGAGTAGCTGACGAGGAAATTCTGGTCTGAGAAGTCGAGCAGTTTTTCACGGATGCGGGCGCCGCTGGCGAGCTGGAAATTGCGCACGCTGCCGATCGTCGAGGCATCCTTGCCGCCCTCGATATGGCTCTCGACCATGCGCGGATGCCAGCTTGGCAGTCCGTTGAAGTCGCGTATGCGCGCCCAGACCTTTTCGACCGGCGCGTCGATGACGCTGGAGATGGTGACTTTGGCCATTCAAATGTTCCCTTGCAAAAACGATCCGGTGCAAGGGTAGGGCGGCCATTTCAGCGGCGCTTATCAATGCGTCTTGAGCGCGTATCAAGGAGTCTGAAAAACGGTGGGAGTCTGAAAAAGGGCGGCGGGCGGCTGGTTCAGGCGATCGCCCGCGCGGCCTCGCGGTAGAGCGTCGGCGGCACGCCGACATGGTCGCGGAAGAAGCGCGAGAAATTGCCCTGCGTGGTGAAGCCGAGATTGCAGGCGACCGAGATCAGCGGCTCCTGCGACCATTGCAGCTGCCGCACCGCTTCCTCCATGCGCAGCGTGTTCCAGTAGACGTTGGGCGTCAGATTGGTCTGTTCCTTGAACAGCGCGAAGAAATGCGGCCGCGACAGGCCGACGCTGCGCGCCACATCATCGAAACAGATGCGCTCGCAGACATTGGCCTTCATCAGCTGGATCGCCTTGCGGACACGGAAATCCTGCATGGTGTTGATGCGAACACGCGCCTCCTGCGGCGCCGAGGCATCGGCGGCATCGAGCACGCTATCGATGAAACGCTCGATCTCGTAATTGGCGATGTCGTCGATGCTCTCATTGTCGCTGAGATGGTCGAGCAGATTGGCGGCTGCCTGGTGCAGCCAGGGCTCCAGCGTGATCGCGGCTTGTGAGAACAGCGGCGCGGACGAAGGCAGGTCGCGGCGGCGCCGCGCCCAGTCGGGATCGATGTAGAAGGCGAGGAACAGGCCCGGTGTGCCGTCTCGCGACAGAACATGGCTGTGCGGCTGGAAGGAGTTGATGCCGGCGGCGGTGCGCGGTCCAAGCGGTACCGTTTCGCGGCCGATGGTCATCTCCCCGGCCGTGCCTTCCAGCCAGATGATCAGATGCGCCTCGACATGGGCATGGGTGACGAAGTCGCTTGCGACATTCAGGACAGAAACATGTCCGAACCGGCCCCAGTAGAGCCTGATCGCTTCCGTCATGGGTATTCCTCCCGCAGACGACTGGCCTCCCTTCGCCTGCAGCGGGGATTGTGCGGCTGAGTTGGGGGCCGCGTCAAGACTTGGGGCCGCGACGGGATCGGATGACGGCCGATGCCTGTGGATTTTCAGACTGAGCGATAGGCACAGGAACGAATAGCGCCAACGTTGGTTTCCCCTTCTCCCCTTGTGGGAGAAGGTGGCCGAGCGAAGCTCGGTCGGATGAGGGGTGTTCCAGGGAACACAACGCCTCACTCCGCTGGAACATCAGCGTCTCACTCCGCTGGAACACCCCTCATCCGTCTCGGCGCTACGCGCCGATCCACCACCCTGGGCGAGTCACGGGCCTCGCCCGCCCTTCGGGCCCCACAAGGGGAGAAGGGAAGAACACCCTATCAAACCGAAGCCGTCATGCCGCCATCGACATACAGCGTATGGCCGTTGACGAAGGACGATGCGTCGGAGGCGAGGAAGACGGCGGCGCCGATCAGCTCGTCGACATTGCCCCAGCGCCCGGCTGGAGTGCGCTTTTCCAGCCAGGCGGAAAATTCCGGATTGTCGACCAGCGCCTGGTTCATCTCGGTGCGGAAATAGCCGGGCGCGATCGCGTTGATCTGCAGGCCGTATCTCGCCCAGTCGGCGCACATGCCTCGGGTCAGGTTGCGGATCGCGCCCTTGGTTGCGGTGTAGGGCGCGATGTTCGGCCTTGCCAGTTCGCTCTGCACCGAGCCGATGTTGATGATCTTGCCCTTGCCGCGCGGGATCATGTTGCGGGCCACCGCCTTGCCGGCGTGGAAGGCGCCGGACACGTTGGTCTTGAACAGCCGATCCCATTGCTCCTCGGGAAAATCCTCGAGCGGCGCGCGGAATTGCACACCGGCATTGTTGACGAGGATGTCGATGGCGCCGATCTCGGCCTCGATGCGGGCGACGTCGGCGTTGACCGCTTGAAAATCGGCGACGTCGAAACCCGAGGCATGCGCCTTGAAGCCGGCATCGCGCAGCTTTTCGACGGCGCTGTCGATCCTGGCGGCATCGCGGCCATTGAGCACCACGCTGGCGCCGTGTTCAGCGAGACCGCGAGCCAGGGCGAAACCTATGCCTTGGCCAGAACCGGTGATCAGAGCAAGCCGCCCATCAAGGCTGAACAGGGAGTTTGTCATCACACCGTTTGTCGTTTGACCATGATCTTGTCCGAAAACCGGTTTCCACTTTTCGGGATCATGGTCCTACTCGCTGCGGCGGAAATTGCGGATGCGGTCGAACAGCACCGCCAGCAGGATGGCGCCGCCGATGAACACGCCTTGCCAGAAGGCATTGATGCCGAGCAGGCCGAGGCTGTTGCGGATCACCTCGATCAGGGCCGCGCCAACGATGGCGCCGAAGGCGGTGCCGACGCCGCCGGCCAGATTGGCACCGCCAATGACGGTGGCGGCGATCACCTGCAGCTCCATGCCGGTGCCGAGATTGGTGGTGACGGCGCCCAGCCACCCGGTCTGGACGATGCCGGCAATACCTGCCGACAACGCCGAGATCATGTAGACGGCAACCTTGATCTGACGCACCGGAACGCCGGTCAGCGTCGCCGCATGCTCATTGCCGCCGATGGCGAAGATGTGCCGGCCGAACTTGGTCCAGCGCAGGATGAAGCCGGTGATCAGCGCCAGAAGGATCATGTAAAGCACCGGATTGGCGATGCCGAACACCCAGGCGCCGCCGCCCAATGCCAGCAGCTTGGCGTGGTCCGGCCCGAACTGGAAGACGACGGTGTTGTTGGAGGCGACCATGGCCAGGCTGCGCGCGATCGACAGCATGCCGAGCGTCACCACGAAGGGTGGAAAGCCGAGATAGGCGATCAGGATGCCGTTGAACGCGCCGATGGCAAGCGCCGTGGCGATCGAAGCCAGGATGCCGACCTCGATCGAGTAGCCGGCATGCATGGTGACGGCCAGCACCATCGACGACAGGCACAGTACCGAGCCGACCGAAAGGTCGATGCCGCCGGTGATGATGACGAAGGTCATGCCGAGCGCGATGATGGCGACGAAAGTGATGTTGCGGGTGATGTTGTAGAGGTTCTTCGACGTGGCGAAGGCGTCGGTGGCAAACGACAGGAACAGACAGGCCAGGATGACGGCGATCACCACCCAGAAGGTCTGGCTGGCAAACAACCTTGCCGGCAGGGATTGCTGTTTTTGTTCGATCGGCTGGTCAATTGTCAGTGCCATCGTCGACCTTCATGTGCTGTGCGTGGTGGAATTCGCTGGAATCAAACCTGTTCGATGGCGCCGGTGATCAGCCCGGTGACTTCCTCGGGCGAACTCGACGCAATCGTCTTGTCGGCGACCTTGCGGCCGCGCCGCATGACGATGACGCGGTCGGCGACGGTGAAGACGTCAGGCATGCGGTGGCTGATCAGTACCACTGATATGCCCTGGTCGCGCAAATGGCGGATCAGGTTGAGCACTTCGGCGACCTGGCGCACCGAGATCGCCGCCGTCGGTTCGTCCATCAGCACGATCTTGGCCTGCGACAGCATGGTGCGGGCAATCGCCACCGCCTGGCGCTGGCCGCCCGACATCTGCTTGACGAGGTCGCGCGGGCGGGTCTCGGACTTCAATTCGGCGAAGAGCTGGCCGGCGCGCTTGTACATCGAGGCATAGTCGAGGATGCGGAACGGCCCCATGCCGCGCCGAAGTTCGCGGCCGAGAAAGACATTGGCGGCGGCGGTCAGATTGTTGCAGAGCGCAAGGTCCTGATGGACAATCTCGATGCCGTGCTGGCGGGCTTCCGCCGGCTTGTGCAGGATCAATTCCTTGCCGTCCATCTGCATGGCGCCATGGCTCGGGCGGAAATTGCCGGCAATCATCTTGACCAGCGTCGACTTGCCGGCGCCGTTGTCGCCCATCAGGCCGACCACCTGTCCGGGCTCGATCGACAGCGAAACATCGTTGACCGCCTGGATGGCGCCGAAATGCTTCGAAATGTTGGTGAGTTCGAGAACCGCCACCAGCCTTTGCCTCCCCGTGCCTTGCGGCCTGCTGCTGTTTCCGGCGTGAATGCCGGCGCTGCTTTGGCCCCGCTCTCCCCAGCTCCTCCCGGAAACAGCGTTAGCGTTGTTTTACGCAAAAGCCGGCGCGCGTCAATCAATTGTCGGACGAATTGAAGCCGAGGTTATTTTAAAAATCCGTTTTGTAGGACAAATAGCATTGACGTTGGCGACGAGCCGATATTAGCTAAGCGTCGGAGGAGATTATGCCGATCCCTGCTGGCGGTTCGCCTGACGGAATCGGCGGAGGTTTATCGGTCGAGGTTCCGGCGGCACGCGTGTTTTTGAGCCGGCCCAAAGCCGCATCTGGAAATGCTTATCGATCTGTCCTGGCGACACGAGCGCTCGCGAAACGAACGTCTGTCATCACGCATCCGGTCGATCTGTGTGGCGGGCACGCCGTGTCCGTCTGTTTCAAGGGAGGACTGACATGAGGAAAACACTTTTGCTCGCCGCCGTCGCCGCCATGGCGTTGGGTGCCGGGCCGGCTTTGGCCAAGAAACAGCTCGTCATCGTCGTGAAAGGTCTCGACAATCCGTTCTTCGAAGCCATCCACCAGGGCTGCGAGAAATGGAACAAGGAAAACGCCAGCTCGGAATATGAATGCTTCTACACCGGTCCGGCGTCGACCTCGGACGAGGCCGGCGAGGCGCAGATCGTCCAGGACATGCTGAGCAAGGCCGACACCGTGGCAATGGCGATTTCGCCATCCAACGCGCCGCTGATCGCGCAGACGATCAAGACCGCCAATCCGACGATCCCGATCATGACGCTCGATGCCGATCTCAGCAAGGAAGATGCTGCACTTCGCAAGACCTATCTCGGCACCGACAATTATCTGATGGGCAAGAAGATCGGCGAGTACATCAAGAAGGGCAAGCCGAATGGCGGCACGATCTGCACGATCGAGGGCAACCCGGCCGCCGACAACATCCTGCGCCGTGCCCAGGGCATGCGTGACGCATTGTCGGGCAAGGACGGCCTCGCCGCACTGGCCGGTGAAGGTGGCTGGACCGAAGTTGCCGGCTGCCCGGTGTTCACCAATGACGACGGCGCCAAGGGCGTGCAGGCGATGACCGACATCCTTGCCGCCAACCCCAAGCTCGACGCCTTCGGCATCATGGGCGGCTGGCCGCTGTTTGGCGCACCGCAGCCCTATCGCGATCTGTTCGGGCCGCTCAAGGACCGGATCGCCAGCAACGACTTCGTCATCGGCGCCGCCGACACGATCGGCGATGAGGTGGCGATTGCCCGTGACGGCCTTGTGACGGCTCTGGTCGGTCAGCGGCCGTTCGAAATGGGCTACAAGGCACCGTCGGTGATGATCGACCTGGTCGAGGGCAAGGCCGTCGCCGATCCGGTGTTCACGGGCCTCGACGAATGCACCAAGGACACGGTCGACACCTGCATCCAGAAGTAGGGTCTCGATTTCGGGGCGCCCGGTGACGGGCGCCCCGTCAATTCCTCAACGGACGCAATAGGTTGGGGCAACAGGCTCCGGCTTTGGTGCGCCCATAATCTGGATTTTCGGCAACGAGATCGGCGCGCCGCGCAGGTTCGGACCAATCCGGACGACAGACGGCCGACGCATTGGAACGTGGATGCCGGACGAGAAGTCAAAGAAGCGAGCCGCCCGGGCCAAGGCAGAAGCCAGCTCCCGTCCGGCCATCATGCGCAAGGCTGGTGCCGCGCACTTTGCGGGAGCCAGCGTCCATGTCTCGCTGGCCGGCGAGATTGGCCTGCGGATCGTGCGTGGCGACTATCCGCCCGGCACCATCCTGCCCAACGAGGCCAAATGGGCCGAGATCTTCAATGTCAGCCGTTCAGCCGTGCGTGAGGCCATCAAGATGCTGATGGCGAAGAGCCTGTTGGCATCGCGGCCCAAGATCGGCAGCTGGGTCGAGCCGAAGGAGCGCTGGAACCTGCTCGACCGTGACGTGCTGGCCTGGTATGCGACCGCGCCCGACCGCGAGGCTTTCCTGCGCACGGTGCAGGAGTTTCGCCACATCATCGAGCCGGAAGCGTCGGCCTTTGCCGCCACGCGGCGCAGTGACGAGCAGATGGCTGAGATCAGCCAGGCTTGCCGTGAAATGGGCGAGGCCTTGAGCCTGCAGGAGCGTATCCGCGCCGACACGCGTTTTCATCTGGCCATCCTGCGCGCCTCCGGTAACGACCTGCTGGTGCCGCTCGGCGTTCTGATCGAATCGGCGCTCGACCATCTCTTCGCCTTCACGACGCAGCAGGTTGGCGATCAGCGTCAGGCGCAGAAGCTGCATGAAGCGATCGAGAAGAACATCCGCCTGCAGCGGCCGGCAGCCGCGCGCAACGCCGTGCACAAGCTGCTTGAAAACACCGACGAGGGGATCGGGCGAGGGCGGCGGTGACTATATGCAAAGGTTGGTGCTGCGGGTGATTTGTCGGCAAAGGCTGGCGCTGCCCCTCATCCGGCTGCCGCCACCTTCTCCCCGTATAGTGACGGGGAGAAGGAGATAGCCGCAACGCAGCTGCCTTTCCTGTAGCGTTGACAATTGGCGAAATCATCAATGACGGCGTCCTTCTCCCCGTCACTATACGGGGAGAAGTGCCCGGCAGGGCGATGAGGGGCGGCGCCAGCCTCGAGACCAGCAACCAGTTCCTCAAATCGTCTGCTTCTTGCCATCCTTCATCGGCATCAGGTCGACGCCGTTCACCTTAGCGATATGGGTGGCCAGCATGGGCACGAACTGCTCGGCCGGGCCGGTGGCGTGGGCGCCGGCGAAGGAGTTCTTGGTGGCATTGCCGAGCGGGTTGGCGATGCCGGCGGCACCCGCCATCGATTCCAGATAGGTCAGGTCCTTGAAGGCGTTGGCAATGGTGAATTTGTGCGCGTCGCGGTCGCCTTCCAGCGTCCAGCGCATGAAGGTCTGGTAGAAGCCGCAATCCATGCGCCCATTGCGGATGACGCTGTCGAAGCGCGGTGGCGAGATGCCGACCTTCTCAGCCAGTGCCAGCGCCTCGGAATAGATCGCGGCGTAGCCGAGCGAGATGAAATTGTTGAGCAGCTTCATGCGATGGCCGTCGCCGGTGTCGCCGATATGGACGATGCGGCCGGCCCAGGTTTCGATCACCGGTTTCACCCTGGCAAAGAGGGCGTCCGGCGCGCCGACCATGGCGTCGAGCGTGCCTTCCCAAGCTTCCTTCGGCGTGCGGCTGAGGGGTGCGTCGACAAAATCGATGCCGAGCGCCTTGAGTTCCGCTGCCAGCGCCACCGTCGAGACCGGATCGGAGGTCGAGCAATCGACGACGACCGAGCCCTTTTTCAAACCCTCCTTGAGGCCGCCGGGGCCGCGAATGATGGCTTCGACCTCGCGTGAGCCGGTGACGCAGATGAAGACGATTGTCGATGCCGCCGCCACATCGCGCGAGGTCGATGCTTCCTTCGCACCTCGACCGAGCAGATCTTCCGCCGGCTTGCGGTTCTTGCGGCCGAGGAAGGTCAGGCTGTAGCCTTTGTCGACGATGTTCTTGGCGATCCCGTGCCCCATCAGACCAAGGCCGATGAAGCCGATCGTTTCGCTCGCGGCAGTCGTGTTCATGTCTTCAAGTCCTGTTGCAATGATTGATGTCAAGCGCTGCCGTTTTGCAGGCGAGGGTGGTTGCGGATGGCGATATTGTCTGACAATACACATAAATCCCAGAGGATGTGGAGAGCAAAATGACGAAGCGGATCATGTTCACCGGCGGCAGCGGCAAGGCCGGACGCCATGTCGTGCAGTATCTGGTGGAGCAAGGCTGCCAGGTGCTCAACATCGACACCAAGCCGCTCGACAATCCCAAGGTGCGCACGCTGATCACCGACATCACCGACAGCGGGCAGGTGTTCAACGCGCTGTCGAGCTATATGGGCCTGCATGAATTCGACCCGTCGCTGCGCCCGCAGCCGGTCGATGCCGTGGTGCATTTCGCCGCCATCCCGCGCATCATGATCACCACCGACAATGAGGTGTTCCGCATCAATGCGCTCGGCACCTACAATGTCATCGAGGCGGCGGTGAAGCTCGGCATCCGCAAGGTGGTGATCGCCTCCAGCGAGACGACCTATGGCCTGGTTTTCGCCAACGAGCCGCGTGATCCCCAGTATTTTCCGCTCGACGAGGAGTACGATGTCGATCCGATGGACAGCTATGCGCTGTCCAAGATCGTCAACGAGAAGACGTCTCGCGCCTTTGCGCAGCGCAACGGTACCGACATCTACGCCTTGCGCATCGGCAACGTCATCGAGCCGCATGAATATTCGCTGTTTCCGAAATGGTTCGCCGATCCGGGGTTCCGCAAGCGCATCGCCTGGAGCTATGTCGACGCGCGCGACCTCGGCCAGATCACATTGCGTGCCGTCGAGAAGGACGGCCTCGGCTACCAGGTGTTCAATGCCGCCAATGACGACACCTCGTCCGACCTGCCGACCGCCGAACTCTTGAAGCGGTTCTACCCCGGCGTGCCGGTCAAGGCCGAACTCGGCGAATACGAGACGCTGCTTTCCAACCGCAAGGCGCGCGACGTGCTGGGTTTCCGCCCGGAGCATAGCTGGCGCAAATACGTCAAGCAGGCCTAGGCATGTCGATATTCAGGTGATGCCGGCCTGCGAATGACGGCTTTCTGCGCTTCCGGTGCTCACGTACCCAAAAGTACGCTGCGCTCCGGTTCTCGAAATCCATCATTCTCGGCTCGGCCTGACCTGCATCTCGACATGCCAATCAAGCAGTGGATTGAGGCTGATCTGTGCACAGCGGCCGGCTTTGCGGCCCAAGCCGCTTGCCGCGCTTGACAGCTTGCTGAAACCAGACTTTCTGGAGCCTATGCGGGACGCGAAGCCGAACAAGGAAAAATCGCCAGCGAAATCGGCCTCCGCCGAGCGTCCGGCTGGCGTTCGCCGACCCGACGCGGCGCGCATTCCAGGCTCAAGCGTCCATGCCTCGCTGGCCAGCGAGATTGGTCTCAGGATCGTGCGCGGCGACTATCCGCCCGGCACCATTCTGCCCAATGAAGCGAAATGGTCGGAGACTTTCAGCGTCAGCCGCTCGGCGGTGCGCGAAGCGATCAAGATGCTGATGGCCAAGAGCCTTTTGGCCTCACGCCCCAAGATCGGCAGCTGGGTCGAGCCGAAGGAGCGCTGGAACCTGCTCGATCGCGATGTGCTGGCCTGGTACGCGACGTCGCCGGACCGCGAAGTGTTCCTGAAGACCGTGCAGGAGTTCCGCCACATCATCGAGCCGGAAGCGACCGCCTTTGCCGCCATGCGGCGCACCGACGAACAGATGGCCGAGATCAGCCAGGCCTGCCGGGAGATGGGCGCGGCCACCAGCCTGCAGGAGCGCACCCGCGCCGACACGCGCTTTCACCTCGCCATCCTGCGCGCTTCGGGCAACGATCTTTTGGTGCCGCTTGGCGTGCTGATCGAATCTGCCTTCGATCATCTCTTTGCCTATACGACGCGGGAAATCGACGATCTCAACCACGCTCAGAAGCTGCACGAGGCGATCGAGAAGAACATCCGTCTGCAGCGGCCGGACGCGGCGCGCAACGCCGTGCGCAAACTGCTCGCCAACACCGACGGCGTCATCCGCGCCCGATAGGGGGATCGCTTCTAATCGTCTTTCTCGCGCCCGAAGGCGGTGCGCAGTTCATCCTTGGCGTTCTCGAGCACTTGCCTGCGCGCGGCGGGCAGGTTCTTGCCGGCGCGGTTGATGTAGAAGTTCAGCATCGACATGGCAGACTGGAACGGCTCGGCCTTGCGCCGGTGGCTGTGTTCGGCGGATCGCATGAGCGAGGCGGCGATCTTCCTGGCGTCATCGGATTCGAAGACGTGATCCTCGAGATCCATCGCGTCGCTGTGCTCGGTCACCTCGGCCGACCATTTTTTCTTCGCGGTCATGGCAGGACTCCTTGTGCAGGGGTGCGTTGCCGGGAAACTCCGCACATTGGCATCGGTTCCCACTCCGCCCCTGGCTCTGGAGCCACGGATTTGCCCGTTGTGGCGCTGCTGCGGCCTGAGAATGCGCCGATAGTGGCGCAAACGGCAGCCGATTTTCGAGACAGCCGACAGGAAACGCCTTGACCCGAACCGACTTGAGCCGGCCGAACCCCGGCATCGACAGTTCCTATGCCTGGATGCGGCTTGCCATTTCGATGCTGCTGGCGACGATCGGCGCCGTTGGCATGTGGGCTGTTGTCGTCGTACTGCCCGCCGTGCAAGCCGAGTTCGGCGTCGACCGCGCCGCGGCGTCCATGCCCTACACCGCGACCATGGTCGGCTTTGCAGCCGGCAACGTGCTGGTCGGCCGCGCCATCGACCGGATGGGCTACTGGATCCCGGCGCTGCTCTCTACGATTGCGCTTTCCGCCGGCCTCCTGCTCGCGGCGCTGTCGACCTCAATCCTGCAATTCACCCTTGCTCAGGGGGTGCTGATCGGTGTCGGCACGTCGGTGATCTTCGGGCCGCTGATCGCCGATATCTCGCACTGGTTCAACCGGCGGCGCGGTGTGGCGGTGACCGCGGCGGCCGCCGGCAATTACCTCGCCGGAGCGTTCTGGCCGACCATCATGCCGACGCTGATGAAGGCGGAAGGCTGGCGCTTCACCTATGCGGCAATCGGCATCTTCTGCCTGGTCACCATGGTGCCGCTGGTGCTGATGCTGCGGCGCGGCGCTCCGGAGGCGGCCGCCGCCGGTTCGCCCGGAAGCCGGACGGTGCAGCCGATCTCGCTGTCGCCGGCGGCGTTGCAGGTGCTGCTGGTCGTCGCCGGGCTCGGCTGCTGCGTGGCGATGTCGATGCCGCAGGTGCATATCGTCGCCTATTGCATGGATCTCGGCTACGGCGTGGCGCATGGCGCCGATATGCTGTCGATCATGATGGCAGGCGGCGTCGTCAGCCGGCTGGCATCGGGCTTTCTCGCCGACCGTATCGGCGCTGTGTGGACACTGATGATCGGCTCGGTGCTGCAGTGCCTGTCGCTGCTGTTCTACATCCCGTTCGACGGGCTTGCCTCGCTCTATGTGGTGTCGCTGGTGTTCGGCCTGTCGCAGGGCGGCATCGTGCCTTGCTACGCGATCATCGTGCGCGACTACATGCCGGCCAAGGAGGCTGGCCAGCGTATCGGCATCGTCATGATGGCGACGATCTTCGGCATGGCGATCGGCGGCTGGATGTCGGGCTGGATCTATGACCTGACCGGCTCGTACGCGGCTGCGTTCCTCAACGGCATTGCCTGGAATCTGCTGAACATACTGGCAATCGGGCTGTTGTTCTGGAGAGCAAAGCGCAGTGCTGCCGTGATGGCCTGAACTATCCCGACCATTTAGTAGGGGAACTGCGTGGCTTGACAACCACCCAAGGCTGCGCGACGCCGAAAGGCGAGTGGGGTGCGGCAACAGGCCGGTTTGGCATGGCAACAGTGGCAAAGACGCTGACTATGGTTTTGCAAGCGCCTGGTTGCACCGGCCTGCCGCAAGGAGGGCGTCCGTGATCAAGCCGCGCTCACGCCGGGGCGGCGGCCGCCCGACCATATCAGATGTCGCGCGCAAGGCTGGCGTCGGCGCCATCACCGTGTCGCGCGCCTTGCGCGAGCCGGAGCGTGTCTCCGAAGAATTGCGCCGCCAGATCCAGGCCGCCGTCGACGAACTCGGTTACGTGCCGGACCCGAATGCGCGGGCGCTGGCCTCGGCGCGCGCCGAGGTGTTCGGCGTTCTGGTGCCGTCGCTCACCAACAACGTCTTTGCCGAGGTGGTGCGCGGCATCTATGACAGCCTGTCGGCCAGCCCGTTCCGCATCCAGCTTGGCAACACCCATTATTCCGGCCTCGAGGAAGAGCGGCTGCTGCAGCTGTTCGGCTCGCAGCGGCCGGCGGCACTCATCGTCGCCGGCATCGACCAGACGCCGACCTCGCGAAAACTGCTGGAAAGCGCCGGCTGCCCGGTGGTGCAGGTCATGGAAACCGGTCCCGATCCGGTCGACATGATGGTCGGCTTCTCGCATCTCGACGGCGGCAGGACGGCGACCGAACATCTGATCGAGGCGGGCTACCGCCGCATCGGCTTCATCGGCGCGCGCATGGATCCCCGTTCGCAGCGGCGTCTTGCCGGTTATCGAGCGGCGATGGAGGCTGCCGGCCTGTTCGACCCGCGCCTGGTCACCACCACGCCGGTGCTGTCCAGCGTATCGCTCGGCCGCGAAATGCTCCGCGACGCGCTGGCCAAGGTGCCGACGCTCGACGGTGTCTTCTGCAACAATGACGATATCGCACTCGGCGTGTTGTTCGAGTGTCATCGCGCCTCGATCGCGGTGCCGAAGACGATCGGCATCGTCGGCTTCAACGACCTCGACATGATGCAGGTGGCGTTTCCGTCGATCACCAGCATCCGCACCCACCGCTATGAGATCGGCCGGCGTGCGGTCGCCATGGCGCTGGCGGCGATCGCCGGCAACAGGCCGGAGCAACGGATCGTCGATCTCGGTTTCGAGCTCAAGCGCCGCGAGAGCACGGCGCGTTGAAACGCACAGAGGCGACTGTGCGAATGCCGGTTTACACACCAATTTGGTAGCGCTACCATCTTTATTGAGCAGGTGGGCGAGCAACAGGTCGCGCCTGTTTATTATACATAAGCGACAACTAAACCTTGTTTATTATGGATAATATGCTAATTTTCGCCGCGCTGGCGGCGACAAGGGAGGAACCGGGTCGGCCGCCACCGGCGGCCAAAAAACGCACATGGCGAGGCGAGAGGTGCCGGTCCATCGCGCGAAACTTCGCAGAGCGAAAACCACAATCAGAACTGCAATCGGGAGGATTATCGATGATCAAGTCACTTGTTGGTGGCATCGTTGCCGCCAGTGCATTCGTCATGCTCAATTCGGCCGCCATGGCCGCCGGACCCGAGGTCGTGTCGGGCCCCGCCGCTCAGGCGGACTGCTTCGCGCCGTGGAGCGCGGATACGAAATTCTTCAAATTCCCCAAGAAGGAAGGCCCGTTCCGCATCGCCTTCGCCAATGGCTATATCGCCAACACCTGGCGCATCCAGATGGTGCAGACGGCCAAGGCCTATGCGGCGCAGCCCGACGTCAAGGCCAAGCTCAAGGAATTCAAGGTCGTCTCGACCGGCGAGGATGTGCCGGCGCAGATTTCGGCGATCAACAATTTCATTGATTCCGGCTATGACGCCATCGTCACCGACGCGCAGAACCCGACCGCCTTCGGACCGGTGATCAAGCGCGCCAAGGAAGCCGGCATCGTGCTGGTCGCCTTCGACAACATCCTCGACACCAAGGACGCCATCAACGTCAATGTCGATCAGAAGGGCCTTGGCGAATTGTGGGCCAAGTGGCTGGTCGCCAAGATACCGAACGGCGGCAAGATCCTGGAAGTGCGCGGCGTGGCCGGCACCTCCGTCGACACCGACCGCCACAATGGCATCCACGAGGTCTTCGACGCTTCCGGCAAAAAGTGGGATGTCACCGAAGTCGCCGGCAAATGGGATGACGGCGTGGCGCAGAAGGTGACCGCCGACGCGATCGCCACCAACGGTCCGTTCGACGGCATCACCGGGCAGGGCGGCGACACCGGCATCGTGCAGGCGATGATCGATGCCAAGCATCCGTTTGTGCCGTTTGGCGGCGAGACCGAAAACGGCTTCCGCAAGTTCTGCGCCGCGCATTCGGCCGACGGGCTGAAGTGCTCGTCCGCCGGCTCGGGCCCGGCCCAGGTTGCCGTCGCCATCAAGACGGCGATCGCCGCGCTCGAAGGCGAAGTGGTGCCGCAAGAGGTGAAGCTGCCGCTGGCCATCGCCGAAGACCCGAACATGAAGGAAGGCACGGATTACTTCGCCAAGGAATCCGACAATTTCTTCGTCGGCAATTCCTTCCCGACCTGCGGCATCAATTTCAGCGCCCAGGAAATCATGGGTCAGACCAAGGAAAACCAGTAAATCATCGCTGGCTATCGCCTGGCGCCGCGGCTTAGGCTGCGGCGCCTGTTTCCAATCCCACAATCGCCCGGGGAGGGCCGATGGACGGTGTGGCTCCGCTCTTTCGTATGGAAGGCATATCCAAGCGCTATGGCGGCGTGCGGGCGCTGGAAAAGGCCGAGCTTGTCGTGGAGGCCGGCAGCATCCACGCCATTCTCGGTGAAAACGGCGCCGGCAAATCGACGCTGATCAAGGTCATGGCCGGTGTGGTGGCGCCCGACGAGGGCCGCATGACGCTGGACGGGCGCGAGGTGACCTTTGCCTCACCCGGGGCTGCCAACAAGGCCGGCATCGTCTGCATCTTCCAGGAACTGTCGCTGGTGCCCGAGCTCAGCGTTGCCGACAACATCGTCATTTCCGATCCTCCCAAACGCTTCGGCATGATCGACCGCAAGGCGCAGCGCCGCATCGCGGAAGAGGCGCTGGCACGCGCGGGTGCGGCCGACATCCACCCGCTGGCGCTGGTCAAGGACCTGCCATTGTCGCGGCGGCAGATGGTCGAGATCGCCAAGGCGCTCGCACGCAAGCCGCGCATCCTCATCCTCGACGAAGCGACCTCGGCGCTGACCGCCGCGGATGTCTCGAAGATCTTCGCGGTGCTGAAGCGGCTGCGCTCGGAAGGGCTGGCGCTGCTCTATATCTCGCACCGCATGAACGAGATCGCCGAACTGGCCGATCAGTGCACGGTGTTCCGCAATGGCCGCAACGTCGCCAGCTACAAGGCCGGCTCGAAGAGCGACAATGAGGTGGTCGAACTGATGATCGGCCGCGAATACAGCCATATCTTTCCGCCCAAGCGGGCGGCAGTGCCTGCCACCGCGGCCCCCAGGCTCGAGGCCCGCAAGCTCTCCTGGGCCGACCGGCTGCACGACATCTCGCTGACCGTCAGGGCAGGCGAAGTGGTCGGCCTCGGTGGTCTCGACGGCCAGGGCCAGCGCGAATTGCTGCTCGCCTTTTTCGGCGTGCTGCGCGGCCTCAGCGGCCAGATCCTGATCGACGGCAAGCCTGTGTCGATCACCAGTCCATCCGTTGCGCGCGACGACGGCATCGGCATGGCGCTCATTCCCGAGGACCGCAAGACCGAAGGCCTGATGCTGCCGATGACGGTGCGCGAGAACCTGTCCTTCGCAGCGCTCGACCGGCTGTCGAACGCCGGCATCATCGACCGCGCCGCCGAACAGCGGCTGATCGACGACATGGTCGGCCTTTTGGCAATCAAGACGGCGGGCCTCGACATCCCGGTCGGCGCACTGTCGGGCGGCAACCAGCAGAAGGTGGTCATCGCCAAATGGCTGATGCGCCAGCCGCGCATCATCCTGCTCAATGATCCGACGCGCGGCATCGATGTCGGCACCAAGCAGGAACTGTATCAGCTGATGCGCAAGCTTGCCGACGCGGGTGCTGCGATCCTGTTCTATTCGACCGACTATGATGAGCTGATCGGCTGCTGCGACCGTGTGCTGGTGCTCTATGACGGGGCGATCAAGCGCGAGCTGGTCGGCGCCGAGATCACCGAGCGAGCGCTGATATCAAGCGCGCTCAACATCCATGGCGAGGAGAGCCCGGTGGGCCTGGGAGCAAGTGTGTGAAAGATTGGCGCGTGAAAGATTGGCGCTACTGGCTGGCCGAGCAGCGCGGAACGCTGCTGGCGCTCGGCATCTTCATCGTCATGTTCGTCATCTACACCTCGAACCATCCGGCCGGCTTCACCGCCAATGTCGTGCAGACGGCGGCCAACAAGGGCGTGCTGCTGGCCTTCGTCGCCATGGCGCAGACGCTGGTGGTGATCACCGCCGGCATCGACCTCTCCGTCGGCATGATTTTTCTCCTCACCAACTGCCTGGCTTCGTGGCTGGTGGTCGGCACGCCGATGCAGACGGCGCTTGGCGTCATCGCGGTGCTGGCGGTGGGGCTGCTGTGCGGCGCGATCAATGGCGCCATCGTCATCTATGGCCGGCTGCAGCCGATCGTTGCTACGATTGCCACAGGGGCCGTCTATTACGGCATCGGCCTTTTGCTGCGGCCATTCCCGGGCGGCTCGGTCAACGAGGATCTGGCCGATGCGCTGACCGGCCGTGTGTTCGGCGTGGTGCCGGCGAGCATCGTCGTCCTGTTGGTAATCGTGCTGGTGATCTGGGTGCCGTTCAGCCGCTCGGTGCTCGGCCGCGCCGCCTACGCCGCCGGGTCGTCGGAGACAGCGGCCTACATGTCGGGCGTACCGATCCGGCGCGGCAAGTTCGCCGCCTACACGCTGGCCGGCCTGCTGGCGGCGATCGGCGGGCTGTTCCTGACCTTCTTCACCTATACGGGCGAGGCGGCCTATGCCAGCGGCAACTCCTACACGCTGTTTTCGATCGCCGCCGTGGTGCTCGGCGGCGTCTCGCTGTTCGGCGGCAAGGGCAGCGCCATCGGTGCGATCTTCGGCGCGCTGGCCTTCCGCACCATCGGCGACCTGTTGTTCGTCTTCGACTTCGATCCGCTCTGGCAGCCGCTGTTCCAGGGCGTTATCCTGCTGGTCGCCGTCAGCCTCGGCGCCTTCGCCCTGTTTCGGGTCCGCAACCGGCTGGAGTGGTTCCTGTGAGCGAAACGACGCTTGGCGGCATTGCCGGCCGCATGCCCAGATTCATCCGCCGCGCCGATCCGGCGGTGCTGACGGCCTTTGCCTGCATCGTGCTTTTGCTGTTCCTGGGCAGCCTCTATTCCAGAAGCTTCCTGTCGCCTGAATATCTGCTGCAGCAGCTCAAGGTGGCGTCGTTCCTCGGGGTCATCGCCACCGGCATGATGCTGGTCATCCTGCTTGGCCAGATCGACCTGTCGGTGCCGTGGGCGGTGGCGGCTGGCGCGATGATGGCCTGTGCGGCGGCAGCCTATGGCCCGGTCGGCGTGGCGCTGGCCATCCCGTTCGGTATTCTCTGCGGCATGCTGATCGGCGTCGTCAACGGCATCGGCGTCGCCTATCTGCGCATCCCCTCGATGATCATCACGCTGGCCACCAACGCCGTCGCGCAAGGGCTTATGGTCGTCTACACCGGCGGCTTCTCGCCACAGGATTCGGCGACGGGCGCGATGCGCTACCTGGCGACCGGCTTCACCATTCCGGGCGTGCCCAACGCGGTCATCATCTGGGCGCTGATCGGCGCTGCAATGGTGTTCGTGCTGACCCGCACCAGCTTCGGCCGCACCGTTTACGGCATCGGCAACCGCGAGCGCGCCGCCTATCTCTCCGGCATCGACACACGGCGCGTGGTGATGATCGCCTTCGCCGTCTCCGGAGGGCTCTCCGCTTTCGGCGGGGTGCTGCTTGCCGGCTATGCCTCCAAGGCGGCGCAGTCGATGGGTGATGCCTATCTGCTGCCATCGATCGCCGCGGTTGTGCTGGGCGGCACCTCGATCCTGGGCGGGCGCGGCTCCTATCTCGGCACCGTCGCCGGTGTCATCCTGATCACGCTGCTGCAATCCATCCTGTCGGTCATGCAGATGCCGGAAGCGGGGCGGCAGATCATCTACGGCGTCGTCATCGTCGCCATGCTGCTGCTCTACGGCCGCGCGCCGGCAAGCCGCTGACCGTGGACGAAAAGGCAGCACAGGCGCCAACCGGCGCTCGCGGCTCGGTGCCTCCGGCCATCGTGGTGATGGGCGTCGCCGGCTGCGGCAAGTCGGCTGTCGGCACGGCGCTGGCGGCAGCACTCGGCGCCGTCTTCATCGAAGGCGACAGGCTGCACCCGCCGGAAAATGTCGCGCGCATGGCAAGCGGCGAGCCGCTCACCGATCAACTGCGTGAAGGCTGGCTCGACGCGATCGGCGAGCGCATCGCGGCGTCGGTGGACAGCGGGCAGGGTGTGGTTGCCGCCTGCTCGGCACTGAAGCGCAGCTACCGCGACCGGCTGAGCGGCTTCTGCCCGCAGATCGTCTTCCTCTATCTGGAGATCGACCCGGCCACGGCCAGGCGACGCGTCGGCAACCGTAAGGGCCACTTCATGCCGGCGAGCCTTGTCGACAGCCAGTTCGCCATCCTGGAGCCGCCGGCAGCGGATGAGCGGGCATTGACGCTCGATGCGACACGCCCGGTCGGTGAGGTCGTCGCTGCCGCGGTCCACCAGATGCGCCGGTCATGAGCTTTCGCCAGTGCCGATGCCGGTGCTGTCCTGAGCCTTGGTCAGCCGCTGCCGACGGGACCACGTCATCATCTGCTCGGGGTAGAGTTTCAGCGCCTCCAGCAGGCGGTCGCGCTTGAGCAGGATGTAGTGCGCCTGCACGGCCATGTTCTTGGTTCCATCCCTGGCCATGTCCGTCGCCGGGGTGACAGACGCCTCCGGCGTCAGCGCGGGGCTGAGCACGGCACGGTATTCAATGAACGGAACCACTTCGAAGGTCGACATGGCAAACAGCGCCGTCCTGCCCCTGGCGGCGAAATTCGCCGGCGCCGAGGCGAGGTGGGTCCAGCCGTTTTCGCCCATGGCGGCTTCGGTGAAGGTCGTGCCGGCATGGATGGTGTTGGTCATCATCACCACGTCATTCTGCTTCAGGATTTTCTGGATGCGGATGGTGACCTGATAGGCGTCGTCGCGATCAAAGGCGACCCGACTTTTCAGGAACCGGTTCTCGACATTGATCAGCGGCGGGTTGAGGAAACGTAGGCCGAACGCCGTTTCGGAAATACCGTGGGTGTGGACGCTCACCTGATGCGCCTCGATACCGGCCTCGTACAAAGCGCGCTTGCCGATGATGGTCTGGGCGATGAACTGATCGCACCAGAGGATGGCGCCGTGGCCGCGCTGCAGGGCCGCCACCAGTCCCTCCAGCCCCTCCAGCCGGATCGTCGGCGACCAGCGGCCAGCCACCAGATGTGCGGCGAGCTGCAGGCGGCGGCGATGGCGCGCCGCCAGCAATCCCTCGAACAGCTTGCGCGCATCGATGTCGTCGCCAAGCACCGCGCGTGTGGCGGCAGCGTAAGCGGGAAACTCCTTGCGCATATGGCGCTTCAGGCGAAACCTGGACATGCGGCCGCAGATCAGCGCCCACCAGCGCACCGGCAGAGCCGCTGCCACCATGAGATAGAAGACGCACAGCAGGCTTTCGCGGAGGTCCTTGTTGGAAAAGCGGCGAAGCCGGCCGGGGCGATCCAGTTTGCGGCTGAAAAAGCGCACATCTTCCGCCCGGTCCGGGACAAAGACGTCGGCGATGATTTCAGTTCGGAAACTGGCTGCCGATGGCGGCTTGCGGGCGGCCTTGCGGGATTTTGCGAACCACGACAGCCTCATCGGTCCAGCCCGTTCTTCGAACCCCGCTTTACTGCGTCGGCATGGACCGCGCAACCTTGCGATGGCGAACGCGCGTCAGTGGTTCATATCTGCGAGGTCAGCTCGACCGGAAAATCATCATTGTCGGCATCGCGCATGGCGGCGAGGCTGCGGTTATCCAGCACTTCGGCGATTGCCTGCCGGACCTCCAGCATCATGTGCCGGACCTGGCAGGTCGCCTCGTCGCAGTCGTCGCAGCGCTGATACTGCGTGCGGCTGGCGCAGGGGATCGGCGCCAACGGCCCGTCAAGCACGCGCACGACATGGCCGATCTTGATTTCGGAGGCCGGCCGGGCGAGGCGATAGCCGCCTTCCTTGCCCTTGCGGCTCTGGACGAAGCCGGCATTACGCAACTCGCCCAGGATGGCATCGAGGAATTTCTTCGGAATGTTGTTGGCCACCGCGATATCGTTGACGAAGGCCAATTGGCCGACCGGCAGGCCGGACAGATGCACGAGGGCCTTGAGGCCGTATTTGCCTTTTTTTGTCAGCATGCCCAGATCAACCCATTGAAGCCCCAACCACTCGCATCTGGCGACTGTTTGTGTGCAAATAATGACGTTTTCGCCGCGCGATGATGTTTCGCGAAAACAAGCCGCCGGATTGCACGTTAGGCACAAACGCGTTGATTCTTTGTAACGTTTTGCACGGACGGTGCCGATATCCCGCTGAAAACCGGATCGCCGGCGCACAAAACGAAAAAAGCCGGCAAAAGCGCCGGCTTTCTCATCCACTGGGAAGCCGCAACTCTTAGCGGCTGCCGTAGGTCTGGTCGAGCAGGCCGCCGGCGGCGAAATGCTCCTTCTGCACCTTGTCCCAGCCGCCGAAGACGTCTTCCACCGTCAGCAAGCGGACATCGGGAAACTGGGCCTTGTATTTGGCGGCGACCGCCGCGTCGCGAACCCGGTTGCCGTTCTGGGCGAGGATGTCCTGGCCCTCGGGGGTGTAGAGGAAGTCGAGATAGGTCTTGGCCAGATCGCGCGTGCCGTGCTCGTCGGCGACCTTGTCGACGATCGCCACCGGGAATTCGGCCAGCAGGCTGACCGAGGGCGTGACCTGCTCGAACTTGTCGTCGCCATACTCCTTGCGGATTCCGCGCGTCTCCGACTCGAAGGTGATCAGCACGTCACCGATCTCGCGCTGCACGAAGGTGGTGGTCGCGGCGCGGCCGCCGGTGTCGAAGATCGGCACGTTGTTGAACAGCTTGGTGATGAACTCCTTCACCTTGGCGTCGTCGCCCTTGAAGGCCTCCTTGGCGTAGGCGGTTGCCGCCAGATAGGTGTAGCGCGCATTGCCGGAGGTTTTCGGGTTGGGGAAGATCACCTGCACGTCGTCGCGAACGAGATCGTTCCAGTCCTTGATGTGCTTGGGGTTGCCCGCGCGGACAAGGAAGGAAGGCAGCGAATAGAAGGGCGACGCGTCATTGGCGAAATCCTTCTGCCAGTCGGCCGAGACGAGCCCCTTCTTGACCAGGAAGTCGATGTCGGTGACCTGGTTGAAGGTAACGACATCGGCGCCAAGGCCCTCGGCGATGGCGCGCGCCTGCGCCGAGGTGCCGGCATGCGACTGATCGACGGTGACGCCCGGATGCTGCGCGACGAAGGCCTTGTTGACCTGCACGAACAGTTCGCGGCCGACATCATAGGATGCGTTGAGCAGTTTGTCGGCCGACCAGGCCTGGGAGGATGCGAGGAACAGGCCGGCGACGGTGGCAAGCCCGAGGAAAAATCGCTTCATGAAAACAGGCTCCGATGCAATGGGTTTATGGTCGAACCATAGCTGTGGCGCAGGGCGCGCGACGAGGCACGCACCGTAGCTTCATCGCCTCGGCACGAGAAGAAGTATCGCTGAAAGGGGCATTTGTTGGAATTCTGTTCCAGTCGATGGCTGCCTTCGTCGGAGCTTTTCTGTGCCTTGCATCGTGGCGTCATATGGCATATACAAATGGCATATACACAAGGAGCATCGCCATGCCCCGGAACCGTCATTCAACAACGCCGCCGAGGGAGGCGAAGCTGTTTCGCAACAACCGCAGCCAGGCGGTGCGCATTCCTGTCGAGTTCGAGCTTCCCGGCGAAAAGGTCTTGATCAGCCGTGAAGGCGACCGCCTGGTCATCGAGCCGGCTCGCAAACCTGGACTTACCGCGCTGCTCGCCCAATGGGCGAAAGATCAGCCGCTCGGTCCTGAAGACGACTTCCCCGAGATCGATGACACGCCGGTCAAATCCGAGGATATTTTCTAATGCGGTTCATGCTGGACACGAACATCATCAGCGACATGATCCGAAACCCTGCTGGCAAGGCCGCAAGTGCAATGGTGCGCGAGGGAGATGACGCCGTTTGCACCAGCATCGTGGTCGCCTCTGAATTGCGATATGGCTGCGCAAAGAAGGGATCGGCCAAGCTGCTCAAGAAGGTTGAAGACTTGTTGGCCGAGATACCTGTCTTGCCGCTCGATGTGCCGGTGGATGCCGAGTATGGCGGACTTCGCGCCGAGCTTGAAGCCGCGGGCCAGACCATTGGCCATAATGATCTTTTTATTGCCGCTCATGCCTATGCATTGGGCACCACGCTGGTGACCGCCAACACGGGAGAGTTCAACCGGATCAGGGGCTTGAAGATCGAGAACTGGCTGGAGTAGCGTCCCGATCGAGGATCAGCTGGCCGGAAACAACTTCCAGCGGCCGGGGCGGAACGCCACCCGGCTTTTGTGGGCCGCGGGGTGGTCGACCGGCAGTTCGATTTCGACCCGCTGGCGCTCGCCGCCGATCTCAAGCTCGACCCGGCGCGTGCCGGCGACGCGGCGGCTGGCAGCAACCGTACCGGCGATGCAGCCGCTGCAGCCGTCCAGCAATTCGACATCGTGCGGGCGGAAGTAGAGCGTCGCATCGCCCGAGGGCTCGTTGGGCGCGGCAAGCCCGATCGGACGGTCGGCGAGCCAGATCTCGCCATTCTCGACCTTGACGGGAAGCGAGCTCGATTCACCGATGAAGCCATAGACGAAGGGCGAGTTCGGCGTGTCGTAGATGTCGTCGGCGGTGCCGACCTGCTCGATGCGGCCCTGGCTCATCACCACGACGCGGTCGGCAAGCTCCAGCGCCTCTTCCTGGTCGTGGGTGACGAAGACGGTGGTGTGGCCGGTGGCGTCATGGATTTCGCGCAGCCAGCGGCGCAATTCCCGGCGCACCTGCGCGTCAAGCGCGCCGAACGGCTCGTCGAGCAACAGCACCTTGGGTTCGATCGCCATGGCGCGCGCCAGCGCCACGCGCTGCCGCTGGCCGCCGGAAAGCTGCGCCGGATAGCGCTTCTCCAGCCCCGACAGCTGAACGAGGTCGAGAAGCTCGGAGGCGCGGCGGCGGATTTCCTGCGCCGGCGGGCGCGACGGCCCGTGCCGGACCTTCAGGCCGAAGCCGATATTGTCGGCCACCGTCATGTGCCGGAACAGCGCATAGTGCTGGAAGACAAAGCCGACATTGCGATCCTGGATCGACTTGTGCGAGGCGTCCTCGTCGCCGAAGAAGATGTTTCCCCGCGTCGGCCGCTCCAGCCCGGCGATGAGCCTGAGCAGCGTCGTCTTGCCGGAGCCGGACGGCCCCAGCAACGCGATCAGCTCGCCCGACTTGATATCGAGCGACACGTCGTGGAGGGCCGGAAACCGGTCAAATTCCTTGCGCACGTTGGCAACGCGAACTTCCATCTACAGAACCTTCTAGTGCCCGCGTGTCGCGGCGATCTCGGCGCCGTAGCGCATCTCGAGAAGTGTTTTCAAGACCAGCGTGACGAGCGCCAGGCCCGCAAGCAATGAAGCGACGGCGAAGGCGCCGACGGCGTTGTACTCGTTATAGAGGATTTCGACATGCAGCGGCATGGTGTTGGTCAGGCCGCGTATGTGGCCCGACACCACCGAGACCGCGCCGAACTCGCCCATGGCACGCGCATTGCACAGGAGTACGCCGTAGAGCAGCCCCCATTTGACGTTGGGCAAGGTCACGTACCAGAAGGTCTGCCAGCCATTGGCGCCAAGCGAGAGTGCTGCCTCCTCGTCGCCATTGCCCTGCTCCTGCATCAGCGGGATCAACTCGCGGGCGACGAAGGGGAAGGTGACGAAGACGGTGGCCAGCACGATGCCCGGCACAGCAAACAGGATGACGATGCCATGCGCTTTCAGCCAGCCGCCGAGCAGCCCCTGGGCGCCGAACAAAAGCACATAGACGAGGCCCGATATGACCGGCGAGACCGAGAAGGGCAGGTCGATCAGCGTGGTCAGGAAGGCCTTGCCCTTGAACTCGAACTTGGCGATCGCCCAGGCGGCGGAGATGCCGAAGACAATGTTGAGCGGCACCGAGATCGCCGCCACCAGCAGCGTCAGCCGGATCGCCGAGCGCGTGTCGGCGTCACTCAACGACTGCGTATAGGCACTGACGCCTTTTGCCAGCGCCTCGTGGAAGACGATGATCAGCGGCAGGAGCAGGAAGATGCCAAGGAAAGCGAAGACGATGGCCATCAGGACGGCTTGCGCCGGCCGGCTCTCGGTCACCGCCGGCGAGCGGCTCTCGTGATGCTGTTCGTAGGATTTGATCTCGGGATCAGCCATAGCGCTTGCGGCTCCATGACTGTGCGAGATTGACGATCAAAAGCATCAGGAACGACAAAAACAGCATGATCGCCGCGATCGCGGTCGCTGCCGGATAATTGTACTCCTCCAGCCGGATGACGATCAGAAGCGGCGCGATCTCGGATTTGTAGGGCAAATTGCCGGCGATGAAGATGACCGAGCCGTATTCGCCGACGCCGCGCGCGAAGGCCAGCGAAAAGCCGGTGGTGATGGCCGGCGCCAGGCCCGGAAACAGGATGCGGGTGATGATCTGGAAGCGGCTGGCGCCAAGCGTGGCGGCGGCTTCCTCCACCTCCTTGTCGATTTCCTCCATGATCGGCTGCACGGTGCGCACGACGAAGGGCAGGCCGATGAAGATCAGCGCGATGACGATGCCGAGCGGCGTATAGGCGACCTTGATGCCAAGCGGCATCAGCAATTTGCCGATCCAGCCGTTCGGCGCGTAGAGCGTGGTCAGCGCGATGCCGGCCACCGCCGTCGGCAGCGCGAAGGGCAGGTCGACCATGGCATCGACGATGCGGCGGCCGGGAAAGCGGTAGCGCACCAGCACCCAGGCGACGAGGGTGCCGAAGACGACGTTGACGGCAGCCGCGATGAAGGCGGTGCCGAAGCTGATTTCAAGCGCGTTGATGGTGCGACGATCGGTTGCGATCGCCCAGAACTCAGGCCAGCCAAGGGCGGCCGAGCGCCAGATCAGCCCGGACAGCGGGATGAGGATGATGAGGGTGAGGTAGGCAAGCGAGAAGCCGAGCGTCAATCCGAAACCCGGAATGACACTCGGCTGTCTGAACCGCCACCCCGCCTGCGCGGGTGCTGTGGTCATATCGTCCTGATCTAGATTTAGCTCACTGGGCCGGCTTATAGATCTGGTCGAATATACCACCATCGCCGAAATGATAAGGCTGTGCCTTCTTCCAGCCGCCAAAAAGCGGATCGTCGATGGAGATCAGCTTGATTTCAGGTGTTTTGGGCAGGTCCGCCGGAGCCACAAGTTCGGGCTTGGCCGGACGATAGTGGTTCTTGGCGATGATCGTCTGCGCTTCCTTGGAATAGAGCCAACCCAGATAGGCTTCGGCGACCTTGCGCGTGCCCTTGGCGTCGACATTGGCATCGACAATCGCCACCGGCGGCTCGGCCAGGATCGATGTCGGCGGGTAGACGATTTCGAAATTGTCGGCGCCGAATTCGTCGAGTGCCAGATAGGCATCGTTTTCCCAGCCGATCAGTACATCGCCGATGCCCTTTTGCGCGAAGGTCACGGTCGAGCCGCGCGCGCCGGTGTCGAGCACCGGGGCATTGGCGTAGAGCTTGCCGACGAATTCCTTGTTTTTAGCCTCGTCGCCGCCGTCATTGGCGTTGGCGTAAGCCCATGCCGCGAGGTAGTTCCAGCGTGCACCGCCGGAGGTCTTGGGATTGGGCGTGATCACCTGGACGCCGTCCTTGACGAGGTCGCTCCAGTCGTGGATGCCCTTGGGATTGCCCTTGCGGACAAGGAAGATGATGGTCGATGTGTAAGGCGCTGAATTGTTTTCGAATTTCTTGCGCCAGTCGGGATTGATCTTCTTCGACTTCGAGACGATCGCATTGATATCGCCTTCGAGCGCCAGCGTCACCACATCGGCATCGAGGCCATCGATCACGGCGCGGGCCTGGGCGCCCGATCCGCCATGCGACTGCTGGACGGTGACCGTCTCGCCGGTCTCGGCCTTCCAATGGGCGACGAAAGCTTCGTCATAGGCCTTGTAGAACTCGCGTGTCGGATCGTAGGACACGTTGAGGATGGTGGTATCGGCAAACGCGAAACCGAGCGTGCCGAACTGGACAGATGTGGCGACCAGTGCGCCGAGCAGTTTCCTGAAATGAGGTTTGGTCATTTCTGCCTCCGTTGAACCCGCGCCAAATCTACCGAATTGATAGAAATTAGATGCATTCAATGTTGCAATTTTTGCCCTGCTTGAGAAAATGTTCGACGTTTTTTCCCATCATTGAGAAATATTTTCCCTTGCGCGCCTCCTGCCCGAATCCTTGCTCGTCACCTGACCTATCTAGAAATGTGAGCTGTCGAGGCAAGACCGTCTGAAATTTGGTTCGGCGTGTTAGTTGCCGGTAATGGGGAAGTCAAAACGCTCCTTGGCGAACGGTTCATTTGTCAGCGTGAAGTGCCACCATTCCCGTGCATAGTTCTTGAAGCCGGCTACACGCATGGCATCGACAAGCATCTTGCGGTTTGCCGCCGCTTCGCTGGCGAGGCCGCGGTGGGCGGTTTCGCTCATCGGGTCGAAGCAGTCGAAGCCGGTGCCGAAATCGAGCGTGTCGGCATCAACGGCGCCGCAGACCGGGTTCGGGCTGGACCTGCGGTCCGTTCGGGCGAGGGCGACGTCGACTGTCGAGCCACGTGAATGGGTCGATAGTTCTCCGACATAGCCCTTGGCGATCAGGTCGCTACGCCTGACCCTTGAATACCAATGCGGATCGGGCGGCCCGCCCTCACGCGTCCATTCGCCCATGTCGGCGACGGCGCGGACAGGGCGGTAGCAATCGAACACCACCAGGGTCAGGCTTTTGGCGGCGACCGCCTTCTGGACAGCGGAGAGTGCCTTTGCCGCCTGCTCGGTGAGGATGCAGGCCGGCGCGTCATAGCCGTTCACCTTGCGATGCAGGAAATTGTCCGATCCGGCGTAGCGGATGTCCTGGCGGATCGAGGGGTCGACATCGGCGAGCCGGACAAAGCCGGCGGGCAAGGCGTCAGCGAAAGCGGGGAGGGTGACTGCCAAAACGAGCGCTACCGCAGCCAGCGCCGAGGCTGCCGACAATCGAGGATTGCGCGAGGCACCCCCCTCTNNGCCAGAGGGGGGTGCCTCGGAACAGGCATAGGTGAGTATCCTGCTATCTGCCGAGCGCCCGGAAAGCCAATTCCATGAATCTAATTTCCATGAATCTCTTGGCGCGATCTATTCGACGAACACCTTGACGCTGGCCGCGCGCCCCGCGGCGTCGATCACCGTCAGCGTCGAATAGCCAGCGCCATCCGGTTGCCAGGTCGCGGTGCGGCGACGGTCGATGCCGGTGAGCGGCTTGCCGTTGGCCAGCCAGCGGAACGGCGCGCGGCCGCCTTGCAGTTTCAGCACCAGCGGCGAGGCGTCGGCTGAATTGGTGCCGAGATCGACGCGGGCGCCGTCGGGCGGGAAGATGATGGTCGGAGCGGGTTCGGTCACTGTCGCCTGCACCAGGCCGTCGGACCCGGCGCCGAAGCGGGCGAGCGTCACCGGCAGGTCCTCGCGCCTGGGGCTGAACACGCCGGGCAGCTTGCCCGGCAATGGGACGGTGGCCAGGCCCGAACGGACAAAACCCTCGAACAGGATGGGAGCGGCCGAGACATAGCCGGACAGGCCGGGCACCGCGCCGGCGTCGGGGCGGCCGACCCAGACACCCAGCACATAGCGGCCGTCGAAGCCGACCGACCAGGCGTCGCGGTAGCCGTAGGAGGTGCCGGTCTTGTAGGCGATGCCGCGCTGCAAGGCACCCTCGGGCGGCTTGACGCCCGACAGTATGTCGATGATCTGCCAGTTGGCCTGACCGTCGAGGATGGTGGCGGTGGTGCGCTCGGCATTGGCCGGCTCGGTGCCGTCATGCAGCGTGTGCGTCTTGCCGCCATTGGCGAGCCCCGTGTAGAGCTGGACGAGGTCGCGCAGTGTCACCCCAACGCCGCCAAGGCCGATGGCCAGGCCCGGTGCCTCGTTGACCGGGAGCACGGGGCTGACGCCGGCCTGGCGAAAGCGCGCCATCAGCCGCGTTGGCCCGACCGCGTCGAGCACGCGGATTGCCGGCACGTTGAGCGACAGTTGCAGCGCTTGCCGGATGCTGACATCGCCCTGATAGCCCATGTCGAAATTCTTCGGCCGATAGCCTGAGAAATCGACGGGGCTGTCGTCGATCAGCGTCTCCTGCGCCACCAGTCCCTGTTCGAAGGCAAGACCGTAGATGAACGGCTTCAGCGTCGAGCCGGGCGAGCGGACGATCTTTGTCATGTCGATCCAGCCGGAGCGGCTGGCGTCGAAGAAATTGGCCGAGCCGACTTCACCAAGGATGTCGCCGGTGCGGGAGTCGGCCAGCACCATGGCGACTGACAGGCGAGGCCCAAGCTTGGCGGCCGCGTCCCTCGCCACCTGTTCCAGCCCTTCCTGGACGCTCTTGCGGATCGTCAGCTGCAAGGGCTGGCCGGGTACAGCCTTGGGCAGCATCGCATAGGCGGCGTGCGCGGCGAGCGTCGGTAGCGTGCGGCGCAGGCCCGCCACATCGTCGAGGGCGGCACGTGCGGCCTCGCGCTCGCCGAGCAGGCCGGAGGACACCATGCGGGTCAGCACCCGGTCGCGGGCGGCGTGGGCGATCTTCAGGTTGCGGTCGGGCCGGCGCCTTTCCGGCAGCTGCGGCAGAGCGACGAGAAGGGCGGATTCGGAAACGGTGAGCCGCTTCGGCTCCTTGCCGAAATAGGCGAGCGAGGCGGCGCGCACGCCTTCCAGATTGCCGCCATAAGGCGCCAGCGTCAGGTAGCGTTCGAGGATCTCGCGCTTGGACAGCCGGCGCTCGATCTGGATGGCGCGCAGCATCTGCTTGATCTTGGAGCCGAGGCTGCGGCCTTCGCGCGGCTCGATCAGCCGGGCAAGCTGCATCGACAGGGTCGAGCCGCCGGAGACGATGTGGCCGCTGGTGGCGAACTGACCGGCGGCACGCGCCAGCGCCAGCACGTCGACACCCTCATGGTCCCAGAAACGCTTGTCCTCATAGGTGACCAGCATGTCGACAAACTGCTTGTCGACCTGGTCGAGCCGGGTCTCTAACCGCCAGTAGCCGTCCGGCGTGGCGAAGGCGCGCAACAATTGGCCATCGCGGTCCTGGACTTCTGTGGAGACCGTGAGTTCGGCAGGCAGCGGTGGCGGGAAGGCACGGTCGAGTTCCCAGAGGCTGGCTGCGATGATCACCGCAACGCCGGCGAGGGAGATGCCCGTGATGGCTGCCCGGCGCAGGAATTTTTTGGAGAGCATGGCGCTGCCCCTCATCCGCCTGCCGGCACCTTCTCCCCGTATAGTGACGGGGAGAAGGGAGCTGTCGCTAGCGCAATCGCCATTTTCATCATCGTCACCATCAGCGCCTTACGGCGCCTTGATCTCCATCATGCCGGTGGCGGTGCGGGCCGAATATTGCGGCCGGTACATGTCTTCCACCGTTGCCGCCGGATGGGCGTAGGTGCCAGGCGTCACCGCGCGCACGACATAGGCGAGGGTCAGATTGTGGTCGTGGTCGCCGTCGGCCGGGTTGAACGCCGCGACGAAACGGTCGTCGCGGAATTCGAGATGGGCCGCATCGGTCTGCGCCAGCCACGAGAAGTTCGTCAACTGGGCGCTGGAGACCAGGCCCGGATTGTCGATCTCGAAGCCGGCTGGCAACAGGTCGGTGACCAGCAGGCGCGACGGCCATTTGTTCTGCTCGTTGACCTTGAGCACGACGACATAGCGTTCGTTCTGCGTCGCCTCGGTGACATTGGCTTCGGTGCCATCGAGCTTGTAGTAGGTGCGGCTGATGGTGAAGCCGTCGCCGCCGGCCGGCAGGGGCTGGATCGGCGACGCAACCGTGGTGACGACGGCCTGCAGCGGGGTCTTGCCGGTGTTGGCGATGGTCAGCGGGCTGTCAACCAGGTCGCTGCCTTCGACCTGGTTGGAATAGCCGCCGGAATGCGCCGCGCCATTGACGGTCAGCGTAATCGTATCATTGCCTTCCTTCAGCGCGCGGGCCGCCAGCAGCATCCAGGATTCGTCCTGGGTGGTGGTCCAGCGGGCTTCGGCGCGTTCCCTGGTCACCAGCTTGACCAGCTCCGGCACGATCGTCGGCACCGGCTTGGATTCCGCCGCCAGCGCCAGCATCGCCGCGCCGTCACGCAGCCGCGAGCCGTAGTCGGAGCGGTAGTAGTCATAGTCGGTGGTCGATTTGGCGAGCTGCAGGGCAGTCTTGAACGTCGATTCCGCACGCGGCGTATCGCCGTAGAGCGCCAGGCTCGCCGCCAGCTGGGCAACGGCCATCGGGCTCGAGAAGGCTTCGAGCTGGGTATCCGCGTAGTAGCGCAGATCGCCGATCGAGGCCTTCTTGTTGCGGGCCAGAACGTAGAGGGCGTAGGCGATCTCGCCGCCACGGTCCTGTACGCTCTGGTCGTAGCCGAGCGAGTTCTGCAGATTGCTCAGCGCCTGGTTCATGGCCAGGCTCGGCACGTCGTATTTCTGCTCGCGCGCCCTGGTCAGGAAGTCGGTGACATAGGCGTCGAGCCACAGATCGCCGGAGCCCGGACCCCACAGGCCGAAGCTGCCGGCCGAGGCCTGGTAGCTCAGAACCTTGTAGATGGCGTCCTGGATGCGGCCATGGATGTCGGGATCGCTTGCCATGCCGATGCCGGATGCCAGCTCGTTGACGTAGAGAAGCGGCATGGCGCGGCTGGTGGTCTGCTCGGCGCAACCATAGGGGTAGCGGTCGAGCGTCATCAGCAGCGACTGCACGTCGAAGGCGGCGGCCTGCGAAACGCCGACGCTGACGGAGGCGCCGTCGAGCAGGCTTGCCGCGAGCAGTTCCTTGTCGACGCGCAGCGCACCGCCATTGCCCTTGAGGTCGACCACCAGGCGGGTGGTGACCGGCAATTGCGCCGGACGCACCGGCACATAGAGCGTCTGCTCGACCTTGGTGCCGTCGGCATGGGCGAGCTTGATGGTAAGCGAGGCATTGCCGGCTGTCTGTGCGATCAGCGGCACGGTCAGTGTTTGCCGCTTGCCCTGGGCGAGCGTCAGCTTCTGGGGCAGGGGCTTGTCGCCCGTCGACAGGTCGCCCGTCGTTTCGATCGACAGCGCATAGTCGCCGGCAGGGCCGTCGGTGTCGGCGACATCGAGGCGCATGACGGCGGCGTCACCAGGCGCCAGGAAGCGCGGCAGGCCGGCGGTGATGACGACGGGATCGCGCACGATCACGTCGGACTGGGCGTGGCCGACCGCTTCCTTGGTCCAGGCGACGGCCATGACGCGCACGGTGCCGTTGAACTGCGGGATGTCGAAGTCGATCCGCGCCTTGCCGTCGGCATCGAGCTCGACGGGGCCGGAGAAGAAGGCGACCAGCTTTTCGGTGGGCGGGCTGCCTTGCGCCTGCATGTTGGCGCCGTCGCCGCCGGTCCTGAGCTTGCCGGTGTTGCCAAGCGAGCCGTCGATCAGGCGACCGTAGATGTCGCGGATTTCCATGCCCAGCATACGCTGACCGAAGAACCACTCCTCCGGATCCGGTGCCTTGTAGTTGGTCAGGTTGAGGATGCCGACATCGACGGCGGCAACCATGACATAGGCATTGCTGCCCGGCTGCACGCCGGCGACCGAAACCGGGATCGACAGCTGCTGGCGCGGCATGGTCTTGTCGGGCGGCGTCAAGGTGATGGCGAGCTTCTTCGAGCCCGGATCGACCTTCAGCCATTTCACGCCGATGGCGCGCGCCGGCATACGCGTTTCCTGGGCCTCGCCCGGTCGGAACAGGGTTGCGGTGACATAGGCGCCGGCGCCCCAGTCGTCGCCGACCGGAATGTCGACGGTGCTGCCACCGGCCGGCACTGATACCGTGACGGTCTTCAACAGCTTGTCGGAACCGATGTTGATAAGAAGTTCGCCGGCAAAGTGCGGCGAGACTTTCAGCTTGGCCACTTCGCCGGCGGCATAGGTGTCCTTGTCGAGGGCGATCTCAAGGCCGTCAGGCGTTTCGGTGGTGGTCGAGGAGACATACCAGCCGGCATCAAACTCGTAGCTGGTCGCCGGTCCCTCGGGATCCGATGTCTCGACCTCGAGGCGGTATTGACCCCAATCGACCGGCACGGAGACGGTTGCGTCGCCGTCGGCGTTGAGGTCGACCTGGCCGTTGGCTATCGACTTGGTGAAGGTGACCGGCTCGTAGTTCCAGGAATTGTTCGAGCGGTACCACTGGTAATTGCGTTCGACCTTGACCAGCGTCCACTGCGCGCCTTTCAGCGCCTCGCGCTTGCCGTCGGGATCGACGGCGATCAGGCTGAACTTGGCCGTGCCGCCCTGCGGCACTTCATTGTCGGCGAAATCCGGGCGGATGCCGATCATATGGCCTTGCGGGCGGATGCCGATGTTGAGCGAACGCTCGATGGCGCGGCCACCGGTTTCGCGCATCCTGACCGTCACCTTGGCGTCGACCAGCTTGGTGGTCGACGGCAGTTGCTCGACGGAGACCGGGAAGGTCACCTTGCCGTCATCGCCAACCACCGGCAGATCGGCGAGGGGGGTGACAGTGGGTTCGGCCGACTGCTCGTCGGCGAGGCCAAAGGAAAAGCCCTGGAAACGGTCCCAATCGCGCGACGTCGACAGCGTCAACTCGCCTTCCAGCGCCAGGCCTGCTGCCGGTGCGCCATAGAGGAAGCGGCCATCAATGTTGATGTTGGCGGTTTCGCCCTGGGCGATCTCCTGCTTGTCGGACTTCATGTCGAATTCGATGCGATCCGGCACGAAATCCTCGACCAGGAACATCTGGCTGGCCACCGCCGCCTGCTTGGGATCGGTGTAGATCGACACCGACCAGGTACCACGCATGGCGTTGGGTGCGAGCGGCAGGTCGACGGCATGGCCGCCGGCCGATGCGCCGTCACTGACGATGCGGCGGTCCTCGACGCCGTCGGGGCGGGAGAAGATGAAGGTCAGCGGCAGGTTCTCGACCGCTTTGGCGGCGCCGTCGCGGGCAAGCGCCGCGACATGAACATCCTCGCCGGCGCGATAGATACCGCGTTCGGTCCAGGCATAGACGTCAAGCGCACCGGGCGCCGCGCGGCCGGTGACGCCGCGGTCGGACAGGTCGAAGCCGGCCCGGCCCATGTCGAGGAAGACGAAGTCATTGTCGCCCTGCTTGGCCATCAGCACAGCCGGCACCATGCCGCCGTCGCCGCGCGTCAGGCCGGGGTTGAAGACGGCATGGCCGTCGGCATCCGATGTCGCTGTGCCGAGAACCTCATTGTTCCTGGCAACCAGGGTCAGTTCGGCGCCTGCTATCGGCTTGGCGCTGCCCAGCGAACGGGCAAAGACATTCAACCCGTCTTGGCCGGTATAGGTCGACAGGCCGATGTCGGAGACGACGAACCATTGCGTGGCCATCGAATTGTAGTCGTCGCTCTTGTCGTTGACGGCCTGGGCGGTCAGCACATAGACGCCGGGCTTGCGCTGCGGCAGCGCCTCGTCGACCGGGAAGGAGGTGGTGACCTCCTTGTTGAGATCATTGGCGATGTCGAGCTGGCCTTGCCAGACCGGCGCGCCCATCTGCTCGGAAATGTTGGAGATGTCATAGCTGTCGAGCTGGTGCAGGAACTGGTAGCCCGACAGAAGCTGTGCCAGCGAGCGGTCGCCGATGCGATAGAGCTTCATCTCGGCGGCGTTCATGTTGACGGTGACGACCGGGATGCCGCGGCGCGCGCCGGCCGGCAGCACGAAGCTGTCGCCGGTGAAGCGGGCGGATGGTGCGCGGTCCTGGACATAGATCGACAGCACCACGGGAGCCGCGGTCACCTCGCCGATGGCCGCCGGCAAGCCGGCGCGGAAGGTGACATCATAATGCTGGCCGTGCTCCAGACCTTCGACACAGATCTGCTTGTCCTTGGCCTCGACGCCCTTGGGCGGCGCGTTGTCGACGGTGACGAACTGCGCGTAGTCGACGCCGGTCTTGACCAGATCCTCGGAGAATTGCGCGCAGATGCGCGGCGCGCTGGTGTCGGCATCGACGGTGTGGTCGATGACGCGGAAACCCTTGCGCGCCTTGAGATCGGCATAGTCGGCCTGGACCGCCGGCGAAGGGTTCAGGGCAAGGCTGGCTTCATAGGCCTGCAGCGCCGGCCGGTAGAGATCGCGCTTGTCGAGGCCGTTGCCGAGCAGCGCCAGCACGTCGGCGCGCGTCTTGGTGGTGCGCAGCAATTTGTAGGCGTTGAAAGCGGCGGATGTGCCGTTTGCCGGCAAAGTGGAGGCTTCGGAGGTGCTGGCGGCGGGCTGCACGGCCAGCGTTTCACGCGCCAGGTTGAGCCAGAGCTGACCATCGTCGGGCAGCACCGAGACCGCGGATTCGTATTTCAGCATGGCGGAGCGGTGGTCGCCGGTCAGCACAGCCTGCTCGGCGGCGTTCATCAAGGCTGCCATGCCCTCGGTCGGCTTGTCATAGGCCGGACCGAGCAGCCTGTTGCGGTATTGCTGAGCCTGATCGGCCATCCAGTTGGGGAAGAAAGAGAGTTCCGGCGGCGCGCCGATGTCGGGATCGCCATCGAGGTTGACGACCTTGCCGGCAACCGCGCCGTTGAAGGATTTCAGCTGGTTGTAGTCGGATTTGAGGAAACACCATTTGGCTTTGTTGTTGTAGGTGAAGGCGCGGCAGGCCGGGTCGCCCAGGCATGTCGTCTTGCACTGGTCGAGCGTGACATTCTGGTCGGACCTGAGGTCGAAGCCGAAATAATCGGAATTGTCTGTTGTGGCGATTCGCCGGGCCTCAGCCGCTTGCGCGACACCACTCCAGGCAAAAAACAGAAGAATCAGGATCGACAGACCACGAGCCGCGCGCATTGCCATAACACCCTCCAGACAGTGCTAACGTCCAGGCATGATCAAGCTTCAGTCAGGCTTGTCAACACAAGGACGCGGCAGGGTTCCGCCTGCCAACGGTTTCCTTTCCGGCCAATGGCCGGTAGTACCTCCATAGGACAGGGGATCACGCTTTCTTGCGGCGACGCAAAAGGTGTGAATTCCAAGCCCGTCCTATTTCAGACAATTGGATTGTGGCCCCTTTACGAGCGCTTCAGAACTTCATTCCAATTTTAGTTTTATAACCTAGGTTGTCTTAATGCCGGCGCATGAAGAGCAGATGTCAGGAGGTCGCGCGCCAGGGCGTGCGCTTCCGCGCGCCCTGCTTTTGGCCATGATGTGCTCGACCGCGCTGCTCGCCGAATCGCGGCCGGCGGCGGCTTTCGAGCTTTTCGGCATCAAGCTGTGGGGGTCGTCCAGCGACGAGGATGCCGACATTGTCGATCCTATGCGCTATGCCGTCACCATCAATGCCCCCGACGCCGACAAGGATCTGGTCAAGAAGCTGGAAAACGCCTCGACGCTGAAAAGTGACGAGGAGCGTCCGGTTTCCGGCTCGCTCGGGCTGATGGCCAAGGCACGCAGCGATCGCGAGCAGCTGGTCGCCGCGCTTTATGCCGATGCCCGCTACGAAGGCGTCGTCACCATCACCATAGACGGCAAGCCGCTCGACGATTTGCCGCCCGACACCGAATTCAAGGGCCCGCAGCCGGTTCCCGTGGTCATCGACATTGCCAGCGGGCCGAAATTCACTTTGGGCAATATCCACCTTGAGGGCGACGCGGCGGGGCTGATGAGCGCCGATTACGGCCTGATATCGGGCGGCGACGCCGGGTCGGGCGCCGTGCTCAAGGCCGAGGCGCTGATCGTGCGGGCGCTGAAGGAGGAGGGCAGGCCGCTGGCCAAGGTGACGGACAGGCAGATCGTCGCCGACCACGCCACTTCGACGCTCGACGTGACGCTGACGGTCGCCGCCGGGCCGGTCGCCGGCTATGGCGACACCACTGTGGAAGGCACCGAGAAGGTCGATCGCGACTTCACCGAATACATGACCGGCCTCAAGCGCGGCCGGCAATACTCGCCGCAAGAGATCAGCGACGCGCGCGACCGGTTGCTGGCGCTCGAGGTGTTCAACAGCGTGACGTTCAAGGAAGCCGACACGCTCGATGCCGAGGGCAACATTCCGATCGGCGTCCAGGTCAGCGAGCGCAAGCCGCGCTATTTCGGCGTCGGCGGCACCTTCTCCAACACCGAGGGCCTCGGGCTCGAAGGCTATTGGGGCCATCGCAATTTGTTCGGGCGGGCCGAGAAGCTGCGCATCGACGGCGCCATCAGCGGCATCGGCAGCAACGATCTCGGCGAGCTCAACTACAATGCCGGCATCATGTTCGAAAAGCCCGGTGTGATCGGGCCGGCATCGAAGTTCTTCGCCAGCGTCAAGACCGTGCTCGAACATCCGGACGCCTATGACCATTTCTCGATCAAGGGCAGCACCGGCCTGTCCTACGAACTGACCAAGAAGCAGACGGTTTCGGCGGAAGTCGCGCTCGACTATTCCCGCATCCACGACGCTTTCGGCAAGCACAAATATCTGATCGCCAGCATTCCGCTGCAATATGTCTACGACAACAGGGACAACCGGCTGAACCCGACCAGCGGCTTCCGCGTGCTGGCCTATGCCGAGCCGAGCTACGACATTTTGAGCGGTGCGGCCTTCCTCAAGCTGAAGGGCGAGGGATCGGCCTATCAGTCGCTGGATTCGGCTTCGAAGTTCGTGCTGGCCGAACGTGTCGCCATCGGTTCGATCGTCGGCACCAGCCTCGAACACGTGCCGGCCGACCGACGCTTCTATTCCGGCGGCGGCGGTTCGGTGCGCGGCTATGCCTATCAGGGCATCGGCCCCAAGGACTTCACCGGCCAGCCGATCGGCGGTCTGTCCTTCTTCGAAACCTCGGTCGAAATGCGCATCGCCATCACCGACACGATCGGCATCGTGCCGTTCGTCGATGCCGGCACCGTGTCGACCAAATCGATCCCCGATTTCTCCGACGTCAAGGTCGGCGCCGGTGTCGGCCTGCGCTATGTCACGCCGTTCGGGCCGCTGCGCATCGACGCCGCCGTGCCGCTCAACCGCGATCCGGGCGACCCTCATTTCGGCATCTATGCCGGCATCGGGCAGGCGTTCTGAGCGATGAAGACGGTCTGGCGCATCCTTCGTATTGTCCTCTACACGCTGCTCATCGTGGTCGCGGGAGCGATCGGCGCACTGGTCGTGTTGACCAAGACCGAGCGCGGTCGCGACAATCTCGCCGGCATCATCTCGCGCATGGCTTCGAGCGACGACCGCAAGGTCACGGTCAGCGGCATCGACGGCATCTGGTCCGGGGCCCTCAGTGTCGACCATGTCGTGCTGGAGGACCGCGAGGGCGCCTGGCTGGTGGCGCGCAAGGTGGCCGTCGACTGGTCGCCGCTGGCGCTGCTGTCGAAGAACTTCAGCGCCGACCGCATCGCGGCCGAGCGCATCGAACTCGCCCGGTTGCCGGTGGCCAGCACGCAGCCAGCGCAGAGCGGCGGCACGACGACGCTGCCAGTTTCGCTCGATATCAAGCAGATCGACCTGCCCGAGATCGCACTGGGGCAAGACCTTGCCGGCAGCGGCATCGCCGAACTCGCCGCCAAGGGGATGCTGAAGGCCGACGCCGCGCCGCTGGCGGTCGAGACGACGCTCAACGTCACCCGCCATGACGGCAAGCAAGGCAATGTAGATGCCAAAATCCACTTTGCGCCGGCAGACAACAGGCTCGATCTCGACCTCAAGGCCTCGGAGCCGGCAGGCGGCATCATCGCCAATCTGCTCAAGCTGCCCGATACGCCGCCGGTCGACATAATCGTCTCGGGCACGGGACCGCTCGCCAACTGGAACGGCATCGGCACGTTCACAGTGGACGGCAAGATCGTCACCCAGCTGACGGGCCGCCATCAGCTGACCTATAAGGGAAATCACATCGAGGCCAAGGGCGACGGCGATTTCGCCCGCTTCCTGCCGGAGAATTTGAAGCCGCTGTTTGCCGGCAAGACCAGCTTCGATGTCGCGGGCACCGCAACCACCGCCGGCGGCGTCAGTGTCGACCGCGCCAATATCGACAGCGATGCGGTGCACGGCACCGCCACCGGCATCGTCGATCCTGCCGGCGCCAGCGATTTCTCGGTCGAACTCGCCGCCAAGGGCCCGCCCGTGGTGATCAGCGTCGGCAGCAAGGCGCAGCCGATCACGCTGGCGATCAATAACGCCACCGCGCGCGCGTTCGGCGACGGCAAGGCGCCGATCATCGATATCGGCGCGTCCTTCGTTTCGATCGTCGCCGGCGGCACGCGGCTGGACGATCTGGCGGCGCAGATCCATTCCGACGGCTTCGACATCCAGAACCGCGCCGGGCCGGTCACCGTCAAGCTGGAGGCGGGTGGTCTCAAGACCGACGTGGCGACGCTGGCGCCGCTGATCACCGGCAAGGTCGATGTCGATCTGGCCGGATCGGTCAGCAAGGATGCCATTGCTATCGACCAGGGCACATTGCGCTCCGATGCGCTTAACGCTTCGCTGACAGCCACTGTGGCGCTTGCCGACCTGTCGATGCAGCTCAAGATGAACGCGGATGCCGTGGCGACGGCCTTTCCGCCGCAGATCGCCTCGGTGCTCGGCGCCCGGGTGAAATTCTCGGCCAGCGCGGCCCGCGATCCGCAGGGATCCTTCGCCGCCAACTCGATCGAATTCACGTCCGGCACGCTCAGCGCCGCCGGCACGGCCAGCATGCAAGGCACCGACATCCAGGCCGACATCAAGGGCAAACTGGCCGACGTTTCGGTGCTGTCGCCGATGGTCGGCGTGCCGGTTGCCGGCGGTATCGATTTCGCGCTGTCGGCCAGCGGCGCGATGACGGCGCCGGACTTCACCGTCTCCGCCGACAGCGACAGCCTGACGGCCTCTGGCCGCACGGTGAAGACCATCAAGCTGACGGCAAGCGGCAAGGCCGACATCGCCAACCCCGCTGCCAACGTTTCGCTGACCGGTTCCGTCGACGACCAGCCGCTCGACATCAAGGCGGCGCTGGTGACCAGCGAAGGCAAGCGTTCGATCAACGGATTCCTGGTCTCGCTGGGGGACAACAAGGTCTCGGGCGATCTAGCGCTGGACGACAAGTACATGCCGCTCGGCACGCTGACGCTCGACGCGCCCGCTATCGACCAGTTGGCCGCACTTGCCGGCCAGGCGGTGACGGGCGACATCGACGGCACCATCCGCTTTGCCAAGGAGGGCGACGCGCCCTCCGTCGCGATCGACGCGAAAAGCACTTCGATCGCGCGCGGCGAGGTGACGGCCAAGGCCATCACCGTCAATGCGCTGGTCGCCAATTATCTCAAGGCGCCGGCGATCGCGGGTTCGATCAAAGCCGACAGCGTCACCTCGGGGACCACCGAAATCGGCGGCATCGCCGTCGACCTGAAGCGCGACGGCGACTGGACCAATTTCACCGGCGGCGCCACCATAGCTGGCATTCCGGCGACCGCTGCCGGTCGGGTGAAGATCGCCAACGGCACGACCAGCGTCGAGATCTCCTCGGGCGAAGCGACTGTTCGCGGCATCAAGGCGGCAGTCGCTCAAGCCTCGACGCTGAGCATCGCCAACGGCACGGCCAGCATCGAAAGACTGGCGCTCGATATCGGTGGCGGTTCGGTGACCTTGTCCGGTACTGCTGGCCAGACGCTCGACCTCGCGGCGCAATTTTCGGCACTGCCGGCAGCGCTCGCCAATGATTTTTCGCCCGGTCTCGATGCCGTGGGCACGCTTGGCGGCACGGCTGATGTGACCGGATCGCCGGCCGCTCCCGACGTCCGTTTCAACGCGCAGCTGGCTGGCGTCGAAACCAGCCAGACCCGCCATGCGGGGCTCGGGGTTCTCGCTGTCGATGCGGCCGGCAGTTACACCATGGCCGGCGGTGTTGTGCTCGATCATGCAACGCTGACCGGTGACAAGATTTCCGGCAAGGCGACCGGCACCCTCAACCGGAACGGCGCCAGCGATTTTGCGCTCGATCTCATCTCGTCCGGCCCCAGCCTGCCCCTGACTGTCGGCAGCGCCGAGAGCCCGGTCAAGATCGAGATCCAGTCCTTGTCGGCAAAGGTGGCGGGCGAGAGCACACGGGCCCGCCTGGATGTGTCTGCGATCCTACCCTCGATCACCACCAGCCCGGCGAAGGTGGACGGGCTTGCCTTGGCATTGCATTCGGATGCGTTCGATCTCAAGAACCGCGCAGGACCGGTTTCCGGCACGGTGTCGGTGGACAAGGTCGGTCTCGACAATCCCGTGATCGCGCCGCTGATCGCCGGCAAGGTCACGGCAGCGCTCAGCGGCCGCCTGACAGCCGATGCGGTCGCCATCGATAGCGGCTCGCTCAAGAGCGATGCGCTGAACAGCCAGGTCGTGGGCCAAGTGTCGCTGCGTGACGGCGCTATAGACCTCAACTTGATGGCGGATGCCCCATCATCGGCCTTGCCGGCGGCGGCGCGCGGCATGCTTGGCGAACGCGCGCAGATCAGCGCCACGCTGAAGCGCGACCCCAACGGCAGTATCGACATAGGCGGATTGAAGCTGACCTCGGGCGCGCTGACCGCCGAAGGGCAGGCGAGCCTTGCCGACAACAAGGTCGCCGCCGAGATCAAGGGCGCGCTGAGCGACATCTCGCTGCTGTCGAAAGATGCCAAGGGCGCCATCGCCTTTGCGGTGAACGCACAGGGGCCGGCTACCGCGCCGGATCTGTCACTGACGGTCGACAGCGACAGGCTGCTGGTGGCATCGCGCGAGATCACCGGGCTGAAGCTGACCGCCACCGGCAAGGCCGATGCCGCCAACCCGGCGGCGAATGTGCAACTGACCGGCAATGTCGCCGGCCAGGCGCTGCAGGGCAGTGCGGTGCTGACGACGGCGGACGGCAAGAGCGCCATCAACGGCCTGCTGCTGTCGCTGGGCAAGAACAGGATTTCCGGCGATCTGGCGCTGGATGAGAAGTTCGTGCCGGTCGGCACCATCGCGCTCGACCTGCCCGATATCGGCCCGCTGGCGGCACTGGCGCTGGAAAAGGCCGAAGGCGACGTGCGCGGCACGATTGCTTTCTCGAAGAACGGCACCGCACCGCAGGTCGCGATCAAGGCGGCGACGGCATCGATTACGCGCGGCGACCTGCAGGCGAAAGCCGTTTCTATCGATGCGCTTGTCGCCAACTATCTCGCCGCACCCGTGATCTCCGGAAAGATCCGCGCCAACACCGTCACGTCGGGCGGCACCGTGATCAGCGGCATCGATGTCGATTTGAAGCGTGACGGTGGCTGGACCGGCTTCTCCGGCGGCGCAACCGTCAAGGGCATTCCGGCACAGGCCGCCGGCCGCGTCAAAATGGCCAACGGCACGACGACCATCGAGCTGGCGTCCGGCCAGGCGACCGTCCAGGGCATCAAGGCGGCCATCGCCCAGGCCTCGACCGTCAGCATCGCCAATGGCACGACGACGCTGGACCGGCTGGTGCTCAACCTTGGCGGCGGCACGGCGACGGTGACCGGCAAGGTCGGCACGGCGCTCGACATCAACGCGACGCTGGCGCGGGTGCCGATGTCGCTCGCCAACAGTTTCTCGCCGGGCCTCGACGCCGCCGGCTCGATTTCGGGCACGGTCAAGGTGACGGGTGCACCGGCGAACCCTGCCGTCGCCTTCAACATCGATGCGGCCGGCGTGCAGACATCGCAGACCCGAGGTGCTGGTGTCGGTGCGGTAAGTATCTCCTCGTCAGGCACTTTTGCCGCCAACAAGCTGGCCTTCAATGCCAATGTCAGCGATGGAGCCGGCCTTGGCCTCAAGGGCGGCGGCACCGTGACGACGGCAGGTACGCCGGCGTTGGTGCTCGACTTCAATGGCGCCGTGCCCTTCGGCCTGCTCAGCCAGAAGCTCGCCGCGCAAGGCCTGTCGCTGTCTGGAACCGCCAATGTCAACGTGCAAGTGCGCGGCCCTGCTTCATCGCCTGTCATCGGCGGCAGCGTCAGCACCTCCGGTGCGCGCCTGGTCGATGCGCGCTCGGGCCTCGCCGTCAACGATCTCGCCGCCGATGTCTCGATCGCCGGCGGTGTCGCCCGGATCAACCGGCTGACCGGAACGCTGTCGACACGCGGCAGCCTGTCGGCCAGCGGCACCGTCGGCATCAACCCGGCGCAGGGTTTCCCGGCCGACCTGTCGATCAAACTGGTCGACGGCCGCTATACGGACGGCCGTGTGGTGACCGCCAATCTCGGCGGCGACCTGACGATCAAGGGACCGCTGACGTCAGCTCCGGTGATTGCCGGCACCGTCAACCTCGCCAAGACGGTGATCACGGTTCCGGATAAATTGCCTGGCTCGCTGGCGGCGCTCGACGTCAAGCACAAGAACGCGCCGGGTGCGGTCAAGGCGCAGGACAAGGCGTTGCGGCCGCCGACGACCAGCGGCAAGGGCGGCGGCACGGGCCTCGCGCTTGATGTCACGGTCAACGCGCCGAACCAGATCTTCATCCAGGGCAGGGGTGTCGATGCCGAACTCGGCGGCTCGCTCAAGCTGACCGGCCCGGCCTCGTCGCCGCAAGCGGTCGGCACCTTCACCCTGCAGCGCGGACGGCTGTCGATCCTCGGCAAGCGGCTGACCTTCACCGAAGGCACGGTCGGCTTCTCCGGCTCGCTGGTGCCCTACCTCAATCTGACGGCGACCACGACGACGACCAGCACCACCGTCACCATCCTGGTGTCGGGCGAGGCGACCAATCCGAAATTCACCTTCTCCTCGGTGCCTGCGCTGCCCGAGGATGAGGTGCTGGCGCAACTGATCTTCGGCCGCTCGATGTCGAACCTGTCGCCGCTGCAGATCGCCCAGCTCGCCGAAGCCGCCGGGCAACTGGCTGGGGTCGGCGGATCGACGTCGCTGCTGGAAAACCTGCGCAGCGCCATCGGCGTCGACGATCTCGACGTCACCACGGACGACCAGGGCGGCACGGCGGTTTCGGCCGGCAAGTACCTCAACGACCGCACCTATGTGACGATCCAGAAAGGCGACAAGCCGGGCTCGGGCAAGGCGACGATCGACCTCAATGTAGGGCGCGGCGTCAAGTTGCGTGGCGAGGCCAACGATGCCGGCGAAGCCAAGGGCGGCATCTTTTACGAGAAGGAATACTGATACTTCGGCGGGATTTTTGGCCTCATGGTGGCTCGATGTTGGCGCTGTCCGGGCCCCAGTAAATGTCTCAGTTTAATCGACTATCGAGATTCCAGAGGAATCCGGCGGGCAGTAGCAATTTTGCGCCAAGACTGTCGTTATCACGCGAACCGCTCCCTTTCCAAAGTTGCACATTCCTGGACATGTTCCCAATCGGGGCCGTCTTTGACATCATGGCCCGGATGCGGAATGTTAAAAGGCGGAAAGCCAACAATGGGAGTTAAGTCATGACAATTTACAAGAGTAATGGTGATCGCGTTCCGGATCACATCCTGGCCATGGCCGAAGATGCCAAGGCAGGCAAGGTCGATCGCCGCGAATTCCTGGCCATGGCCAGCGTCTTCGGTGCGTCGACGGCAATGGCTTACGGCTTGCTCGGCCTCGCCGACCCGACGCCGGCGAAGGCTGAAGAGGTAAAAGGCAAGAAGGGCGGCACGTTGAAGATCGCCCAGTGGATCAAGGATCCCAAGGATCCGCGCAAGGCCGACTGGTCGGAAATCGCCAATGCCGAGCGCCAGGCGCTTGAGCCGCTGGTCAAGTACACACCCGAATACACATTCCGCCCCTATCTGCTGGAAAGCTGGGACGTCAACGACGACGCCACGCAGTACACGCTGCATGTGCGCAAGGGCGTCACCTGGTCGAATGGCGATGCCTTCACCGCCGCCGACGTCGTCTTCAACCTAAAGCGTTGGGCCGACAAGAAAGCCGAAGGCAATTCGATGCCCGGCCGTCTCGGCTCGCTGGTCAAGGACGACAAGCTCGACGAAAGCGCCGTGACCATGCCTGACGACCACACGGTCGTGCTCAAGCTCGGCAAGCCTGACATCGCGCTCATTCCCAACATGTGCGACTATCCCGGCCTGATCGTCCACAAGAGCTTCGATGAGAAGGGCGGCGACTTCAAGGCCTGCCCGATCGGCACCGGCCCGTTCGAGCTCGTCTCCTACGATGTCGGCCAGAAAGTGGTTTACAAGCGCCGCACCGACGACAAGTGGTGGGACGGCGAAGTGTTCCTCGACGGCCTGGAATTCATTGACTACGGCACCGATCCGGCGGCCATGGTCAGCGCTTTCGAAGCCGGTGAAGTGCACACCAATTTCGAGACTTCGGCCGACTACGTGTCGATCCTCGACGGCATGGACCTGGTGAAGTCGGAAATCGTCACGGCGTCGACCATCGTCTGCCGCACCAACATCAACAACAAGCCTTATGGCGACCAGAAGGTGCGCAACGCGCTGCAGCTCGCGGTCGACAACAATGTCGTTCTTCAGCTTGGCTATGGCAATGCCGGCACCGTTGCCGAAAACCACCATGTCTGCCAGATTCATCCGGAATATTATGAGCTTGCGAAGGTCGCCCGCGATCCGGCCAAGGCAAAGGCGCTGATGGCGGAAGCCGGCCAGGCCGACTTCGAACACGAGCTGATCACCGTCGACGAGGACTGGCACAAGAACACCGGCGATGCGATCGCTGCCCAGATGCGCGACGCCGGCCTCAAGGTGAAGCGCACCGTGCTGCCGGGCTCGACGTTCTGGAACGATTGGACCAAGTATCCGCTGTCCATGACCAACTGGAACATGCGGCCGCTTGGCGTCCAGGTGCTTGCGATCGGCTATCGCACAGGCGAAGCCTGGAACGAGACAGGCTATTCGAATCCCGAGTGGGATGCCAAGCTCAATGCGGCGCTCGCCGTTGCCGACGCCGCCAAGCGCAAGGAAATGATGAAGGACATCGAGCAGATCCTGCAGGATTCCGGCATCATGATCCAGCCGTACTGGCGCAAGCTCTACAGCCACTCGGTCAAGGCGGTGCAGAACTACAAGATGCATCCGACTTTCGAGCGCGACTACGGCAAGGTCTGGCTCGACCAGGCTTGATCGTACTGACAAGGGGAAGGGGCGTCGCCCCTTTCCCTCGCTCTTTGCGTCGTCCGTCCCTGTTGGTCCGCGCTTTCTCAAAAAAGTTGCGGACTCGCGGGCAAGGTCATGCAACAAAAACAGGGTTGATCGCATCCGAAGGCCTGTTTGACAGCCAGCCCCGCCTGTCACGGCAGGGTTGGCTTTCATAGCCGGCTCAAACCCCAACCCACCGGCAGGGGGCCGCCATGCTTTCCTTCGTTATCAGGCGTCTTGGCACCATGGCATTGACGATGCTGTGCCTGACCATGGTCGTCTTCTTCCTGATCAACCTTGAGCCCAATCTGAAGAAGCTGGCGATCAGCCAGACCGAAATGCATACGTCGGCCGAGCAGCTGGAGAGCTGGCTGGTCAACCATGGCTACCGGCAGAACTTCTTCGTGCGCTATGGCCAATGGCTGGGCGTCGTGCCCAAGCAGCCGGTGACCGACCCGGCGACCGGCAAGCCGGCGCAGCGTTTCTCCTTCTGCAACGATCCGCTCGTGCCGACCTTCGCCGGCGTTTTCGAAGGCGATTTCGGCTGCTCGACCAAGTTCAAGGCAACCGTCGCCTCAAAACTGTTTCCCGCGCTCGGTGCCACCGGCATCCTGATGTTCTGGGTACTGGCGGTGATGGTGCCGATCTCGCTGCTGATCGGGATTCTCGCCGGCATGCGAGAGGGCTCGCGAACCGACCGTGTGCTGTCAGTGGCCTCAATCGCGTCGACGGCGACGCCTGAATATGTGTCGGGCGTCATCTTCACTGTCATCTTCGCCTCATGGCTTGGCTGGCTGAACGGCTCGGCGGCTTCGGCCAGCCAGGGCATCACCTTCTACAATTTCACGCTGCCGGTGATGACGTTGGCGATCTACGGCATCGGCTATATCGCCCGCATGACGCGTGCTTCGATGGTTGAGGTGATGACGCAGCAATATATCCGCACCGCTCGATTGAAGGGTCTCTCCTTTGGCAGCGTGGTGGTCAAACATGCGTTGCGCAACGCGCTGATCGCGCCCTTCACCGTCATCATGCTGCAGTTTCCCTGGCTGCTCACCGGCGTCGTCATCGTCGAGGTGATGTTCCGCTACCAGGGCTTCGGCTACACGCTGGTCGAGGCGGCCGGCAACAACGACATCGACCTTCTGCTCGGCTGCTCGCTGGTCTCGGTGTTCATCGTCTTGATCACGCAGCTCATTTCCGATGTCGGCTACGCGTTTCTCAATCCGCGTATCAGAGTTCAGTAGGGGGCGAAGCGGATGCCGGTTCAATATATCAGTGGCTTCACCGTCGTTCTCGAAGTGCTGTCGCGCTTCTGGCCGGTCTGGATCGCGCTCCTCATCGTCATGGGTACGAGCTTCGCCTACAAGAAGAAGCTGGCGCTCTACGGCCAGCTCTTCGACAGCGGCGTCGGCATCGTCGGCGTCGGCATCTGCCTGTTCTGGTTGTTCACGGCAATCTTCGCCGCGACCATCTCGCCCTTCGATCCGCTGGCCCAGGTCCCCATCATGAAGGACGTGCTGCCGGGCGCCATCGAACCGCAATCGGGGCTGACCTATCTGTTCGGCGGCGACAAGCTGGCGCGCGACGTGTTTTCGCGCATGGTCTATGGCAGCCAGATCGTGCTGATCATCGCGCCTGCGGCAACCGGCTTCGCGCTGATGGTGGGCATCACGCTCGGCCTGCCAGCCGGCTATTACGGCGGCAAGATCGACACCGTGCTGTCGTTCCTCGCAAACCTCGTGCTCGCCTTCCCGGTGATCCTGCTGTTCTACCTGCTGGTGACGCCTGGCATCATGGACACGCCGATCCCCTATGGCATGGCCGGCGTGTTCTTCCTGTTTCCGATCATCTTCTTCAGCGTGCTGTTCTGGACGCGCTACAAGAACCGGCCTGACCGGCTTTATATCCTGCTTGGCATCACCCTGATCCTCGGCGGCTGGATCTATGCCGGCCTGGTCTTCGACGCCGATCCGCTGAAGATCGTGCACATCGATCCCAACCAGCTCAACATCTTCGTGGCGGTGGTGTTCGCGTCCAGCCCCGGCGTGTTCCGCATCGTGCGCGGCCTGGTGATGGACATCAAGACACGCGACTATGTGGCGGCGGCGCAGACGCGCGGTGAATCGCCCTGGTACATCATGCTGTGGGAAATCCTGCCCAATGCGCGCGGGCCGCTGATCGTCGATGCCTGCCTGCGTATCGGCTACACCACGATCCTGCTCGGCACGCTCGGCTATTTCGGCCTTGGCCTGGCGCCGGAAAGCCCGGACTGGGGCACCGCGATCAAGGACGCCAGCCGCCTGCTGCGTTCCTTCATCCATCCGGCGCTGCCGCCGACGATTGCGCTGATGTCGTTCGTGCTGGGCTTGAACCTACTCGCCGACTCGCTGCGCGAACAATCGATGAAAGATTGATTGACGGGCTTCGGCCCGCATCTGGTAAAATTGGATTGGAGCGACCCATGAACGAGGCAGTTCGAAATCCCGCCAAGCCGACCAACGGGCCGATCATCGAGATCGAGAACCTGTCGATCTCCTTCTTCACCCGCAAGGGCGAGATACCGGCCGTCATGGACTTTTCCTGCACCGTCATGCCGGGCGAGGCGATGGGCATCGTCGGCGAATCCGGCTGCGGCAAGTCGACCGTGTCGCTCGGCATCATGCGCGACCTCTCCAACATCGGGAAGATCGTCGGCGGCAAGATCAAGTTCCAGGGTAAGGACATGGGCGAGCTCTCCGACGAGGAGCTGCGCGCCATCCGCGGCAACAAGATCGCGATGATCTACCAGGAGCCGATGGCGAGCCTCAATCCGGCGATGAAGGTCGGTCAGCAGCTGATGGAAGTGCCGCTGATCCACGACAAGGTGTCGAAGGAAGAGGCCTATAAGCGCGCGCTCGACATGGTGCGCTCGGTCAAGCTGCCCGATCCCGAGCGCATGATGCGCTCCTATCCGCACCAACTCTCCGGTGGCCAGCAGCAGCGCATCGTCATTGCCATGGCGCTGCTGTCGAAGCCGGCGCTGCTTTTGCTCGACGAGCCGACGACTGCGCTCGACGTGACGGTGGAAGCGGGCATCGTCGACCTGGTCAAGGGGCTCGGCGAGAAGTTCGGCACATCGATGATCTTCGTGTCGCACAATCTCGGCCTGATCCTGGAAACCTGCGACCGCATCACGGTGATGTATTCGGGCGAAGCGGTCGAGACCGGCAAGATCAAGGACGTGTTCGACCGGATGCGCCATCCCTATACGCAAGGGCTGTTCCGCTCGATCCCGCTGCCTGGCGCCGACAAGAATTCAAGGCCGCTGATCTCCATCCCCGGACAATTGCCGCTGCCGCATGAGCGGCCCAAGGGCTGCAATTTCGGCCCGCGCTGCCACCATTTCGTCGAGGGCGTCTGCAACGCCGCCGAAATCCCGATGATCGAGGTCGCGGGGCACGAAGGCCATTTCTCGCGCTGCGTGCGTTTCAACGAGATCGACTGGGAAGCGCTGCCGCCCGGCGCCAAGAAGGTCAATGAGCGCGTCGTGCCCGGTGCGCCGGTGCTCAAGATCGAGGATCTGAGAAAATACTACAAGGTCGGCGGCAGCGAAGTCTTCGGCTCGAGCGAAGGCCGCGTCGTCAAGGCCAACGAGACGATATCGTTCATGGCGCGCGAATCCGAGACCGTTGCCATCGTCGGCGAATCCGGCTGCGGAAAGTCGACGCTGGCCAAGGTGCTGCTCGGACTGGAGACGGCAAGTGCCGGCACGGTGACGCTGGGCAACAAGGAAATCCAGTCGACCGGCATCGAGAAGCGCAGCGTCGAGACCGTATCGTCGATCCAGATGGTGTTCCAGAATCCGTTCGACACGCTCAATCCCAGCCATTCGGTCGGTTCGCAGATCATCCGCACGCTGGAGAAGTTCAATGTCGGCAAGACGGTTGCCGATCGCCGCAAGCGCATGCTGGAACTGCTCGACCTGGTGAAGCTGCCCAGGGCATTCGAGACCCGCAAGCCGCGCCAGCTTTCGGGTGGCCAGAAGCAGCGCATCGGCGTGGCGCGCGCCTTTGCCGGCGATGCCAAGGTGGTGGTGGCCGACGAGCCGGTGTCGGCACTCGACGTGTCGGTGCAGGCGGCGGTGACCGAGCTGCTGATGGACATCCAGCGCAAGAACAAGACGACGATGCTGTTCATCAGCCACGATCTGTCCGTCGTACGCTACATCGCCGACCGCGTCGTCGTCATGTATCTCGGCTACATCGTCGAGCAAGGCACGACCGACCAGATCTTCGCGCCGCCCTATCACCCCTATACCGAGGCGCTGCTGTCGGCGATCCCGATCGCCGACACCAGCGTGGTCAAGCGGCACATCGTGCTGGAAGGCGACATCCCGTCGGCGATGAACCCGCCTTCGGGCTGTCCGTTCCAGACCCGCTGCGGCTACAAGAAGCTGGTGCCGGACAATCTGTGCGAGACCAAGGTGCCGCCGGTCAAGCATCTCGGCGACGGCCATATGAGCCTGTGCTGGCTCGCCGACGACGTGCTGGCCAAGATGGAGCCGGTGATCAAGTTCGACAAGGAACACGCGGCGCATGAGGGCGTACCGGAAGACGCGTCGCATGTGACGGATACAGGCCCAACTGCCACCCCGCCCAAGCGCCCGCGCGGCAAAAAGCCGAGCTGACGGACGGAAGGTCGAGATCAGTGATGCGGAGCGTTCAGTTGCCGCACTCGCTCAGTTGCTGCGCATAGTCCCGCGCCATCTTGTCGGTGGCCCGGGCATAGCCCTGGACGCCGGCATCGCCGCGGTTGCCGCGGCCATAGGCGGTCCAGCCGAGATAGTAGGCGAGGTAGAGATTGTAGGTGTCGTTGCGGGCGACGCCGTACGTGTCTGATGTCTTGGAATGATACCAGCCGACGAAATCGACCGCGTCGGCGAATTTCGTCCGCCGCGCCGCCCAGTTGCCGGTCTCGCGCTGATATTGCGACCAGGTGCCGTCCAGCGCCTGCGAGAAGCCGGTGGCCGACGAGACGTGCTTCCACGGGATGAAGCCGAGCAGCTTGGTGCGCGGCGGCCGGGCATTGCTCTTGAAGCCGGATTCCTTGCGCACCGTCGCCATCAGCACGGGAACGGGGATGCCGTATTTCTGCTGGGTGCGCTCGGCCGCCGACTGCCAGTTGTCGAACCAGCCGTCATTCTGGTCGAAGACGGCGCAGACATTGTTGATGTGATTGGGCGGCGTGGCGCAGGCCGAAAGCGCCAGCAGCACGCAAACCGCACCAATTTTACTAAAACTCGAACTACGCATTGGCAGAGCAATAGGCCGAAATCATAAAGGGAATCTTGCAGCGTCCGTTAACGCTTCGCCGGAGCGGTCGCTTGAGGAAATTCCGTATCAGCAATGCGACATATCTCGTCGCTTTTTCTAAATGGATATTGCGGAAATGCCGCCGTGGCTAAAATCACGCCCGCAAACGGCGTATTTCTGACAGCTTGCCCGGTTTGCCGGGGCTTTGATGCCAGGCATGAACGAACCAAGACGCAAACGCGGCGCCGAGCGCACCAGCAACAGGGGGCCGTCGGCCATCCCGCAATTGCCGCTCAGGCGGGTGACAAATCCCTATCCGCCGATGGCCATGCTGTCGCCCGACCAGATCGAGCAGATCCACCAGGCGTCGATGCACATATTGGAGAATTTCGGCATCGAGGTGATGAGCCCGCGCGCGCTGTCGCTGTTCGAGAAAGCCGGCGCCAGGGTCGATCATGCCTCGGCGAATGTCCGCATCGATCGCGGCTTGGTCACTGACGCGCTGAAGACCACGCAGTCCAGCTATGTGTTGACGCCGCGCAATCCGGCTAACGCCGTTCATCTCGGCGGCAACACCATCAATTTCACGCTCGTTGCCGGGCCGCCCAATGTGCACGACATGGAGCGCGGCCGCCGTGCCGGCAATCTGCGCGATTACTCTGATCTGACCCGGCTGGCGCAGCATTTCAACTGCATCCACATGCTCGGCAACCAGGTCTGCGCGCCGGTGGAGCTGCCGGCAAACTCCCGCCATCTCGACACCTACTTCACCAATCTGACGCTGACCGACAAGAGTTTCCATGTCTCGGCGATCGGCCGGGGCAGGGCGCTGGACGGCATCGAGATGATGGCGATTGCGCGAGGCTTGAGCCTAGACCAGATGCGCGACGACCCCGGCATCACCACCATCATCTCGGTCAACTCGCCGCGCCGCTTCGACGAGATGATGGCCGAGGGGCTGATGACCATGGCCGAATTCGGCCAGTCGGTGGCAGTGACGCCGTTCACGCTGATGGGGGCGATGAGCCCGGTGACGCTGGCCGGGGCGCTGGCGCAGCAGAATGCCGAGGCGCTGTTCGGCGTCGTGCTGACGCAGCTTGTCCGTCCGGGCGCGCCGGTCATGTATGGCGCCTTCACCTCCAATGTCGACATGAAGTCTGGCGCGCCGGCCTTCGGCACACCTGAGAATACCAAGGCCAATATTGCGTCGGGGCAACTGGCGCGGCGCTACAGGCTTCCGTACCGCACGACGCCGGGCTCGGCTTCCAACGCCGCCGATGCGCAAGGCGCCTATGAGACGCTGATGGCGCTGTGGGGCGCGGTGCTCGGCCACGGCAATCTCGTCTACCACGCCGCCGGCTGGCAGGAGGGCGGGCTGACGGCGTCGTTCGAAAAACTCATCATCGACGTCGAGATGATCCAGCACATGATGGAGTTCTTGCGCCCGATCGAGGTCAACGAGGCCGAGCTTGCCGTCGAGGCGCTGGGCGCGGTGCCGACCGGCGGCCATTTCTTCGGCGAACCGCACACGCTGGAGCGCTACGCCACCGCCTTCTACCAGCCGATGCTGTCCAACTGGCAGAATTACGAGGCCTGGCAGGAGGCCGGCGGGCTCGACGCTACGGCGCGGGCGACGCGGCTGTGGAAGAAGGCGCTGGAAGACTATGTCGAGCCGGTGATGGATATCGCCGTGCGCGAGGCGCTGGAGGCTTACATGGCCAGGCGCAAGGAAGCGATCGGGCAGGGCGAGCCGTGATGGTTTTGGAAGGTCGGCGCTGCCCCTCACCCATACCCTCTCCCCGTGAAGAACGGGGAGAGGGGGACGCCAGCGTCGGAGCTTCTCCCTTCTCCCCGTCACTATACGGGGAGAAGGTGCCGGCAGGCGGATGAGGGGCAGCGCCGATCTTCGACCTTAAGACTGTGAATCAAAATCCTCCGGCACCGATTCATATCACCCATCCAACTCACTGATATCAGAGAAAAATCCATGAAATCGCATGCAAAGGTCGTGGTCATTGGCGGCGGTGTCGTCGGGTGCTCCGTGCTGTTCCATCTTGCCCGCCATGGTTGGACCGATGTTGTCCTGCTGGAGCGCGACGAACTGACATCCGGCTCGACCTGGCACGCGGCCGGCGGCATGCACACGATCAACGGTGACCCCAACGTCGCCAAGCTGCAGAAATACACGATCAACCTCTATAAGGAGATCGAGGAGCTTTCCGGCCAGGCGACCGGCGTGCATCTGACCGGCGGTGTGCTGCTGGCGGCGACCGAGGCACGGCTGGACTGGCTGCGCGGCGTCGTTGCCAAGGGCCGCTATCTCGGCATCGAGCTCGAGGAGATCTCGCCCAACGAAGCGGCCGAACTGATGCCGCTGCTCGATCCCAAGCAGTTCGTCGGCGCTGTCAGGAACAAGGAGGACGGCCATCTCGATCCGTCCGGCGTCACCCACGCCTATGCGAAGGCGGCGCGCAAACTTGGCGCCGAGGTCGAACGCTTCACCAAGGTCGAGGACATCGTGCGGCGACCCGACGGGCTGTGGCGGGTCATCACCAACAAGGGCGAGGTGGTGGCCGAGCATGTCGTCAATGCCGGCGGCCTGTGGGCGCGCGAAGTCGGCCGCATGGTCGGCCTCGAACTGCCGGTGCTGGCGATGGAGCACATGTACCTGATCACCGAGGATATGCCGGAGGTCGCGGCCTGGAACGCCAAGACCGGCACCGAGATCATCCACGCGGTCGATTTCGACGGCGAGCTCTATCTGCGCCAGGAGCGCGGCGGCATGCTGATGGGCACCTATGAGAAGGCCAACAAGCCGTGGTCCGAATTCTCCACGCCATGGAATTTCGGCCACGAATTGCTGGCGCCCGACATCGACCGCATCGCGCCGTCGCTGGAGGTCGGCTTCCGGCATTTCCCAGCCTTCCAGAACACCGGCATCAAGCAGATCATCAACGGACCCTTCACCTTCGCGCCGGACGGCAACCCGCTGGTCGGGCCGGTGCGCGGGCTGCCGGGCTTCTGGGTCGCCTGCGGTGTCATGGCTGGTTTTTCGCAAGGCGGCGGTGTCGGCCTGGCTTTGTCGAACTGGATGATCGAGGGCGATCCGGGCGCCGACATCTGGGCGATGGATGTGGCGCGCTATGGCGACTGGGCGACGATGGCCTACACCAACGCCAAGGTGCGAGAGAACTATTCCAGGCGGTTCTCGATCCGCTTCCCCAATGAGGAGCTGCCGGTCGGGCGGCCGCTGAAGACGACGCCGGTCTATGACTTGCTGTCGGCCAAGGGCGCGCAATGGGGCGTCGCCTATGGGCTGGAGGTGCCGCTCTGGTATGCGCCGGAGGGCGTCAAGGACGAGTTCTCGTGGCGCCGCTCGAGCGACTTCACCCAGGTTGCCAAGGAGGTCGCGACCGTTCGCGACGGTGTCGGCCTGTCCGAGATTTCGAGCTTCGCCAAATACAAGGTGACTGGTGAGGGGGCGGCCGCCTGGCTCGACCGAATGCTTGCCTGCAAGCTGCCGAAGCCCGGCCGCATGACGCTGGCGCCAATGCTGAAGGAAGACGGCAGACTGATCGGTGACTTCACGCTGGCCAATCTGGGGAAAGATGGCTGGTTCCTCGCCGGCTCCGGCGTTGCCGAGCAATACCACATGCGCTGGTTCGAGAAGCACCTGCCTGACGACGGCTCGGTGCGCATCGAGGCGCTGGGCGCGAAGCTCACCGGCCTGTCGATCGCCGGGCCGAAGGCGCGCGATGTGCTGGCAAAGGCCACACGCTCGGATGTCTCCAATACGGCATTTCCATTCATGGCCATTGGCAAGATGGATATCGGCATGGCGCCGTGCCTGGTCGGCCGTGTCAGCTACACCGGCGATCTCGGCTATGAGATGTGGGTAGCGCCGGAGTATCAGCGCGCCGCCTTCCAGGCCCTGATGGCCGCGGGCGAAGAATTCGGCATCGGCCTGTTCGGCTCGCGCGCGCTCAACGCGCTGCGGCTGGAGAAGAACTACGGTTCATGGGCGCGCGAATACCGGCCGATCTACGGGCCTCTGGAAGCCGGGCTCGACCGCTTCGTCGCCTATGGCAAGGACGCCGATTTCATCGGCAAGGCCGCGGCGCTCGCCGAGCGCAAGCAGGGCGGCAAGTTGCGCCTGCGTGCCTTCATCGTCGAGGCCGACGATGCCGATGTCATCGGCGACGAGCCGATCTGGTTCGACGGCGCGGTGCGCGGCTGGGTCACTTCGGGCGGCTATGCGCATCATTCGAAGAAATCCGTCGCCGTCGGCTATGTGCCGAAGGAGATCGCCGATGAGAGCGATGGCTTCGAGATCGAGCTGCTGGGCAAACGCCATGCGGCGCGCATGCAGGCGGCGCCGCTGTTCGATGCCAATTTCGAAAGGATGCGCGCCTGAAGCGCTTCGGCTTCGCCGATGCGCTTCAGATTCCTGTTTTGTGCATGTCGTTGTCCCAAAACCGCTGGACACTTTTGGGCGACATGCATTAGGCACGCATCCTCTTTCTGGAGTCAGGCGCTGCGGCGGTTGTCCAGCGCGAAGGCGCCGGCGCCGGCAAACACCAGATAAAGGAAGATGAAGCAAAACGAGATTGCCGAATCGCCGCCGTTGTTGACCGGGAAGAAGTCGCGCGGCATATGCGCCATGAAATAGGCGATCGCCATTTCGCCGGCCAGAAGGAACGCGACCGGCCGGGTGAACAGGCCCAGAGCCAGCAGGATGCCGCCGGCGAATTCGAGGATGCCGGAGGTGAGTGACAGCCCGCTCAAGGCACCGGCATGGTCGCTGACCGGGAAATTGAACAGTTTCTGGCTGCCATGCTCGATAAACTGCAGCGCCGTCATGATGCGCAACACGCCCAGAGCCTGCGGCTGATACTTGGCGAGGCTTTCGAAAAGCTTCATCTAAAACTCCATTTTGGCGTCCCGGACCGGCCATAGATTATCGCCCGGAAATGGACCATTCACTTCCCATGGCCTGCCATCAACAATCGGTGATTGGAAATGTTCCCCAGCCTGGTCTTTCATATTATTCTCGTTAGGGTTGCATTATTAATGCTAAGGTTGTATTGATGTGCAGATATTTCAAACCAGGTGGGTTCCCTGTGCCATGAAGAAAGTCGTCATCACCCTATTCGCAATCCTTGCAGCCACCAGCTTCGCCATGGCCGAGGAGGCAGGCTGCGAGGCCTTCAAGTGGCCGGTGACGCGGGAGCAGGCCCTGTTTGCCGCAGCGCCCGCAACACCGTCCGGAACGACGCTGGCAGTGGGCGCTGCCGCGGATCTGGCACTGGTGCCGGTCGAGAAAGCCGGCTTCACCGTACAGCCCGAACGTGCCCCAGCCTCGGACACGTTTGGCGCCGTCGCCAGCGTGGAGGTACCGGCCGAGGGGGCCATTCAGATAAGCCTCTCGGGGGAGGCCTGGATCGATGTCATCCAGGATGGCCACGCCGTGAAATCGGCGGGCTATAGCGGCGTGAAAACCTGCCCCGGCATCCGCAAGAGCGTGCGCTTCAAACTCGCGGCCGGCCCGGCTACCGTCCAGTTCAGCGGTGCGAAAAAGGCGGATCTGAAGGTCGCAGTGCTGGCGCCGGAATAGGTCGGCGCCAAGCAGAGGAATACGGCCCTTCATCGGTGGTACGATGAAAGGCCGGCGCTTTGTACCAGCCGTGTCTATCGCCGTCAGCGGACCGGCGCCATCAAGGCGAAGTGTGCGCCTTGCGGGTCCTGGCACTGCACGATCCAGCTGCCGCCGGGGACCTCCATCGGCCCCATCAGGATCTTGCCGCCATTGTCGGTCACCCGTTTGGCCGCCGCGTCGATGGTCGGAACGTTGAAATAGAATTGCCACACCGGGACCGGAATCTGCTGTGGCTTGTTCATGATGCCGCCGCCGGATTCGGGGCCGGCCGTGAAGGTCTGGTAGGTGCCCATCGGGCCCATGTCGAAATCGCCGGCATCGACCCAACCGAATTGGTTGGAATAGAAATCGAACGCGGCCTTCCAGTCACTCGTGTAAAGCTCGTGCCAGCCGATATGGCCTGGCGTGCTGGCCGGCACGACAGGCTGGTCGGGGCCGTTCGGCTGCAGGAACATGAAGGTCGCGCCCTGCGGATCGGCAACGACGGCAAAGCGGCCGACGCCTGGAATGTCGTCGGGCTGGCGGTGAACGGCGCCGCCCGCTTTCTCCAGCGATGCGGTCGAGGCATCGACTTCACTTGTCTTGATGTAGCCGAGCCAGGCGGGCGGCATGCGCATCTTGGCGGCATCCTCCGGTATCGTCATCAGGCCGCCGACGCCACGCTCGCCGACATTCATTACGACATAGCGTGGCATGCCGGGCGCCACGTCGAAAGGCTGCGCCGTCCAGCCGACCACCTTGGGGTAGAACGCCTCGGCGGCGTCGAGATCTGATGTCATCAATTCGTACCAGAAGAAGGGCATCGGGGATTTTGGCATTTTCGGTCTCCTCACCTTTCATGCATCGATCGTCGTGCGATCCATCCTAGGACGATCTTCACGACGGAAATCCGACACCGCCCGGACGATAATGGTCGAACCGCGGTAAGCGTTCCCGGTTGCGCGCCCGGCGGTTTTCGATTTCTCTGCGGTCATGAGGGGTTGTCGTTCATGCGCTTGATGTCGCTCACGCCCGAGCTTGTCGCACTGTGCCATCGGGAGGAGGCCGATCCCGGTCCGGATCCGAGCTGGACCGAGTTGAACGACGCGGATTTCCGGCCCCTTGCCTTGCGGCTGTCTGAGGAAGCCGACGAGGGGCCGCTATGGGTGTTCGCCTACGGATCGCTGATCTGGAAGCCGGAATTCGAGTCGGTCGAGCAACAGCTCGCCACTGCCTTTGGCTGGCACCGCTCCTTCTGCCTCGACATGGTGCGTTGGCGCGGCAGCGCCGCGCAGCCGGGGTTGATGATGGCGCTCGAACGGGGCGGACGCTGCAACGGGGTGATCTATCGCTTGCCGGACGGCGAAAAACCGGCGCAGATCGAAAGGCTGCTGCGGCGCGAGATCAGCGACCACGAAAGCATCGACACGGTCAGGTGGCTGCCGGTGCATACGGCGCAAGGCGCACTGCGGGCGCTTGGCTTCTGGGTCGGCGTGAAGGGCAGGGGAACGTCGCTGAATCAGCCGCTGGACAAGGTGGCGAACGTGCTGGCCAGAGCCTGCGGGCATATCGGATCCGGCGCCGAATATCTCTACAACACGGTCAGCCACCTCGAAGCGTTCGGCATCCACGACCGCAACCTGTGGCGGTTGCAGCAACTGGTCGCGGATGAGGTCAGGGCTATCCATGGCCACGGACTTGAGCCCGGCCATACGCTCCCGCTGCAAACGCAACCGCAGTCGCCATAACATGAGTAAAAAAATCATGTTATTGTCGAGCCTTTTCAGGAGCTTGCGCCGAAAATTGACCAATTGATAAAAAAATAAAACGTGCTAGCCTTCCCCTAAACAAAACATGGGGAACTGACGATGCCAGAAGGCCAATTCAGGGAAGGCATTGCAGGCGGCAGGCTCTCGGCCGACCAGTATGCGGACAATTTTTCCGACCTGCACCCGCCGCTCGATCACCACGAGGCGCTGGTCGAATCCGACCGCTGCTATTTCTGCTATGATGCGCCGTGCATGAATGCATGCCCGACCTCGATCGACATTCCACTGTTCATCCGCCAGATCTCGACCGGCAATCCGATCGGTTCGGCCAAGACCATCTTCGATCAGAACATCCTGGGCGGCATGTGCGCTCGCGTCTGCCCGACCGAGACGCTGTGCGAGGAGGTTTGCGTGCGTGAGGTGGCGGAAGGCAAGCCGGTGCAGATCGGCCGCCTGCAGCGCTTCGCCACCGATGTCGCGATGGGCGAGAACAAGCAATTTTATCCGCGCGCCGAGCCGACCGGGAAGACGGTCGCCGTGGTCGGCGCCGGTCCGGCCGGCCTTGCCGCCGCGCACCGGCTCGCCCGCCATGGCCATGACGTGACCATCCTGGAAGCGCGCCCGAAGGCCGGCGGCCTCAACGAATACGGCATTGCCGCCTACAAGAGCGTCGACAATTTCGCTCAGGCCGAAGTCGATTACGTGACCGCGATCGGCGGCATCGACATCCAGAACGGCAAGGCGCTTGGCCGCGACTATCAGCTGTCCGACCTGATCCGCAACTACGATGCGGTATTTCTCGGCATGGGGCTCGGCGGCGTCAATGCGTTGCGCGCCGATGGCGAGGACGCCGACGGCGTCATCAATGCGGTCGAGTTCATTGCCGAGCTGCGCCAGGCCAGTGACCTTTCCGGCCTGCCGGTGGGCCGCCGCGTCGTCGTCATCGGCGGCGGCATGACCGCGATCGATGCCGCCGTGCAGTCGAAACTGCTTGGCGCCGAGGAGGTGACGATCTGCTACCGGCGCGGCCAGGAGCACATGAACGCTTCCGGGTTCGAACAGGATTTGGCGGCCGCCAACGGCGTCACCATCCGCCACTGGCTGCAGCCGAAGCGGGTGATCGCCGACGGCGGCAAAGTCAGCGCCATCGAGCTCGAATACACCGCCATGAACGGCGACAAGCTTGCCGGCACCGGCGAGACGCTGACGCTCACCGCCGACCAGGTGTTCAAGGCCATCGGCCAGAGCTTTGTGCCGGCCGCACTCAACGGCAGCGGCGCCTCCATCGACCTCGAAGCCGGCCGCATCAAGGTCGACGCCGAAGGACGCACCTCGCTGGCGAAAGTCTGGGCCGGCGGCGACTGCATCTTCGGCGGCGACGACCTGACCGTCTCTGCTGTGGCGCAAGGCCGCGACGCGGCGGAGAGCATCAACAGGAGTCTGACGCAGGGATAGGGATCATGGCCACGGTGGAACCGGGCATCGCCCGTCACTACGACATATCGGGTCTTGAGCAGCGGATCCTTGCCGCGCTCGCCGATACGGGCGTGGAAATTGCCCATCTGCGCGCCGGCGATCTCGAAGCGGTCGATGAATTCCATATTGGCGGTGTCGCCGCCACCAAGGCACTCATCGATCAGATGAGGTTGAAGCCAGGGGCCGAGCTTCTCGATATCGGATCCGGTGTCGGTGGTCCGGCCCGCTTTGTCGCCAACAGCGCCGGAGCAGACGTTACCGGCATCGACCTGACGCAGAGCTATGTCGATATCGCGACCAGCCTGTCGAAGCGAACTGGATTGGCCGGCAAGACGCGCTTCGTGCAAGGCAGCGCGCTGGACATGCCATTCAAGGATGCCAGCTTCGATGCGGCTGTCATCCTGCATGTCGGCATGAACCTTCCCGACAAGGCGAAGCTGATGAGCGAGACCGCTCGTGTGCTCAAGCCTGGCGGCGTTTTTGCCGTCTATGATGTGATGAGGCTGAAGGCCGGCGCGCTGACCTATCCGCTGCCATGGGCAACTGATGAAACCATGTCCTTCGTCGCCACGCCGGACGACTATCGCTCGGCGGCAACCAATGCGGGGTTCTCGGTGACCGCTGAGCGGCCACGCGGCGCCTTTGCCATCGAGTTCTTCGCGACAATACGTGCTCGAATGGCCGCCGCGCAGGCGGAAGGCAGGAAGCCGCCGCCCGGCGTCGGCCTCGTCATGGGCGAGAACGCCCGCACCAAGATCGCCAACCTCACCGCCGCGCTTGAAGGCGGCATTCTCGCACCCGTCGAATTGATCCTTCGTCTCGGCTGAAAGGGACCTGTCATGGCAGACATCCGCAACAATTTCGTCGGCATCAAATCGCCCAATCCGTTCTGGCTGGCCTCGGCGCCGCCGACCGACAAGGCCTATAACGTCATCCGCGCCTTCAAGGCCGGCTGGGGCGGCGTTGTGTGGAAGACGCTGGGCGAGGAAGGCCCGCCGGTCGTCAACGTCAACGGCCCGCGCTACGGCGCGATCTGGGGCGCCGACCGCCGCCTGCTCGGCCTCAACAACATCGAGCTGATCACCGACCGCGACCTGCAGGTCAATCTGCGCGAGATCAAGCAGGTCAAGAAGGACTGGCCCGACCGCGCCATCGTCGTCTCGCTGATGGTGCCTTGCGTCGAGGAAGCCTGGAAGGCGATCCTGCCGGTGGTCGAGGAGACGGAGGCCGACGGCATCGAGCTCAATTTCGGCTGCCCGCACGGCATGTCGGAACGCGGCATGGGTGCCGCCGTCGGCCAGGTGCCGGAATACATCGAAATGGTGGTGCGCTGGTGCAAGCAGAACACCCGCATGCCTGTCATCACCAAACTGACGCCCAACATCACCGATGTGCGCAAGCCCGCGCGCGCAGCGCACGCCGGCGGCACCGACGCGGTGTCGCTGATCAACACCATCAATTCGATCACCGGCGTCGATCTCGACAGCTTCGCGCCGCAGCCGACCATCGACGGCAAGGGCTCGCATGGCGGCTATTGCGGCCCGGCGGTGAAGCCGATCGCCATGAACATGGTGGCCGAGATCGCGCGCGATCCCGAAACCCACGGCCTGCCGATCTCCGGCATCGGCGGCATCACCACCTGGCGGGACGCTGCCGAATTCATGGCGCTCGGCGCCGGCAATGTGCAGGTGTGCACGGCGGCAATGACCTACGGCTTCAAGATCGTGCAGGAGATGATCGCGGGTCTCGAAAACTGGATGGACGAAAAGGGCCATGCCTCGCTGGACGACATTGTCGGCCGCGCGACGCCCAATGTCACCGACTGGCAATATCTCAACCTCAACTACGTCGCCAAGGCGCGTATCGACCAGGACGCCTGCATCAAATGCGGCCGCTGCCACATCGCCTGCGAGGACACTTCGCACCAGGCGATCACCGCAATGGTCGACGGCGTCAGGCACTTCGAAGTGATCGAAGCCGAATGCGTCGGCTGCAATCTGTGCGTCAATGTCTGCCCGGTCGAGAACTGCATCACCATGGAACCGCTGGCCGTCGGCGTGATGGACCAGCGCACCGGCAAGCCGGTGTCGCCGATCTACGCCAACTGGACGACGCACCCGAACAATCCAATGGCCAAGGTGGCTGCGGAGTAGGGGAATCTCGACGAAAAAAGCGGCGCCTTCGGGCGCCGTTTTTCATTTTCCTATTGCAGATAAAAATTATCCACGATAAAAGATATCCATGAATTGGAGATCAACACGATGAAGCTGGGCGAGGGCGTTGAGGCAGCCATCCACTGCGCCGCCATGCTGGCCGGCGTCGAGGGCAACAGCACCCTGGCGGGCGCTGCCATGGCGGAGGCCTTCGGCCTGTCACCGAGCTATCTGCTCAAGCATCTCAACATGCTGAGCGCGGCGCACATTCTGGAATCGGTCTCGGGACCGGCCGGCGGCTACCGGTTGGCGCGACCGGCCGAGCGGATTTCGCTGCTCGATATCGTGCTGGCGGTCGACGGGCGCGAGCCGGCTTTCCGCTGTGGCGAAATCCGCCGCAACGGTCCGGTCAAGCTCGACGCCTCTGCCTATGTCAAACCCTGCGGCATCAACGCCGCGATGCTGAAGGCCGAGCGGGCCTACCGCGCCGCACTCGCCGAGGCAAAGCTGTCGGACATCGTGGCCACCTACGCGGCAGAAGGCGACCCCAGATCGCTTGCCGCGAGCTGTGCCTTTGTCGAGCGCCATCAGCGGCCGCAGAAATCCAGTTCAACCAAGCAAGCGTAGAGGACATCAAAGATGAAACAGAGGTTGCAGTTTTTCGCCAAGGCGCCGGAGATCATGAAGGCGGTGTCGGCACTCAACAAGGCGGTGGACGAATGCGGGCTCGAGGAAAGCCTGCTGCACCTGATCAAATTGCGGGCGTCGCAGATCAACGGCTGCTCGTTCTGCGTCGAGATGCACAGCCGCGAGGCGAGGCGCGACGGCGAGACTGAGCAGCGGCTCTATCTGGTTTCGGCCTGGAAGGAATCGCCGCTGTTTTCCGAGCGCGAACGCGCCGCCCTTGCCTGGACAGAGGCCGTCACCCTGATCGCCAACAACGGCGTATCGGACGAACTCTATGCAAGGACGCTCGAGCATTTCTCGGAAGAGGAGTTGGTCAAGCTGTCCGTTGCGCTTGGCATGATCAACACCTGGAACCGGCTGTGCATCCCGTTCCAGGCCATTCATCCGATGCCGGCAGCCAAGGCTGCCTGATGCTGACGCTCACCGCGCAGTCTGTTTGACGCGTGGCTCCATGTCGACTGCGGCTGTGTGGCGCCGCCAGCATCCATCATTAAATCGGAACCAATCGAGCCTTTGACGCATTTCGCACCTGTATGCCGAGCATCCAGGATGAAATATGAAAATCGCCCATGTCGCGCCGCTTTATGAATCGGTGCCGCCCAGACTCTATGGCGGCACCGAGCGTATCGTCTCGTATCTAACCGAAGCGCTGGTCGATCTGGGCCATGAGGTGACGCTGTTTGCCAGTGGCGACAGCCAGACCTCCGCAAAGCTGGTGGCCGGCCGGGAATGCGCCCTTCGCCTCGATCCGCGTCCGCTCAAATCCGAGATCGCGGCGCATCTTTCGATGCTTGCGCAGGTGCGGGAACAGGCGTCGGAGTTTGACGTCATCCACTTCCACCTCAGCCACTTCCTGCACTTTTCCTTCTTCGAGGACATAGCGGAGCGGACGGTGACGACGCCGCATGGCCGGTTGGACTATGTCGACCTGGCGCCCGCCTATGAGCGTTTCCCGCGTTTTCCCCTGATTTCCATTTCGCGCAGCCAGAAGGCAGGCCTCGCCAAGGCCAACTGGTTGGCGACGATCCACCACGGATTGCCGACCGACATCTACGAGCCGAGTTTCGAGACGTCGTTGGAAGAACCGTATCTTGCCTTCCTCGGCCGATTTTCACGCGACAAGCGCCCCGACCGTGCCATCGAGATCGCGATGCGTTCAGGACTCAAGCTGAAGCTTGCGGCAAAGATCGGCGACGACGATCGCGCCTATTTCCATGAGCTGGTCGAGCCGTTGATCGACGGCGATCGCATCGTCTATGTCGGCGAGATCGAGGAGGACCAGAAGGCGGAATTTCTCGGCAAGGCGGCCGGCCTGCTGTTCCCGATCGACTGGCCGGAGCCGTTCGGCCTTGTCGCCATCGAGGCAATGGCCTGCGGCACGCCGGTCATCGCCTGGAATCGCGGCGCGCTGCCCGAGATCATCGATCAGGGTGTGACCGGCTTTGTCGCGGATTCGGTGGATGGCGCGGTTGCCGCGGTGCCTGATTTGCTGAAGCTCGACAGGCGAAAGGTGAGGGCCGTTTTTGAAAAGCGGTTTTCCGCCAGAAGAATGGCCGGCGACTATTTGGCCGCCTATGCGCGCCTTATCGGTGTCCCAAGCGAGGCGAAGGCGTCGTGAGCGGCGACGTGCCCCAGCGACAGGACCGCAACAACAGGGGGTTGTGACGAATGGCTCAACTCGACGAGCGCCAGCTCGATCCCGCCGTAGCGCTTGCATCGCTCGACGCAACCGCGCCTCGCGAGCCCCACCGTCTGTTTGCACTGAAGCAGGGCGACTGTTTTGTGGTTGCCGATGCCTATGGCGACATCCGCGGCGCCGGCGACGGTTTCTTCCGCGACGACACACGCGTGCTCTCCGAATTCCGGCTGACCGTCGGCGGCCGGCAGACATCGTTGCTTGGCGCCTCGCTCAGCCAGGACAATGTGCTGTTCACCACCAACCTGACCAATCTGCCGATGCAAAGTGCCGCCGGTCGCGACATTCCGCAGGGTGCGATTCATGTCGAACGCGTCAGGCTGCTGTGGCAGGACAGGCTGTTCGAACGCATCACCCTGTCCAACTACAGCCGGGAAACCTCGACAATCGGCGTTTCCCTGCACTTTGCCGCCGATTTCCGCGATATGTTTGAAGTGCGTGGCTCGACACGGCCGCGGCGCGGCATGGCGCATGTGGCCGAGATGGATGCGACATCCGTGCTGCTGCGCTACGACGGCTTGGACGGGCTGGCGCGCGCATCGGCGATATCGTTCTCGCAGGCACCCGACCAACTGACGGCCGACCGTGCCGATTTCCTGCTCGCCGTGACCAAGCGCAGCAGCATGGTGCTCTATGTCGAGGTCGGTCCCGAGTTGACGGATGCGCCCGATCGCGATCGTTTCCGCGCCGCTGCCGCCCGGGCACGCTTCGGCATGCGGGCCAAGCGCCGCCATGGCGCGACGGTGCACAGTTCCGGTCGCGTCTTCAACGACTGGGTCGAGCGCGCCCGCGCCGATGTCGCGCTGCTGACCACCGAGCTTGCGACCGGACCCTATCCCTATGCAGGTATCCCCTGGTTCTCGACGGCGTTCGGCCGTGACGGCGTCATCTCGGCGCTGCAGATGCTGTGGCTCAATCCAGGCCTGGCGCGGGGCGTGCTAGCCTTCCTGGCCCAGCATCAGGCGACGGAGACGTCGCCGTTTAGCGATTCGCAGCCGGGCAAGATCATGCACGAGACGCGCAAGGGCGAGATGGCGGCGCTGCGGGAGCTTCCTTTCGGCCGCTACTATGGCGGCGTCGACACGACGCCGCTCTACATTCATCTCGCCTGTGCCTATGCCGATCGTACCGGCGACATGGCGTTCATCGACAGCCTGTGGCCGTCGCTGTGCGCCGCGGCCGAATGGACGGAGGAGGCGGGCCGCGAGACCGGCTTCGTGACCTATCAGCGGGCCGCCGAGTCCGGCCTCGCCAACCAGGGATGGAAGGACAGTTTCGATTCCGTCTTTCATGCCGACGGCCGCATCCCCAAGGGCCCGATCGCGCTGGTCGAAGTGCAAGGTTATGTCTTTGCCGCCTTCCGGGGGCTGGCTAAGCTTGCCCGCCGCCGTGGCGAGGACGAGAAAGCCGATCACTGGGAGGACCGCGCCGAGGCTATGCGGGTCGCGGTGGAACGCGATTTCTGGCTCGACGATCTCGGCTTCTACGCCCTGGCGATCGACGGTGAAGGCGAACCTTGCAAGGTGCGGACCTCGAATGCGGGCCATCTCCTCCTTGTCGGATTGCCTGAGCCGGGGCGGGCGCAGATGGTCGCCGACCAGCTTCTTTCCGCCTCCTTCCACTCCGGCTGGGGGTTGAGGACGCTTGCCGACGATGCCGTGTTCTTCAACCCGATGTCGTACCACAATGGCTCGATCTGGCCGCATGACACCGCCATGTGCGGTGCCGGCCTGGCGCGCTATGGCGAGCGTGACAGCGTGGTCCGCCTGATGAGCGGCACGTTCGAATCCGCGGTCCATTTCAACATGCGGTTGCCCGAACTGTTCTGCGGTTTTACCCGCGCGCCTGGCGAAGCACCGATCGCCTATCCCGTCGCCTGCCTGCCGCAAGCGTGGTCGGCGGGCTCCGCCTTCATGCTGATGCAGGCCTGCCTTGGCCTGGAGATCGACGGCTGGGATGGCGAAATCCGCGTCACCCGCCCCAGGCTGCCGATCGGCATCGACACGCTCACGCTTCGCCACCTGGGCGTCGGCGACCGAGTGGTCGATCTCACCTTCCAGCGCGTCGGCGACCGGGTCGTCGCTTTCCTCGCCGATCGCCATGAAGGGCTGGTGCCGCTCATCGTCAGAACATGATCCGAACAAAATTGGGCGGAACCGATCCCGGCTTTGTGCGTTGCAAAAATACAGGGCCGGACGGCGACCATTTCGCCGCGGACAGTTTCAAATCGGAAACACGAACAAAACGGCCGCCGAACGGCCGGAGGTGAGTTGGCATTCCCATGACAAATTACGGTGCGGACCTGCTCTGGGTTCTGATCCTCGCGAGCCTCGGTTTTTCCGCTTTTGCCGTTTTCTTCTCCCTATCGCGGCAGCGCCGCAGTCACCCTCCTGCGGTCGCGCACACAGCGGGCGAAGACGTGGCCGCGGAAGCGGCGCGCAAGGTGATACGGGAGTTCGAGAAGAACGGCCAATCGGCCGATGCGGCGCTGGTGACGTGGTCGCCGGAGACATTGCGCAAGATCCTCGCCGACGATCTGCCCGATGCCCAGGTCATCGTGGTGTCCAACCGCGAACCCTATATCCACAACATCAGGGATGATGGCGTCGAATTGCTGGTGCCGGCCAGCGGACTGGTGTCGGCGCTCGAGCCGATCACCCGCGCCTGTGGCGGCACCTGGATCGCTTATGGCGGCGGAACGGCCGACCGTCTCATGGTCGACGACAACGACCGGGTACAGGTTCCGCCCGGCAATCCGTCCTACACGCTGCGCCGGGTCTGGCTGACGGAGGAAGAGCATCAGGGCTACTATCTCGGCTTCGCCAATGAGGGCCTGTGGCCGCTTTGCCACATAGCCTTCACCCGGCCGATTTTTCGCGCCTCGGACTGGGAGGCCTATGAAGCCGTCAACCGGAAGTTCGCCGACACGGTGGTTGCCGAAGCGCACAACGAGCGGCCGATCGTGCTGGTCCAGGACTACCACTTCGCGCTGCTGCCGCGCATGATCCGCGAGCGCCTGCCGGAGGCGATCGTCATCACCTTCTGGCACATCCCATGGCCGAACTCGGAGGTGTACAGCATCTGCCCGTGGCGTGAGCGCATCCTGGAGGGGCTGCTCGGCAGCTCGATCATCGGCTTCCACACCCAGTTCCACGCCAACAATTTCACCGAAAGCGTCGATCGCTTCCTGGAAAGCCGCATCGAGCGGGCCGATGCGGCCATCTCCTATGGCGGGCAGACGACGCTGGTGCACGCCTATCCCATCTCGATCGAATGGCCGGCGGACTTGCTGGCAAAATTGCCTGATGTCGATGACTGCCGGACCAGCCTGCGCGACCGGTTTGGACTGAAAGCGGATGTGAAGCTGGCCGTGGGCGTCGAGCGTCTCGATTACACCAAGGGCATTCTGGATCGGTTTCTGGCGCTGGACGAATTGTTCAAGCGATACCCCGAATGGATCGGAAAACTGGTTTTCCTGCAGATCGCGGCCCCAAGCCGCGGCACGCTCCCGGCCTACAAGCTGCTCCACGACGAATGCCACCGCTATGCCGAGGAGCTCAACCAACGCTATGGCAGCGAGGGCTACAGACCGGTGATCATGGTGGCCGAACATCACACGCAGGAACAGGTCTATGAGATCTATCGCGCCGCCGACATATGCATGGTCACCAGCCTGCATGACGGCATGAACCTGGTCGCAAAGGAATTCGTCGCGGCGCGCGACGATGAACAGGGCGTCTTGATGCTCAGCACGTTCGCCGGTGCCTCGCGCGAATTGCTGGAGGCGCTGATCGTCAACCCCTACGACGCCGCCATGATGAGCGAAGCGCTGCTGCAGGCGCTGACCATGACGCCCGACGAACAGCGCGAGCGCATGCGGCCGATGCGGCAGATGGTCCGCGACAACAATGTCTATCGTTGGGCCGGCAGCATGCTTCTGGACGCGGCGCGCCTGCGCAAGCGCGGTGACCTCGATCGGGTAACCGGTGCTGGCGACCGGCCGCCCGGCATCGACAATGTCGTGTCTATGTTCGAACGCAAACGGGTGGCAATGCTATGAGCGAGACCCTGCAAAAGATGATCAGCGAGAGCCTGCAAAAGCCGCCGGCCTTGCTGACCGGCGAATGGGCGTTGTTCCTCGACATTGACGGCACCCTGCTGGAACATGCGGAACACCCGGACGCCGTCTCGGTCAGCGACGAGCTTCGCTCCTTGCTGCAAGGGCTGGATCGCAAGTTGAACGGGGCATTGGCCTTCATCACAGGCCGCTCCGTTGCCGCAGCGGACCAGCTGTTTCAGCCTTTGAAGCTGCGCGCAGCCGGGCTCTATGGTCTGGAACACAGGCTGTTGCCGGGCGACGACGTCCAGATCGCGGGAGAGCCGGCGGATATTGCGGCGCTTGCCGACGAGATCCAGGCCGAGCTCGGTCGCGGGGCCTATATCGAGCGCAAAGGACGGGTGCTGGCCATCCACACGCGCGCTGCCCCACATCTGCTTCCCCGCGCGACGCAGCTCGTCGAGCAAGCCCTGGCCAGCCTGCCAAAGGGCTACCGGGTGGTTCCCGGCAATGCCGGTGTGGAACTGCTGCCGCTCGAGGCTGCCAAGGGCGCCGCGATCCGGCGTTTCATGGACATTGCGCCGTTCACAGGTCGCCGCCCGGTCTTCCTGGGCGACGACACGTCGGACGAAAATGGCTTCGAAGCCGTCAATGATGCCGGCGGCCTATCGATACGGGTCAAACCACCGGCACATACCACCGCGCAATACGGGCTTGCCGGCGTTGCCGAAACGCTCGCCTGGTTGAGAGGTCAACTTTAGGTCCGGCCGAGGCGCGCACCGCGATCGCGTATCTTGGAGAAGGGTTTCGGCAAAGGAAAGGAACTTTCGATGGGACGCTTTGCACAATTGGTTCGAGAGATCACGCCGGGTTGGCTTCACGCTCGCTTCTCCCGCCATGGGACCACCGACACATCACCATCCGACGCTGACTCCAGTTGGCAGGAAGCGATCGACAACAAGATGTATGGGGCTGATACGCCTGATTATTCCCATGTTCCGGAAAAGCCTGATTCAGATGCGGCAAGACCGGTTGGCGACAGACCTACAAACGTGAGGGACAGCCGTGCGTTCCAAAGAGGCCGGATAAGTACCAAGTCTTGACGGCGCCCGATCAAGATCCTTGGCTATGCGCCTGCTGCTGCCGCTTCGACAGGTCTGGCGGCGGCCTTGGACCGCCGCCGCTTTTCCTTGTCTCTACGCCGCAAACCGCAGGCCGCCGTCGCAGGTCAGGACCTGACCGGTCATGAAGCCGTTGGAGACGAGAAAGGCGATTGCTGAGGCGACGTCTTCGGCACGACCGATGCGGCCAACCGGGGTCTTGCCGGCGTAATCGGCAAAGATAGCCTGCCTCTGCTCCTCGGCCAGAAAATCCCACCAGGGCGTATCGATGACGCCGGGCGCCACGACATTGACGCGCAGCGGCTTCAGCTCCACGGCCAGGATCGGCACCACGGTCAAAAGCATGCCGTTGACGGCGGCGATGCCGGCGACGCCGGGCGTTGCGAGCTGCGCCGAGACCGCCGAGATGAAGGTGACCGATCCGGCCTTGTTCAGCGTCGGCAAGGCCGCCTGCAGGCAGGACAGCTGCGGGCGGACTTTCTCGTCGACGCCGCTGCCGATGTCGCTCAGGTCAAGCGTCGGGAAGGGGCCAAGGCCCTTGCCGCCGCTGGCCGCCAGCACCAGATGGTCGAAAGGACCGAGGCGCTCGAAGAACTGGCGGACCTCATCCGGCTTGCCGGCATCGAAAGCCGCCTTGTCGGCAGCGCCGCCAAGGCTTTTCCACGCGCTCTTCAGCTTCTCCTCGTTGCGCCCGGTGATGGTCACCCTCATGCCGGGGCCAAGCAGCTTGCGCGCCGTCGCCAGGCCGATGCCGGACGAGCCGCCGATGATGACGGCATGTTGGATTGTCTTGGTCATGAATGCTGTTCCTTCGATGTGGGGGAGGCCGGGCCGATGAGGTCGAGACTCAAGGCTCGCAACTGTTGCCTTGCCCTGGCGTCATAGGCCTGGGCGTCGGCACGGGATTCCCGCAGGCCGTCGAAATACAGGCCGTTTTTCCCATCGAGCGCGGGTGAGATGGCGAGGTTGAGGATGGCGTTGGCGCCGGTTTCGACCGAGCTCCATGGCGTCACACCGGCTTGCCGGACCATGGTGGTGTTCATGTAACTCGCCGGATGCAGCGCATTGGCGGTGACGCCGGTGCCTTTCAGCTGCTCCGCCAAATCGACGGTGAACAGGATCTGCGCCAGCTTGCTCTGGCAGTAGGCACGCACGCCGTCATAGGAGCGGGTCAACATGACATCGCCGAAATCGATCGCCTGCTGCCCCGCCGAGGCGACATTGACGATGCGCGCCGGCGTGCTCTCCTTCAGCAATGGCAGAAGCTCCGATGTCAGCAGGAAACCGGCGAGATAATTGACCGCGAAGCGCAACTCGTAGCCGTCGGCGCTGATTTGCCTTTTGGCGCCCTGGCCAGCGGTGCCGATGCCGGCATTGTTGATGAGGATGTCGAGCCGGTTCGTCCGCGCGCGCACCGCCTCGGCAAGCCGGCGCACTTCGGCCAGCGAAGAGAGGTCGGCGACCAGAAGCTCGGCCGTGCCGCCGGCGGCTTCGATTTCGGCTATAGTCGCCTTGCCGCGCGTCGCATCGCGGCCGTGCACCAGCACACGAGCGCCCGCGGCGCCGAGCCGTTGCGCGACGACGCGGCCAACGCCATCGGTTGAGCCGGTGATGAGGACCGTCTTGTCTTTGAGTTCCATGTTCAGAGCCTCCATTCTGTTGCTCTGAACGGAAGATGGGACAGATGGCGCGAGCCAAACAGTTCAAACTTTATCCTGGTATCAATACTGCTATAATAAGCGCATGGAGCCCCAACCCCACTCGGCCCCCACACACTCCGCTGAGGACAGCCGCCGGCGCGAACTCGGCGCCTTCCTGCGCTCGCGCCGCGAAAGGCTGACGCCATCGGCCACAGGCATCGCCACCGGTCTCAGGCGGCGCACGCCGGGCTTGCGCCGCGAGGAGGTGGCGATGATCGCCGGTGTGGGCACCACCTGGTACACATGGCTGGAGCAGGGACGGGAGGTCAGGCCCTCGGTCGAGGTGCTGACGGCGCTCGCCGAAGCGCTGCGCCTCGACGCGGCCGAAAAACAGCATCTGTTCATCCTCGCCGACCGCCAGCAGCCGGAGCGCCGCGCCGTGGCGCCGGAAAAGGTCGATGGCCCGTTGCTGCATATGCTGCAGAGCCTGGTGCTGCAGCCGGCCTATGTCGTCGGGCGGCGCTGGGACGTGCTGGCCTGGAACCCGGCGGCGGTCGCGGTGTTCGGCGATTATGGCCTGCTGGAGGGTGACGCCCGCAACATCGTCCACATGGTGTTCACCAACCCGCACCACCGGCGCCTGCTGGTCGACTGGGAGGAATTGGCGCGCACCGTGCTGGCTTCGTTCCGGGCCGCGAGCGCCCGCTATGTCGGCGATCCGGATTTCGAGCGGCTGATCGAGTTGATGACGCGCTCGAGCCCAGAGTTTCGCAACTGGTGGCCGCAGCGCGACGTCGCGCACCGATTGTCGGGGGTGAAGCATGTCCGGCACCCGAGCGCGGGCGCCATGACCTTCGAGCATATGAGCCTGTCGATCGGCGACGGCTCCGACATGAAGCTGATCGTCTACACGCCGCTCGCCGAGCAGAACTCGGTCGCCAAGCTGCAGACGTTGCTGGACGCGCTGCCGGCCGAGCGGCGCAGCGCTTGAGATTGGCCGGCGGCCCCCCAGCTTCGTCATCCTCCGGTCTGCGCGGCGTCGCTACGCTCCTTGCTCCGCCCGTGGATGACGAAGTGATGGGCGCCTCGGCCAATCTCCACGGTCAGCAATTTTAGCCTATTTTGACGAGGCGCTAACCTTTCGGCTTCAGCCCCTCGAGGAACAACTGCTCGAGAAATCTTGCCGCATCCTCGAAGCGGCCGTCGCCGCCGCGGTTCGGGCCGAGCACGGCGCGGACCTGGACATCGAAATCGGCATAATGCTGCGTCGTCGCCCAGATCGAGAAGATCAGGTGCCAGGGGTCGGTGCGGGCGATCTTGCCGGCGCGCATCCAGCCCTTGATGACGGCGGCCTTCTCGTCGACCAGCGTCTTCAGCTCGCCGGCCAGCAGCGGCATGATGCGGGGTGCGCCTTGCAGGATCTCGTTGGCGAACAGCCGGCTCTCGCGCGGGAAATCGCGCGCCATCTCCAGCTTGCGCCTGATGTAGCTGCGCAGTTCGGTCAGCGGATCGCCGATGTCGTCGAGTTCACGCAGCGGCGCCAGCCAGGTGTCGAGCAGGCGCTGCATCAGCGTCTCGTGGATGTCTTCCTTGCGGCGGAAATAATAGAGCAGGTTCGGCTTCGACATGCCGGCGGCTTCGGCGATCTGGTCGATGGTCGAGCCGCGAAAGCCGTTGGTGGAGAAGACCTCGAGCGCCGCCTCCAGGATGAGTTCGCGCTTTTCCTGCTGGATGCGGGTGCGACGAGGGGCGTCCGTGCCGGTGGTCACCGTTGCAAGCCCTCGCGTTGAGGGTCATCTGGACCAATTCTCTGGACCAGTTTTTCCCTAGCCTGTGGAACGCACTTCAGGTGCCGCATTTCCGCTAGTAATCCCTTGACCGCCGACAGGGCGGTGCTAACGTTTGTCCAATCGGTCAAAAATTTGCGTAGCATGAAAACGCAGCAAAGACCAAGCGTTGGGCGCACCGAAACAGGTTACAAGGGGAAGTCTTGGTCATGTCCAACCGGCTGAAAGTCACGCCGAACGATCTCAGCGCATTCTGGATGCCGTTCACGGCAAACCGGCAGTTCAAGCAGGCGCCGCGCATGATGGTGTCCGCCAAGGACATGCATTACACGACCAGCGACGGCCGCAAGGTTCTCGATGGCACCGCCGGACTCTGGTGCGTCAATGCCGGCCACTGCCGTCCGAAGATCACCGAGGCGATCCAGCACCAGGCCGCCGAACTCGATTATGCGCCGGCCTTCCAGATGGGCCATCCGATCGTGTTCGAACTGGCCAACCGCCTGGTCGACATCGCGCCGAAGGGCATGGACCATGTGTTCTTCACCAATTCCGGTTCGGAATCGGTCGAGACCGCGCTCAAGATGGCCATCGCCTATCACCGCGTGAAGGGTGAGGGCTCCCGCACCCGGCTGATCGGCCGCGAACGCGGCTATCATGGCGTCAATTTCGGCGGCATCTCGGTCGGCGGCATCGTCACCAACCGCAAGATGTTCGGCACGCTGCTCGGCGGCGTCGACCATATGCCGCACACGCATCTGCCGGAAAAGAACGCTTTCACCAAGGGCGTGCCGGAGCATGGCGCGGAACTCGCCAACGAACTGGAGCGCATCGTCGCCCTGCATGACGCCTCGACCATCGCCGCCGTCATCGTCGAGCCGGTCGCCGGCTCCACCGGCGTCATCCTGCCGCCGAAGGGCTATCTGCAGAAGCTGCGCGAAATCTGCACCAAGCACGGCATCCTGTTGATCTTCGATGAGGTCATCACCGGTTTCGGCCGTCTCGGCACGCCGTTCGCCGCCGACTATTTCGGCGTCACGCCCGACATCATGACCACCGCCAAGGGCGTCTCCAACGGCGTCATCCCGATGGGCGCGGTGTTCGTGAAGAAGGAAATCCACGACGCCTTCATGACCGGCCCCGAGCACATGATCGAGTTCTTCCACGGCTACACCTATTCGGGCAATCCGATCGCCTGCGCAGCCGCACTCGGAACGCTCGACACCTACAAGGAAGAGGGCTTGCTGACCCGTGGCGAGGAGCTCGCGCCGTACTGGGAAGACGCATTGCATTCGCTGAAGGGCGAGCCGAACGTCATCGATATCAGGAACATCGGCCTGATCGGTGCGATCGAGCTGGCGCCGATCGCCGGTCAGCCGACCAAGCGTGCCTTCTCGGCCTTCGTCAAGGCGTTCGAGCGCGGCGCGCTCATCCGCACCACCGGCGACATCATCGCGCTGTCGCCGCCGCTGATCATCACCAAGGGCCAGATCAACGAATTGATCGACCATGTGCGCGATGTGCTGAGGTCGATAGATTGAAGAACTGGGCGCGGATATCCCTCCCCCTTGAGGGGAGGGTGGCCGCGAAGCGGTCGGGTGGGGTCGGTGGCGACGCGCGCCGACCTGATCTTTTGCCGCGAGGTTTCCGCTGATGCCCCGTACCCGCGTGAGCTTCGAAATGCGCCACAAGGCGCGCGCGCTTCGAGTTCACGCGACCAAGGGCGAATCTCTGCTGTGGTATGAACTGCGGGAGCTGAAATCGGGCGGCATCAAGTTTCGCCGTCAGTGCCCGATTGGGCCTTACATCGTCGACTTCGCTTGCCTCGCAGTGAAGCTAATCGTTGAGGTCGACGGTGATCTGCACGAACACGAGAAGGGCAAACGGCACGATGCTGTTCGTGATGCCTATCTGCGCTCACTCGGGTTTGATGTCTTCCGTGTTGACGAGCCCGATGTCATAAATAGCGCATGGCATGTCGCGCAGGTGGTCAAGGGGAAGGTTGAGCACATGTCAGCCGACCCCACCCGACCGCTTCGCGGCCACCCTCCCCTCGAGGGGGAGGGGGACGCCGGCGACCCGCAATCGATGAGGTTTTAGAGCATGGCCGCACCCGGCGAGAATCTGCGAATCAATTCAGACCGTTTGTGGGATTCCATCATGGAGATGGCGAAGATCGGCCCCGGCATTGCCGGCGGCAACAATCGCCAGACCGTGACCGACGAGGACGGCGAGGGCCGGCATCTGTTCAAGCGCTGGTGCGATGCGGCCGGGCTCGAAATGGGCGTCGACGAAATGGGTACGATGTTTGCCCGCCGCGAAGGCACCGACCCCAGCCTGCCGCCGGTCTATGTCGGCAGCCATCTCGATACGCAGCCGACCGGCGGCAAGTATGACGGCGTGCTTGGCGTGCTGGGCGGGCTTGAAGTGGTGCGTTCGCTCAATGATCTCGGCATCAAGACCAAACATCCGATCGTCGTCACCAACTGGACGAACGAGGAGGGCGCGCGCTTCGCGCCGGCGATGATGGCGTCCGGCGTGTTCGCCGGCGTGCTCGAGCAGGCCGATGTCTACGGGCATGTCGACAAGCAAGGCAAGAAATTCGGCGAAGAGCTCGAGCGCATCGGCTGGAAAGGCAGCGAGAAGGTCGGCGATCGCAAGATCCACGCCTTCTTCGAACTGCATATCGAACAGGGTCCGATCCTCGAGGACGAGGGCATCGACATCGGTGTCGTCACCCATGGCCAGGGTTTGAAGTGGCTGCAGGTGACGCTGACCGGCAAGGAAGCGCATACCGGCTCGACGCCGATGCCAAAGCGCCGCAATGCCGGGCTCGGCATGGCGCGGGTGATCGAACTGGTGCATGAGATCGCCATGGACTACCAGCCCGACGCCGTCGGCGCGGTCGGCCACATGGAGGTGTTTCCCAACTCGCGCAACATCATCGCCGGCCGCACCGTCTTCACCATCGACATCCGCTCGCCGGAAAAGGAAGTGCTGGATGCCATGGACGGCCGCATCCGCGAAGGCATCGACACGATCTGCGATGCGCTCGACATCCAGTACAAGATCGAGCAGGTCGGCGCTTTCGATCCGGTGACCTTCGACGCGGGTTGCGTCAAGGCGATCCGCGATGCCGCCGAACGCCTCGGCTATTCCCATCGCAACATCGTCTCCGGCGCCGGCCACGACGCCTGCTGGATCAATCGCGTCGCGCCCACCGCCATGGTGATGTGCCCCTGCGTCGATGGCCTCAGCCACAACGAGGCCGAGGACATCACCAAGGAATGGGCCTCGGCTGGCGCCGACGTGCTGTTCCACGCTGTTGTGGAGACGGCTGTCATCGTGGAGTGAACCTAGAAATCTACCTTCCAAACGCCGCTCACAAGAAGCGCGAAGAGAACAAGGGAACAAGAAAAATGACCAAAGTCATCAAGAACGGCACCATCGTCACCGCCGATCGCACCTGGAAGGCCGATGTGCTGTTCAGCCACGGCCAGATCGTCGCCATCGGTTCGGACCTGCATGGCGACCACGAGTTCGATGCCACCGGCTGCTACATCATGCCGGGCGGCATCGACCCGCACACGCATCTCGAAATGCCATTCATGGGCACCTATTCGGCCGATGATTTCGAATCCGGCACGCGTGCAGCGCTTGCCGGCGGCACCACGATGGTGGTCGATTTCTGCCTGCCGGCGCCGCAGCAGTCGCTGCTCGAAGCCTTGCAGATGTGGGACAACAAGACCTCGAAGGCGTCCTGCGACTATTCCTTCCACATGGCGATCACCTGGTGGGGCAAGCAGGTGTTCGACGAGATGGCCACGGTCGTCGACAAGGGCATCACCTCGTTCAAGCATTTCATGGCCTACAAGGGCGCGCTGATGGTCGACGACGACGAGATGTATGCGTCTTTCCAGCGCTGCGCCGACCTTGGCGCGCTGCCGCTGGTGCATGCCGAAAATGGCGATGTCGTTGCCGCCCTGTCGCAGAAGCTGCTTGCCGCCGGCAACAACGGCCCCGAGGGTCACGCCTATTCGCGTCCGCCGGAAGTGGAGGGCGAGGCGACCAACCGCGCCATCATGATCGCCGACATGGCCGGCGTGCCGCTCTATGTCGTGCATGTCTCCTGCGAGCAGAGCCACGAAGCGATCCGCCGGGCGCGCCAGAAGGGCATGAGGGTGTTCGGCGAGCCGCTGATCCAGCATTTGACGCTGGACGAGAGCGAGTATTTCGACAAGGACTGGGATCATGCGGCGCGCCGCGTGATGAGCCCGCCCTTCCGCAACAAATTGCACCAGGATTCGCTGTGGGCCGGCCTGCAGGCGGGATCGCTGCAGGTGGTGGCGACCGACCATTGCGCCTTCACCACCAAGCAGAAGCGCAACGGCGTCGGCGATTTCACCAAGATTCCGAACGGTACCGGCGGTCTGGAAGACCGCATGCCGGTGCTGTGGACGACGGGCGTCAACACTGGCCGGCTGACCATGAACGAGTTCGTCGCGGTGACCTCGACCAACATCGCCAAGATCCTCAACATGTATCCGAAAAAGGGCGCTATCGTCGAAGGCGCCGACGCCGACCTCGTCGTCTGGGATCCTAAGCGCAAGAAGAAGATTTCTTCGAAGAAACAGCAATCCGTCATCGACTATAACGTCTTCGAAGGGTTCGAGGTGACCGGCCTGCCGCGCTTCGTGTTTTCGCGCGGCGAATTGTCGATCCAGGAGGCCGAGGTCAAGGCCAAGCCCGGCCATGGGGAGTTCGTCGCCCGCGAGCCGAATGCGGCGGTCAACCGGGCGCTGTCGACGTGGAAAGAGATTTCCGCGCCGCGCAAGGTGGAACGCACCGGTATCCCGGCGACCGGGGTTTGAGCTTGGCGCGTTCGGCCGCGCTTATTTCGTTGGTCTTGGCGACAATTGTCGCCGGCCCGGCAGCAGCAGGCGGCGTGCTGGCCGGCTCCTGGGGCAATGATGTCGGCTGTGCCGGCGTCAAGGCCGGTTATCAGGACAGCGATGCCTATATCGTGCTGACCGCCGAAGGCATCGAGACCTATGGCAGCGGCTGCCGGTTTGCGCAGCAATTGACGCCGGTGCTGGGTGCACAATCGCTGATTTCGACCTGTTCCGCCGAGGGCGAGGCGGGAACGACAATCGAAACCGTCGTGGTCACCAACAGGGGAGAGGACGGTTTCTTCGTCACCATTCCCGGCCTTGAGGAAATGGGGCCGCTGCAATCATGTTCGTAACGTTGGGCATTGGGGGGTGAGCATGCGTGGTTTTGGTTTGTCTGTTGCGATGGTTCTTGTGCTGGCGGCCGGTCAGGCTTCGGCGGCAGGTATCGATCTGTCCAAGCCCTACGGCAACAAATCCGGCTGCATCAACAAGAATGGTCAGAAAGTCTATGCCGAGGACATGCTGCTGCTGAACGATACGGAATTCATCACCGCGACCAGCGCCTGCACCTTTACCGAGAAGAAGACGCAGGCTGACGGTTCGCTGGTGGTGAAGTCAATGTGCGAGGCAGAAGGCGAGGATGGTCAGTCGCCGATCCAGTTCACCGTTAAGCGCAGCCCCAAGAACGCCAAGAAGCTGGTGATCGCGGATGAGGATGGCACCGCCTATGGGGAAGTGTCCCGGTGCCGATGACGCTCAAGTCTCCACCGGCGCTACCGGCTTCAGGCGACCAGCGCATCCAGTTCCGGCAGCAGGACGACGCTTTCCTGTTCGTTGGGATCGGTGCGGGCAATGACGGCCGAGGACGGGGCGCCGCTCAGGTTGGCCGGCAGATGCGGGACGCCGGCCGGAATGTAGAAGAGGTCGCCGGCCTTGACGACGATATGATGCTCGAGCCGGTCGCCATACCAGGTGTGGACCTCGCCGGAGAGGACGTAGATCGCCGTCTCATGGCTCTCGTGCATATGCGCCTTGGCGCGGGCGCCGGGCGGCAAGGTGAGCAAGTGCATGCAGATGCCGGAGGAGCCGACGGTCTCCGTGGCAATGCCGGCGAAATAGGTCAGCCCTTGCTTGCCTTCATAAGTGCTTTCAGGGCGGATAAGATGACACGTCGGTTTGGGCGACATCGGGGAAACTCCGGGCGTCGATTGAGTGGGACAAGACCAATGGGACAGGGCGAGTGGAAAACAACATCGCGATAAAAGCAATCGGATTCCAGCCGGCGCCGCAGGGGCGGGAACAGGCAGGCGGCAGCCGATGACAGGGACTTCGCCAGCCGTCGTTGCGGCAAGCAAACTCGGACTGACCTTCCAGACCAATGACGGGCCGGTGCAGGCGCTGTCCAATGTCGATCTCACCATCGGCAAGGGTGAGTTCGTCTCCTTCATCGGGCCTTCGGGCTGCGGCAAGACCACCCTGCTGCGCGTCATCGCTGATCTGGAGAAGCCGACCTCGGGGACGATTTCCGTCAACGGCATGACAGCAGAACAGGCGCGCGAGAAACGCGCCTACGGCTATGTCTTCCAAGCGGCGGCGCTGTTTCCGTGGCGGACCATCGAGCGCAATGTCGGGCTGCCGTTGGAGATCATGGGCCTGTCCAAGGCGGAACAGGCGCAGCGCATCAAGCGCACGCTCGACCTCGTCAACCTTAGGGGATTCGAGAAGAAATATCCCTGGCAGCTCTCGGGCGGCATGCAGCAGCGCGCCTCGATCGCCCGCGCGCTGGCCTTCGACGCCGACCTCCTGCTGATGGACGAGCCGTTCGGCGCGCTGGACGAGATCGTGCGCGACCATCTCAACGAGCAATTGCTGGAACTGTGGGGACGCACCAACAAGACGATCTGCTTCGTCACCCACTCCATTCCCGAAGCGGTGTATCTGTCGACGCGCATCGTCGTCATGTCGCCGCGCCCGGGCCGCGTCAGCGACATCATCGAATCGACGCTACCGAAGCAGCGGCCGCTCGACATCCGCGAGACGCCGGAGTTTTTGGCGATCGCGGCGCGCGTGCGCGACGGCTTGAGGGCAGGGCACAGCTATGATGATTGAGGCGACGGGAGATGAGCTCCCTCCTCTCCCCACTGGGGAGAGGGTGGCCGGAGCGAAGCGGAGGTCGGGTGAGGGGGCGGCCAACCACGCCTTCGTCATCCTAGGGCGGAGCCGACGCGAAGCGGCGAGCGCAGACCCTAGGATCCATGCCGTGACGCCTACCGAAGGGTGCAAGCGGCTGAGAATACCCGCCAAGCTGAGCGATGCGCAGGGAGCTATGCTCCGCACCGTTGCGGAGCGGGAATGTAACGGCATGGATCCTAGGGTCTACGCCGCGTCGCTTCGCTCCTTGCTTCGCCCTAGGATGACGAAGGCGTGGTGGGTCGCTCGCGTTGCGCAGAACGCACGCCTGTCCGGCGAGGCCCGCTGATGGACACCTTCCGCGACAAACTCATCCCGGTGACCTCGATCCTCGCCGGCGTGGTCGTCCTCTGGTATGTCATGGCCGTCATCCTCAACACGCCGTTCCAGCGCGATCTCGACCGCCGCGCCGGCGAAACACATACTTTGAGCGAATTCATCGGCAAGACGCTGGCGCAGCCGAAGCCGACGCTGCCGGCGCCGCATCAGGTGGCGGTGAATTTTTTTGAAAACACCTTCCTTCGGCCCGTCACCTCGAACCGCAGCCTCGTCTACAATGCCTGGGTGACGCTGTCGTCGACGCTGCTCGGCTTTGCTTTCGGCACGGCGCTCGGCATCATCATTGCTGTCGGCATCGTGCATGTGGCGACGCTCGACCGCAGCCTGATGCCGTGGATCATCGCCTCGCAGACCATCCCCATCCTGGCGGTAGCGCCGATGATCATCGTCGTGCTGGCGGCGGTCGGCATCACCGGCCTGGTCCCGAAGGCGATGATCTCGACCTATCTGTCGTTCTTCCCAGTGACGGTGGGCATGGTGAAGGGGCTGCGCTCGCCCGAGATCATGCATCTCGACCTGATGCACACCTACAATGCCAGTCGTGCGCAGACCTTCTGGAAATTGCGCGTGCCTGCCTCGGTGCCATTCCTGTTCACGTCGATGAAAGTAGCGGTGGCGGCGAGCCTGGTCGGCGCCATCGTCGGCGAACTGCCGACCGGCGCTGTCGCCGGCATCGGCGCGAAGCTCTTGGCTGGTGCCTATTACAGCCAGTCCATCGACATCTGGTCGGCGCTGGTCGCCGGTTCGGTGGTGGCGGCGCTGCTGGTGATGGTGGTCGGCATTGCCGGGCGCATCGTCGACCGCGCCATGGGCGGGAGGCCGGCATGAAGGCTCCCATGTACAGTTGGCAGGCAAGCCTGGCCTTTTTGTTGGTGATTTTCCCGATAGTCGTTTTTGTTACTAATGTCGGCGTACCAGGCTTGGCTTGGCCCTACAGCGGCTTTTCCGGCGGGCTTGCGATCGCGCTTGTTACTCTTCCCGCATGGTTTTCAGGTCGTCTTCTTAAGTTGTGGGAGGCGGCTCTGTGCTTTGTCTGCGCCCACGGCGCGGCGGTCCTCCTGCTTGGCGGTATTCGGGGTCATGAGGGCACAGCGGGACCTGGCTATTACTTGGTGCTCGCTTCAGCCTGGCTGCTTGCTTGGCGCTGTGTGGCGATCTTGTCGGAACAGCGCCCACTTTCGCGTTTGGCATCTACTGCGCTGCGCCTGATCATCCCGGCCATCTTCGGCGCCTGGATCTTGATCATCTGGGAGGCGGTGACGCGTGGCGCCGGCATCCCCTTCATCCTGTTGCCGCCGCCAAGTGCCATCGGCGCGCGCATCGCCAGTTCGCTGCCGGTGCTGGGCGCCGATGTCCGCCAGACCATCTTCAAGGCGGTGATCTTCGGCTATGTCGTCGGCAGTGGCACAGGCTTCCTCGTGGCAATCGCGGCCGACCGCGTGCCGTTCCTGCGCCGCGGCCTGCTGCCGATCGGCAACATGGTCTCGGCGTTGCCGATCATCGGCGTGGCGCCGATCATGGTCATGTGGTTCGGCTTCGACTGGCAGTCCAAGGCGGCGGTGGTCATCATCATGACCTTCTTCCCGATGCTGGTGAACACGGTTGCCGGCCTTGCCGCCTCCGGCCATATGGAGCGCGATCTGATGCGCACCTACGCGTCGGGCTATTGGCAGACGCTGCTGAAGCTCAGGCTGCCGGCCGCCGCCCCCTTCATCTTCAACGCGCTGAAGATCAACTCGACGCTGGCGCTGATCGGCGCCATCGTTGCCGAGTTCTTCGGCACGCCTGTCGTCGGCATGGGCTTCCGCATCTCGACCGAGGTCGGGCGGATGAACATCGACATGGTCTGGGCCGAAATCGCAGTTGCAGCACTTGCGGGTTCGGTCTTTTATGGCGTGGTCGCTCTTGTCGAAAGAGCCGTCACGTTTTGGCATCCCTCTGTCCGTGGTGGATAGGGGCGGTGGGTTTAAGGGCACTAACTTCAGAGGGTAAAAACATGAAAAGACTTGTTATTCCTGTTCTGGCCGGCGCGATGTCGCTGGCCGCGTTCCAGGCAATGGCCGCCGACAAGGTGACGTTGCAGCTGAAATGGGTCACGCAGGCCCAGTTTGCCGGCTACTATGTCGCCAAGGCCAAGGGTTTCTATGAGGCCGAGGGTCTCGACGTCGACATCAAGCCGGGCGGTCCCGACATCGCGCCCGAGCAGGTGATCGCCGGCGGCGGCGCCGATGTCATCGTCGACTGGATGGGCGGTGCGCTGGCCGCCCGCGAAAAGGGCGTGCCGCTGGTCAACATCGCTCAGCCGTTCAAGAAGGCCGGCATGGAGCTGGTCTGTCCGAAGGACGGCCCGATCAAGACCGAAGCCGACTTCAAGGGCCACACGCTCGGCGTCTGGTTCTTCGGCAACGAATATCCGTTCTACGCCTGGATGAACAAGCTCGGCCTGAAGACCGAAGGCGGCGCCGATGGCGTCACCGTCTTGAAGCAGAGCTTCGACGTGCAGCCGCTGATCCAGAAGCAGGCGGACTGCATCTCGGTGATGACCTACAACGAGTACTGGCAGCTGATCGACGCCGGCTACAAGCCGGAACAGCTGACCGTGTTCAACTACTCGGCGATGGGCAACGACCTGCTCGAGGACGGGCTCTATGCGTCCGAAGACAAGCTCAAGGATCCGGCCTTCGAAGACAAGATGGTGCGTTTCGTGCGCGCCTCGATGAAGGGCTGGAAATACGCCATCGACAACAATGACGAAGCCGCAGGCATCGTCATGGACGGCGGCGGCCAGGACGAGAACCACCAGAAGCGCATGATGAGCGAAGTGGCCAAGCTGATCGACAATGCCGACGGCAAGCTCGACCCGGCCACCTACGAGCGCACCGCCAAGGCGCTGCTCGACCAGAAGATCATCACCAAGGAGCCGACCGGCGCCTACACCACCGCCATCACCGACAAGGCGGTCAAGTAAGCCTAGAGCAGTTCACCGTTTCACGGAAACGGTGAACCGCTCTAACTCCTTGTTTTGACGCAATTCCGGACGGAAAACCGTTTCATACTTTTCCTGGAATTGCTCTAGTCGGCAACATCTCGATCTCGAAACGGCGCCTCTGGCAAAAATGCTAGAGGCGCCGTTCCTTTATGGTGTTCATGACGAAGCTGGTCTCGATCGAGGCGACGCATTTCAGCCGCGCGATCTTTTCCTTGATGAAGCGCTCGTATTGCTCGAGGTTTCCCGTCACCACCTTCAGCACATAGTCGCGCGAACCGGTGACGAGGTGGCATTCCAGCACCTCTTCCCAGCCGCGGATCGCGTCCTCGAACATCACGATCTCGTCTTCGTTCTGGCGGCTGAGCCGGATGGTGGCGATGGCGACCATGCTCCAGCCGAAGGCGGCCGGGTCGACCAGCGTGGTGTAGCCTCTGATAACGCCGGTCTCCTCCAGCCGCCGCACCCGCCTCAGGCAGGGCGACGGCGAAAGGCCGATCCGCTCGGCAAGCTCGTTGTTGGTGATGCGGGCGTCGGCCTGCAGCTCACGCAGGATCTTGCGGTCGAAATCGTCGGCTATCTTCTGCTGCATTTTTGGCCGCCCCAGGCAATTCATTGCGAGGATGCAGCCATGCGAGCCTGAAAATAGCAAGGACTGCGCGCTGAGGATCGCATAAATTGCCGTGCGACACTCTTTCAAAAGCAGGAAAAGCCATGACCGCGCCACGCCCGTCGAAAACCCATATCGGCAACCATAAGCTCCACCCCGAGACGCTGATGCTGAGCTATGGCTTCGATCCGCAGCTTTCGGAGGGCGCGGTCAAGCCACCGGTGTTCCTGACCTCGACCTTCGTGTTCAAGTCGGCGGAAGAGGGACGCGACTTCTTCGATTACACGTCCGGCCGCAAGGAGCCGCCGAGCGGCACGGCGTCCGGCCTGGTCTACTCGCGCTTCAACCATCCCAACAGCGAGATCGTCGAGGACCGGCTGGCGATCTATGAGGGGACGGATGCCTGCATCCTGTTTTCATCAGGCATGTCGGCGATCGCCACGACACTGCTCGCCTACGCCCGCCCGGGCGACGTCATCCTGCATTCGCAGCCGCTGTACGGCGGCACGGAGACGCTTTTGACGCGCACGCTTTCCGGTTTCGGCATCGGCGCCGTCGGTTTCGCGGACGGCGTCGACGAGACGGCGGTGCGCACGGCCGCCGACGCGGCCGTCGCGAAGGGCCGCGTCTCGGTCATCCTGATCGAGACGCCGTCAAATCCGACCAACAGCCTAGTCGACATCGCGCTGATGCGGAAGATCGCCGACGAGATCGGTGCGGCCCAAGGGTCGACGCCGATCGTCGTCTGCGACAACACATTGCTCGGCCCGGTGTTCCAGCGGCCGATCGAACACGGCGCCGATGTGTCCGTCTATTCGCTGACCAAATATGTCGGCGGCCACTCCGACCTGATCGCGGGCGCCGCCATGGGCAGCAAGGCGGTCACCAAGCCGATCAAGGCGTTGCGCGGCGCGATCGGCACGCAACTCGACCCGCATTCCTGCTGGATGCTCGGCCGCTCGCTGGAGACGCTGTCGATCCGCATGGAGCGGGCCAACGACAATGCGCGCCTGGTCGCCGAATTCCTGCGCGATCATGCCAAGGTCGAGAAAGTGCATTACCTGCCGTTCCTGGGCGAGGATACGCCGGCGGGCCGCGCCTACAGGGCGCAATGCAGTGGCGCCGGCTCGACCTTCTCCTTCGATATCAGGGGCGGGGAGAAGGCGGCTTTCGCCTTCCTCAACAACCTGCAGATCTTCAAGCTGGCGGTAAGCCTCGGCGGAACGGAATCGCTGGCCAGTCACCCGGCAGCCATGACGCATTCGGGCATTCCCTTCGAGGTTCGCCAACGCATCGGCGTGCTGGAGACCACGGTCAGGCTGTCGATCGGCGTCGAGCACCCGGACGATCTGATCGCCGACCTGACGCAGGCGCTGGCGGCGGTCTGAACCGTAACCGGGTCGTCTGCGGCTCCGTTTGCACATAAGCGTTACCGGGCGGAGCCTTCTGCTCTCACAACCGTTGTGTCGGTGCATCCGTGCGCCGGGGAGCCGCGGAGGATGTTGCTCGTCAAACGGAGATTCTCATGCGTATCCAATCCTTGGCACCAATGCTTTCGGCACTGGCCATCTCGGCGTCCTTCCTCATGGCTTCACCGGCCCTGGCCGAGACGGTGAAGCTGACGGCAACGCTCGACGGCGGCCAGCAGAACCCGCCGGTGACCACGAAAGGCAAGGGAACGGCCGCTCTCACCTTCGACACGGTCAAGAAGAAGCTCAGCTGGAACGTCAAATATTCCGGCCTGAGCGGGCCGGCCACGGGAGGACACATTCACGGCCCAGCCGCGATTGGCGAGAACGCCGGAGTGGCGATCCCGTTCAAGGGCAAGCTCAAGAGCCCGATCAAGGGTTCGGCTGTGCTGACCGATGCGCAGGCCGCCGACCTGATGGCCGGCAAGGACTATGTCAACGTGCACACGGCGGCCAACAAGGACGGCGAGATTCGCGGCCAGATCGAGGCGGCGAAATAGCGCAAGCCGCGTTGACAGAAAGGGGCGGGCGACCGCCCTTTTTTGGAGCTACGCCTTGTCGCGTATCTGGGTCATCGTCTTGGTCGGCGTGATCGCTTCGGGGTCGAGCCGGATCTCGACGATCGCCGGCTTGCCGCTGGCGCGGGCACGTTCGAAGGCGGCAGCGAAATCCGCCGTCTTCTCGACCGTTTCGCCATGGCCGCCATAGGCGCGGGCGAGGGCCGCAAAATCGGGGTTCTTGAGATCCGTAGCCACAACACGGCCGGGATATTCGCGCTCCTGATGCATGCGAATGGTGCCGTAGATGCCGTTGTTGACGACGACGACGACGATCGGCAGGTCATATTGCACGGCGGTGGCAAACTCCTGCCCGTTCATTAGGAAGCAGCCGTCGCCGGCGAAAGCGACCACGGTGCGGTCCGGAAACAGTTCTTTGGCGGCGACTGCCGCCGGCGTGCCATAGCCCATCGAGCCTGAGGTCGGCGCGGCCTGCGTGGCAAAGCGGCGGAAGCGGTGGAAACGATGCACCCAGGTGGCGTAGTTGCCGGCACCGTTGGTGAGGATGGCGTCGTCGGGCAGCATCTTTTCCAGGTAGTTCATGATCGGCCCCATCTGGACCGAGCCGGGGCCGCTTTCCGGCGGTGTCGACCAGTCGAGATAGGCGGCATGCAGCTTTGGCGTCTCGGCTGCCCAGACGGGTGCGGCGGCCGGCTTGCGCTTGGCGAAAGCTTCGATGAAGGCGGAAGGCGAGGCGTTGATCGCCAGTGTCGGCCGGTAGACGCGGCCGAGTTCCCCGGCGTCGGCATGGATATGGACCAGCGTCTGGTCGGGGTAGGGGCTTTTCAGCAGCGTGTAGTCGGAAGACGGCATTTCGCCCATGCGGCCACCGATCAGCAGCACCAGATCGGCCTGCTTGATCGCTGTCGCCAGCTTCGGGTTGATGCCGATGCCGACATCGCCGGCATAGTTCGGATGCAGATGATCGAACAGCATCTGGCGGCGGAAGGAACAGCCGACCGGCAGCGACCACGCCTCGGCGATCGTGCGCATCCGCGCCACCGCCTCGGCATCCCAACGCGTGCCGCCGAGGATGACGAAAGGCCGCTTGGCCTTGCCGAGCAGTTTCTCCAGCGTGTCGAGCTCGGCTTCGCCCGGCCGGGTTTCGACCGGCGTGTGCGGCAAGGCGATGGGCGCTTCGACGATGCTTGTCAGCATGTCTTCCGGCAGCGAGATGACAACCGGGCCGGGGCGGCCCGATGTCGCCACCGCGAAGGCGCGGGTGACGAATTCCGGGATGCGCGAGGCGTCGTCGATTTCGACCACCCATTTGGCGATATCGCCAAAGAACCTCTTGTAATCCACCTCCTGAAAAGCCTCGCGCTCCTTGGCGTGGCTGGCGACCTGGCCGATGAACAGGATGACGGGTATCGAATCCTGCATGGCGATGTGGATGCCGGCAGAGGCGTTGGTGGCGCCGGGGCCGCGGGTGACGAAGCAGATGCCGGGCTTGCCGGTCAGGCGGCCGTGGCAATCGGCCATCATGGCGGCACCACCTTCCTGGCGGCAGACGATGGTGCGGATCGCTGAATCGTGCAGCGCGTCGAGCACCGCCAGATAGGATTCACCGGGCACGCAATAGATGCGGTCGGTGCCGTTGGCTTCGAGCGCGTCGACGATCAGTTGTCCGCCGGTCTTCATTGTCCAGACTTCTCCAGTTCGGCAAGGATTTCTTGCGTGTGCTCGCCCAGGCGTGGCGAGGGGCGCTCATAGACCAGCGGTGTGCCAGACATCACCATCGGCGCACGCACCGAAGGCAGAAGATTGCCATGGCCGTCGTCGAGATCGAGCCGCATGCCGCGCGCGATGGTCTGCGGATCGGCGAACATCTGGCCGATCGTGTTGATCGGGCTCGCCGGCACGCCGGCCGCTTCCAGCTTTGCCAGCAACGGATCGCGGTCGAAAACCTTCAGCGCCTCGATCATGTGCTCGCGCAGCTTGACCCGATTGGCGACCCGGGCAGGGTTGGTGGCGAAGTCGGGATTTGCAGGCAAATCGTCCAGCCCAACGGCAGCGCAGAATTTGGTGAACTGGCCGTCATTGCCGACCGCCAGGATGATGTGCCCATCCCTGACCGGCACCACCTCGTACGGGGCGATGTTCATATGCGCATTGCCCATCTGCACGGGCGACTTGCCAGAGACGAGGTAGTTGAGGTTCTGGTTGCCGAGGGCCGAGATCTGGGTGTCGAAGAGCGCCATGTCGATGTGCTGGCCGTCGCCGGTCTGCTCGGCATGACGCAGTGCTGCCTGGATGGCGATGACCGAATAGAGGCCGGTGAAGATGTCCGAGATGGCGACGCCGGCCTTTTGCGGCTCGCGGCCAACCTCGCCGGTGATCGACATCATGCCGGCCATGGCCTGGATGATGAAGTCGTAGCCGGCGCGTGGCGCATACGGACCATCCTGGCCGAAGCCGGTGATCGAGCAGTAGACGAGGCGGGGGTTGGTCTTGCGCAGGCTGTCATAGTCGAGGCCGTATTTCTTCAGGCCGCCGAGCTTGAAGTTCTCGATCAGCACGTCCGAAGTCGCGACCAGCCGGCGCACGGTCTCAGCGCCTTCCGGCGTCGAGAAATCGATGGCGATGGAGCGCTTGCCGCGGTTGCAGGAGTGGTAATAGGCGGCCGACAGGTTCTCGCCGTCCTTGCCCATGACGAAGGGCGGGCCCCATTTGCGGGTGTCGTCGCCGCCATCGGGGCTCTCGACCTTGATGACATCGGCGCCGAGATCGGCAAGCAACTGCCCGGCCCATGGCCCGGCAAGGATGCGGGCGAGTTCGACGACGCGGACGCCTTTCAGCGGGGGCTCAGCCATAGATCACCGTGGTTGCTGCAATCACCTCGATTGCAGCGAAAGCAGAGCCTCTATCAAGCCCTGCAACGGCTGTCACGGCTCTTGCGATAGGCCAATCCGTCACGCTTTCAGGATATCGTCGGCCCAAGCCGCGAAATCACCCATGATGATGTCGCGATTCACCTCGTTCAGGCTTTCGTGGCGGGTGTCGGCGTAAACCTTTGAAACGAGATTCGAAAAGCCCATCTTGCGCATGCGATTGGCGAGATGGGTGATACCCTTGCCGTAATCCGAGGCCGGATCCTTTTCGCCGCCAACGATGCTGACGGGGAGGTCGCGCCGGATGCCGGCAAAGCCGGCATCCTTGCCACCATTCAGCGCCATGCCGACGACGTCGCGCCACATCGACACCGAAGCGTCCCAGCCGCAGAGCGGATCGGCGATGTATTTCGCCACTTCGGCCTCGTCGCGCGACAGCCAGTCGAACAATGTGCGGTGGTTGGGCACCGCCTTGCCCCAGGCCTGGAAGGTGAGTTTCGGCAACAGGAGCGATGGTACGTCGGAGCCGAGCCGCATCCGTTCCCAGGCAAGGATGCCGAGCGCCACCTGTCCGAGCAGGCCTTGCGAAAAATTGCAGTTCCAGATCGCGGCGGCATGGACGCGCGGCGAGTGGCGCAACAGGTAGTTCAGCGCCACCGAGGCACCCATCGAATGGCCAAACAGGATGACCGGCCGGTTCGGCTGCTCCGCGGCGATGAGATCATGGATGGCGTCGACGTCGGCGATCACCTTGGCGTGGCCATCCCTGTCGGCGAACCTGCCGAGCGGCGCGTCGGGGGCCTTGGTCGCGCCATGGCCGCGATGATCGTGGACATAGACGTGGAAGCCGCGGGAGCCAAGAAAATCGGCGAAACGGGCATAGCGCGCGGCGTGCTCGGCCAGGCCGTGATTGATCTGGACGACGGCACGTGCCCGGCCATCGGCTTGCCTGACGAAAAGATTGAGATCGGCACCGGTCGGCGAGGCAACCACGCGCTGCTGGCTGAATGACATGCCGCTCGGTCTCCAGGCTCTGGCCATCGTGGCGCCGGCTTTGTTTGCGCCGACGCCGGTTGTGCGTCAATTGGCAAAGCCGGCTTTTCCGCGACGATGTTTCTTGCGCTTGGCCAGCAAAATATCGCAATTCTGACATGGAGACAGCTTCAGTCTGTCGCCCACTTCTTTCAGCCGGGGATTCCCTATGCGCATTGCTGTTGTTTTCGGATTGGCCATGTTGGCGGCGTCGCTGGCCGGGGCGGCGCGTGCCGACGTCAAGATGAGCGGCACTTTCGTTGCCGACGCTGCCTGTCCGGCGACGCAAGCCATCAAGAACGGCAAGAATCCCGGCAATGTCTCGACCGATGCCGGGCAGAGCTACCAACTGCTTGCCGGCAACAAGGATGCGCCGACGCATTACCTCATCCTGGTGCCGGGCGCCGATCCGGAGCGCCGCTGGGTGAAGGTCACCTGCGGCCATGTTTCGGGTAGCAGCGCCGCGACCGTGCCGGCCGCACCGGGCGGGCAGGGCAAGCCGGCGGCATCGGGAAAACCCGAATACGTCTTCGCGCTGAGCTGGCAGCCGGCCTTCTGCGAGACCAAGTCGAGCAAGACGGAATGCAAGGCGCAGAGTGCTGGTGATTTCGATGCCACGCATTTCACCTTGCACGGCCTGTGGCCGCAGCCGAACGGCAATTTCTATTGCCAGGCGACGGCAGGCGACAAGGCCAATGACAATCCGGCCCACTGGAAAGACCTGCCGCCCGTCAACCTGGACGCCAACACCCGCACGGAACTCGATCAGGTGATGCCGGGGACAGCTTCCAAGCTCGAACGGCATGAATGGATCAAGCACGGCACTTGCTACGGCAAGAGCCAGCAGGACTATTTCTCCGATGCGCTCAACCTGATGCGCGCGGTGAACAGCTCGCCGGTGCGTGATCTCTTTGCCAAGAACATCGGTGGCAAGCTGACGGCGGACCAGATCCGCGGCGCCTTCGACACTGCCTTCGGGGCGGGAGCAGGGGACCGCGTGCGCGTTTCCTGCGTCATCGATCCGTCGAGCGGCAGGCGGCTGATCGGCGAACTGACGCTCGGCCTCGCCGGTCCGATCGGCCCCAACAGCTCGCTCAAGGATCTGCTGCTGGCTTCGGTGCCGACCAACAAGGCCGGTTGCCCGACAGGCACCGTCGACGCGATCGGGTTCCAGTAAGTACGGGCGGGTTCCAGCAGGCGCTGGCAGGACGCAGACACCGGACTGTCGCGTTGCCGCGTCCTGATGCTATGCTGCCCGCGCATCATTTCGGCGGGGGCGGCAATGGATGGCATGACGGGCAGCGCGCTGGCGCGGCTGGCTTTCTGGGCCAAGGGCATGGTCTCGATAAACGATGCCCGCATGGAATGGCCGGGCTTTTCCTATACCGACGCCGAGTGGGCACGCATGCGAACGCTCTCCGAACCGATCGGTGTCGGCACCTACCAGCTGTTCACCATCGTCAATGCGGTGATTTTCATCATTATTGCGGCGATCGGCATTTTCGGTGTCTTCCTGCCGCTGGCGACGCTGCTGTTTCCCATACCGGCGGAAACCAGCGCGCTGAAGTTTTCGCTGCTGCTGGCGGCCTGTGCTTTCCTGATCATCGGGCTCGGCCTGCCGATCTCGATGCGTCTCTCGGCCACGCTGGTGGCCAGCAAGGCGGTGCGGGCAGCACTTGTTCCCGCGCCCGGCGACGAGGCGTTGGCGTCAAAAGTGTCCTGGCAGATCAATCGCATCATGCTGATCCTATGCGGCCTGCTGGTGCCGGGTATCCTGCTGTTCATTGCCTACGATATCCAGGCCGGGCCGATCATCACGGCGCTGAAATGGCTGGCGATCGCGCTGATGGCGGTTTCCACCGTGACGGGCCTTCGACGGCAGAAGAAGTCGTAACGACAGACCTAGATCTGTGCGGACTTTGTCCAGGCAACCGCTGCGTCGGCTTCGTGGCCGCCCGGCTCGCCGACGACGCGATCGCGCCCGGTCGATTTCGCTTTGTAGAGGCGCTGGTCGGCAAGCGCGAACAGGTCGGCAAGGCAGCGCGTCGTTTCGCTGACGCTGGAAACGCCGGCACTGACGGTGAGCTCGAAGCGGCTGGTGGCGGCCGAGCCCTTGACCGCGTGGCGGATGCTTTCGCCAAACAGCCTGGCGACCGGGTGCGGACGCGAACTGAGGATGGCGAATTCCTCGCCGCCGATGCGGAACACCTGGTCTTCGGCGCTTGCCGATTCGCCAAGCAGGGCCGCAATCGCTTTCAGCACCTTGTCGCCTTCGGCATGGCCGAAACGGTCGTTGATCGACTTGAAATGGTCGACATCGATGATCAGCAGGCTGAGCGGCCTGGCAGTGCGCAGGCTGGTCTGGACGGCGGCTTCACCGTCGGCGTCGAAGCGCCCGCGATGCAGCAGGCCGGTCAAGCCGTCGCGGCCGACATGTTCGACCAGCGCTTCGTAGCGTTCGCGATAGGTCAGCGTATCGAAGATATCGGTCAGCCCGCGCGGCGCCGCGATCTGGCGCTCCTCGAACCATTTGAGATAGGCGACAAGCATGGTGCTGAAGATCAGCGCGGCGGCCATCTTGGCAAACCAGCCGCCGAAAAAGACCGCGATCGGCGCGCCGGCGACGAAATGCAGCGCGGTGAAGAATCCCGCCTGGTCGAAGGTCAGCACGCAAGCGACCGAAATCAGGATGCGCGCGAACGGCGCCTTGCGCAGGGTGCGCCCGAGCTTTTCATAGAGCAGGATGATCAGGATGGCGTCGACGAACAGCAGCGTCGTACCCCACACCATCAGCCAGCCCATCTGGTCGATGAAGCCGATGTCTGGGAGCCTGCCGTCGGGAAGTGCCGCGATGGTGTGCAGACGCAGCAGCAGCACCAGCCCAATCATCAGCGCATTGCCGAGCAGCAGGCCGTAGATCGGCTGACGCACTGTGGCAGCATCCTCCTTCATATAGAGCAGCAAAAGCATGACCAGCTTGCCGGAAAACAGCACCGCCGAGCCCGGCGAGACCATGCCGAACGGCAAGGCGACGTAAAAAACGCTGGCGAGATAGGTCTCCAGGAAGTGCATCACGCCGAGCGCGCAGACGAAGACGCCGAGGCCGATACGCTGCCTGAAGCGGAAAAGCGTCACCATGACGCTGAAGTAGACGACCGCTTCGGCAAGGAGCAGGAAACTGTTCAGCAATGCCGTCGATCCGATCTTTCTCCTGAAATCGCAGCAAATCAGCGATTCCACCGATCTTGTTTTGACGCGGAAGGGTTAACCGGTGCTTTCAACGCGGCGGGACCGATGGAAAACGTTCCGGTTCGGCGGACACTTCCGCGTGTGACCGACCAGATACGGCAAAAGCGATTGCCGTTCGCCGCCGCATCGCCTACATAGCGGCCAACCTCCATTCAATTCGACAAATCCAGTCAGTTTTTCTGGGCCAGTCAGTTTTTTCAGGGAAAGCGCGCGTGGCACGCCAGTTCATCTATCACATGGCCGGCCTCAACAAGGCCTATGGCACCAAGAAGGTGCTCGAGAATGTCCATCTCTCCTTCTATCCCGACGCCAAGATCGGCATCCTCGGCCCCAACGGTTCGGGCAAGTCGACGATCCTCAAGATCATGGCCGGGCTCGACAAGGAGTGGAACGGGGAAGCGTGGCTGGCCGAAGGCGCCACCGTCGGCTACCTGGCGCAGGAGCCGACGCTCGATCCGGACAAGACCGTGTTCGAAAACATCATGGAAGGCGTCGCCGCCAAGACTGCCATCATCGAGCGCTACAACGAATTGATGATGAACTATTCCGACGAGACGGCCGACGAGTCGGCCAAGCTCCAGGACGAGATGGACCGGCTCAACCTCTGGGATCTCGAACAGCAGGTCGAGATGGCGATGGAAGCGCTGGGCTGCCCGCCCAAGGATTCGGAAGTCACCAAGCTTTCGGGCGGCGAGCGCCGCCGCGTCGCGCTCTGCCAGCTCTTGCTGCGCCAGCCCGACCTTTTGCTGCTCGACGAACCGACCAACCATCTCGACGCCGAAACCACGGCGTGGCTGGAAAAGCATCTGCGTGCCTATCCGGGCGCCGTGATGATCATCACCCACGATCGCTACTTCCTCGACAATGTCACCGGCTGGATCCTCGAACTCGATCGCGGCCGCGGCATTCCCTATGAGGGCAACTACACCAAGTACCTCGAAGCCAAGGCCAAGCGCCTCAAGCAGGAAGGCCGCGAGGACGACGCCCGCCAGCGCGCCATCGGCCGCGAGCGCGAATGGATCCAGTCGAGCCCGAAGGCCCGCCAGACCAAGTCCAAGGCGCGTATCCAGGCGTTCCAGGACCTTTTGGATGCAGCCGACAAGCGGCGTCCGAGCGACACGCAGATCGTCATCCCCCATGGCGAGAGGCTCGGCAATGTGGTGATCGAGGCGGAAGGCCTGTCGAAGGGCTTTGGCGACACGCTTTTGATCGACGGGCTGGAATTCAAGCTGCCGCCCGGTGGCATCGTCGGCGTCATCGGCCCGAACGGCGCCGGCAAGACGACGCTGTTCCGCATGATCACCGGCCAGGAAAAGCCGGATGCGGGCTCGGTCCGCGTCGGCGAAACCGTGAAACTCGGCTATGTAGACCAGAGCCGCGATGCGCTCGATCCGTCAAAGACGGTGTGGGAAGAGATTTCCGGCGGCGCCGAAGTGGTCAAACTCGGCAAGTTCGAGGCCAACACGCGCGCCTATTGCGCGTCGTTCAATTTCCGTGGCGGCGACCAGCAGCAGAAGGTCGGCAACCTCTCCGGCGGCCAGCGCAACCGCGTCCATCTGGCCAAGATGCTGAAGACCGGCGGCAATGTGCTGCTGCTCGACGAACCGACCAACGATCTCGATACGGAAACGCTGGCCGCACTCGAAGACGCGCTGGAAAACTTCGGCGGTTGCGCCGTCATCATCTCGCACGATCGCATGTTCCTCGATCGCCTGGCGACGCACATCCTCGCCTTCGAGGGCGACAGCCATGTCGAATGGTTCGAGGGCAATTTCGAGGATTACGAACAGGACAAGATCCGCCGCCTCGGGCCGGATGCCGTCAACCCGCACCGCATGACCTACAAGAGGCTGACGCGGTAAGGGGTTTTCCGGGCGGCGAATTCTCAAGAAGACATGAGGAGCTCACATGGCTGATTGGTCCGCCGCCCAGTACCTGAAATTCGAAGACGAGCGCACGCGACCCGCGCGGGATCTGGTGGCGCAGGTGCCGGTCGACTTTCCGCGCCGAGTCGTCGACATCGGCTGCGGGCCTGGCAACTCGACCGAGTTGCTTGTCGGCCGCTGGCCGGATGCGCAGGTGAGCGGCTTCGACACCTCACCCGATATGATCGAGAAGGCGAGGGCACGCCTGCCCGAGGTCACCTTTGATCTCGCCGATGCCTCCAAATGGCAGCCGGCGGAGCCGGTCGACGTGATCTTCGCCAATGCGGTGTTCCAGTGGCTGCCCGAGCATCCCGCGGTTTTCCAGCGGCTGATGGGCTTCCTCGCCCCAGGTGGCGCGCTGGCCATCCAGATGCCCGACAATATGGGCGAGGACTCCCACCGCCTGATGCGGGAGACCGCCGCCGAAATGCCGTTTGCCGAAAAGCTCAAGGACGCGGCACGCGGGCCGTTGCCGCCGGTTTCCTTCTACTATGACCTCCTGTCGCCACTCAGTGATCGGCTGGATATCTGGCACACCATCTACAACCATCCGCTTGCCGACGCGGAGGCGATTGTTGAATGGGTGAAATCGACGGGCCTGAAGCCTTTTGTCGACCCGCTCGATGCGAACGAGAAGACACTGTTCCTCGACAGTTACACGGCCAAGATCGCCAAGGCCTATCCGAAGACGGCGAGCGGCAAGGTGCTTTTGCGCTTTCCACGCATCTTCATCGTCGCCAAACGGGCCTGATTATCCACGTTGCACGACGCTCGCTGCAGCCGCTTGACCCGGTTTTGCCGCCATGCGCATTTCATCGCGTTGGGGTCACGATGGCCCAGGGGGTGGATGATGACATTGAAAAATATGCTTTTCGGCGGCAGCGTGTGCGCGGCGGCCCTTCTGGCGTTCTCGATCTCGGCGGAAGCCAAGCGAGCGCGCTGCTTCACCAGCGATGACGGTTATTTCGCATGCAGCTACAGGGCGATCGATGATGCGGGTAGCTTCCGCATCTCGGCGCCGGGCTATCCGACCTATGTCCTGGAGATCGACGGGCCGGGTTTTGCCTATGGTTATGTCAATCTAGGCCGCCGCAACGTGCCGTTGCCGGGGCAGTTTGTGCGCAGCCGCGACGACGGCGCCTGCTGGAACAACCCGCAGACCAACACCAAGCTCTGCGCCTGGTGAAATCAGGCTTAAGTCGGCCCAAACCTTTGGTTTAAGCCGGCGTAAACCGCCGCGGTGAGAAAAGTGTTGCGCCGGAGCGTTCCGGCGCCCACATGAAGCCCGCAACGCCTGCGGATGGGACGGACTGGATATATGCATCGCGTCATCATCAGCGGCATCGGCGTTGAAATCCCTGAAGCCAAGATCACCAATGAAGAGCTGGTCGCCAGCTTCAATACCTGGGTCGACACGGAGAATGCGCGCCGCCTGGGCACCGACGAGCCGCCGCTGTCGAAATCGGATAGCGACTTCATCGTCCACGCCTCGGGCGTGCGCACCCGTCATGTGATCGAGCGCGAAGGCATTCTCGATCCGACCCGGATGGCGCCGCGCATTCCGGCACGGCCCGACGATGCGCTGTCGCTCGAAGCCGAGTTCGGCATCGCCTCGGCCAAAAAGGCCCTCGACCATGCCGGGCTGAAGCCGTCCGATATCGACCTGGTGATCTGTTCGGCCTCGCATCATCAGCGGCCCTATCCGGCGATCGCCATCGAAATGCAGGAGGCTTTGGGCACCAAGGGCGCCGGCTTCGACATGGGGCTTGGCTGCTCTTCCGCGGCGGCGGCCCTGCACATTGCCGTCAACCTGGTGCGGTCGGGCGCGCACAAGCGCATTCTGGTCACGACGCCGGAAATCATCACCGGCCACCTCAATTTCCGCGACCGGCAGACGCATTTCATTTTCGGCGACGCTTCGGTGTCGATGGTGGTGGAAGGGCTGGCCAAGGGCGACAAGCGGCCGGGGCGCTTCGAGGTGCTCGATACGCGCGTCTGGACGCAGATGTCGAACAACATCCGCACCAATCTGGGCTACCACACCCGCACCGCCCAGGATGATCCCTACATGATCAATCTGGAAGGCAACCTGATCAAGCAGGTCGGCAACAAGGTGTTCAAGGAAGTCACCGTCGCCGGGCAAAAATTCATCGTCGAATTCCTCGCCGAGCACGGGCTGACGCCGCAGGCGATCAGGCGCTTCTGGCTGCATCAGGCCAATGCGCGCATGAATGCGATGATCCTGAAACTGTCGTTCGGCCACGAGGTCGACCACGATCGCGCGCCGATGGTGCTGGAGCGACTGGGCAACACGGCGGGCGCCGGCGCCATCGTTGCGCTGTCGGAAAACCATGCCGACATGAAGCCCGGCGATTTCGGCCTGATCTGCGCCTTTGGCGCGGGGTATTCGATAGGCGGCGCGCTATTGCGGATGCTCTAGGTGTGTCGATATTCAGGTGATGCCGGCCTGACCTGAGTCTCAACACACCTTGGCGCTCAACACATCTTGTCGCGTCAGGCTGGCGCGAACGGCACCAGCATCGGAACGCGCCTGGCATAGTCGTCATAGGCGCTGCCCAGCTCGCCGCGCAGGAAGCGTTCCTCGAGCTTTGCCTTGATGACGGTGCCGATGATCACCAGCGCGGCGCCGGCGATGCCCCAGACGGTGCCTTTGGCCGCCATGGTGGCCAGGATTGCCAAAAGCAATCCGGTGTAGATCGGGTGGCGGACCAGCCTGTAGGGGCCGGTGTCGACGACATGGTGCTCGGCCTTGGCTGTGACCGTGCCCGACCAGAGGCGGCCGAGATGCAGGCGGGCCCACCAGGCGAATGCCAGGCCGACCGCGATCAGCGCGACGCAGGTCCACGCCTCAAGGAGGTTCGGAATCCAAAGCCGAAGCCTGCCGGCATAGCCGTGTGCAGGGATGAACAACAGCATCGCCCCGAGCACTGTCACGACACGGTAGCGTAACTCGGCCTGCAAGCCGGCGCGCTTTTGTGCCGGATCGGCCCAGAAGGCAGCCGCGAGCCAGGACACCAGCCAGATCAGCCAAAGCGCCGCGATTGCAGGAGCGGGATGCATGATGAATCCTCCGCAGACTTTTCCGCGTCACCATGTAGCGGGTACAGCGCGGCGGCAATGCGGCCCCAATACGGGACTGGTTCCCATTTCAGGTAAGAAGATCGTGATCCGCGCCGCAATCTCATTTGCTGGCGAATATCCATTGCACGCCGAAGGCGTCGACCAGCATGCCGAAACTGGCTCCCCAAACTTGCCGCGCCAGGGGCACGGTGATCCGGCCGCCTGCGCTCATGCGGCCGAAAAGCTCCTGCATGGCGGCCAGGTCGTCGAACTCCAGGCAAAGGGCGGAGCCCTTCATCGGCTCGGCGTCGTCATTGTCTGAGGCATGAAACAGCACACCCGGACCTTCGAACCGGGCATGCAACACCTTTCCGCGCATGGCTTCGGTTCGCACCGGCATGTCGTTGTCTCCCCAGCGCAGCAGGATCGTTCCCCGGCCGAGGCCGCACTGCTCGTAGAAGGCCAGTGCCGGCTCGCAATTGGTGGTGAAGAACAGCGAAGGGGAGAGCCGCATCGGTCTTTTCCGGTTCATTGCCAGATCAGTGCGCGGCTGCGGTGGCGGCGGCGATAAGCGCGTCGCCCGTATATTGTCTGTCACCGATGCCCCAACCGCCGTCGGGCGCATTGACGATGTTGATCCAGGTGTTCTCAGGCCGGTGCCCCGGCACGCAGAGTTCGGCGACAATCCCGGCGGCTGCGGTGATGAAGGTCTTGCGGGCTTCGACCGAGCCGAGTCCGATGTTGGGCAACTTCAATTCCACCATGACGACAGGCCGATTGGCGCCGCCTGCATAGACGTGGTGAGGCGGCAAGATGTGGACCGTGCCGCCGACGATTGCGGTGAAGAACGAATTGCCGGTGGCGCCGGAGGCCTCGATGAGGGCGGCACTGAGACGCGGCAGGATCTCGCGCTCTCCTGCCGGGGTCAGTATACCTTCCGGCGCGGTCACGGTTATTGGCATTTGGCTCTCCATTTTGCTGGTTCTCCATGGGACCTCCGACTGACATGTCTTCCGGCTTGCCATGTTTCGTATCGATTGGTACGTTATATGGAGAAGACGAGTCAATAGGTTTCGTATCGATCGCTATGGATAATTCGGAAAAGCCTCGCGGCGGCCGACCGCGCGCCTTCGACCCCGACCGGGCGCTGAATGCGGCCATGCATCTGTTCTGGGAGCATGGCTATGAGGCGACGTCGCTGGCCATGCTGCGCGAGGCGATGGGGCTGACGCCGCCGCAGATCTACAACGCCTTCACCGACAAGGAGACTTTGTTCCGCAAGGCGCTGACGCGCTACCACGAAACCGAGATTGGGTTTGCGCTGGAGGCGCTGAGCGCGCCGGTATCGACGCGGGAGGCGATCCGGCGGTTGCTGCTCGGTGCGGCGGAAGCATATTCCAGGCCCGGCAAGCCCGGTGGCTGTCTGTTCGTCAGCGGCGCGCTGGCAGCCTCGCCACAGGCGCAAGCCATTGCCGATGAACTCAGAACCTATCGCAAGGCGAGTGAAGCGGCGATCGCAGATCGGCTGGCCAGGGGCAGGGTGGTGGGCGACCTGCCGGCGGACCTCCCGGTCGACGGCTTCGCCAAATACCTCGCTGGCGTCATGAACGGCATGTCGATCCAGGCGCGGGACGGTGCTTCGGTCGAAGAGTTGCGCGTTTTGGCCCAAACCGCTCTTGCGGCCTTGCCGGCCGAAGGGCAAAACCAAGCGGCATCATCCAAGGAATAAAGCCATGCTGGATCTCTTCCCCGAGGCTGAAAAGCCTGTTGAAATCATCCCCGCGCGAAAGCTTGCCGCCAAGGCGGCAGCGCTTTACATGGCGCCAGCGGATCATTTTCAGACGCGCCCGGTGGACGAATTGCGGCTGGGTTTCGACGGCATATCAGGCGATTTCCATGCAGGATCGACACGGCGCTCCGGCGGGCGCGAGCCCTGGTATCCGCGCGGCACCGAAATGCGCAACGAGCGGCAATTGTCTGTTGTGGCAGCAGACGAACTGGCCATCGTTGCGGAAAGAATGGGCCTGGACGAGATCAGGCCGGAGTGGATCGGCGCCAATCTGGTGATCGAAGGGGTGCCGAACCTCTCCATGCTGCCGTCCGGCACGCTGCTGTTCTTCAAGGGTGGCGTGACCATCAAGGTCGACGCGCAGAACGGACCTTGCCGCATCGCCGGCCGGTCGATCGCCGAACATGCCGGGATGGCCGACGTCGAAGCCGGCGCGCTGCTGTTCCCGAAAGCGGCGAAGCGGCTGCGTGGCGTCGTCGCCTGGGTCGAAAAACCGGGAACGATCAGCGTCGGCGAAGAGATTTCGGTGCGGGTGCCGGAGCAGTGGATCTACACGGCATAGCTGCGGGTTCTCATACAGCCAAGGGTAGGGAGAGCTACGCCGCCTCATGAGGCGGCGTAGCAAAGCTGCCAAGCGTTAGCCCTTGCGGTTTTTCTTCGCGCCTTGCGCCATGATGGACACGTGGTCCCACTTGTCCCAGGTGGCGAGACGGTTGGCATATTCCTGGCGTATCATCGGCAGGCCGCCGTCACCGAAGAACACCCGGAGCGGTGGCTTGGCCGCATCGACAATGGCCAGCATGGCCGGCCCGGTGGCCTCGGGATCGCCGGCGACCGAATTGGCACGGCGCTCGGCCATCTTGGCGCGGGCTGGCGCGTAGGCCTCGATCGGTTGGGAGATTTTGGCCGACGGACCGGCCCAGTCCGTGGAGAAGCCACCCGGCTCGACCAGCGTCACATGGATGCCGAATTCCGCGACCTCGATGCTCAGCGACTGGCTGAAAGCCTCCAGCGCCCATTTCGAAGCGTGGTAGAGGCCGAGCGAGGCAAAGGCATTGACGCCGCCGATCGACGAGATCTGGATGATGTGGCCGGACCGCTGCGCCCGCATGATCGGCAGCGCGGCCTGCGTGACCCAGAGCGCGCCGAAGACATTGGTTTCGATCTGGTCGCGGGCTTCCTGTTCGCTGACCTCCTCGATGGCGCCGAAATGGCCATAGCCGGCATTGTTGATGACGACGTCGATCCGGCCAAAGCGCTTGTGCGCCTCGGCGACAGCGGCATCGACGGCTTTCTTGTCGGTGACGTCGAGCTTTATCGCGGCGACGTTGTCGCCATATTTCTCGACGATATCGGCGAGCGTGCCGGCGTCGCGGGCGGTCGCGGCAACGCGGTCGCCACGCGCGAGTGCTGCCTCGGCCCAGACGCGGCCAAAGCCCTTCGACGATCCGGTGATGAACCAAACCTTGTTTGTCATGATGTGGAGTCCTTGCCCCTGCGGGCGTGATTTCGGGTGAAAGCGGAGGCTTCTCCGCTTTCAGGCATATACGGCCTAACCCGTGATTTTCCAGAGGCGAGGGGGAATCTTTTTGAACACGGCGCCTGATTGATCAGGGATAACTCACCGAACTCGACCAGACCGGGTCGTCGTGCTTTTGCCAATAGAGCGCCATCAGGCGGCTGGTGACCGGACCGACATTCCCATCGGCGATCCGGGCGCTGTCGATCTCCGTCACCGGCATGATGCCGCCGGCGGTCGAGGTGATGAAAACCTCGTCTGCCTCGCGCAATGCAGCGACACTGACATCGGTGGCGGTTGCCGCAAGACCTTCTTCGGCGCACAGGTCAAAGACAGTGCGGCGGGTGATGCCGGGCAGCACGCCAATAGCCGGCGTCGACAGTTTGCCATCCTTGACGCAGAAGACGTTGAAGCCCGGACCTTCGGCGACATTGCCGTTGAAGTCGAGAATCAACGCGGTCTCGGCGCCGCGGTCATAGGCGTCGTAGAGACCGCGCACCAGGTCGAGCCAGTGGTAGTTCTTGATCGCCGGATCGATCGAGGCCGGCGGAATGCGCACCTTGTCGCTGATGGCGACACGCAGGCCGCGCTGCAATTGTTCGGCATTGGCGACCGAGCCGAACGGCACGGCGAACGCCATGAAGCGGTTGACCGCCTGGCGCGGGTCGCGGCTGAAGGTCGGCGAGGCGCCGCGCGTGCACAGCATTTCGACATAGGCGGCGCGATGGCCGGATAGAGCCACGCAATTGTGCAGGATTTCGGTCACGCCGTCGCGGTCGAAGGGAATGGTCATGCGCAGCTTTTCCAGCCCGCCGAAGAAACGGTCGAGATGCAGGTCGAGGCGGAAGAAGCGGCCGTTCCAGACATGCACGGTGTCGTAGGTGGCGTCGGAATGCAGAAAACCCCAATCCAGCACCGAGATCTTGGCTTGCGACATCGGCAGGTACTGGCCGTCGAGGAAAGCGACGCCCTCGGGGTAGGAATGCGGGTCGATGTGGAGGGCGCCAAGTGCAGGCAGTGGCTTCGCATCGGGCGTTGCTATCGTCTGGCTCATCGGTGCCTTCTCCAACCAGGGCGGATCAGCAGGCTATCGGCGCCGGGCAGAAGGCATAGAGCCACCCGCCCGGCGCTGTTCGTCCTCGATGATGATCTGGCCGATACATTGGATTGGAATTGCCTTATCATTCCAGGTCTGAACGGGAGGGGAAGATGGGCAGGTTTGGGGCCGTCGTAGCAGCCATGATGATGTTTGCCGCCGCGGGCGAAGCCAGCGCCCAGTGCGCGCGCGAAGGCGAGGAATTGTGCCAGAGCGGCCAGACCTATCGCTGCGAGAAAACCGGCAGCGAATTGACGCCGATCTTCCAGAACCTGCCTTGCGTGGTGAATGTGCCGTCGCTGAGCGGCACTTGGGTCGGCAGCGGCCACCAGAGCCCGGCCGGCGATGCCGGGGCCGACTGGCCGATAGCCATGACGATCAACGATGGCGGCGCGTCGATCGACTATCCGTCGCTCGGCTGCGGCGGCTCCCTGTCGCAGACGTCCAGGGACGATATTTCGGCGGAATACCACGAGAGCATCACTTACGGTCAGGACAAGTGCATCGACGGCGGCAACATCACCGTCAGGTTTTTCAAGGGAAATCTGTCGTGGATCTGGGTCGGCCAGGCCGACGGCCAGCCCTACAATGCGGTCGCCGTGCTCACACGGAAGTAGCGGCGTTCATTCCTCATCGTCGTCGGCGTCGAGCAGGCGTGTCGCGCGCCAGCGGGTGAGCACGATGTTGGTCTGCTCGATGACGAAGAAACGCGCCGAGTCGCGGTCGTAGCCTTCGGCCAGAAGTTTTTCGTAGTCGGTGTGCATGTGGCGGATATGGGCAATGGCCGCCAGCCACACGGCGATGCCCGGCGGCAGGGTCTTCATGTGAACCGCGCCGGCGTCGGTGCGGATCTTCTCCATGTCGGCATAGGGCGCCAGCGGTAGAAGTGCGGTCAGCGCCTTGGCGATGGCGCGGCGGCGGCCGGTCGGCGCTGTCATCGCCGGATCCGATCGGGCTCGTCGCGCCCTTCGATGGTCGCCTCGGCAATGGCGTCGGTCGAGGCGAAATAGGGTTTTAGGTCGATGACCGGCGTGCCGTCGAGCACGTCGATGGCGTCGAGATCGATGCGGCCGGTGCCGATGTCGACGGCAATCAGCCTGGCGATGTGCAGCCCGATGGGGTTGGGGCGGGCAGGGGAGCGCAGCGAGAATACACCTTTTGCTTCAGCCGCATGGCGGGGTTTCTGCACAATCAGAGTCCGCGGCGCGTGATGCAGCCAGGACAGGATGATGACGTGGCTGGCGCGCTCCAGCCCCTGCAGGCCACGGCGATAGGGCGCGTCTATTGTCAGCACTGCCGGTTGTCCGGTCTCGCGCGCGGTGCGCATGTTCTTCGGGCATGTTTCGCGCGTCGTCCATGGCGAGGCGATGCGGCCGATGAAGACGATGCCGCCATCAGGCGGCATCAGTGCCGGATCCTTCTCCAGCCTCTGCTCGCCTTCGCGCTCCTCGAACATCTCACGCGTTTCGGTCATCCTGCTCTCATCTCGCATCTTTTTGTTCGTGCATGTCGTTGTCCCAAAACCTGGGCCCACTTTTGGGCCGGATGCACCGAGAGATCACGCATGCGCCATTTTCTTGTCCGGAAGCGACATAGCGCTTGCAAGGTTTTGAAAATCGACATAAACATATGTTTATATCTTTTCAAAGAGAATACGCTGATGCATGTCTCGCTCGACACCATGGTGGATACATTGAAGGCGGCGGCCGAATCCAGCCGGCTGCGCATACTGGCACTGTTGTCGCGCGGCGACCTCACCGTTTCCGATCTTACCGAAATTCTCGGCCAGTCGCAGCCGCGCGTTTCGCGACACCTGAAGCTCTTGCTGGAGGCCGGTTTGATCGGCCGCTACCAGGAAGGGTCGTGGGCCTTCTTCCGCCTGTCGGACGCGGATTCCGCGCGGGACTTCGTCATGGGGCTGGTTTCCGGCATTCGCGGTGCCGATCCGCAGGTCGAGCGCGATCTCGAGCGCCTGGCCTCGGTCAAGCGCAAGCGGCAGGACCGGGCGGTCGAGTATTTTTCCGTCAATGCGGCAAGCTGGGACCATATCCGCTCGCTGCATGTGCCGGACCGCGCCGTCGAGGCCGCGATGTTGAAGCTGGTCGGCAAGCGGCCGTTTCAGTCGATGCTCGATCTCGGCACCGGCACCGGGCGGCTGCTCGAAATCTTCTCGCCGCTCTATCGGCGCGGCGTCGGCATCGACATGTCGCGCGAGATGCTGACCGTGGCGCGCGCCAATCTCGACAAGGCCGGCGTTTCGAACGCGCAGGTGCGGCAGGGCGACATCTTCGCGCCGCCGGTCGAGCGCGATGCCTTCGATCTCGTCACCATCCATCAGGTGCTGCACTATCTCGACGATCCCGCCCGCGCCATCCGCGAGGCGGCGCGGCTTTTGCGTCCGGCGGGGCGGCTGGTCATCGTCGACTTCGCGCCGCATGCGCTGGAATTCCTGCGCGACGAGCACGCGCATATGCGGCTCGGCTTTTCCGACCGGCAGATCGCCGACTGGCTTTCGGAAGCCGGCCTCGATCTCGAAGACAGCCAGGAATTCGAACCACGCGGCGGCAACGAGGCCAGGCTCACAGTGAAACTCTGGCTTGGCCGCGATCGGCGCCTGCTGATCGCCGATCCTTCCAACGACACAAGGCAGATAAGGGAAATCGCCTGATGAACCAGTTCCGCTTTTCCCGCCGCCCAGACATCGGTGACAAGGTCCGGGTTTCCTTTGAATTCTTCCCGCCGAAGACGGACGAGATGGAAGCAAGGCTGTGGGAGACGGTCACAAGGCTGGAGCCGCTGAAGCCGAAATTCGTCTCGGTGACCTACGGCGCCGGCGGCTCGACGCGGGAGCGCACCGCGCGCACTGTAAAGCGCATCCTGACGGAAACCGCTATTCCCGCCGCGGCGCATCTGACCTGCGTCGGTGCAACGCGCGACGAGGTCAACGCGGTCATCCAGGATTACAAGTCGATCGGCATCAACCGGTTCGTGGCGCTGCGCGGCGACCCGGCTTCCGGCGTCGGCGAACCCTATCGGCCGCATCCCGGCGGCTACGAGAATGGCGCGGAGCTGGTCGCCGGGCTTAAGGCAATCGCGGATTTCGACATCTCCGTCGCGGCTTATCCGGAAAAGCATCCGCAAAGCCCCGATTTTGCCACCGACATCGAGATGCTGAAACGCAAGGTCGACAATGGCGCGACGCGCGCCATCACCCAGTTCTTCTTCGACAACGATCTCTACGAGCGCTATGTCGAGCGCGTCCGCCGCGCCGGCATCTACATCCCCATCGTGCCGGGTATCCAGCCGGTTCACAGTTTCAAGCAGGTCGCGAATTTTTCCGCGAGGGCGGGCGCGCATGTGCCGGGCTGGCTGGCGGAACGGTTCGAGGGCCTTGACCGGGACCCGCAGACGCATGCGCTGGTGGCGTCGGCGGTGGCCGCCGAACAGGTCATGGACCTGGTCGAGCGCGGTGTCGGCGATTTCCACTTCTACACGATGAACCGGGCCGACCTTGTCTTCGCCGTTTGCCACATGATCGGCATCCGTTCGCACGAAGCGGAGGCGGCGGGTTCGGCCGCGGCTTAGTGCATGATCCCGAAAAGTGGAATCCGGTTTTCGGAAAAGATCATGCTCAAATCATGAGAGCCTCGACGAAGCGCTCGAAATGCAAAAAGGCCGGGTAAAAACCCGGCCTTTTCAATGGTATGGACTATGTTGTGCTGGTTCTTCCCCGTCTTGGCGGGTCAGGGAAGAAAGCCCATAATAAGGGCCCCGATGAAGGCGAACGCAGCACAGATCATCAATGCGTTGATAGGCCTCGTAAGTCCCATGACATAGCCTCCTCTTAAAGAGCTATGCCTAGGAGTCTAGGTTCATTTGTGCCACAGGCAAGCGGAAAATGTGCTGCATTGCGACGTAATTACCAGATTTGCGACCCCGCTTTTGCCGTTAGGCTTTGAAACTCCTAGGCAAAATCCGGCTTCAGACCTGTGAATAAAATATGGCGGTGGTGTGTCGCTGACGTGTCATAGCAGCGCTAACGTCGACCAAGCAGCCGTCCGTCGATCGTGATGAGACCGAGTCCGATCAGCAACACGCCGCCAATCTCGAACAGCTCTAGACGTTCGCCGAGGAAGAGAAAACCGAGCAGCATGGCGCTGGCCGGCACGACAAGCGTGACCAGCGAGGCGTTGGTGGCGCCGGCCGAGGCGACGAGGTTGAAATAGAGGATGTAGGCAAAGGCGGTGGACAGCAGCGCCAGCGCCAGCACGGCCGTCCAGACCGGCGGCGAGGCCGAGAACAGGCTTGATGGACCGTAGGTGAAGAGCACGATCGGGATCATGATGATAGTCGATGCCGTCAACTGTCCGGTGGCGATGACCGGTGAGGGCACGCCCTTGAAGCGGCGGGCGACCATCAGCGCAATGCCATAGGACAGCGAAGCGCCGATCAGCGCGAATTTGGCCCAGACCGGGCCGCCGAGTCCGGCAAGCAGGCCGGGGCCGATCATCACCGCCGTGCCGGCGATGCCGAGCGCAATGCCGGCCAGCTTGTTCCAGGAGAGCTTTTCGTCTGATGTCAGCGCGTTGGCGAGGATCAATGTCCAGAACGGCGTCGTCGCGTTGAGCACCGAGGCGACGCCGGCGCCAAGCTCTGTCTGGCCGGCGAAGATCAGCGAGAAGGGGACGACGTTGTTGGTGAGCGCCAGCAGGAAGAACAGGCCGGCATGGGGAAGGGCGAGGCGGAAGGACGGGCCACGCAGGCCGAGATAGATCTGCAGCGCGATCGCCGCGATGGCGACGCGAAACAGCACCAGCACCAGCGGATGAAGTTCCGCCACCGCGATGCGCGCAAAGAAGAACGAGCCGCCCCAGATCGCACCGAGCAGCAGGAGCTGGGCCCAGTCCTTGAGCACCATCGGCCCGCGTGGTGCTGATGTCGCGGCTATTGCCATGTGAGTTGCCCTCCCAGACGGCCTGAATGCCAGTCAGTCAGGCAGAAGCCATATCGGGTCCACAGACAAGGGCCACCCGAAACCTGATTGCTGGCATGGGCCCGTCAAAGACCTAGCGCCGCTGCGTCAGCGCCGCGAGACACAGAATTGTTTTCATTAGCCGCTAGCTTGGATTAATTGTGCGCAGCTCAGGTCAAGGATTCGTCCATGCAGCGATTCGAGAATGCCCGCGAGGCGGCACTGGCGCTTCGTCCGGACGATCCGGTCTATTGCTTCCGCCCGCAGGTGCTGATGGCCGATGCCAGACAGTTCATGGGCATGTTCCCCGGCAAGACCGCCTATGCGGTCAAGACCAATGGCGAGCAGATCGTGCTGAAGACCCTGGTCGAGGCCGGCGTCACCGCTTTCGACGTCGCTTCGCCGGGCGAGTTTGCCGCTGTACGCGCGGTCTCTGCCGATGCCGAGATGCTCTACATGCACCCGGTCAAGGCGCAGTCGGACATCAAGCTGGCGCTGGAGAAATATGCCATCCGGGTCATTTCACTCGACCATGAGGACGAGATCACCAAGCTGACACGGGTGGTGCGGGCGCTGGACATCGACCCGGGATCGATCAGCGTGTTCGTGCGGGTGCAGACCAAGGGGCTTGCCGCCTACGAGCTGTCGAAGAAGTTCGGTGCAGGTCCGGCCTATGCGGTGGAACTGGCCGAGCGGCTGAACCGTACCGGCTACAAGGTTGGCCTGTGTTTCCATGTCGGCAGCCAGATCGAGGATCCCGATACCTATGAACGGGCGCTGGCCTCCGCCGACTGGGTGCGCAACCGGCTGACCTTCGATATTGCCGGGCTCGACGTCGGCGGTGGTTTTCCGGCCGAATACGGCCACGACCCCAATCGCAAGCAGATCGAGATGCCGTCACTCGGCCAGATCATGTCGCGGCTGTCGGGCGATCTGAAGGAGTATCAGTTCGACCAGATACCGCTGGTGGCCGAGCCGGGCAGGGTGATCGTGGCGCGCTGCCTGTCGCTGATCGTGCGGGTGCTGCTGCGCAAGGGCAAGCGGCTCTACATCAATGACGGCATCTGGGCGTCGCTGTCGGATTCATGGACGGGCAAGATCACGCTGCCGGCGCGTTTCATTCCGGATCCTGCGATCAGGACCCGCAATGGCGATGAGAACAAGATCGTGCCGTTCAAGGTCTGCGGCGCGACCTGCGATTCCGTCGACATCCTGTCCAGGCCGTTCTGGCTGCCGGAAACCGTCGACACCGGCGACTGGATCGAGATCGGCCATATCGGCGCCTATTCGCTGTCGCTGAGGACCCGCTTCAACGGCTTCTATCCCGACACGTTCGTCGAGGTGACGACACCGTTTGACGAAGGCGATGCGCCTCAGGGGTTTGCGAGTCTGGAGACGATGGCGGATTAGCGAATAGGGAATAGCCAGTAGCGAATAGGGAAGATTTGCTGAGACCGCAGCAAGGAAGCGCTATTTTCTACTCGCTACTCGCTACTCGCTACTCGCTAAAGCCTCGACAGCAATTCCGGCGTCGGCCAGCCATCCACCGGCAAACCAAGACGCATCTGCTCCTTGCGGATGGCTTCGCGGGTGTTGGTGCCGAGGATGCCGTCGACGGTGCCGACATCGTAGCCCCTGGCTTCCAGCTTGGTCTGCAGCGCCTTCATCTGTTCGTTGTTGAGACCGGTCTCGGGAGTGCGCGGGTCGAACTGTTTTGCGCCCGCCAACCGGGCGGCGAGGTTGGCCGCGGTCAGCGCATAGGTGAAGGACTGGTTCCACTCGAGATAGACGTCGAAATTGTCATAGGCGAGGAAGGCGGGCCCCTTGCGGCCCATGGGCAGCGCCAGGCCGGCCTTGAGACCGTTGTCGATCAGCGGCGTGCCGTCGGGGTTGGTGACGCCCCATTGCGCCCATTGCGACAGCGGCAGCTTGTTGGTGCGGCCGGTCTGGTCCCACGGCATGTCTTCGGGCACGCGGACTTCCTGGATCCAGGGTTCGTCGCGTTTCCAGCCGCGCGACAGCACCTTGTTGGCGGTGGTCATGATCACATCCGGCACGCTGCCGCGCAGATCGACCTTGCCGTCGCCGTCACCGTCGACACCGCGCGCCACATAGTCGGAAGGCAGGATCTGTGTCTGGCCGATCTCGCCGGCCCAGGCACCCGTGACGGCGGCCGGCACCACGCCGCGATCGATCAATTCCAGAAGCGGTATCAGCTGAGGCCGGAACAGCTGCGGGCGGCGGCAATCATGCGACAGCGTCACCAGGGCGCTCAGCGTGTGGAAATCGCCCTGCACGGCGCCGAAATCGGTCTCAAGCGCCCAGAAGGCGGCGATTATCGGTGCCTGGACGCCGAACTGCTGGTCGGCGCGGGCGAAGACGTCGGCGTATTTCTTCAGGTTTGCCGCACCTTGCTTCAGCCGGTAGGCCGAGATCATGCGGCTGGAGAATTCGATGAAGGTCTGGGTAAAGACGCCCTGGGCGCGGTCACGTGCCAGAACCTTGTCGTCTATGGTGGCATCCTCCAGCGCGTCGAGACCGACGGGGCCGACACCAGCGGCCTTGGCTTCCACTGCCACGCTTTGCTTCCAGGCTTCGAAGTCGCCGCCGCATTCCTGCGCCATCGCCGGCAAGGCCGTGGCGCATAGGAACAGCGCCGCGAGGGCTTGAGAACGCAGTCGCATCAGCTTCCTTTCGATATTCAGAGTTCCAGGGCGTCCTTGCGCGTCCATCGGAGCGCGGAGCTCTGGAGTACCGGCGGTTGCAGACTTACCGCTGGCTGTGTCGAAAAGCAGGCGGCAAGCCCGGTGTCAACGGGTGTTCTGCCGCAGCCACTTATTCCCTGCGGCTTCACTGCCGTTGACCCGGTATCAATGGTTCTTCTGTCCTAGCCTCTTGTTGCAGCCGACTTCGGTGCCGTTGAACCCGGTGTCAACGGGTGTTCTGCCGCAGCCATTTGTTCCAGGCGGCTTCACTGCCGTTGAAGACGTTGATGTCGGACTTGCCGGTCATGCCGGGAACGATGCCGGTTCCGGTGTATTGCCAGAAGGTGAAGGGGTGGCTGCCGTATTTCTCGCGCGGGTGGCCGGCGACGGAGCGCAGCCAGTAGGGGTAGCCGCGGAAGCCCGACAGTTCGTTGTCGTCGAAGAAGTCGACCGAGGTGTAGATGATCGGCTTTTTGCCGTAGTGCCGTTCGACGATTTCAAGGAAGGTGGTCATCTCCGCGCGCACCGTGGCGGCATCGGGACGCAGCCTGCAGGTCGGCGATTGCGGGTTCCATTCCATGTCGAGAACCGGTGGCATCGCCGAGCGATCGACAGGGACGTTGCGGATGAACCAGCGCGCCTGCACGGCAGCCGGGGTGCAGAAATAGTAGAAATGATAGGCGGCTCGCGGAATGCCGTTCGCCTTCGTGCGGGCCCAATGCTCGTTGAAATACTCGTCGAAACGGTCGCCGCCCTCGGTCGCCTTGATGAAGGCGAAGGAGATGCCGCTGGCCCTGGCTGCCGGCCAGTCGACCGAGGTCTGGTATTTGGAGACGTCGGTACCGTGGACGGCATAGTTCCAGGGCGCGCCGCTTTCCCACTCATGCGGCTTGGAATCGGCAAAGCGCGGCGCGCGCACGGCAACCGTCGGGCTGCTCGAGGCGGAAGGCGACAGCGGCGAGAGATCGTCCACGGTCGAGCAGGCGCCAAGCAGCGTCAGCATGATGAGGCCCGCAAGACGGCGCATCGCAACTCCCGAGCCGGATTCAGCCGGTCGCTGATGGGTTCTGTGCACTGATGGCCGCCGCCTGGTCGAGCCCCCTCCAAGCGATCGCCCCACAGCATCGCCCGATTCTCCTGTGATCGCCGATCATGGTTGATAATCGGTTGATGGCGCTCGACAAGTACAGCGATTTGCTGAAGCAATGGCGGCAAATCGATGTCATCGGGCGGAACTCCGCTCGAACGAGGGTGGAAAATGCGGATCATCGTCAAGATCGTCAAATGGCTGCTTGGCCTGATCGTCCTGGCGATCACCGCGCTTTTTGCCTGGCTTTATGTCGCGCCGCCGGAATTGATCCGTGTCGGCTCCGGCTATTCGGCCAAGATCGTCTGTTCGAACGTCTTCATCGCCGGGCGCGACGCCAATGAGGTGCTCGCCGTCGACGTGCAGGCGCCGGGGCATCCGCTGCTGCGGCTGATGCGGATCTCGGTCGACAAGAACAGGGGAACGGTCTCGGCGGGCCTGCTTGGTTTCTTCGGCAAGAATGTCGCCGTTGCCCGTGACGGGCTGGGCTGCGCGTCGGTTCCGGACGGCGATGTCGGCAAGGCGCGGCGCACGGCAATCCATGCCGAGCCGTCGGCGGTCAGCCCGGACGCGCTGTGGCCGGAAGGCGAGCGGGTCGAGGCATCACAGGATCCGGTGATTGCCAAGCTGCTGGACGATGCGGCGCTGAACGGCACCGGCATGCGCGCGGTGGTGGTGGTCAAGAACGGCCGCGTCGTCGCCGAGCGCTATGGCGACGGCTTTTCCGCCAAGACGCCGCTGCTCGGCTGGTCGATGACCAAGACGGTGAACGCCGCCATCCTCGGCACACTGGTCAAAGACGGCAAGATGGCCATCACCGACAAGGGGCTGTTTGCTCCGTGGAAGGCGGATGGCCGCGCCGCGATCAGCCTTGCCGACATGATGGCGATGTCGAGCGGGCTGGAGTTCAATGAGGATTATGGCGACGTCGCCGACGTCACGCGCATGCTCTATCTCGAGCCCGACATGGCGGGCTTTGCCGAAGCCAAGCCGCTGGCAGCCGAGGTGGGCAAGGTGTTTTCCTATTCGAGCGGCACGGCGGTGATGCTGTCGCGCCTCTGGCAGGACGCGATCGGCGACAAGGCCAAGGCGCTGACGTGGCCGCGTACCGCCCTGTTCGAGCCGCTCGGCATGCACAGCGCGGTGCTCGAGACCGACGAGCAGGGCACTTTTGTCGGCTCGTCCTACCTCTACGCAACCGCGCATGACTGGGCGCGCTTCGGCCAGTTCCTGCTGCAAGGTGGGGTGTGGAACGGCAACCAGATCCTGCCGGCAGGCTTTGTCGACTGGATGCGGGAGCCGGCGCTGGCCTCAAAGGTCTACGGCAAGGGCCAGTTGTGGATCGAGGCCCCGGGTGATGAGGAAAACCCCGGCGCCGGCGTCGCCGCGGGCCTGCCCAAGGATACCTACTGGATGGAAGGTCATGACGGCCAGACGGTCGCCATCATTCCCTCGGAGCAACTGGTGGTGGTGCGCCTCGGGCTAACGCCGGCCAAGCTCGGCTATCGGCCGCAAACGATGGTGACGACGCTGGTCAAGGCGCTACACTAAAGCGGTTCACCGTTTCACGGAAACGGCGAACCGCTCTAACTCATTGTCTTGACGCAATTCCCAAGGGAAAGCGCTATGCGCTTTTCCCGGGAAAATCGTTTCACGCTTTTCCTAGAATTGCTTTGGTGCAAGCAATTGAATGGTCATGATCCTAGCAGGCGTTGACCTGTCTGCAGGACCAACCTCCACCATCGGTATCGTGGCAATCTTCATAGCTCCCGTAGCACATATTTGTTGAATTACGATACCAGGGATAACCGCCAGGGCAGCAGACATCCTGCTGCGCAGTCTGAAGAAGTTGTTTTGTCGGCCGGCTTTGTTTTTCGGTATTGCCAGAGTATGAAATATTCCACTTGATGGGCATATTCAGGCTCGAGTTGCTCATTGCAGACGAACTCAAAAAAATCATGCAAGCAGCCAATGAAAAGAGTCCCCGCGCACTCATCTTCTCCTCCTTGAGGGAAATAGAGACGGGCTAATATACCATTTGTCATGCGTTGCGTCGATCGTCCCGGGCAGCCGCCAAGGCATCCGCACGACGATGCGGCGCGGATTAACCGATATACGCGGTGGTGCGGCTGGGGCTGACTCCGGCCAAGCTCGGCTATTGGCCGCGGACGATGGTTGACGCGCTGGTCAAGGCGCTACGCTAGCCGTTATTTTTCGACCCAATCACCGCCAGCCAGGCATAACCGCGATAAAGTGTGCGGAAACGGAAGCTTGCGCCGGTTCGCCGAGATTCCGATTCCAGGACCTCGCGCAGTGATTCACGCGGCGCGACGTGGAATTTTCTCAGCCAGCCGCGCAGCAACGCGCGGAACCAGCGCGGCAGGCCTTCCTGCTGGCCGAAATCGACGATGTGCAGCGAACCGTTCGGTGACAGCGCGGCAAGCGCTGCCGGCACCGTTTTTTCCCAACCGGGGATCATCGACAGAGAGTAGGACACGAAAATGCGATCGAAGCGTTCGACACCGAAGAGTGCCTTCGCATCGAAATCCGTGGCATCGCCCCTTGCCAGCATGACACGGCCCGACAGGTTTTCGCGGGCAATCGCAGCGCCGGCCGTTTCCAGCATTTCGGCTGAGATATCGAGGCCGAAGAAGCAGGCATCGGGATAGCGGCGGGCGGCCAGGATGATGTTGCGGCCGGTGCCGCAGCCGAGTTCCAGCACGGTGCCGCCGGTCGGGACGTCGAGCCCGTCGATCAGCCGGTCGCGGCCAAGCAGGTAATATTTGCGGGTCAGGTCATAGATGTGGCGCTGCCAGCGGTAGACGCCGTCCATCAGTTCGGCATGATTGGCCTTGAATTCGGGGCTGGCCGGCAGCTCGGTGGTGCTCATGCGGCGCGCTTCACATAGAGGTGGAAGCCGCCATAGATGGCCGAGCGGTCGCGGGCCGAAAATTCCCGCGAAGCCTCGTCCTGATAGTTCCACTGGTCAAGCAGCGAGCTGGAGACGCGGCCCGGCAACAGGCTGGGCTCGGCGGCGGTGCGGAAGATGACGCGGGCGCCGGCTGAAGCGGTGCGGGTGATTTCCGCCCACAAAGCGTTGAGCTGGTCATCGGTCATCCAGTCCTGCGCATCGAGCAGGACGAAACGGTCGACCGCGCCGGCGTCCTTGCCGGCGAGGAATTCAATCAGATTGGCGTGGTGGATGGCGACGCGGTCGACATTGCCGCGGATGGTCTCGTAATTTTGCTTTTCCAGATAGGCGGGCAGGGCAGCCTCGCCGGGGTTCGGATAGCGCCGGGCGAAGGCCTGCCAGGCGAAGTAGTTGTTCTCCAGCGGAAAATCGCAAGCGAGCTTTTCCAGCCGGGCTTTCAGCACACTGGCCATGGTGCCGTCGCCGGAGGTGATCAGCGAATCGTACTGCGCTGGTGGAATGCCGAGGCCGAACAGCGAAGCCTTGCGCGACGTCGCCCATTTCAAAAGCTTCCTGTCGAAGACCGGCGCCAGTTCCTCATAGAAGAAGCGACGCTGCTCGCCGATGTTGCGGGCCTGCATGATGCCGGCAGGGTCGACGCCGAAGAACTTTGCCGTGCGATGGCCCATGGCGATGAACAGGCCAAGCAGGCCGGTCTGGTAGAAATTGCGGTCGAAAACGGCGATGCGCCTGATACCGCGCCAGTTGCGGCGCTCCCAGTAGTGGCGGCTGACCGGATCGAGATGCGGCGCGATGAAACGGTCGTAGGCTGCCGAATTGTGGCTGGTGTCGGCAGCGCCGAAGAAGCGGAACAGGTCGCCCTGCGAAGGCAAATGGCGCACCGCTTCCAGCTTCATGCGGTTCAGCGCGATGTGCGCGGCGTTGAGATCGACGGCGTCGATCCGTGCCGGCGAACGGGTGAGATAGGCCAGGATGTTGCAGCCGCCCGAGGCGATGGTGACGACGCGGTGACCCCGGCCAAGCTGCATCGCCTCCATGTCGACGTCGGGGTCTTCCCAGATCTGCGGATAGACGAGGCCGGAAAACAGGAAGGCAAACAGCCGCTCGGAGATGCCAGCTTTCGACAGCGGGCGGTTCTGGTAGACGGCCTTTCCAACTTCCTTGCCGCGGCGAAAAACCAGATCTGCGGAAACGTCCGTCATGGCAAAGTGATTCCCCATTTGCTTTGCCGCAAGCGGGTAGCGCTCGGCGATGACAGATGGATGACAGCAGCCGGCTTACCCTGTAGCGCGCAAGATCACTTGGCATCTCCGCGCAACTTCATTTGGCACCAACTTTCGGCTTAAAACATTCCTAAAACGGAGCATTTTAGGTAAGCTTTTTGAACTCAATTTCCCGGAGCTAAGGCGTTCTGCTCGTGGCTCTTGATGTCTGCCGGAGCTTGTTTTCAATGGATGACGTTCATGGTTTCCGCTCCTGCCGGTGCGTCTTCCGTTGCCCCTTTTTGGGTGCCTATTGCGCGTCAGAGTTCGCAAAAGTTTGGTTCGGAGTTTGGTCACATCATATCGCGAAGGTGATGAGTGAAATTATATAATAATATCAATTATTTATATGTTCTTTGACTGTGATTTTCTGAACTCCGAATGGCTTTCGGTTAACTTTTGCGCATGGTCAGAGTTCCGAGAGGCGTTTTGGCGCCTTCAAACATGATTTGACGGCGGTTTTCCCTTTTTTCAACAGGACTTAGCGCATTTAGGCGGCGCCGTAGCTGGTAGGCCGTTTTGTCACAGTTTCGCCGCAATCTGTCCAGTTTGGTGCCAAATGAAGTTGCGCGACGGTATCCCTTGGTGACTGGGCTTTCCGCCAGCGCCGCTTACCGGAAAGCTCTGTCTTTTCAAGGCCTTTTCCTAGCGCTTATTGGCTTTTATCACCTTTCCCGGCTTTGGCCGGCAATGCCATCCGTTCTTGCGCGCTACAACAGCTGTCCAAACCCGCCCGGCGTTGGCGTCGTCAGGATGACGGCGTCGCCGGCCTGCAGCACGGTCTGATCACAGGCTTTCAGCATGTCGATCGTGCCGTCCTTGCGGCGAACCTTGGTCGAGCCGACCTCGCCATCGCCACCACCGTCCAGCCCTTGCGGCGGCCGGTTGCGGTGCGAGGACAGGATCGCGCATTCCATCTTTTCGAGGAAGCGGATGGTGCGCCTGGTGCCGTCGCCGGCGCTCCATCTGCCCTTGCCGCCTGAGCCTTCGCGGATGTGGAAATCCTCGAGCATTACGGGAAAGCGCAGCTCCAGCACTTCGGGATCGGTGAGGCGCGAATTGGTCATGTGGGTGTGGACGCCGGAGGTGCCGGCAAAGCCGCGGCCGGAGTTCATGCGGCCGGCCGGCGAGCCGGAGCAGATCGTCTCGTAATATTGGTACGTCTTGTTGCCGAAGGTCAGGTTGTTCATCGTGCCTTGCGCGTTGGCCATGGCGCCCATGGCGCCGAACAGCGCGTTGGTGACATGCTGCGAGGTCTCGACATTGCCGGCGACGACGGCGGCGGGGTAGGCGGGTTTCAGCATCGAGCCGTCGGGAATGATGATGTTGATGGGCCTGAGGCACCCGGCATTCATCGGGATCATGTCCTCGACCATGACGCGGAAGACATAGAGCACGGCGGCGCGGGCGACGGGTTCCGGCGCGTTGAAATTGTTCTTCATCACCGGCGAGGTGCCGGTGAAGTCGACGGTCGCCTCGCGCTTATTTCGATCGACCGTGATCTTCACCTTGATGACCTGGCCGGTGTCGGTCGGGTATTCGTACTCAGAACTATCCGGCAGCCGCTCCAGCACGCGGCGCACGCTTTCGGCGGCATTGTCCTGGACATGGCCCATATAGGCCTCGACGACATCGAGGCCGAAATGCGTGACCATTTTGCGCAGTTCCGCGACGCCCTTCTCGTTGGCGGCGATCTGCGCCTTGAGGTCGGCGATGTTCTGGTGCGGATTGCGGGCCGGATAGCGGTGATCGGTGAGCAGCCTTTCCAGTTCCTTCTCGCGGAAGCGGCCACGATCGACGATGCGGAAATTGTCGAACAGCACACCTTCCTCGTCGACCGTGGTGGCGAGCGGCGTCATCGAGCCGGGTGCCGTGCCGCCGATATCCGCATGATGGCCGCGTGACGCGGCCCAGAAGAGGATTTCGTGTTGAGCGTCGTCGAACACCGGCGTCACGACAGTGATGTCGGGCAGATGCGTGCCGCCATTGTAGGGTGCGTTGAGGGCAAAGACGTCGCCGGGGTGGATGTCACCGGAATTCAGCCGGATGATGGTTTCGACCGAACGGTCCATCGAGCCCAGATGCACCGGCATATGCGGCGCATTGGCGACCAGCGCGCCGGTGCGGTCGAAGACGGCACAGGAGAAATCCAGTCTTTCCTTGATGTTGACGGAATAGGCGGTGTTCTGCAGCGTCACGCCCATCTGTTCGGCGATCGACATGAACAAATTGTTGAAGACCTCCAGCATGACCGGGTCGGCCTCGGTGCCGAGCGCTGCCTGCCGGCGCTTTTTCTCGACGCGGCGCAGGAGCACATGGTTCCTGGCAGTGATTTCAGCCTGCCAGCCCGGCTCGATGGCAATTGTCTGGTTCGGCTCGATAATCAAGGCAGGACCCGCAACCCTGTTTCCCGGCTTCAACGCCTCGCGGCGGAAGATGCCTGAAGCGCGCCACTCTCCCTCAGTGAAGATTTCGCGGGTCTGCGAAGGGCTTACGGCAAGGTCTTCGGTTTGCGATTCAGTTTCGTCGCGGCCGCTGCCGCCGGTGTCGGTGCCTTCGACGCCGACGGTCTCGACGATCATCGGCTTGTCGTCATAGACGAAACCGAACTGCGCCTTGTGGGCGATTTCGAAATCGCGCTTGGCCTGGAAAATCGAGTCTGCCTCGAAATTCACCGGCAGTGTCGTGTCGGTGCCGTCATAGCGAATGTGCAGCACCGGCTTTGCCGCGACCGTATCCTCCATGATGCCTTGCGCCGCGAGTTCTGCGACAACGGCCTTTCTCAAGATGGCGATGAGGTCGCCGATCTCCGTTCTGGACTCTTCGGCAAGCGGCTTGAGCAGCGCCTGCTGGCGCGAGGCAAAGACCGAGGACAGGCCGATGCCATAGGCCGACAGCAGACCGGAGAAGGGATGGATCAGCACCGCCTCCATGCCGAGCGCGTCGGCGACCAGGCAAGCGTGCTGGCCGCCGGCGCCACCGAAGCAGTTCAAGAGATATTCGGTGACGTCATAGCCGCGCTGGACGGAGATTTTCTTGATGGCGTTGGCCATGTTCTCAACGGCAATGGTGACGAACCCTTCGGCGACAGCCTCGGGCGTACGGCCATCGCCGATTTCGGCGGCGAGTGCGGCGAATTTTGCCCGCACCGTCTCGACATCGAGCGGCTGGTCCTGGCCGGGTCCGAAAATGGCCGGGAAGAAATCGGGTTGCAGCTTGCCCAGCATGACATTGGCGTCGGTGACGGCGAGCGGGCCGCCGCGCCGGTAGGCGGCAGGGCCGGGATTGGCGCCTGCGGAATCCGGCCCGGCCCGGAAGCGGCCGGCCTCGTAATGCAGGATCGAGCCGCCGCCGGCTGCGACGGTGTGGATGCGCATCATCGGCGCGCGGATGCGCACGCCGGCGACTTCGGTGTCGAAGGCACGCTCATACTCGCCGTCATAATGGGCGACGTCGGTGGAGGTGCCGCCCATGTCGAAGCCGATGACCTTGCCGAAGCCGGCGAGCCTGGCCGTTTCGACCATGCCGACAACGCCGCCGGCCGGCCCTGACAGCAGCGCGTCCTTGCCCTGGAACATGTCGGCGGCGGTGAGGCCGCCCGACGACATCATGAACATGAGATGAGGGGATTGGCCAATCACCCCCCTTGTGGGGGAGATGCCCGGCAGGGCAGAGGGGGGCGTGACAGAATGAGGCGTAGGCGGGACAGCGCCCCCCTCTGTCGGCTTCGCCGACATCTCCCCCACAAGGGGGGAGATTGGCGCCGCGCCCAACTCTCCCGCCACCCTCTGCACATATCTCGACAGGATCGGCGACAGATAGGCGTCGACCACCGTCGTGTCGCCGCGGCCGACCAGCTTGATCAGTGGCGAGACCTCATGGCTGACCGAGACCTGGCTGAAACCAAGTTTGCGGCACATTTTTGCCACCGCTTTCTCGTGGTCGGGATATTTCCAGGCGTGCATGAAAACGATGGCGACCGCATCGATGCCATCGGCCCTGGCCTGTTCGATCGCCGGCCGGCAGGCGGCGATGTCGAGCAATTGTTCGACACAGCCGTCGGCGCGCACGCGCTCGTTGATTTCGATGACGCGCTCGTAGAGCTGCTCGGGAAGGATAATCTCCTTGGCGAAGATGTCCGGACGCGCCTGGTAGGCGATCTTGAGCGCATCGCGAAAGCCCTTGGTGATGAGCAAAAGCACGCGGTCGCCCTTGCGCTCCAGCAGCGCATTGGTAGCGACCGTGGTGCCCATCTTGATGTCGCCGATCAGGCCGGGCGGGATCGCGTCGCCGGAGGACAGACCGAGAAGGTCGCGAATGCCCTGGATAGCGGCATCGGTATAGGCCTCTGGATTTTCGGAGAGAAGCTTGCGGGGATGCAGCCCACCTTGTGGGTCGCGGCCGATGACATCGGTGAACGTGCCGCCGCGGTCGATCCAGAAATCCCACTTTGTGGTCATGCGGCATGCTCCCGGTATTTTGTCGATGCAATCTGTTAGTTCGCAATGGCCTGGCCGGCAACGGCCATGCGCATGATGTTACATGCGGACACGCAACGTTACGAAACTCACGGCCATCTGATGCATTTCCTCTTCGAGCGTTCACTGTAACGTGAGCGTCTGTTGAAGGAGAGATGTTATGAAAAACCTCATTCTCGCGTCAGTTTCCGCCTTGGCCTTGTTTGGCGTTGCCGCGTGCAGCGACAGCGGCAAGGATAACACCACCACCCAGAGCACCAACCCGCCGGCCGCCGAACAGCCGATGAAGCCGGCAACACCTGATGCACCGAAGCCTGCCGAACCGGCTCCGGCAACACCGGCTCCTGCGCCCGCGCAGTAGTTGAGCAGCAGTACTTCGTGTGATGAATGAGAAAGGCCGGCTCACGTCGGCCTTTTTCATGTTGTCCGCTGAGGCTGCATCATCGTCAGCATCAAGCTGGTCGGACGTGTCGGGCCTGCGGCACTGTCCCGGCTTGATAGCGGGGGGCGGTGGCACTAAGAAGCAGGCCATGTCGATCTGGGATCGCCTCGGCGAATTCATCACCCGCGTTTCATCTTCAGCCTCGTCGGGTGTCGCCGATGTCGTCGAGGCCGTGCGCACGGTTTTCTCCGGCGATGCGGATCTGCGCCGGCGTGTCGCCTTCTCGGTGGCGATGATCGCGCTGTCGGCCAAGATGGCCAAGGCCGATGGCATCGTCACCCAGGACGAGGTGCGCGCATTCCAGGAAATCTTCGAGGTGCCGCCGAAGGAGACGCGCAATGTGGCGCGGCTGTTCGATCTCGCCCAGCGCGACGTGGCCGGTTTCGAGACCTATGCCGAGCGGATGGCGCAGATGTGCGGTTCCGGGCATTCCAACTGCGTGATGCTGGAAGACATACTCGACGGCCTGTTCCACATCGCCAAGGCTGACGGCCTGGTGCATGAGCACGAAGGGCTCTTCCTGCACCGCATCGCCGAGATTTTCCGCATCGACGAGGCCCATTACGAGAGCATCATGGCGCGGCACGTCAATCTGGGCGCCGGGGATCCCTATGTCGTGCTTGGCATCGAGCGCGGCAAGCCGTTCGAAGAGGTCAGGAAGCGCTATCGCAAGCTGGTTTCCGACAATCATCCGGACCGATTGATCGCGCGCGGCCTGCCGCAGGAATTCATCAAGATCGCGACGACCAGGGTGGCGGCGATCAATGCCGCCTATGAGATGATCGAGCGGGGCCTGCGCCACGCATGAGCGGCTTCCTGCCCGACGAGCCACGTGCCGAGGTCAGAGTATCGCCGAATTTCGGTCCGCGGCGCGACACACTCAAGCCTGATATGATCGTGCTGCACTACACCGGCATGGCGACCGGCGCCGGAGCCGAAGCGTGGCTGTGCGATCCGGCGAGCGAGGTCTCGTCGCATTATCTCGTCCATGAGAACGGCCACATCGTGCAGATGGTCAGGGAAAGCGACCGCGCCTGGCACGCCGGCAAGAGTTCGTGGTTCGGACGCGCCGACATCAATTCCTGTTCGGTCGGCATCGAGATCGTCAATCCGGGACATTCGCTGGGCTATCCCGGTTTCCCCAGGCGGCAGATCGATGCGGTGATCGAGCTGTGCAGAGGGATCGGCGAGCGGCATTCGATAGAAGCCGAGCGGGTGCTGGCGCATTCCGACGTGGCGCCGGGGCGCAAGATCGATCCGGGCGAGAAGTTTCCGTGGCGGACGCTGTTCGATGCCGGTGTCGGCCATCTCGTGGCGGCCGCACCCGTCCGGCGAGGAGCCACGCTGACAGCTGGCGACGCCGGCGGCGATGTCGAGGCGTTGCAGTCGATGCTGGCGCTCTACGGCTATGGCGTCGAGATATCGGGCATTTTCGACCGGCAGACAGAGATCGTCGTCGGGGCCTTCCAGCGGCATTTCCGGCCGCGCAAGGTGGATGGCGTTGCCGACGGCTCGACGCTGCGGACGCTACAAAGGCTGCTTGCTTCCATAAGGTCCTGACCTCCGGGAGGCCTCTCCCAAGCAATCCTTCCAATCCTTAAATTACAAGCTGTCACTCAAAGTGACTTGCCTGGCCTTGTTTGGCACCAATTCGAACGTCAAACGGCTGACGTGCAAGTTGTCGGACCCAATGCCCCCCGGATGTTCCGATATTGATTAAGCGTTGCTGCGTGAACATCTTCACGCGGCCCAGACAGAACAGGATCACATGCAGAAATTGACCGTTTTGACGGCAGCTCTTGCTGCCGGCGTAATGACTTTTGCCTTCAGTGCCGCAGATGCCGCGCCACTCAGCCCGCGGGCCGATCAAGGGCTTGTCTTGGCATCCGCAAAAAGCGGCAAGGCAGGCCACGATGCCAAGGCGACGAAGCGGGCTTCCGCCAAAGCGGAAAAGGCAAGTTGGTCCAAGCCGAAGAAGTCCACCGCCAAGAGGCAAACGAAGCGTGGCCGCAAGACCGTCGACATGACGAGAACGGCATCGATTGGCCTCAGGAACGCTGCGGCATCGACGGCCGCGGTGGCCAGCAGCGGCCAATATTCCGCAATCGTTGCCCGCTACGCGGCGATCGAAGGTGTGCCGGTGTCGCTCGCCACGGCGGTCATCAAGATCGAGAGCAACTACCGGTCCAACATCGTCGGCAGCGCCGGGGAGATCGGCCTGATGCAGATCAAGCCTGCAACGGCGCGGATGATGGGTTATAACGGTTCCGCCAAGGGCCTGTTCGATCCCGACACCAACATCAAATACGGTATGAAATACCTTGCCATGGCGCGGAATCTCGGCGGCGGTACGACCTGCGGCACGATTCTGAAATACAATGCCGGACACGCCGCAACGCGGATGAACCCGGTGTCAGCCGCCTATTGCGGCAAGGTCAAGGTGCAGATGGCTGCGCTTGGATCGCCCGCATAAGTCTGCTTTTTCGTTTGCGTTTTCGGGCGTGAACCCCTTTATACGCCTTGCCAGCTGGCTGGGCGGCCGCACCCGCAAACGCCGAAAGGCCGCGGGTGAGGAAAGTCCGGGCTCCATGGAAACACGGTGCCGGTTAATGGCCGGCGGGGGCGACCCCAGGGAAAGTGCCACAGAAAGCAAACCGCCACGATCCGGCTTGCCGGATTCGGGGCAAGGGTGAAAGGGTGGGGTAAGAGCCCACCGCGCGACTGGCAACAGGAGCGGCACGGTAAACCCCACCGGGAGCAAGACCGAATAGGGGCGGTGCGAGGGGAAATCCTCGAGGGCTGTTTCCGGCTCACCGTCCGGGTAGGTTGCGTGAGGCGCATGGCAACATGCGCCCAAGATGAATGGCCGCCACGTTCTCGCGCCGCAAGGGGCGAGGGCCATACAGAACCCGGCTTACAGGCCAGCTGGCAATTCTCTCCATGATCGAAGAGAAGTCTTTGAGATCAGCAGGTTGCGCCCTCGGGCGCGCCTGTTGATTCAAGCTTGTTCAGCGATCCATCCATGCGAGCCGGGACCGGCGATTGCTTGAAACTGGTGCGATTAAATCGTACCATGGGTTGGCAAATGGTATCGGGAGCGCATCATGGGACAGGTCGACAAACGTAGCATCACACTGTCGCCGGAACTGGCACAGGCGGTGGACGATGTGGTCGCTGCCGGCGAATATGCGTCGGCCAGCGAAGTGATCCGCGATGCGCTACGGCAATGGAAGGATCGGCGCGACCTGCACGGCTATACGGTCGAGGAATTGCGCAAGCTGGTGCAGGAGGGCATCGACAGCGGGCCCGGACGATTTGCGTCGATGGATGAAATCAAGGCCGAGGCGCGGAGACGCTTGCGATCTGACGATGCAGCATGAATTCGCTGCCCATTGTCGGGAACGCGCGCGCAGAAGACGATTTGATCGCGATCTGGCTTCATGTTGCCCGCGACAGAAGCTGCCGCCGATAGATTGCTCGATCGCATTGAGGCACGGTGGCAGCAACTGGCCACCTATCCCTTCTCAGGTGCGCCGCGCGATAACATCGCGCCCGATATCCGTCATCTGGTCGTTGGCGACTATCTCACCTTGTATCGTGTCGGTGACGACGCGATCGAAGTTATCCGCGTGCTGCATGGCAAGCGCAACATCGAGGCCGATGACTTGGCTCTTTAGCCGATTTGTCAGCCGCTGATCTTCTCCAGCGATGCCTCGATCGCCTTCCAAAGCTCTTCCACCGGCTCACAGCCGACCGAGAGGCGGACAAAGCCTGCGGGCACGGCATCGCCTCGCTTCAAGCGCCGCTCGGCCGAGGTGTGGACGCCGCCGAACGACGTCGCGGCCTGCATCAGGTCGCAATTGTTGATGAAATCCTCGGCCTTGTCCTCCGAGGCGAGCTCGAAAGAGATCAGAAAGCCGAAGCGCTCCATCTGGGCGCGGGCAAGGTTGTGCGATGGATCGCTCTCCAGTCCGGGAAAACGCAGGCCGCTGATTGCCCGGTGGCCTTTCAGTCGCCGCGCGATCACTTCCGCCGAGGAGCACATGCGATCGAAGCGCACATCCAGCGTTTCGAGGCCGCGATGCACCAGCCAGGCTTCGAACGGCCCGGGAATGCTGCCGGAAACCTCGCGCCAGCCGGTCACGGCGGCGATGATATCGGCATTGCGGCTGGCGACATGGCCGAACAGCACATCGGAATGGCCATTGGGCGCCTTGGTGTCGGCGGCAACGACGATATCGGCGCCATGGTCGAGCGGCCGCTGGCCGAAGGGCGTCATGGTCGTGTTGTCGACGATAAGGATCGCACCGGCTTTGTGAACAGCGTCGGCGACGGCCGCGATGTCGCAGATATCCAGCCCCGGATTGGCAGGGGTTTCGACAAAGGCCAGGCGATAGCCATCGAAGCCGCCATCGAGGAAGGTCGAGGTCGGCCTGACATCGTAGGTGATGCCGAGCGGCTTGAGGAAGCGATCGGCCAAAGCCCGTGTCGTGTGATAGCCGTCGGAAGGCAGCAGGATACGGTCGCCAGCTTTGAGCACGGCAAAAAACACCGCCGAGATTGCCGCCATTCCGGAAGGGAAGGCGACGCAGGGCGCGTCCTCCAGATGGGCCAGCATATGCTCGACCGCATCCCAGGTCGGGTTGCTGAAGCGGCCGTACTGGTTGAAGCCGGTGGCATCACCAGGCGCGTGAAAAATGGCGGCCATGGTCAGGGGCAGCGGAATGGAATCGCCCATGGCAAGCCCGCTGCGACGCAAATGAGGAAGTGCTGCAGCGCGTGACTTTGCTGTTTCAGACATCGAATTTCAAACCCTGTTGGTGACCGACCGGATGCGGCGAGACGCTATGCTGGGCAGCGGCTCGCGGCAAGGCGCGTCCGGTTGGGCCAGGCGGCGTCTAAACGCTTCGTTAGGCTTAATGATCCATAAAGACGAGACGTGCCGTCACGGCCGCTCTCATTGGTCGTGATGCGCGTGTTTGTGAAGCCTATTCCCGTTGACGCCCATAGTGTCCCATGATACCCCATTTCGATATCAAAGCCTTCGTTCCGCGTCAGGGTAAAGCGTACGCCAATCGGGCAGCCGCGGCGGCTGCGCGTTTGCCTGTTTTTGCCCATGCGGACGCGGCTGATACGGGGCAGGGAACGCGCCGCGGCGGCGCGTGCGACAAGATGGAGAGGGGTGCGGCGGCGCAAGCGGCTGTAGCATTTAATGGACCGGTTTCTGTCAAACACGGTAAGCAGGATAGATGCAAAGGGACGGGTGTCCGTTCCGGCGCATTTCCGTGCCGTCGTGCAGAAGCGCGGCTATTCGGAACTCTATGCGCTGCGCTGCCTGGACCTGCCGGCGATGGATGTCGGCGGGCTCGACCTGCTCGATCGCTACGAGCAGCGCATCGCGCTCGAAGATCCCTTCCTGCAGACGGCGGACGATATGTCGTTCTTCTGCCATGGCGATGGCACCTTCTTGAAACTCGACCAGGACGGCCGCATCACGATGAGCGATTTCATTCGCGAACACACCGGCATTTCGGCGGAAGTGGCCTTTGTCGGACGCGGCAATTTCTTTCAAATCTGGGAGCCGGGACGGCTTGCCGCCTATGGGGCGCAGGCGCGGGCCCGGCTTTTGCAGCTTCGGCAGGGGACGAAGCCTGGGGAGCGACCGGAATGACGGCGAGCCACGGCGATGACCTTCACGCCGTTGGCGGATCGGCCCGCCACATTCCGGTCCTCCTTGGCGAAGTGCTCGAAGCGCTGACGCCGGCGGAGGGCGACATCATCATCGACGGCACGTTCGGCGCCGGCGGCTACACCAGGGCTATTCTGGCGACGGGCGCTTCCGTGGTGGCGATCGACCGCGATCCGGATGCGATCGCGGCCGGGCGCGATCTGGAAGTGCGGTCGGGCGGCCGGCTGCGGCTGGTGCAGGCGCCGTTCTCGACGCTGGACGAACATGTCGAAAGCGCCGATGGCGTCGTGCTCGACATCGGTGTGTCTTCGATGCAGCTCGACCAGGCCGAGCGCGGGTTTTCGTTCCGTGCCGACGGGCCGCTCGACATGCGCATGGCGCAGGCTGGTTTGAGCGCCGCCGACGTCGTCAACAGCTTCAAACCGGGCGACCTTGCCCGCATCTTTGGCTTCCTCGGCGAGGAGCGCCATGCCGGGCGCATCGCCCGCATGATCGAGGCTCGCCGAGAAAAGCGTCCGTTCGAGCGCACGCTGGAACTCGCCGACGCCATCGAAACGCATGTCGGCCGCGCGCCGAAGGACAAGATCCATCCGGCGACGCGCGTCTTCCAGGCGCTGCGCATCTTCGTCAATGACGAGCTTGGCGAACTGGCCAAGGCCTTGTTTGCCGCCGAACGCGCGCTGAAGCCGGGCGGACGGCTTGCCGTGGTGACGTTCCATTCGCTGGAAGACCGCATTGTCAAGCGTTTCATCGCCGACCGGGCCGACGTCGCGACCGGCTCGCGTCACCTGCCCGAGGCTCATGCGCGCACCGCGACCTTCCGCAAGGCGGGTGGCGGCGTGACTGCCGGCGACGCCGAGGTGGCGGCCAATCCGCGCGCCCGTTCGGCCAGGCTGCGTGCGGCGATCCGCACCGAGGCGCCGGCACGCAGCGGCGACTTTTCGATTTTCGGCCTTCCAAAGCTTCCCGGTATCGACCGGCCGGGGGAGAGGTAAGCACGTGTTTCGTACCAGCGACATCGTCCTGATCGCCGTCATGGTTGCGGCGGCGGCCCTTACCTACAAAGCCAAGCGCGAGGCCGAGGAACAATTGGCGTCGGTGCAGAAGATCCATGCGCAGATCCGCTATGAGGAGGACACGATCGACCTGCTCAAGGCCGACTGGAGCCTGCTCACCCAGCCGTCTCGGCTGCAGAAACTGACCGAACTCTACAAGTCGCAGCTCGAACTCGAGCCGGTCAGCGCTCGTCAGATCGTCGGCATCGGCGACCTGCCGGCCAAAGCCCTGGACATCCAGGACATCCTGAACGGACGCCAGGGCGGTATGGCCGACAATTCCGACCAAGCGCCTCCGGGCAGCAGGGATCCCGTGGTGACCGGAGGCATCGCCCAATGATCGGCAAACTGCTGAAGCGTCGCGCCAGGACGAGTGAAGACGGATCGATCGTGGTCGAGGGCGCCCGCAAGGCGACCGGCGGCAAGGGCAGGACGCGCATCGTGATGACGATGGCGGTGTTCTTCGGCATCTTCTCGACCATTTCCGGGCGGCTGGTCTATCTTGGCTTCCAGACCCCCGACATGTCGGGCGGTCCGCAGAGCCGGGTGACGGCATCGCGGCCCGACATTGTCGACCGCAATGGCGAAGTGCTGGCGACGGACATCAAGACGGCGTCGCTGTTTGCAGAACCGCGCCGGATTGTCGACGCCGACGAGGCGATCGAGAAGCTGTCGACGGTGCTTCCGGACATCGACTATGAGCAGACCTACCACAAGCTGAAGAGCGGCGCAGGTTTCGTCTGGCTGCAGCGGCAGCTGACGCCCAAGCAACAGTCCGACATCATGCAACTCGGCATTCCCGGCTTCGGCTTCCGCACCGAGAAGCGCCGCTTTTATCCGAGCGGCGAGACCTCGTCCTACATTGTCGGCCTCACCAACATCGACAACCAGGGCATCTCCGGGATGGAGAAGTATGTCGACGAGCAGGGCCTGAGCGACCTGCAGGCATCGGGCCTCGCGGTGGCCAAGGATCTCAAGCCGGTGAAGCTTTCGATCGATCTGCGCGTCCAGCATGTGGTGCGCGACGAGATCGCCGCCGGCCTGGAGCGCTATCGCGCCATGGGCGCCGGCGCTGTTGTGCTCAACGTCAAGACCGGCGAAGTGGTGGCGATGGCCTCGGTGCCGGATTTTGATCCGAACAATCCTTACAATGCACAGGACAAGGACCGGCTGAACCGGATGTCGGCGGGTCTCTATGAGATGGGCTCGACCTTCAAGAGCTTCACCTCGGCCATGGCGCTCGATTCGGGCAAGGCGACGATGGCGAGCCGCTTCGATGCTTCGCATCCGATCCGGGTCGGCCATCAGGCCATTCACGATTTCCACGGCAAGAACCGTGTGCTGTCGTTGCCGGAGGTGTTCCTCTATTCGTCCAACATCGGGTCGGCCAGGGAGGCCGAGATGGTCGGTATCGAGGGGCACCGCGAATTCCTGCATCGCCTTGGCATTCTGGACAAGATGCAGACTGAACTGCCGGAAGTCGCCCGCCCGACTGAACCGAAGGTCTGGAAACAGGTCAATTCGTTCACCATCGCCTTCGGTCATGGCGTGTCGACGACACCGCTGCAAGCGGCTGTAGGCTGCGCGGCGTTGATGAATGGCGGCTTCCTGATGAACCCTACCTTCCTGATGCGTACGCAGGCGGAAGCGATGGCCACCGCCAAGAAAGTGGTCAGCGAAAAGACCGTCGAAGGCATGCGCTACCTCTATACGCTCAACGCCGAGAAGGGCTCGGCCAGAAACGCCAGAGTCCCCGGCTATCGCGTTGGCGGCAAGACCGGAACAGCCGAGAAGGTTATCAACGGCCGCTACTCGAAGGAGTTGAATTTCAATACCTTCGTCGCCGCCTTCCCGATGGACGATCCGCAATACCTCGTGTTTACGATTGCCGATGCCCCGCACCCGGAAAAGCCTGGCATGACAGACGTCGCGGCCTCGAATGCGGGGGTTATGGCGGGAAACATCATCAGACGTGCGGCTGCCATGCTTGGCGTGAAGCCAGATTTCAGCCATGAAAATGGTGCAACGCTGGTTTCCTATCAGTGATTCTTAGGGCGCGCCGGTAACTGCGCGCTATTTTGTTGCGGTGAACGGGACTCGATGAAGCTCAGAGATCTAGCCGGTATCCTGCCCGTCGAGGGAATAGCTTCCGTCGATCTGGAGGTTACAGGGATTTCTTCGGATTCCCGCCAGGTAAAACCGGGCGTTGTCTTTTTTGCGCTCGCCGGAACCAAGGCCGATGGTGCCGTTTATGCCGCCGACGCCGCCGCGCGCGGTGCGGCCGCCATCGTGGCGGGCAAGGGCAGCACCATAGCCGGGCTGTCGGTTCCGGTGCTGGCGGTCGACGATCCGCGCCTGGTGCTGGCGCTGAGTGCGGCCCGCTATTTCGGCAAGCAGCCGCAGACCATGGTCGCGGTGACCGGCACCAGCGGCAAGACATCGGTTGCTGCTTTCACCAGGCAGATCTGGGAGCAGGCCGGCTATGCCGCCGCTTCGATCGGCACCACCGGCGTGGTGGCGCCGGGCCGCAACGATTATGGCTCGCTGACGACGCCCGATCCGGTCGCTCTGCATCAATTGCTGCGGGAATTGGCCGATGCCGGCGTCACCCACGCCTCGATGGAAGCCTCCAGTCATGGGCTCGACCAGCGCCGCCTCGACGGCGTGAAGCTGGCGGCCGGCGGCTTCACCAATCTCGGCCGCGACCACATGGACTATCATCCGACCATCGAGGATTACCATCGCGCCAAATTGCGCCTGTTCGACGCACTGCTGCCGAAGGGCGCGCCGGCTGTGATCTTCGCCGACGATCCGTGGTCGGCGCCGACGATCAAGGCCGCACAGGCTGCCGGGCTCGAGGTGCTGACGGTCGGCCGCCATGGCGATTTCCTCAGGCTGAAGCGGGTCGAGCACGAGCGCCACCGCCAGCGCGCCGAGGTCGAGGCCGACGGCGTGCTCTACGAGATCGACCTGCCGCTGGCCGGTGATTTCCAGATTTCGAACGCGCTGGTTTCGGCGGGTCTTGCCATTTCCACGGGAACACCTGTCGCCAAGGCCTTGATGGCGTTGGAGAAACTGAAGGGCGCGCCGGGCCGGCTCGACCTCGTCGGCACCACCGCCAATGGCGCGCCGGTCTATGTCGATTATGCCCACAAGCCCGACGCGCTGGAAAACGTGCTGGCTTCGGTGCGGCCGTTCACCACCGGCCGCGTCATCGTCGTCTTCGGCTGCGGCGGCGACCGCGACCGGGGAAAAAGGCCGATCATGGGCGAAATCGCGACGCGGCTTGCCGATGTCGTCATCGTCACCGACGACAATCCGCGCTCGGAAGTGCCGGAAACGATCCGTGCCGCCATCCTCGCCGCTGCTCCCGGCGCCATCGAGATCGGCGACCGGCGCCAGGCGATTCACGAGGCGGTCGCCATGCTGCATGCCGGCGACACGCTGATCGTGGCCGGCAAAGGCCATGAGGAGGGCCAGACGATCGGCTCCGAGACCTTGCATTTCTCCGATCATGAGGAAGTCCGCGCAGCACTCGTGGAGCGTGCCGCATGAGCTTGCTGTGGACCTCCGAGGCGCTGGTTGCCGCCATGGATGGGCGGCCGCTCGGGCCGATGCCGGAAGGCATTTCAGGCATTTCGATCGACAGCCGCAGCCTGCAGCCGGGTGACGCCTTCTTCGCCATCAAGGGCGAGGCGATGGACGGCCATGACTTCGCAACCGCCGCCATCAAAGCCGGCGCCGGCGTGCTGGTGGTGGCCGAAGGCAAGCTGCCGTCGCTCGGCCGGCTGACGGCGCCGATCATCGTCGTCGAGGATGTGCTGGTCGCGCTGGAAAAGCTTGGGGTTGCGTCGCGCGCCCGCTCGAGCGCGAAAATCATCGCTGTGACCGGTTCGGCCGGCAAGACCACCACCAAGGAAGCGCTGCGCCACGTGCTGTCCGCCGTCGGCAAGGTGCATGCCTCGGCGCAGTCGTTCAACAACCATTGGGGCGTGCCGCTGACTTTGGCGCGGATGCCCGATGATTGCGACTATGCCGTGTTCGAGATCGGCATGAACCATCCCGACGAGATCCGGCCGCTGGTCAAGATGGTGAGGCCGCATGTCGCCATCGTCACCATGATCGCGGCCGCCCACCTTGGCTTCTTCCGCAATCTGGACGAGATCGCCAAGGCCAAGGCCGAGATTTTCGAAGGGCTGGAGCCAGAGGGTGCCGCCGTCCTCAACCGCGACGACGCGCGCTTCAAGATTCTCGACAAGATGGCGCAGGCCGCCGGTGTCGAGCACGTCTACGGCTTCGGCGAAAATGCGCGCTCGACTTTCAAGCTGGTCAAATGCGAACTGCATGCGGATCATTCCGACATCACCGCCAGGATCAGCGGCCACGAGGTGGCGGCGCGGATCGGCGCGCCCGGCCGTCATATGGTGCAGAACGTGCTGGCGGTGCTGGGTGCGGCGCATCTGGTCGGGGCCGATCTCGACAAGGTGGCTCTCGCACTGGCCGATCTTTCGGCAGAACGCGGGCGCGGCAAGCGCCATGTGCTGCGCCATTCCGGCGGACTGATCACCCTAATCGACGAGAGCTACAACGCCAATCCGGCATCGATGGCTGCTGCCATGGCATTGCTCAACGCGACGCCGGTGACGGGCGAGGGCCGTCGCATCGCCGTGCTCGGCGACATGCTCGAACTCGGCGACCACTCGGCCAAGCTGCATGCAGCCCTTGCCGAGCTCATCGTCGGCACCGGGACGCAGACCGTCTTTCTCGGCGGCCCGGAAATGCGGGCGCTGGCCGAGATACTGCCGGCTGAAATCAAAACGGAATATCGCGCCGGTGTCGAGGAGCTGAAGCCGGTGCTGCTTGCCGCGCTGAAGCCGGGCGATGTGGTGATGATCAAATCGTCGAAGGGCATCGGTTTTGCAAAGTTGGTCGATGCGCTGCTGGGCAAATACCCGGCTGAATCGACAGCCAGAAAACAGACCTAGGTCGGGGGACGAAAAGCGCATGTTTACACTGCTCGTCGATTTTGCGGACAAGGTCTCGGTCTTCAATGTCTTCCGCTACATCACCTTCCGCACCGGCGGGGCGCTGATCACGTCGGCGCTGATCGTCTTCATCTTCGGGCCGACCATCATCAATTCGCTGCGGCTGCGGCAAGGCAAGGGCCAGCCGATCCGCGCCGACGGGCCGCAGACGCATTTCAAGAAGGCCGGCACGCCGACCATGGGCGGACTGATGATCCTGTCGGGCATTATCGGCTCGTCGCTTTTATGGGCGAACCTGTCGAGCATCTATGTCTGGGTGGTGCTGCTGGTGACGCTCGGCTTCGGCTCGATCGGCTTCTACGACGACTATCTCAAAGTGACCAAGCAGTCGCATCTCGGCTTTTCCGGCAAGGCGCGGCTGGCGCTTGAATTCGTCATCGCCGGCATCGCCGCCTGGGCGATCATGCACAATGGTCAGGCGCCGTTCTCGTCGTCGCTGACATTCCCCTTCGCCAAGGAATTCATCATCAATCTCGGCTGGTTCTTCATTCCGTTTTCCTGCTTCGTCATCGTCGGCGCCGGCAATGCGGTGAACCTGACCGACGGCCTGGACGGGCTGGCGATCGTGCCGATCATGATCGCGGCGGCCTCCTTCGGCGTCATCGCCTATCTCTCCGGCAACGCCGTGTTCGCCGAGTATCTGCAGATCCATTTCGTGCCCGGCACCGGCGAACTGGCGGTCGTGCTTGGCTCCGTCATCGGCGCCGGCCTCGGCTTCCTCTGGTTCAACGCGCCACCGGCGGCGATCTTCATGGGCGACACCGGATCGCTGGCCATGGGCGGCCTGATCGGCACCGTCGCCGTCGCCACCAAGCACGAGATCGTGCTGGTCATCGTCGGCGGATTGTTTGTCGTGGAAATCCTGTCGGTCATCATCCAGGTCGGCTATTTCAAGATGACCGGCAAGCGGGTGTTCCTGATGGCGCCGATCCACCATCATTTCGAAAAGCTCGGCTGGACCGAAAGCCAGGTGGTGATCCGCTTCTGGATCATCGCCGTCATCCTGGCGCTGGTCGGCCTGTCGACCCTCAAGCTGAGATAGGAGGCCGCTTGATCCCCGCCGCATCCTTTGCAGGCAAGCGCGTTTCGCTCTTCGGGCTCGGTGGCTCGGGGATCGCGACGGCGCGCGCGCTGATCGCCGGCGGGGCGGACGTGCTGGCCTGGGACGACAATCCCGACAGCGTCGCCAAGGCGGCGGCTACCGGAATCGCAACCGCCGATTTGCGCGGCGCCGACTGGGCGAAATTCTCGGCCTTCGTGCTGTCGCCGGGCGTGCCGCTGACGCATCCCAAGCCGCATTGGACGGTGGAGCTGGCGCGCGGTTCAGGCGTCGAGATCATCGGCGACATCGAGCTTTTCTGCCGCGAGCGCATGCTGAGCGCGCCGACGTCGCCCTTCATCGCCATCACCGGCACCAACGGCAAGTCGACGACGACGGCGCTGACCGCGCATATCCTGAAAGCAGCCGGACGCGACACCCAGATGGGCGGCAATATCGGCCGCGCGGTGATGACGCTCGATCAGCCCGAGCCCGACCGGCACTATGTCGTCGAATGCTCGTCCTACCAGATCGACCTCGCGCCCTCGATCAACCCGACGGCCGGCATCCTGCTCAACCTGACGCCCGACCATCTCGACCGTCACGGCACCATGCAGCACTACGCCGCGATCAAGGAACGGCTGGTGGCCGGCAGCGAGACGGCGATCGTCGGCATCGACGATTCCTGGTGCGCGCAGATCGCCGAGCGGCTGGAGCGGGCGGGGCGGCATGTCATCCGCATTTCCAAGCGGCTGCCGCTGACCGACGGCTATTTCGCCGACGGCAGCGATCTGATGGAGGCGGTGCACGGCCGCTACAGCCGTGTCGCCTTCCTCGAGGGCATCGGCTCGCTGCGCGGCCAGCACAATGCGCAGAACGCGCTGGCAGCGGTCGCCGCGTGCCTCAAGGTCGGGTTGGAGCTTGGCGAAATCCAGTCCGGGCTGGAAAGCTTCCCCGGCCTCGCGCACCGCATGGAGCAGGTCGGCCGCAAGGACCATGTGCTGTTCATCAACGATTCCAAGGCGACCAACGCCGATGCGGCGGCGCCGGCGCTGTCGAGCTTTGCGCGCATCTACTGGATCGCCGGCGGCCTGCCCAAGGAAGGCGGCATCGAGCCATTGCGCGGTTTCTTCCCGCGTATTGCCAAGGCCTATCTGATCGGCGAGGCCGCACCCGCCTTTTCGGCGACGCTGGGCGAGGCCGTGCCCTACGAGATTTCAGGCACGCTGGCCGCGGCGGTCGAGCACGCCGCGCTTGATGCGGCTAAGGACGACAGCGGCGAAGCGGTGGTGCTGTTGTCGCCGGCCTGCGCCAGTTTCGACCAGTTCAAGAATTTCGAAGTCCGCGGCGAAGCCTTCAGGCAAGCTGCGAATGCTATCGAGGGTGTGAAACTCATCGGAGGGGCACGATAATGCAGAGCCGTCTCGACAAAAGCCCGGTTGCGACCTGGTGGTGGACGATCGATCGCTGGTTCCTGGCGGCGTTCCTGTCGCTGATGGGGCTTGGCATCGTGCTGTCCTTCGCGGCCAGCCCGGCGGTGGCCGAACGCATCGGTCTCGACAGTTTCCACTTCGCCACAAGGCAGATCATCTTCACCGTGCCGGCGCTTGGCGTGATGCTGGCCGTGTCGTTCCTCGATTCCAGGCAGATCCGGCGCATGGCGCTGATCATGCTGTGCCTGATGCTGGTGCTGATGGTGGCCGTGCTCTACATCGGCGTCGAGGTGAAGGGCGCGCGCCGCTGGGTGTCGCTTGCCGGCCTGTCCATCCAGCCCTCTGAATTTCTGAAACCCGCCTTCGTCATCATGTGCGCCTGGCTGTTCGCCGAGCACAAGCGCCAGCCCGACATTCCGGGCAATCTGTTCGCCATGCTGCTGCTGGTGCTGGTCGTGTCGCTGCTGGTGGCGCAACCGGACCTCGGCCAGACCATGCTGACGACCGGCACCTGGGGCATCATGTTCTTCATGGCGGGGCTGCCTTGGCTATGGATCGTCGCACTGGGTGCCGCTGGCGTTGGGGGCGTCTTTGCCGCCTATACTGTGTTTCCGCACGTTGCCTTGCGCATCGACAAGTTCCTCACGGGCGAAGGCGACACGTTCCAGGTCGACATGGGACGCGAGGCGCTGATCAATGGCGGCTGGTTCGGCGTCGGGCCGGGCGAGGGCACGGTCAAACGGGTCATCCCCGACAGCCATGCCGACTTCGTCTTCTCGGTCGCCGGCGAAGAGTTCGGGCTGATCATGTGCTTCTTCATCATGTCGATCTTCGCCTTCATCGTGCTGCGCGGTCTCAATACGGCGCTGAAGGAGCATGACGATTTCACCCGCTATGCGGTCGGCGGCCTCGTCACCGTCTTCGGCCTGCAGGCTGTCATCAACATGTGCGTCAACCTGCAGCTTGTGCCGGCCAAGGGCATGACGCTGCCGTTCATCTCCTATGGCGGCTCCTCGCAGATCGCCATCGCGATTTCGATGGGCATGGTGCTGGCGCTGACACGCAAGCGGCCGGAAAAGCGCAAGCAGATGGGCTTTGGCCTGTCGCAACGCGCCGTCCCGGCGGAGTGATATGGCCAGAGGCGTCATCCTTCTCGCGGCGGGCGGAACCGGTGGGCATCTTTTTCCCGCCGAGGCGCTGGCGCATGAGCTGAACGAGCGCGGCTGGTCGGTGCATCTGGCGACCGACGATCGTGCCGAGCGTTTCGCCGGCCATTTCCCGGCCGCCGCCATCCATCCGATCCAGTCGGCGACGATGGGCTCGAAGAATCCCTTCGTCCTGCTTGGTGCGTTCTGGAAAATCTGGCGCGGCGTGCGCCAGGCGTCCGCCATCATTGGCAGGATCAAGCCGGATGCCGTCGTCGGCTTCGGCGGCTATCCGACCTTGCCGCCGCTCTACGCGGCGACGCGGCGCAAGGTGCCGACGCTGATCCATGAGCAGAACGCGGTGATGGGCCGCGCCAACCGGGCGCTGGCCGGCCGTGTCGACGCGATCGCCGGCGGCTTCCTGCCGCAGGACACCAGTGCTGCCGGCGTCAAGACGGTGACGACGGGCAATCCGGTCAGGCCTGCCGTGCTGGAAGCGGCCATGACGGCCTATGCGGCGTCGACCGGGGAACAGCCGTTCCGCCTGCTGGTGTTCGGCGGCAGCCAGGGCGCTCAGTTCTTTTCCGATGCCGTGCCGGGGGCTATCGCGCTGCTTTCCGACGCCCGGCGCAAGCGGCTGGTGATTACCCAACAAGCTCGCGCGGATGACGTGGCGCGGGTCAAGGCGGCCTATGCCACCCTTGGCGTCGCCGCCGAGGTCTCGCCCTTCTTCACCGACATGGCGCAGCGCATGGCGACCGCTCATCTGTTGATCTCGCGCTCCGGTGCCTCGACCGTTTCGGAGATCGCAGTCATCGGCCGGCCGGCACTGCTGGTGCCTTATCCCTATGCGCTCGATCACGACCAGGCGGCGAACGCGGCGGCCCTTGCCGCTGCCGGCGGCGGCGAAGTGCACCCGCAATCCTCGCTTTCGCCCGAACGCATCGCAGCGCTCGTCGGCGGGCTGATGGACACGCCTGAGCGGCTGGCGGCGATGGCGGCGGGCGCGAAATCGGCCGGCAGGCCGGACGCGGCACGGTTGCTCGCTGATCTCACAGAGGCTATTGCGTCGAAAAAAACCGTTTCGGATTTCAGGAAGGGGACGCACGCATGAAGATGCCGCAGACCATCGGCCTTGTGCATTTCATCGGCATTGGCGGCATCGGCATGAGCGGCATTGCCGAAGTGCTGCACAATCTCGGCTACAAGGTGCAAGGGTCCGACCAGGCCGAAAGCGCCAATGTGCAGCGGCTGCGCGACAAGGGCATCGAATGCTTCGTCGGCCACAAGGCCGAAAATCTCGGCGATGCCGAGGTTGTCGTCGTCTCGACGGCGATCAAGAAATCCAACCCGGAGCTCAAGGCGGCGCGCGAAAAGCTGCTGCCGATCGTGCGTCGTGCCGAAATGCTGGCCGAGCTGATGCGCTTTCGCCAGGCAGTGGCGATCGGCGGCACGCATGGCAAGACGACCACGACCTCGATGGTGGCGACCTTGCTCGATGCCGGCGGGCTCGATCCGACTGTCATCAATGGCGGCATCATCAATGCCTATGGCACCAATGCGCGCATGGGCGACGGCGAATGGATGGTGGTCGAGGCCGACGAGAGCGACGGCACGTTCCTGAAGCTGCCGGCCGAGATCGCCGTCGTCACCAACATCGATCCCGAGCATCTCGATCACTATGGCAGTTTCGACAAGGTGCGCGAGGCGTTTCGCCAGTTCGTCGAGAACGTGCCGTTCTATGGTTTCGGGGTGATGTGCACCGATCATCCCGAGGTGCAGGCGCTTGTCAGCCGCATCGAGGATCGCCGCGTCGTCACCTATGGCGAGAACGCGCAGGCCGATGTGCGCTTCACCAACCATCGCATGGTGGGCGCGACTTCTGAATTCGACGTGGTGATCCGTGACCGCAAGACCGGCGGCCAGACGACGATATCAGGCCTGCGCCTGCCGATGCCCGGCCGTCACAACGTCTCCAACGCGACCGCCGCGATCGCGGTCGCGCATGAGCTCGGCCTGTCGGCCGAGGCGATCAAGAAGGGCCTGTCGTCCTTCGCCGGCGTCAAGCGCCGCTTCACCCACACCGGTTCGTGGAACGGCGTCGAAATATTCGACGATTACGGCCACCATCCGGTTGAGATCTCGGCGGTGCTGAAGGCGGCGCGCAGCGCCACCAAGGGCCGCGTCATCGCCATTGCCCAGCCGCATCGCTTCACCCGTCTGCATGATCTGTTCAACGAGTTTTCCGCCTGCTTCAACGACGCCGACACGGTGATGGTGGCGCCGGTCTACGCGGCCGGCGAGGAGCCGATCGACGGCGTCAGCTCGGACGCGCTGGTGTCGCGCATCCGCGCCGGCGGCCATCGCGACGCGCGCTACATCGAGGGTCCGGCGGCGATTGCGCCCATCATCCGCGATCTGGCCAAGCCCGGCGACTTCGTCGTCTTCCTCGGCGCCGGCAACATCACCCAATGGGCCTATGCGTTGCCCAAGGAGCTTGGCGGGACCGTCTCATGATGCACGGCCAGGCCCTGATCGACAGACTTGGCGACCGGCTTGCCGGCCTGCGCGGCCGCCTGACGCCGAATGCCGAGATGGACAAGATCACCTGGTTCCGCGCCGGTGGCCTGGCTGAAGCGCTGTTCCAGCCGGCCGACGAGGAGGATCTTGCGGCGTTCCTCAAAGCCGTTCCGGAGGACATACCGCTGACCATCGTCGGCGTCGGCTCCAACCTTCTGGTCCGTGACGGCGGCATTCCGGGCTTTGTCATCCGGCTTTCGGCCAAAGGCTTTGGCGAGGCCGAGGTGATTGGCCCGACAACGATCAAAGCGGGGGCTGCGACACCCGACAAGCGCGTTGCCGCGGTGGCGCTCGAGGCCGGCATTGGCGGTTTCCATTTCTACCACGGCATTCCGGGCGCCGTCGGCGGTGCACTGAGGATGAATGCAGGTGCCAATGGCGTCGAGACGCGCGAGCGCGTCGTCGAAGTGCGCGCGCTCGACCGCAAGGGCAATGTGCAAACGCTGAGCAATGCCGATATGGGCTACGCCTATCGCCATTCGACGGCACCTGCCGGGCTGATCTTCACCTCGGCCGTGTTCGAAGGCTTTGCCGAGGACAGGGTGGCGATCAAGGCGGCGATGGAGGCCGTGCAGAACCACCGTGAGACCGTGCAGCCGATCCGCGAGAAGACCGGCGGCTCGACCTTCAAGAATCCTGAAGGCACATCGGCCTGGAAGGAGATCGACAAGGCGGGTTGCCGCGGCCTGATGATCGGCGGCGCGCAGATGTCGCCGATGCATTGCAATTTCATGATCAACACGGGAACCGCGACCGGCTACGACCTTGAATATCTCGGCGAGACGGTGCGCACGCGGGTGCTGGAGAATTCGGGCATCCGGCTGCAATGGGAAATCAAGCGCATCGGCAATTTCCGGCCGGGGCATGCCGTTCAGGAGTTTCTCGGACAGCTTCTTTAGCCCGCTAGCGAAGTTCATGTGATGCATGAACTTCAACGAGGCCGAAACGGTCCCCAACCGTTGCTCCGAAGACTCAACGACACGCTTTTCGCATCCATTTTCTCAGAAAGTGAATCTCTCGGAATCGTAAGCACTTGCCAGTGAATCAACTCTCTGATTCTCTGCTCAAAAGCGTTTCCTGATTTGAGTCGTTCGACGCGTTTTCAGCGTTTTCCGTCTGGGGGGGGCAACCTGCCGGGAGACTCGGACTCAATGTTGCGGAAAATCTTGGTTTTTGGTCCGCTGCGAGAGGGGATGCCGGGGAATGAAAAACAAGCATGTGGCCGTCCTGCTGGGTGGGTTTTCGTCCGAGCGGCCCGTGTCTCTGTCCTCGGGAAAGGCTTGTGCCGATGAGCTCGAGAAGGAAGGCTACCAGGTTACGCGCGTCGATGTCGGGCGCGATGTGGGCTCCGTGCTTGCCGAACTCAAGCCCGATGCCGCCTTCAACGCGCTGCACGGCCCGTTTGGCGAGGATGGCACCATCCAGGGCATCCTCGAATATCTCGGCATTCCCTACACCCATTCCGGCGTGCTCGCCTCGGCTTTGGCCATGAACAAGGAGCAGGCCAAGCGGGTTGCCAAATCGGTCGGCGTCCCGGTTGCCGAATCGAAGGTCGCCAGCCGCTTCGCCATCCAGAACAAACATCCGATGAAGCCGCCCTATGTGGTCAAGCCGGTCAATGAGGGCTCGAGCTTCGGCGTCGTCATCGTGCATGAAGGCCAGTCGCATCCGCCGCAGGTCCTTGGCTCGTCCGAATGGAAATATGGCGATACCGTCATGGTCGAGCGCTACATCCACGGCCGCGAGCTGACCTGCGCGGTGATGGGCGATGTGGCGCTGGGGGTCTGCGAGATCATCCCGACGGGTCATTCCTTCTACGACTATGATTCAAAATATGTCGCCGGGGGATCAAAGCACGAATGCCCCGCAAAAGTTTCACCGAATATTTACCAAAAAATACAAACACTGGCGCTCAAGGCTCACCAAGCGATCGGCTGTCGGGGCGTTTCCCGGTCGGACTTCCGTTATGACGATCGGCATTCCGAAAACGGCGAGATTGTGTGGCTCGAGGTCAACACCCAGCCGGGTATGACGCCGACGTCCTTGGTGCCTGAAATCGCCGCCCAGGCCGGGCACTCGTTTGGCGATTTGTTGAGTTGGATGGTGGAGGACGCTTCGTGTCTGCGTTGAAATGGGGACAAGGTAAGGAGAGGGGCGCGGCCGGGCCGGCGCCGTTCGGCCTGCCGTTGTCATCAGGCCATTTCGTGCTGCCGCGCATGCTGCGTCGCCCTGTGCGCATTCTGGCGCGCCTCGGCGTCGGGGAATTCCAGGCGCCGCGCTTTTCCGCGGCCATGATGTCGGCCGTGCTGATTGCCTCGAGCAGCGCCTATGGCGCCTATCTCGGCGGTCATGTCGACGGCATCGTGCAGAGCATCACCGCCCGCACCGGCTTTGCCGTCGATCAGGTCAAGGTGGTCGGCAATCGCCAGACCTCGGAGATCGATATTCTCGACAGGCTCGAACTCGACGGCTGGACGTCGCTGATCGGCTTTGACGCCGAGGCGGCGCGCGAGCGCATCTCCGGCCTGCCGTGGATCGAGGTTGCCGCGGTGCGCAAGGTCTATCCGCACACGCTGGAAGTGCACGTCGAAGAGCGCGAGGCCTTCGCGCTCTGGCAGCAGGGCGACGAGCTGTCCGTCATCGAGAAGGATGGCGCCGTGATCGCGCCGTTCTCGGGCGGCAAGCAGGTGCTGCTGCCGCTGCTGATCGGCACCGGCGCGCCGGCGAGCGCGCCCGACTTCATTGCCAAGATCGAAAAGTATCCTGAGCTCGCGACCCGGATCAAAGGCTATATCCGCGTCGGCGAACGGCGCTGGGACCTGAAGCTGGACAATGGCATCACCGTCAAGCTTCCCGAGGATGGCGAGGATCAGGCGCTCGCCGAACTCGTCAAGATGGACCAGGACAAGGGGCTGTTGTCGCGCGACATCGCCGCCGTCGACATGCGCCTGACCGACCGGCTGGTCGTGCAGTTGACGCCCGAGGCGGCAACGCAGCGCGAAGCCGCGCTCAACGAAAAACCCAAGAGCCTGAAGCGCAAGCCGGAGACGAAGATATGAGCTGGCTTGGCGGTCAAGGCGATGCCTCGTCGCGCCGGTCCGGCACCCTGACGGTGCTGGATGTCGGTTCGAGCAAGGTCTGCTGCATGGTGGCCAAGCTGAAGCCGAACGATGACGGCAAGCTGCTGCGCGGCCGCTCGCACCGGATCCAGGTGATCGGCATCGGCCATCAGAAATCGCAAGGCGTGAAGTCGGGTGTCATTGTCGATCTCGACCGCGCCGAGCATGCCATCCGTCTCGCCGTCGACGCGGCCGAGCGCATGGCCGGGCTGACGGTCGATTCGCTGATCGTCAACATGACCGCCGGCCGGCTGAAGAGCGAAGCCTTCTCCGCCACCATCAACCTTGGCGGCCATGAGGCCGACGAGGCCGACATCAAGCGCGTTCTCGGCGCCGGCGCCAAGCAGGCGCTGAAGGCCGAGCGCGAGGTGATCCATTCGCTTCCCGTCGGCTTCTCGCTGGATGCGGAACGCGGCGTGCGTGATCCGCGCGGCATGGTCGGCGACGCACTCGGCGTCGACATGCATGTGCTGACCGGCGACGCCGCTCCGATGCGCAATCTGGAGCTTTCCATCAATCGTTCGCATCTGTCGGTCGAGCGCATGGTGGCGACGCCCTATGCCAGCGGGTTGGCGGCCCTGGTCGACGACGAACTGGAAATGGGCGCGGCCTGCATCGACATGGGCGGCGGCACGACGACGATCTCGGTGTTTTCGGAAGGCAAGTTCGTCCATGGCGACGCCATCGCCATCGGCGGCAATCATGTCACGCTGGACATGGCCAAGGGGCTGTCGACCTCGCTCGATGCTGCCGAACGGCTGAAGGTGATGCATGGCTCGGCGCTGCCGGGCAGCGCCGACGACCGCGACCTGGTTTCGATCCAGCCGATCGGCGACGATGGCGATGTGCCTTTACAGATCCCGCGCTCGGTGATGACGCGCATCGTGCGCGCTCGCATCGACGAGACGCTCGAACTGCTGCGCGACCGGCTCAACAAGTCCGGCTACGGCAATGCGGTGGGCAAGCGTGTCGTGCTTACCGGCGGCGCCAGCCAGCTTGCCGGCCTGCCGGAAGCGGCGCGCCGTATCCTGGGACGCAACGTGCGCATCGGCCGACCGCTCGGCGTGGCCGGCCTGCCGGAAGCGGCGAAGGGGCCGGCCTTCTCGGCCGCGGTGGGGCTTCTGATCTATCCGCAGATGGCGAGTTTCGAAAGCCATCCGGCGAAAGGAATTTCCGGTCTCAGAATGACCGGGACGGGCGGAAAACTGCATCGCATGAGTCAGTGGTTGAGAGACAGTTTCTAAATTGACGGGGACAGCCCCATAGGCGGCCGCGGCGGCGAAGCGGCGTGAAAGGCAAAGGACGGAGACAATGACCATCAATCTGCAAAAGCCGGACATCACCGAGCTTAAGCCGCGCATCACCGTGTTCGGTGTCGGCGGCGGCGGCGGCAATGCCGTCAACAACATGATCACCGCCGGTTTGCGCGGCGTCGAGTTCGTGGTGGCCAACACCGACGCGCAGGCGCTGACCATGTCGAAGGCCTCACGGCTGATCCAGCTTGGCGCGCATGTCACCGAGGGTCTGGGCGCCGGATCGCAGCCGGAGGTCGGCCGCGCGGCCGCCGAAGAATGCATCGACGAAATCCTCGATCACCTGACCAACACCCATATGTGCTTCGTCACCGCCGGTATGGGCGGCGGCACCGGCACTGGGGCGGCTCCCGTCGTTGCTCGCGCTGCCCGTGAAAAGGGCATCCTCACCGTCGGCGTCGTCACCAAGCCGTTCCACTTCGAAGGCCAGCGCCGCATGAAGACGGCGGACTTCGGCATCGAGGAACTGCAGAAATGCGTCGATACGCTGATCGTCATCCCCAACCAGAACCTGTTCCGGCTGGCCAATGACAAGACCACCTTCGCCGACGCCTTCGCCATGGCCGACCAGGTGCTCTATTCCGGTGTTGCCTGCATCACCGACCTGATGGTCAAGGAAGGCCTGATCAACCTCGACTTCGCCGACGTCCGTTCCGTCATGCGCGAGATGGGCAAGGCGATGATGGGCACCGGCGAGGCTTCCGGCGAGGGCCGTGCGATGGCCGCCGCTGAGGCTGCGATCGCCAACCCGCTGCTCGACGAGACCTCGATGAAGGGCGCCAAGGGCCTGCTGATCTCGATCACCGGCGGCCGCGACCTGACGCTGTTCGAAGTCGACGAAGCGGCGACCCGTATCCGCGAGGAAGTCGACCAGGACGCCAACATCATCCTGGGCGCCACCTTCGACGAGGAACTCGAAGGTGTCATCCGCGTCTCGGTGGTTGCCACCGGCATCGACAAGTCGGCGGCTGAAATCGCTGCTGCGCCGATCTCGATCCGCACGGCGCCGCCGAAGCCGGTCAGCCGCCCGGCTGTTGCCACGGTGGAAAGCCGCCCGGCGCCGGTCCAGCAGACCACGTATGAACCGCGCGCGGTCGACCCCGTCGCCGAAGCCATCCAACTGGCCGAAGCAAATGCCGCGGCCATGGCTCAGGCGCGCCCGGCTCCAGTCGCTCACGCTGAAGATTTCCGCCCGCAGAGCAAGATCTTCCAGGCGCCGCCAGCACAGCCGATGCCGCAGCCCGTGGTCCAGCAGATGATGCAGCCGGCTCCGCAGCCGCGCGAGATGCTGCGCGAAGCCCCGCAGCCGGTTGCCATGGCGCCGCAGCGTATGCCGCGCGTCGAGGACTTTCCGCCCGTCGTCAAGGCCGAGGTGGATGCCAAGAGCCGCCCGGTCGACCACGAGAACAACAGCGGACCGATGGGTCTGCTGAAGCGCCTGACCAACGGCCTGACCCGCCGCGAAGAAGAGCCTGCACGGCTGCAGCCGGCGCAGCCGCGCGAGCCCAAGCTGCGCCAGGCAGCGCCCGAAGTGCGCCGTCTCGCCAGCCAGGACGCGCAGCTCTACGCGCCGCGCCGTGGTCAGCTCGACGACCAGGGCCGCCTGACACCGCAGGTGAGGTCGACTCAGGAAGACGATCAGCTGGAGATTCCGGCGTTCCTGCGCCGCCAGGCCAACTGATTGGTAAACGGACTGTAACATTTGTTAACAGGCAAGCGAGGAATCGCTTGCCTGTTAACGTTTTAAATGATGTGATTTCAATCACTTACCAAGTCGTGCCCATTCCAGTTCGCGGTTACACAGAGTAAGAAACCGTGATTTGGAGTCTCCCTGACGGGACATTATCTTCGCTGCCTACCATCGTCGGTTTGCCGGGATTTCGGGGGAAGTCGCCCTGCCTGCCGATTCACACAAGAGCCGCGCCCTCGGGCTGGAGAAGCGGACCTAGGCATTACGGGCTTATGGGGATTGTCTTGCACGACTATCAGACGACATTGAAGACGCGCGCGTCGCTTACCGGCACCGGCGTCCACAGCGGCAAGGAAGTTTCCATCAGCTTTTTGCCGGCGGATGCCGACACCGGCATCGTTTTCCAGCTTTTCAACGGTGCGGAGCAGGGCCGCGAGTTTCGTGCCCTGGTCTCGGAAGTCGGCGCTACCGACCTGTGCACCATGCTTGGTGATCCCGCCGGCGAGCACATCGCCACGGTCGAGCACATCATGGCGGCGCTGTTCGGGCTCGGCATCGACAATGTTGCCATCGAGATCGACGGTTCCGAAGTTCCGATCTTCGATGGCAGCGCCACGGCGTTCGTGGAAGCCATCGATCAGGCGGGCATCGAGACGCTCTCGGTCAAGCGTCGCTATATCAGGGTCATCAAGCCGGTCCGCATCGAGAATGGCGCCTCCTGGGCGGAGTTCAGGCCCTATGACGGCACCCGTTTCGAGATCGAGATCGATTTCGAAAGCCCGGCAATCGGCCGTCAGTTGTTCGCCTCTGACCTCAATGCCGATATCTTCCGCCGCGACATCGCCCGCGCCCGCACCTTCGGCTTCATGAAGGATGTCGAGCGGCTGTGGGCTGCGGGCTACGCGCTTGGCTCCTCGCTGGAGAATTCGCTGGTGATCGGTGACGACAACCGCGTCATCAACATGGGCGGCCTGCGCTATCCCAACGAATTCGTGCGCCACAAGACGCTGGACGCCATGGGCGACCTGGCGCTGGCCGGCGCCCGCTTCATCGGCTGCTTCCGTTCCTATCGCGGCGGCCACAGGATGAATGCCGCGGCTCTGCGCCGCCTGCTGTCGGATCGCACCGCGTTCGAAATCGTCGAGACGACGCGCCGCGAGCGTGGCCGCAGCGCCGAGATGAACGCTGTCAACGCGCCGCTCTACGCACCCTGGATGATCTGATTTCCTTCATTTTTTCGGATTCCAAGGCGGACGGCCGGTGTTGCATGAATGCACCACCTGCCGGTGAAATTGCACGTATGTTCAACCTGTGTCCGGCCGCCATAAAAATGCGCGATTGGCCGGAGATAGCGTTGCCGGGCAAGGCGGTAATGGTTTATGGCTGCTGCCGTCGATTAGTGCATGGCGCTCAAAAGTGGGGACCAGTTTTGAGACAACGGCGTGCAGCGGACATTAAAATAACGCCGAAAGGGCGGAATCCAATCATGTTCTTCAAGCGAGTTGGTCAATTGAAAGCGCCGCAGAGGGCTGTTTTCCTGGCGCTTTCGGTGGTTGTTCCATCGCTCTTTCTATCGGCATGCATGTCGTCGGAGAAAGATATCGACCTGTCGACCTATGTCGACCAGACCGAACCGGCCGATGTTCTCTACAATCAGGGCTTGGCCAATCTGAACGCTGGGCGCCTGGAAGAGGCGAGCAAGAAGTTCGACGCCGTCGACCGCCAGCATCCCTATTCGGAGTGGGCCCGCAAATCGATGGTGATGGGCGCTTTCGCCGATTATCGCCAGGGCCACTACGACGAGGCGATCGGCTCGGCCAAGCGCTACCTCACGCTCTATCCGTCGACCGATGACGCCGCCTACGCGCAGTACATCATCGGCTTGAGCTACTACCGCCAGATCAAGGACGTGACGCAGGACCAGAAGGAAGCGCGCCAAACCGTTCAGACGATGCAGGACCTGGTGACGCGCTGGCCGACATCGGAATATGTCGACGACGCCAAGGAAAAGATCCGCTTCGCCAACGATCAGCTGGCCGGCAAGGAAATGCAGATCGGCCGCTACTATCTCGAGCGCCGTGAATACATCGCCGCCGTCAAGCGCTTCCGGACCGTGGTCGAGAACTATTCCAACACGCGCCATGTCGAGGAGGCGCTCGCCCGCCTGACCGAAAGCTATTACGCGATGGGTCTGACCTCTGAGGCGCAGACCGCCGCCGCGGTGCTCGGTACCAACTACCCCGACAGCTCGTGGTACAAGGATTCCTACAAGCTGTTGCAGAGCAATGGGCTTGCACCGCGCGAAAATGCAGGGTCGTGGATATCCAAGGCCGGGAAGATGATCACCGGCGCCTGACCCCAAGCAGGCTTCGCGGGCTTCGCCAACGCGCCGTCTGCTTGGTTTTCCTTGCTTGTCGCAGAACCGTACGACACTTTTGCGCAACCTGCCTGGATCAGTTCACCGTTTCATGGAAGCGGCGAACCACTCCAACTCTTTGTTTCGGAGCAATTCCGGACGGAAAACCGTTTCACACTTTCCTGGAATTGCTCTGGAGCATTCGGACCGAAGCGTGCGCAGCGCTTTTTCGGATTGATCCGACGCTGAAACAAAAAGATAGTGCGGCGCTGCGACTGCAAATGGTCGCGTGCCGTTCTAGATTCGGGTTCTGATGCTTTCCAGACTGTCGATCCGCGATATCGTCCTGATCGAGAAGCTGGATATCGACTTCCAGCCGGGTCTTTCCGTGCTGACCGGCGAAACCGGAGCCGGCAAATCCATCCTGCTCGATGCCTTGTCGCTGGCGCTCGGTGCGCGCGGCGACGCGTCGCTGGTGCGCCATGGCGCGGCGCAGGGTCAGGTCATCGCCGTCTTCGACGTGCCGCGCAACCATCCGGTGCGCGCGCTGCTTGCCGAAAACGCCATCGAGGATGACGGTGACATCATCCTGCGCCGCCTGCAGACGGCGGATGGCCGCACCCGCGTCTTCGTCAACGATCAGCCTTCGAGCGTCACCCTGATGCGCGATGTCGGCCGCGCGCTGGTCGAAATCCACGGCCAGCATGACGAACGCGCTCTGGTCGATCCCGGCGCACACCGCGAGGTGCTCGACGCTTTCGGCGGCCATCTCGGCGCCGTCCGCTCGACGGGCGAGGCATGGCGGCATTGGCGCGCCTGCGAGCAGGAGCTGTCGCGTCATCGCGCCAAGGTGGCGGCGGCCGCGCGCGAGGCCGACTATCTGCGTGCGGCGGTGGCGGAGTTGACGAAGCTCGATCCGCAGCCGGGCGAGGAGACCGATCTCGCCGAACTGCGCACATCGATGATGCGGGCCGAGAAGATCGCTTCGGAAATCCATGATGCGCAGGATGTGCTGTCTGGCCCGTCCTCGCCCTTGCCGCAACTGGCCAGCCTGCTGAGACGGCTGCAGCGCAAGGTGACGGAGGCGCCGGGCCTGCTCGACGACGTGGTCAAGTCGCTGGATGAGGCGATGCTGTCGCTCGACGCGGCGCAATCGGGCGTCGAGGCAGCACTGCGCGCCACGGAATATGATCCGCAGCGGCTGGAGAAGGCCGAGGAGCGGCTGTTTTCGCTGCGCGCGGCCTCGCGCAAGCACAGCGTCCCGGTCGACGACCTGGCGCAGCTGCGCGACACGATGTCGGCCGATCTCGCCGATCTCGATGCCGGCGAGGAACGCCTGCACGGGCTGGAGAAACAGGCCACCGCCGCGCGCGAGACCTATGACATTGCCGCCGCGCAGTTGTCCTCGCTTCGTCATGCGGCGGCCGTCGGCCTGACCAAGGCGGTCATGGCGGAATTGCCGGCGCTGAAGCTCGAACGCGCTGCCTTCATTGTGGAAATGAAGAGCGAGGCCGAGAGCCGCATGGAAGAGGGCATCGACCAGATCGAATTCTGGGTGCGCACCAATCCCGGTACGCGGCCCGGGCCGATGATGAAGGTCGCTTCCGGCGGCGAGCTTTCGCGCTTCCTTCTGGCGCTGAAAGTGGCGTTGGCCGACCGTGGCTCGGCGCCGACGCTGGTGTTCGATGAAATCGACACCGGCGTGGGCGGCGCTGTCGCAGACGCCATCGGCCAGCGGCTGGCGCGGCTGTCCAAGCGCGTGCAGGTGCTCTCGGTCACGCACGCGCCACAGGTCGCGGCGCGCGCGGCGACGCATTTCCTGATCTCCAAATCCGGCACCACCGACCGTGTCGCCACCGGCATTGCCGAGATGGACCGGCCGGCGCGGCAAGAAGAGATCGCGCGCATGCTGGCCGGCGCCACCATCACCGACGAAGCGCGTGCCGCCGCCGAGCGGCTGCTGCGTGAAAATACCACGGCGGCATAAGAACGACGGGTGTCAGGGATCGAGTCAGGATATGGCTCCATCCCGCTGTTCAGGAATGCTTTTCCCAAAATCCTGATCTATTGTGGCTGGCCAAAGTTCGGGGAAGGAAAGCATGGCTGAAAAACCTGTCGATTCGCTCAGTGAGAGCGAGGCCGAAGCCGAGCTGAAGCGCCTTGCGGAAGAGATCGCCGAGCACGACCGGCGCTACCATACCGAAGATGCGCCTGTTATCACCGATGCTGAGTACGATGCGCTGGCTCGGCGTAACCTCGCCATCGAGGAGCGCTTTCCGGCGTTGGTGCGCGAGGTTTCGCCGTCGCGCAGGGTTGGCTCGGCGCCGGCTGAAGGCTTTGCCAAGGTGCGCCATGCGGTGCCGATGCTCAGCCTCGCCAAGGCCTATACCGACGAGGACGTCACCGATTTCCTCGAACGCGGCCGGCGCTTCTTCGATCGCGACAAGGATCTCGACATTGCCTTCACGGCCGAACCGAAGATCGACGGGCTGTCGGCTTCGCTGCGCTACGAGAACGGCGTGTTCGTACAGGGCGCAACGCGCGGCGACGGCACTGTCGGCGAGGACATCACCGCCAATCTGCGGACAATCGCCGACATTCCCGCGAAACTGAAGGGATCGGGCTGGCCCGAAATCATCGAGGTACGCGGCGAGGTCTACATGACCTATGCGGAATTCGAGGCGCTGAAGCAGCGGTCGGCCGCGGTCGGCGGCCAGGACTATGTCAATCCGCGCAACACGGCGGCCGGGTCGCTGCGCCAGAAAGATCCATCCGTCACCGCCAGCCGCAACCTCAAATTCTTCGCCTATGCCTGGGGCTACACGACAGCGGATCCGGCTCCGACCCAATATGATTCGGTGCAGAAATTCGCCGACTGGGGATTCAAGATCAGTCCGCTGATGGTCAGGGCCAAATCGGTCGATGATCTGGTCGCCCAGTATCGCCTCATCGAGGAGCAGCGCTCGTCGCTGGGCTACGATATCGACGGCGTCGTCTACAAGGTAGACCAGCTGGAGCTGCAGCGCCGATGGGGGTTCGTCACCGGCGAACCGCGCTGGGCGGTTGCACACAAATTTCCAGCCGAACAGGCGATGACGACCGTGCAGAAGATCGACATCCAGGTCGGCCGCACCGGCACGCTGGCGCCGGTGGCACGGCTGGCGCCGGTCACTGTTGGCGGTGTCGTGGTCGAGAATGTCACGCTGCACAATGAGGACTACATCAAGGGCCTGGACAGCACCGGCCAGCCGATCCGCGACGGCATCGACGTGCGCATCGGCGATACGGTGGTGATCCAGCGGGCAGGCGATGTCATTCCCCAGATCGTCAGTGTCGTCATAGACAAGCGGCCGCCTGATGCCGTGCCATACGAGTTCCCGCACACCTGTCCGATCTGCGGCTCGCCGGCGACGCGCGAGATCAATGAGAAGACCGGCAAGGAGGATTCGCGCCGCCGCTGCACCGGCGAACTGATCTGTCCGGCGCAAGCGGTGGAAGGATTGCGCCACTTCGTGTCACGCGGTGCCCTGGACATCGAAGGCCTCGGCGCCGAAAACATAGACACCTTCTTCAATGCGGGATTGATCAAGACAGCCGCCGATATCTTCACGCTCAAGGATCGCCGCCCGGCCGTCACCAGGGCGCTGGCCGAGCGCCGTGAGGAGCAGGCCAGGCAGCGCGAGGCCGCATCGGGCAAGACGCGCAAGAATGTGCGCAGCGTCGAGGACCGCAACTATGAGGGCCTCGACAAGCTGTTCGCCGCCATCGATTCGCGCCGCGAGCCGGAGCTGGACCGCTTCATCTTCGCGCTCGGCATCCGCCATATCGGCGAAACGACGGCCGCCGTGCTTGCCCGGACCTTCTCGACCATCGAGGAGTTGATCCGCGTCGGCAAGGAAACAGCGGCCGCAGCCGATCCGCACAGTGTTTTCCCGTCGGTCAACGGCATAGGCGACACGGTGATAGATGCGCTGCGCGATTTCTTCGGCAATGAGCGCAATGACGACGTGCTTGATGCGCTGCTCACGCAGGTCAAGCCGAAGCCGTATATCGTCAACGTCTCGGCCGACAACGAGGTCGCCGGCAAGACGGTCGTGTTCACGGGCTCGCTGGAAAAGATGACACGCTCCGAAGCCAAGGCGATGGCGGAGCGCCTCGGTGCCAAGGTCGCGGGCTCGGTTTCGGCGAAGACGGATCTGGTGGTCGCTGGGCCGGGTGCCGGCTCCAAGCTGAAGCTTGCCAGCGAACTCGGCATCGAGGTGATCGACGAGGATGCCTGGCTGGTGCGGATCGGCAAGGCGTGATGGAAGGTGCATTCAAGGGTTTCGGCCCAAAGGCTATTCCGTTCCTGAAGGCGCTGGATTTCCACCAGAGCCGCGAGTGGTTCCTGGAAAACCGTGACCTGTTCGAACAGGAATTGCGCGATCCCCTCAGTGATCTGGTCGACACGCTGACCGAGCGCTTTGCAAAGGCGGGCCTTGGCCTGCGCGGCGACCGCAAGAAGTCGCTGTTCCGGATCAATCGCGACGTGCGCTTCGCCAAGGACAAGCGGCCTTACAACAGGCATTTGTCGGCCATCCTGTCGCCCGACGGCACCAAGATGGAGCAGGGCGTGTTCTACGTGCATATCGGGCTTGAACGCTGCTTTGCTGACATTGCCTGGTGGCAGCCGGAGCCGGCGCTGCTGCTGGCGATGCGCAAAGCCATCACGACGAAGCCGGACAGGTTTCGCGCCCTGGTGGCGGCGTTGAAGAAGAACCGTCTTGAACTCGAGACGGAAGGCCGCATGAAGCGCACGCCACGCGGCTTCGAGCATGTCAGCGATGCTGACCTGGTCGCCGCCATCCGCCAACGGCATTTTGTCGTCCAGCATGTTATCGATCCGGCGGGAATCCATACGGCTGATCTGGTCGACGAACTCGTCGATTTCACCTTGCGCGCCAAGCCACTGCTCGACTGGGGCAGGGCGATCGAGGGCAAGATTCCCGCCTTCTAGCCCTTCGGCAAGGCGCCACCACGATCATTTCCGCTGATCATTTGGCTCAAGCGAATTCGTGTGACAGCGCAGGCTGCGCCACCTACATACCGCCATTCCCTTGTTGTTGTGCATGTCGTTGTCCCAAACCGCTACGCACTTTTGGGCGACATGCATCAGGAGTGGTTGATGGCGACGGACGTAATTTCCGAGAGCGGCACGAAAAGCGATTTCTGGCAAGGCGTGCGGCTCTCGATGCCTGTCGTGGTCGCGTCGGCGCCGTTTGCGGTGCTGTTCGGCGCGCTCGCCGTCGACAACGGCTTCTCGGTCCTGGAAGCGTTCCTGATGAGCGCGCTGGTCTATGGCGGCGCCAGCCAGATGGTCGGCATCCAGTTGTTCGGCCAGCATGTGGCGCCGTGGCTGATCGTGCTGTCGATCTTTGCCGTCAACTTCCGCCATGTGCTCTATTCCGCCGGCATCGGCCGGCGCATCGCGCACTGGCCCGTCATCAGCCAAGCGCTCGGTTATTTCATCCTCACCGATCCGCAATTCGCGGTGGCCGAGGCGCGGGCGCAATCCGGCCAGACGGTCGGCTTCGCCTGGTATCTCGGGCTCGGCCTGCCGGTCTATGTGTTCTGGATCGTCGAAAGCGCGCTTGGCGCGGTGTTCGGCAAGCTGATCCCCGACACGCACGCACTGGGCATCGATTTCCTGCTGCCGATCTATTTCCTCGGCCTTGTCCTGGGTTTCCGCAAGCGGCCGCTGTGGCTCCCGGTGGTCATCGCCAGTGCCGCCGCCTCGATCATCGCCTACAAGACGGTGGGCTCGCCCTGGCATGTCTCGATCGGCGCGATTGCCGGCGTCCTGCTGGCGGTCATCCTGCCTCCCCACCACAGCGGCGTGAAGGCACGGCCATGAGCACGACATTCTGGATCATCATCGCCGGCGCGGTCGCGACCTATCTGACGCGCATCGGCGGGCATCTGGTCATCTCCCGCTTCGACACCATCCATCCGCGCGTCGAGGCCGGCCTCAATGCTGTGCCGGCGGCGGTGCTGACGACGCTGGTGGCGCCCGAACTGTTGAATGCCGGGCCGGTGGAATGGGCAGCTCTGGTGGTCACCGCTGTCGTGTCACTGCGCGGTGGGCTGATGGCGATGTTTCTGGCGGGCGCGGCGGTGTTGATCGTCGCTCGGCAGTTCGTGGGGTAAAATTCCAAGCACAATCGGACGTTTGGCGCTGCCCCTCATCGCCCTGCCGGGCACTTCTCCCCGTATAGTGACGCCTTCATCCCGGATTTCGCGAACCGTCAACGTTGTAGAAAAAGCGCCGAGGTTGCGACCGCGCTCTTCTCCCCGTCACTATACGGGGAGAAGATGCCGGCAGGCAGATGAGGGGCAGCTTTCCAAGACCAGCCCTAAATCTTCGCATCATGCGGCAATGGTGCCGTGGCCTTTTCCAGCCAGGCCAGCGTCTCGCCGTCGAGCATCGGCCCGATCTCGGCCAGCACGCGCGCGTGGTATGTGTCGAACCAATGCAGCTCCTCGCGCGTCAGCAGGTCTGACCGCACCAGCCGCTTGTCGATCGGCGCCAGCGTCAGCGTCTCGAAGCCGTGCATGGCGATGTCGCCGCCCTCGATCTCTTCCGCCGGCGTCACCAGAATGAGGTTCTCGATGCGGATGCCGTAGGCGCCTTCCTTGTAGTAGCCGGGCTCGTTGGACAGCATCATGCCTTCGAGCAGCTTTTCGGTGCCGGTGCGGGCAATGCGCTGCGGCCCTTCATGCACGGCCAGATACGAGCCGACGCCATGGCCGGTGCCGTGGGCGAAGTCGCAGCCGTGCTTCCACAGTGCCATGCGGGCGACGGCATCGATTTCCGAGCCGCGCGTGCCGGCGGGAAAGCGCAAGGTAGAGATGCCGATCATGCCTTTCAGCACCAGCGTGAAGCGTTCGCGCATCTCCTGCGTCGGCTGGCCGATCGGCACGGTGCGGGTGATGTCGGTGGTGCCGTCCTGATACTGCGCGCCGGAATCGAGCAGGAACAGTTCGCCGGCCTGCAGCTTGCGGCTGGTGGCGCGCGACACGCGGTAATGCATGATGGCGCCGTTCGGGCCGGCGCCGGAAATGGTGTCGAAGGAGACGTCGCGCAGCGGCATCTGGGTTTCCTCGCCGGTCTGCCGGCGCGACTCCTCCAGCCTGGTGACGACTGATATCTCGTCGAGCGAGCCGGGTTTTTGCCGCTCCAGCCAGCACAGCAATTTCGCAACGGCCGCGCCATCACGGCGATGCGCGGCACGCGAGCCATTGATCTCGGCCTGGTTCTTGGTGGCACGCGGGATGCGGGCAGGGTCGACTGCTGCAATCACGGTGCCGCCATTGGCTTCGACCAGCATGCGCAGCCTGTCGGCCGCCAGCACCGGGTCGAGCGCGATTTTCGCGCCACTCTTGGCAAGCGCCACGATTGCCGCTTCGAATTCGCCGGGCTCATGCGGCTCGGCGAGCTGGGTGAGGTAGGCCGCGACCTGGCGCGAGAATTTGCGCTTATCCATGAAAAGCTGGTGCGATCCGTCGGCGGCGAGGATGGCGAAGCCGAGCGCCAGCGGCGTGTGCGGCACGTCACCGCCACGGATGTTGAAGGCCCAGGCAATGGAGGAGGGGTCGGTCAGCACGGCATGGGTGGCGCCGTCCTTGCCGATCGCCGTCGCCAGCCGTGCCAGCTTGTCCTTGGCGAGCTCGCCGGCAAAGCCGATCGGGTGAAGTTCGACTGATGCCACCGGCGCCTCGGGCTGATCCTTCCAGATGATGTCGATCGGGTTCTTGTCCAGCGGCACCAGCACGGCGCCTGACTTGTCGGCCGAGGCCTGCAACGCCTTGACCTCGCTGATCGTGTGCAGCCATGGATCAAAGCCGAGCCGTGCGCCCTTGCCAAGATTGTCTTTGAGCCAGACGGCCGGCGGATTGTCGACCAGGCTTTCGATCGAAAAGACGTCGAGATCGACCTCGCTGCGCACCTGCAGCGTGTAGCGCCCGTCGACAAAGACGAAGGCGCGGTCGCGCAGGACGATGGCGACACCGGCCGAGCCGCTGAAGCCGGTCAGCCATTTCAGCCGCGCCGAACGGTCGGCGACATATTCCCCCTGGTGCTCGTCGGCGCGCGGCACGATGAAACCATCCAGCCCGTTGGCTTCAAGCCATTGGCGCAGCAGCGCCACGCGTGGCTTGCCGACGGTCGGGTCGCCCGCGGAATCGAAGGTCTGGAACATGGTGGGCCTCCTGCAGTCAGCGCAACCGTAGCGTACGGCCGCGGAAATCGGAATCGATTTCCGGCTGGGCGCAACCTGCTACAGCATCGCTTGACTGACAACCGGCGGAACTTGGTCCAAGCGATCGTGGGCCGCCCGCCTGTTTCAATGCTTCAGGTGGATCGTCACCCAGCCCTCGCGGTGCAAGGTTCTGATATGGCGGAAGTTCTGGCCGACATAGGCCGAGACGACGGCGTCGCGCTGGCGCTCGAGGATGCCCGACAGCACGATCGAGCCGCCAAGCGCGATGTGATCGGCCATTTGCGGCGCCAGCCGCATCAACGGCCGTGCCAATATGTTGGCGACGATCAGATCGAAAGGCGCACGCTTGCCGAAGATCGGGTGGTGGAAGCCAGGCGCGGTCACCGTCTCCACCAGCGCCTTGACGTGGTTGAGCCGTGCGTTGGCGGCAGCCACTCTCACCGCCACCGGGTCGATGTCGGTGGCCAGCACCGGAATGTGCGCCAGCTTGGCGACGGCAATCGCCAGCACAGCGCTGCCGGTGCCGAGGTCGAGCGCATTGCGCGGACGCTCGCGCCGCATCACCTTTTCCAGCATTTCCAGGCAGCCGGCGGTGGTGCCGTGGTGACCGGTGCCGAAGGCGAGGCCGGCCTCGATTTCGATGGCGAGTTCGCCGCTGTGGCGCTTGCGGCGGTCATGCGCGCCGTGGACGAAGAAACGGCCGGCGCGCACCGGCTTCAGCCCCTCCAGCGAGCGTGCCACCCAGTCGATGTCGGGCAGGGCCTCGCGCTCGATCGGCTTCGACAGGGAAAGCCCGGCAAGGATGTCCTTGACCTGCGCCTCCACCGCATCGACATCGCCATCGGCATAGAGCGACACTTCATAGAGGTCGCGATCCTCATCGACCTCCAGCACGGCGATCGGCAGGCCTTCATCCTCGAAGGCCGCCTCGAACGCCGCAAAAATGCTGATGGACTCGATCTTTCCGGTGGTGAAGTAGAGGCGCGTCTGGGTCATGAAATGGTGATCAGCCTTTCGCCGCCAGCCGCTTCAGTTTGGCGACTGCCGTATCCGAACTTTCGCCATACGCGATGGTACCGGCAAAGTCGCCCTTGGCGTTGAGCAGCAGCACCGAGGCGGTATGGTCCATCGTGTAGTCGCCGTCGCCGGTGTCGACCTTCTTCCAGTAGATGCCGAACGACTTGGCCATGGCATGAACCTTGTCCGGATGGCCTGTGATGCCGGTGATGCGGTCGGAGAAATTGCTGACATAGGCGTTCATGACATCGGGCGTGTCGCGCTCCGGATCAACCGAGACGAAATAGGCGTGCAAGTTCTTGCCGTCGTCGCCGAGTGTCTTCAGCCAGCCGGCCAGTTCGAACAGCGTGGTCGGGCAGACCTCGGGACAATGGGTGAAGCCGAAGAAGACGACGCTGGGCTGGCCCCTGAAGGCGGCCTCGGTGATCGGCGCGCCTTTCTGGTCGACCAGGGTAAAGGCAGCGCCAAAGGGCTCGCCGCCATAGTGGCCGCGGTACCAGTCGAAGGTCAGCCAGCCGATGCCGGCCGCCATCAGGACGAGAATGCCGACCAGAATAGAACGCATCATCAGAAAAGTCCGTCTGCAGAAATCGTCGCGCCGGCTCAATGCCGCGCCTGTGCGACAGTCTTAGCGGTTCGGCCCCGCGCAGGCAAAGTGCCGCGTTGCCGCAACCGCAATGGTGTTGACATATCTGCTTGCAAAGCCGGGCTGCTCGCCCCACCTGTGACCGGCAACTCGAACCGCAGGAGGCTCCCTTGCACAGACTGATTGGGCACGGACTGATTGGGCGAAAACTGATCGGCGGCGCGCTGGCCGCGTGCGTTGTCCTTGGTGCTGGCGCTGCCGTCGCCGAGGAAGTCGGCAAGGTCGGCGTCGACTGGCTCGGCAATGACATCATTGTCGAGGCGATCAAGGATCCGAAGGTGGAGGGCGTGACCTGCCATGTCTCCTATTTCGATCGCGGCATCATCGATCGCCTGCACAAGGGAAACTGGTTCGAGGATCCGTCCGATTCCTCGATCTCCTGCCGCCAGACTGGCCCGATCACCATCGGCGATATCGACATGAGCGAGGGCGGCGAGGAAGTGTTCAAGCAAGGCATCAGCCTGATCTGGAAGAAGCAGGTGGTGAACCGCATCTACGACAACGCCAACGAGACGCTGATTTATCTCTCGCATTCGCGCCAGGTGCAGAACGGCTCGGCCAAAATGTCGGTTACCACCGTGCCGCTCTACGGCCAGAACGTCGCGTGGAGCAAAGGCAAGCCTCAATAGGCGAACTCCTTGGCGCAATTGGTGTGACGGGCAATTGCGCCCGGCTTGCGGGACCAATCGTCCTGACGTAAAGCCGCCGGCATGGACCGTTCCGAAAATCTCGTCCCGAAAGATCCCGAGCCGCGCATCCATCCGACCGCGGAACTGAAGGCGTGCAAGCTCGGCCGCTATGCCTCGATCGGCGAGCGGGTGGTGCTGCGCGAGGTCACGGTCGGCGACTTCTCCTATTTCGAGCGCCACTCGGAAGCGATCTACACGACGATCGGCAAATTCTGCTCGATCGCCGCCAACAGCCGCATCAACGCGCTGGAACATCCCATCGAGCGGCTGACCCAGCACAAGCTCAGCTACCGGCCGAACGAGTATTTTCGCTGGCTGGGTGTCGACGCCGCCTTTCGCGAGCGGCGGCAGGCGAAAGCCGTGACCATCGGCCATGATGTCTGGATCGGCCACGGCGCGGTGATCATGCCCGGGGTCGCCATCGGCAACGGCGCCGTCATCGGCGCCAACGCCGTGGTGACGCAGGATGTGCCGCCCTACGCAATCGTCGCTGGTGTGCCGGCGAAGGCGCTGCGGCCACGCTTCGCTCCGGATATTGCGGCGCGGATCGAAGCTCTCGCCTGGTGGGACTGGCCGGTCGAAAAGCTCGCCAGGGCGGTTCCCGACATGCAGGTAATGCCGATCGAAGCCTTCCTTGACCGCTGGGAAAACGACGTCGCCTGAGCTCCGACAAACAGGTTGACGCTAACCGGGCGGCGCTTTCGGAAAGCCATGCTCCGGACTGAAACCCCTTCCGCCATGCGGGGGTGGCGCAGCGGAAGGGGCTGGAGGTAAACCGCTGTGAAGCGGAAGGAACAGGCACTCTTGCCTGCAGGGTTACTGTGACATTCAACCCATAAAGTGTGTTTTCCGCCTTATTCTCTTTATGCGTGTATTCAATTGTGCCTGACGTATTTGTCTGCGTCGGGAACCTGAAACGGTCGCCGGTTGTTTCTTATCGCGCCGCAGCGTTGAGGGATTTCGACAGATGGAAAAACTTTTCACCAAGATAGCCAACTGGGTCGCCCATATAACCGGCCTGCCGCTGACATTTGCCGTCTGCTGCCTGATCGTCGTCGTCTGGGCGGCGAGCGGTCCGTTCTTCGGCTTTTCGGACACCTGGCAGCTCGTCATCAACACGGGCACGACCGTCATCACCTTCCTGATGGTGTTCCTGATCCAGAACACCCAGAATCGCGACGGCGCGGCGATCCAGACCAAGCTCGACGAGCTGATCCGGGTCAGCGCCGGCCACAACCGCTTCATCGGCATCGAGCACTTGACCGAATCAGAAGTCGAGGAGATCCGCGACAAATGCGAGCGTGCGGCCAAGCGGCACGACGAGCATATCGCCGCGATGGCGGCGAAGAAGGCCGTGGCGCAGAAGCGCGGGCCGAAAAAGCACGCGGCCTGAAGGTCAGCCTTTCATGAACGCGGCGAAGGCATCCTTGTGGTCCGGATGCCAGCGCGACAAAGCAGGGCGGTTCTCGATGATGTCGCCGATTGCCCAGGCCATGCGCTTTTCATCCAGCGGCCGCGCCGCCTCATTGTCCGGGCACAGGATGTAGAAATCGCCCCTGGTCAGGGCTTCCAGCATGAAATCAACGACCTGTTCGCCGGTCCAGGCGCCGGCCGGCTTTTCCGTCGCGCCTTCGGTCAGGCCGGTAAAGGTGAAGCCGGGGATCAGCAGATGCGCGGCGACATGGGCGCCGGGTTCGTTGCGCAGCGCATGCGCCAGGCCTTCGGTGAAGGTCTTCACCCCGGCCTTGGAGACATTGTAGGCGAGGTTGCCTGGCGGCGTGGTGATGCCTTGCTTGGAGCCGGTGTTGACGATCAGGCCCGGCCTGGCCGATGCCAGCATGCGCGGCGCAAAGGCCTCGACGCCATGCACGACGCCCCAGAAATTGATGTCCAGCAGCCGTTTCCAGGCATCGCGGTTTTCCCAGGGCTTTCCGGGATTGTCGCCGACGCCGGCATTGTTCATCAGCAGCGACACGTCGCCGAAGGCGCCGAACGCCCTTTCGGCGAGACGGTCCACCTCATCCGCCTTCGAAACATCGGCGGCGACAGCGAGCACGGCATCGTCGCCGGCAATCGCAGAGACGGCGCGCGCGGCGTCGTCAAGGCGCGCGCCGCCGATGTCGGCCAGCACGATCTTCATGCCCATCATCGCAAACCGCTTGGCGGCCGCAAGACCGATGCCGCTGGCGGCGCCGGTGATTGCAGCGGTGTTGCCGCGGCCAAGGGCGGGCAGGGCGGTCTGGATCTCGGCGTCGGTGATCATGGGCATGGGTCCTTCTTTCGATGGCGCCGAACTTAGCGCCGGAAAGGGCTTGCGCAAGCCTCTGCTCGCCTTGTCGGGTTGACCAGTACGGTCGAGGCTGCGCATGTTGCCCCGGCAAAAGAAAGACTTTTGCCGGGACAAATGGAGATTTCCTGATTGACGGACTGGGTCGCAATTCTGAAGGAGCAAACCGCCACCGGCGACCAGATGGGCCGTGAGGTGCCGCAGATGCTGGCCAATCCCGACATCAGCGAAGCGCAGGTGAAGACGCTCTTTTCCGCCCTGGAGAAACAAGCCGAGTTCGTCGAGAAACTGCGCATGGCGCTGGAAAAGTTCGGCCATGATTTCTCGATCATCAAGGCCGCGGAACGGCTGGAGGAACGCTATGCCGACCTTGCCGCATCGGTGGCGGAAAAACTGAAAGCGATGCGCAAATAGGGTAGTGTCTCAGGCTCGGCGCGCCGCTCTGGCGTCATGTTGGCGGCGCGCTTTTTGCCTTACGGCATGAGTTAGCTTTTCGAGCCGGCTGGGGCGATTGTGCCAGGAACAATATCAGTGTTCTGAGCCACCTTGATACGCCATCCCGACGGCCCTTCTTGGGCAACCAGAAGCAATATGCCTTTCCTAAGCCCTGCCGGGGACCCGTCCGGGGCAGATGCTCCCGTTAGGGTCCAAGTGTAATGAACGGAAGCAAGCCCCGGAGCCAACTCTACAACCGACGAGACATCGCCTTCTAATCGGCTATCCCGAAACATGGTGTCATGAGTAGCTCGGTGCGCCGCTTCGATTTCGGATCGGTTCTTCCACCAAACGCCTACGACGTTGACGAAATTAGCATCAGAAGCGAACAGAGATGCAAACTCATCCATATCATGCCGGTTCCAAGCGTTCGCAAAAGCGGTAGCGACATGCTCAGGCTTGCTAGTCGTCACGCCCATGACCCTACGTCTCCTACATACTTTCTGCCAAGCGTATAGGAGTCGGGGGCCGGATGCGACAACGGTAAGGTCAAATTTCAAACTGAGACGCTACCGCAAATAGCGGCTACTTTTCGATCACCCGCGCAAAACGCGTATCCGGCACGAGCCATACGGTTGCGACCAGCACATAGATCGCGACGCCAATCCATTGGCTGACGAAGGTGAGCGGTATGGCTGCGAGGTAGAAGGTGAGCGAGATCTTACCTTTGCGGTCGCTGCCCAGGGCCCTGGCAAAGGCGCTCTCGCTGCCGTGAAGCCGGTGCAGAGTAATGGTCAGGATGTTGAACGCAATGGCGCATAGCGCGAGGTCGGCGCCATAGACGGCGACCGGCACCGGCGCAAAATGGTTCTCGCCCATGAAGGCCGTCGTCACCGGCATCAGCGACAGCCAGAACAGCAGATTGAGGTTCGCCCACAGCACGCGGCCATCGACCCGCTGCACGGCGTGGAACATGTTGTGCAGGTTGTTCCAGTAGATGCCGACATTGATGAAGGACAGCACGTAACAGAAGAAGACCGGCCACAACGGCACCAAGGCGGAGAAATCCTCGCCATGCGGCACTTTCAGCTCAAGCACCATGATGGTGATGATGATGGCCACGACACCGTCGGTGAACGCCTCGACCCTGCCTTTGCCCATGGATCCCACCTTTGCCCGCAACGGATTGTCGAAAGACAGTAAACTGTTAGCGGATGTTGAAGGGCCGATAAACGGTGCACGAGAAATTCCTCAACCATATCCAAGGAAACTCCGGCATCAGCCCGCTGGGCAGGATGGTTGTGGGGGCCTCCGTGTTGACTTTCTTTGCCACCGCTTCTCCCCTTGCAGGGCAGCCTCGGCCGAGCAGACGATGGCCGAGGTTCGAATGGAGGAACTGATGAGATTTCGATTTCTGCTTGTGATCGCGACCATGCTGGCCGCGGTCTTCGGGACGTCCACCGCGGCCTTCGCCTACAGCGCCCACACCACGACCAACCTCAATGTTCGTAGCGGGCCGGGAGCGGGATACGCCAAGGTCGGAACGCTGCCCGCCGGCTTCCGGGTGAATGTCACCGGCTGCGAACCGGGCTGGTGCAGAATCCATGGCGGCGGCGTGAGCGGCTGGGCCAGTGCCGGCTATCTCGAGCGCGCCCACGTCGTTCATCCGCCGATCATCATTGTGCGCCCGCCGTATCGGCCGCCGCACTGGCACCACAGGCCGCATCACCGTCCTCCGCACCATCGCCCGCCGCACAAGCCGCGTCCCGGCAAGTGCAAGATCGCGCCCGGCTTCTCCTGCAAATAGGGTTCATTGCGCCGTTCAAGGCGTTCCGGATCGCATGACGGACAGGGCCGCAATCAGCTTGTGGCCCTGTTGCCATATCTTTGGCCAGAAGGATCCGGATCTTCAGCCGTTCGGCGTTTCGGGCGAAAGATGCGCGCGTCCGCGGGGCACGCCAAGCCCGGTGTCCGGCGGCTCGCCGGCGGCCGGCCTGTCCTCGATCATATGCATGGTGCGCCAGCGGCCGAAGCGGTAGTAGGCCGCGGCCAGCACGAGTGAGGTGATCGAGCCGGCCGGAAAACTCCACCACAGCGCCTCCTCGCCGATCACGCCGCGCATGAAATAGGCAAAGCCGGTGCGCACAACCAGCACCGAGATCACCAGGATGATCAGCGGCGGCATCACGGCACCCGTGGCGCGCACCGTGGCAAACAGCACGATGGTGATGCCGAACAGGATGAACGACCACGACGCGACATTGTTGATATGGACGGCGATGTCGATCGCAGCACTGTCGCTGCTCAGGAACAGGCTCAGCACCGAACGGTCGAAAACCGAAAGCACGGCAACCAGTGCGCCGGTCAGGACCAGGTTGAAGCCGACGCCTGAGGCGGCGATGCGGCCGATCCGGTCCCAGCGCCCGGCGCCGACATTCTGCGCCGCCATCGAGGAGACCGCCGCACCGATAGCGAGCGCCGGCATCTGGATGTAGGTCCACAGCTGGGCAGCGATGCCGTAGGCGGCGGCGACCTGCGAGCCGTAGGAATTGACCATGCCCATCACTGTCAATGCAGCCGCGGAGACGACGATCATCTGCAGGCCCATCGGCACGCCCTTGAAGACGACGATGCGCAGTAAGGTGGGGTCGGGCCGCAGCAGGGCGAGATTGGCGCCGGCCAGGCGCAGCGGATGCTTGCGCACATAGAGCACGATGAGGATGGCGATCACGCTCACCGTCTGGCCGATCAGCGTGGACGTGGCGGAGCCCGCGATACCGAGCTCGGGAAACGGCCCGATGCCACGGATGAGCAGCGGGTTCAGCACGATGTCGAGGACGACGGCCAGCGCCATGAAGAAGAAGGGCGTGCGCGAATCGCCGGCACCGCGCAGCACGGTCATGACGAAGGAGAGAAGGTTCATCATCGGCACGGCGACGAAGATGATGCGCAGATAGGAGCGCGCCAGCGGCAAGGCGTCGGCCGGTGTGCCGAGCGCCCCCAGGATGGCGTCGACCCAGATCCAGCCGCAGACCGCGAACACCACCGAGACGAGGAAGAAGAAGGTGGCGCTGGTGCCGACGATGCGGCGCGCCTCCGGCAGGTCGCGGGCGCCGACCGACTGGGCCACCAGGATGGTGGCCGCCATGCCGATGCCGAACACCGTGCCGAGGATCAGGAACAGGACGAGGTTGGCGTTGGAGGTGGCGGTCAGCGCCGATTCGCCGAGGAAGCGGCCGACCCAGACGGCGTTGATCGACCCGTTGAGCGACTGCAGCACGTTCGAGCCGAGCACCGGCAGGGCGAACAGCAAAAGCGTGCGCGGGATCGGACCGCTGGTCAGGTCGCCGGTGCGCCGACGCGTGGGCATTTTTTCATCCATGGCGGGCAACTCGGCGAAGGTTTATCTCAAGTCCGGTCCGCGATGATTGCCGATTCAACGAGACAGGTCATGCCTTGATCTAATCATGTTCTCAAAGCTTCCGGAATGGGATATTGATCGTGGATGCGTGGGGCCGCATTCCTACCAGATCTGGATAGACCGGGGGGTTCATGTCCGATATTCCGCTGTTTTCTGAGCGCCTGAGCCGGCGCGCGTTCCTCGGTGCATCCGCCTTGGGCGCGGCCTCTATGGCTCTTTCGGCGTGCACCACGACGGACGTGGTGCCGCCGCCGGTGGCGGCACCGCCAAGCGATCCGGCTTTCGGCGATACCGCAAGCATGTATGCGGCGCGCACCGACGAGGGCTATCAGCTGCCGGCAATCCCGGTCGCCAAGCTCGATCCGAAGTTCGTGCGCCAGATCGTGTCCGACCCGACCGGAGAAAAACCCGGCACGATCGTCGTCGATGTCTCCGAGCACTTCCTCTATCTGGTGCGCGACGGCGGCAAGGCTATCCGTTATGGCGTCAGCCTGGGCAAGGCCGGTTTCGGATGGACCGGCAGCGCCGTGGTTCAGGCGAGGAAGAAGTGGCCGGTCTGGACGCCGCCGCCGGAAATGATCCAGCGCCGGCCGGAACTGGCGAAATACAAGGACGGCATGCCGCCCGGCCCGCAGAGCCCGCTCGGCGCCCGTGCGCTGTATCTGTTCCGCGACGGCAAGGACACGATGTACCGGCTGCACGGCACGCCGGAGTGGGATTCCATTGGCAAGAACGCGTCGTCGGGCTGTGTGCGCTTCATGAACCAGGACATCATCGACCTCTACAGCCGGGTCAACGGCGTCGCGCCGGTCTTCGTGCGCCCCAATTTGTCGGCTGCCGGCAAGATCATGGCCGTGTCGAACAGGACGGCCGAGCCGATCGATGCGGGCGTGCCAAGGGACGCGGAGATGTTGAAGTAGGAGCCTTCACGATCTGCTCAGGCGGACGCGCTCGGCGCGTCCGCCTGCATACCTGCATTGGTTCGTTACTTCTTGGCCAGACCCGGCAGCGTGACCTGATAGACCAGGAACATGGTGTCGACATCGGCGCCGTCTTCCGCCTTGTAAGGCGCTCCGACCTGGAAGCCGTCCTGGGCAAGGAAGTCGTTGTCGTTGGCGACGAACAGGAAATAGTCGTCGGGCAGCTTCGGATCGAGAACGCTGACCACCGACATCGCCTCCCACTTCTCCGACAGGTTGTTCTTGTCGTTCGGCGCGCCATTGTGCAGGCCGAAGCGGCCGAGCTCGCCCTTGTCGTTGATGTCGATGAACGGCGTCAGCTTAGCCGGCGTCACCGACGGGTCGAGCACGCCCTTGGGCGCCAGCGGCTTGTCGGCGGCATCGAAGGCGCCGCCGGCGATGTCGGTCGCGGCAGAGACGTCGACGACGAAGATCTGGCGCACCAGCGAGGTGTCGCCCTTCAGCCCCTGGCCGTTGCCGCTGTCGCGCGCCAGCATCAGGAAGGTCTTGTCGGAGAGCGCTACGATCTCGCTTTGCGCGGCGATCTTGGTCTTGCCCTTGGCATCCTTGAACACCGGCAGCGGCACGACATACTCATGTGTCAGCTTGAGATGGCCGAGGTCGGATGCGTCGTAGACCAGCGCCCTGGTGTTCTGGCGGGTCGAGCCGGAATCGCCGCCATCTTGCCTGGTCGCCGACTGCAGCACGGCGATCAGGAACTTGCCGTCGGGCGTCATCGCCATGCCTTCGAGGCCCTGGTTGTTCTGGCGGCCGGTATCGGGATCCTTCGGATCGGGTTCTGCAGCACCCGGACCTGGATTGTCCGAGGCGAAGTTCGGCGCGCCGTGGCGCATCGGCACCAGCGCCGCCGGTGGCTGGGTCGCCGACAACAGATGTCCGTCGGCGGAGAAGCGGTAGATGTTGGGGCCGTATTCGTCGGAGATGAACATCGAGCTGTCGGGCAGGCGCACGATGGCTTCGTTGTCGAGCGCCAGCTTGCCGTTGGCTTCGGGCAGGATCGGCATGTCGCCGCTTGCCGCGCGCACGCCGTTGAGCGGATCAAGGCCGGTGGCATCAGCGCCCTTGTCGTCAGTGAGAAGCATGGTGTCGGCGAGCGTCGCCTTGACGCCGGTCTGCTCCTGGCCGGCAGCGGGTGCCGCGCCCGGTGCGACCGGAGCAAATTCGATGCCGATCGTGTTGAGGCGCGGCCGGTAGTCGGTGGTGCCGACGACATTGTAGCCGCGGTCCGGCAGCAGCCAGAGCGAACCCTTGTAACCATCGGCGCCATGCGTCCAGCCTGATGTGTCGATCGCCATGCCGGAGCCCGAGCCGAACGTCTCGCCGAACTTGTCGCGCTGAGCGGCCGGGATGCGGCCGACGCCGACCAGGCCCTTGTTGACGAGGCCGCCGACGGTCGCGGTGCTGTCGGCGAGCGCCGGCGTCAGGGCGGTGAACAAGGCCAGCGCGACGCCGAGCGACGCGGTTCGGTGCAGGTGTTTCATGGACAATCCTCTTTGTGACAGATGTGCCGGAGCGGCCGCAGGACGAAAAGCTGAAAGAGGTGCGACATCGATGATGCCGCGTGCGCCTCCCCGAAACGCGGTCTACGGCGCGAACATGATGCTTGCGTGACAGCGCGCGGTGCACGCCCGCCGTCTTCTTCACGCGCCGATAAAAACGTGCGCCTGGCGGAGAGAATTGATCACACCGTCAGTCTCAGGTCGACGAAAAGGCGCGCGCGTCCCGGCACTAGACACTTATGTCCAGTGCGTATATGGTCCAGCCTTCGGACTAACCGTGGAGGGGAAGCCTTGAAGTCGCACTACCGCGCAGTCGTCATCGGGGGTGGCGTGGTTGGGGCCTCGGTCCTCTACCATCTGATGCGGTTTGGCTGGACCGATGTGGCGCTGATCGAGCGTGCCGAACTGACGGCCGGTTCGACCTGGCACGCGGCGGCAGGCTTCCATGCGCTCAACGCCGACCCCAACGTGGCGGCGCTGCAGGACTACACCATCAATCTCTACCGGGAGATCGAGGCCGAATCCGGCCAGGATATCGGCCTGCACATGACCGGCGGCGTCAACATCGCCAGCGATCCCGCGCGCTGGGAGTGGCTGAAATCGGCCTGGGCGGTGTTTCAGTCGGTCGGCATCGAGACCGCCAGGTTGGTTACGCCCGATGAGATCAAGGCGATCTGCCCGATCGTCGACGTCACCGGCGTGCTCGGCGGCCTGCATGATTCCAACGAAGGCCATCTCGACCCGTACGGCACGACGCACGCCTATGCCGGTGCTGCAAAAAAGCGCGGCGCCGACATCATCCTGCGCAACCGGGTCGTCGAGCTGAAGGCGCGCGCCGACGGGCGCTGGGACGTCGTTACGGAGCAGGGCACCATCATCGCCGAGCATGTCGTCAATGCCGGCGGACTGTGGGCGAAGCAGCTCGGCCGCATGGCCGGCATCGACCTGCCGGTGACGCCGATGGAGCACCACTATTTCATCACCGAGGACATTCCGGAGATCGTGGCGCTGGACCGGGAAATCGGTATCGCTGTCGATCTCGACGGCTTCTCGTATCTGCGGCAAGAGCGCAAGGGCGTGCTGCTTGGCGTCTATGAGCAGAACCCCAAGCACTGGAACATGGATGGTGCGCCGTGGGACTACGGCATAGAGCTGATCCCGGAAGACATCGACCGCATCAGCCCGGAACTCGCCAAGGCGCATGAGCGCTTCCCTTGCCTGGCGACGGCCGGCATCCGTAAATGGGTCAACGGCGCCTTCACCTTCACGCCGGACGGCAATCCGATCGTCGGACCGGTGCGCGGGTTGAAGAACTACTGGGTCGCCTGCGGCGTCATGGCCGGTTTCAGCCAGGGCGGCGGCGTCGGCAAGTCGCTGGCCGAGTGGATGATTTATGGTGAGCCGCAGGCCGACATCTTCGGTATGGATATTGCCCGCTATGGCGCCTTCGCCGCCAACCGGGAATATCTCAGGCAGACCACGCGCCAGTTCTATTCGCGCCGCTTCGTCATGACCTTTCCCAATGAGCGGCTGCCGGCCGGGCGGCCGCTGAAACGCGCCGGCGCCTATGACGGCATGAGCGCGGCGGGATGCGAATGGATGGCGTCATGGGGGCTGGAAATCCCGGCCTATTTCGCGCCGATGGGGTTTGCCGAGAACACGACGCTGCGGCGCTCCAACGCCTTCGACATCGTCGGCGACGAGGCGCTGCAGGTGCGGCGCGCCGCCGGTCTCGTCGATATCTCGGCCTATGCACGCTATGCGGTGTCCGGCGCGAGCGCCGAGGCGTGGCTCGACCGGCTGCTCGCTTGCAGATTGCCGAAAGCGGGGCAGGCGAGGTTGGCGCCGATGCTCGGCCATGACGGACGGCTGAAGGGCGACCTGACCGTCTTCAACTGGGGTGGCGGCACCTATTGGCTGATGGGCTCCTATTATCTCCGGGAATTCCACATGCGCTGGTTCGAGAGCCATGCGGCGCAGGGCGTCACCGTCGCCGATTTGTCCGACACGATGGGCGGTTTCCTGCTGACCGGGCCAAATGCACGCAAGATCCTGGAGCGCACGACGCATCAGGACGTGTCCGGCGCAGCACTGCCCTTCATGGCCTGCGGTGCATTCGACATCGGCATGGTGCAGGCACGGGTGGCGCGGCTGTCGATATCAGGCGAACTCGGCTTCGAAATCAGTTGCCCCGCCACCATGCATGCCACTCTGCGCGAAACGCTGCTGGCCGCCGGCGAGGATCTCGGCTTGGCCGAAATCGGCTACTATGCGCTCAACGCATTGCGGCTGGAAAAGAGCTTCGGCATCTGGTCGCGCGAATTCACTCAAGGGTATACGCCCGTTCAGACCGGCCTCGACCGTTTCATCGCTTTCGGCAAGGGTGATTTCATCGGCCGCGAAGCGGCGCTGAAGGAGCGGGAGGCCGGCGGCGGCCAATGCCTGGTGACCTTGGAAATCGATGCGCTCGACGCCGACGCCAGCGGTTTCGAGCCGGTCTGGCACCAGGGCCGGCGCGTCGGCTTCGTCACGTCGGGCGGCTATGGTTATACGGTCGGCAAGAGCCTGGCGCTGGCGCTCGTCGACCGCGATTTCGCGGGCGAGGGCACAGCGCTCTCGGTGCATGTCGTGGGTGAGGAGCGGCCGGCTTGTGTCGTCGCGGCCTCGCCCTACGATCCCCTGGGCAAGGCGATGCGGCAATGAGGAGGATTTCTGATGGTCGATGACGCGGCACGGGACAGCAGGCGCGAACGCCGGCGTGGACGCACGGGCGAGGCCGGCAGCGAAAGCAGCCGCCGGCCCAATTATCATTCGCTGAAGAACCCGTTCCTGCCGCAGCCGATCTTTTCGGATGATCAGGTGGCATCGATCCACGACACGGCGCTGCGCGTGCTGGAAGAGCTCGGCATCAAGGTGCTGCTGCCGCAGGCGCGTGAGCATTTCGCCCGCGCCGGCGCCCTGGTCGATCCGGACACCGACATGGTGCGCATCGGCCGCGACATGGTGACGGCGGCACTCGCCTCGGCGCCGAAGTCGATCCGCGCCCATGCCGGTTCCCGCGCCCGCGATCTGACGCTCGAACTCGGCTCGATGACCTTCCTGGCTGGGTGCGGGGCGCCGAACGTCACCGACCTCGAGCGCGGCCGGCGGCCGGGAACGCTGGCCGATTTCGAGGATCTGATGCGGCTGGTGCAGCATTTCGACGTGCTGCATATGCTGGGACCGTGCATCGAGCCGCAGGATGTCGACAACCGCTTTCGCCACTATGCCGTCAACCGCGCGCAGCTGACGCTGTCGGACAAGTTTCCCTTCGTCTTCGCCCGCGGCACGCCGCAGGTCGAAGACGGTTTTGCGATGCTGCGGCTGGCGCGCGGCTTGTCGGACGACGAGTTTCTGGCGGGCGCGCATTGCTACACCGTCATCAACACCAACTCGCCACGCCAGCTCGATATTCCGATGGCGCAAGGCATCATCGATTTCGCCCGCGCCGGCCAGGTCTCCGTCATCACGCCGTTCTGCCTGGCAGGCGCGATGGCGCCAATCACGGTCGCCGGCGCGCTGACTCTGCAGCATGCCGAGGCGCTGGCCGGGCTGACGCTGGCGCAGATCGTGCGGCCGGGTGCGCCGGTCGTCTACGGCTCGTTCTCCTCCAATGTCGACATGAAATCCGGGGCGCCGGCCTTCGGCACGCCGGAGCACGTCAAGGCGACGCTGGGCGCTGGCCAGCTGGCGCGCTTCACCGGGCTGCCGTGGCGGTCCGGCGGCGGCAGTGCGGCCAACATCTCCGATGCGCAGGCCGCGCACGAAACCCAGTTCGCACTGTGGGGCTCGGTGCTGGCCGGGGCGACGATGTGCATCCATGCCGCCGGCTGGCTGGAGGGCGGCCTCAGTGTCTCCTTCGAGAAACTGATCACCGATATCGAGGCGCTGCAGACGGTGGCTGAACTCTGCGCCGCGACGCCCGGCGACACCGATACGATCGGTTTCGAGGCGATCGCCGAAGTGCAGCCGGGCGGCCATTTCTTCTCGGCCGGCCACACCATGGCGCGCTATCGCACCGCTTTCTACGAGCCGCTGGTGGCCGATTGGTCGAATTTCGGCAACTGGACGCAAAGTGGCTCGAAGACGGCGAGCGAACGCGCCACCGGCGTCTGGAGACGGGCGCTGGCCGATTTCGTTCCGCCGGCTTCGGCCGTCGCCACCGCGGGCGTTCTCGACGAATTCATCGCGCGGCGCACCGCAGAGGGCGGAGCGGCGCCGGTGTCGTGAAATACGGCAGTCGCGTAAGCGCCTGACGCTCGCCGCAATTTTCGCAGTGTGATCGGTGCCGGGGTCATTGGCAATCGGCGCATGCCGTGCAGAAATGTGCGGCATGCGCGAAGCCTTGTTTGCAGCAGTGATCTTCCTGTGCCTGGCGGCCGCGCCGATGGTCAGCATGGCGATCTGGCCCAGGCTGCCAGCCAGGCATCGCGACGACGATACCAACGCCGTGGTGCGGCTGGCTGCCAATCTGTTCGGGGTCATGACCTCGCTGGTGCTCGGCCTGATGATCAACTCGGCCAAGAACACCTTCGAATCGATCGACCACAATGTGCACGCCTATGCGACGGAGATGATCCTGCTCGACAGGATCTTGCGCCAGTATGGCCCTGAAACCGATGCGGTGCGCGAACCGCTCACCGCCTATGTGCAGAGGGTGGCGGTCGGCTCGTCGCGCACCAACGAAACCCCTGTAGTCGCCAACCAGCTGTCCGAACGCTTGCTGACGGAGATCGGCACCCGGCTGAACGCGCTGGCGCCGGCCGACGCGGCGCGCGGCTCCATCCTGCAGGACGCGCGCCAGCGCCTGCAGAAGGTGCTGGAACTGCGCTGGGTGCTGATCGAGCAGTCGGAGGGCGCGATCCCCTGGCCGCTGATCGCCATGCTGGTTGCGTGGCTGGCGCTGATCTTCGCCAGTTTCGGGTTCAGGGCGCCCCGCAACGCGATAACGGTTTCGACCTTCGTGGTTTCGGCCGTGCTGATCGCCGGGGCGCTCTACCTGATCCTCGACATGGACGTGCCGTTCTCCGGCCCGATCCAGATTTCGCCGGCGCCGCTGGAGAGGGCGCTGGCGGAATTGCAGCAATGACGCGGAACCGGCGTCGGTCCCGTTCATTCATGGGAATGGCCAACGGAGTCGGAAACACCATTTTCGACTCGGCCTGACCTGAATCTCAATACGCCGCGTGGCCCTGCTGCTTCGATCAATCGCTGTCGCGTGCGACCAGTTCCAGCGGCCAGACTTCGCGCAGGATCCGTGGACCCTCCGGGCCGGCGAAGGCCGGGATCGAGGCCAGCAGCATTTCAGCAAGCCGCTGTCCCATCGGCTCAAGCGCCGGGCGGAAGGCTGTCAGCGCCGGCGAAAAGTAGCGGCAAAGCGGCGTGTCGACGATGACGGTCACCGCCATGTCGTGACCCGGCCTGATGCCCATCTCGGCCAGCGCCTTGCAGCCGCCAAGCGCCATCGCATCATTGTTGAAGATGATGGCGGTCGGCGGGGCCTTGGATCGCATGACCTGCGGCGTCACTTCGTAGCCGCCGGCCTCGTTGATGAAGCCTGACGCGATCAGTTCGGGGTCGATCTCGATGCCGTGCCGCCGCAAGGCCTTGCGGTAGCCGGCCAGGAATAGATAACCGAAGTTGAGGTCGAGCGACGGGCGGACGGCGGCGATGCGGCGGTGGCCGCGCGCCACAAGGCGGTCGACCGCGTCGGCCCCGGCCTTCTCGAAATCAAGGTCGAGGGAAGGGTAGGACTTGGCCCCGGAGCGGCTGCGCCCAAGCGTGGCGAACGGAAAGCCGGTCTGGGTGAGATAGTCGATGCGCTCGTCCTCGCGCCGTGTCCAGGCCAGCAGCACCGCATCGGCGCGGCGTGTCTCGACGACACGGCGCAGGCGCTCCTGCTGGTAGTCGCCCGGCGCGCCCATCACCACGATCAGGTCGAGCCCGCTTTCGGCGAGCCTGGCCTGCAGCCCGATCAGGAACGGAATGAAGAACGGTTCGCCATATTGCTGGTCGCCCGGATGCGGCTGCAGCATAAAGGCGATCGAATGGGTGGCGCCCTGCCGCAGACTGCGGCCGGACTGGTTCGGTGAATAGTTGAGCGTCCTGGCCGCCTCGAGCACGCGCTGGCGCGTGTCGGCATTGACGTCGGCGCGGCCGTTCAGCGCCCGCGACACGGTGCCGATCGAAATGTTCAGGTGACGGGCAAGGTCGTGAATGCTGGACGCCAAGTGACTGTTCTCCCCCTTGCTTGGCTAGCACCGGTAGCCGCTCAGGCCAAGGCGAGAAGACGATTTTTGCGAGCGGCCAATTGACATTCTACGCCTTCGGGTGTGTTCTCGTAAACGTTTACGGAAAAACGTTTACGGTCTTGCCGTGGACGCCGTGACGATCGGTCTGGAGGGACCGAGCGGAGGAGGAGCGCCGGATGATCAATGCCGTCCTGGTCGGCTGCGGAGCGATGAGCAAGGCCTGGCTCGATGCCATCAGGCAAATCGACGGGCTCGCCATTGTCGGCCTTGTCGACCTCGATGCCGACAGGGCGCGGGCGAGGGCGCAAGAATACGACCTCACCAATGCCGTCATCGGAACCAGCCTCGACGCAGTACTCGACCGCACCCGACCTGACGCAGTGTTCGACGTCGTGGTTCCGGCGGCGCGGCGCGAGGTCGCGCTTTCCGCCTTTGCCCATCATTGCCACCTCTTGACGGAAAAGCCGCTCGCCGACAGCCCGGAGAATGCGCGCGCCATCGTCGAGGCTGCTCGCCAGGCCGGGCGCATTCATGCCGTCGTCCAGAACCGTCGCTATGTCGCCAATGTCAGGCGCATCAGGCGCTTTCTCTCTTCCGGCGCCATTGGTGCGCCGACCAGCATCCATGCCGACTTCTTCGTCGCGCCGCATTTCGGCGGCTTTCGCGAGGAGATGGCGCATGTCCTGCTGCTCGACATGGCGATCCACACATTCGACGCCGCCCGCTATATGGTCGCCGGCGAGCCGGCCAATGTCTATTGCCAGGAATGGGAGCCGGCCAATTCCTGGTACCGGCAGGGATCGTCGGCCAGTGCCGTCTTCGACCTCGGTGGCGGCAAGCAGTTCACCTATGCCGGCAGCTGGTGCGCCGCCGGCTTCCGCACCAGCTGGGAGGGCGACTGGCGCATCGTCGCCGAGCGCGGCAGCCTCATTTGGGATGGCCACGACGCGCTGAAGGCAGAAGTGGTGGTGCCGGGCCGAGACGGCTTGCTCGACAAAACCCAGCCGATCGATGTGCCGCCGCTCGACGCGTCCGACCGCATCGGCGGTCATCTCGGCATCATCCAGGATTTCATCCGAGCCATCGAGACCGGCACCGAGCCGGAAACGCGTGGCGCCGACAACATCAAGAGCCTGGCCATGGTTTTCGGCGCCATCGAGAGCGCCGAAACCGGACGCCGCGTTGCAATCGCAGAGGAAGCACAATGACGCCAAACCCGCTTCTCGACATCCGGATCGGCACCATGGTGCGGGCCAATCTCGATGATCCGGCGGCCTACATCAAACAGATCCTGCCGCTCGGCTTCGAGAGCATCCAGCCCTTCTTCTGGCAAACACTGGGCGGCAAGGACTTGCCACGGCTGGCCGGTGATATCCGCGAGGCGATCGGCGATGCGGATGTCAGCGTTTCGTCGATCGGCGTGTTCGGCAATCCGCTGGAAGACGGCGAGGTCGATCGCGGCGTGCTCGCAGCCTGGGAAACGGTCATCGACAATGCGCATCTGTTCGGCACCTCGATGGTCAGTGGCTTCACCGGCCGCCTGCGCGGCAAGAAGCTGACCGACAGCCTGCCGCGCTTCAAGGAAGTCTGGGGGCCACTGGCAAAGCGTGCCGCCGACAAGGGCGTGCGCATCGCCTTCGAGAACTGCGCGATGGACGGCAACTGGGCTGCAGGCGACTGGAACATCGCCCACAATCCGGACGCCTGGGAGCTGATGTTCAACGAATTGCCTGACGACAATCTCGGGCTGGAATGGGAACCCTGCCATCAGTTGGTCTATCTCATCGATCCGATGCCGCAGATCCGCAAATGGGCGCCCCGCATCTTCCACGTCCACGGCAAGGACGCGACGGTGCGCTGGGATGTCATCCGCGAGCATGGCGTGTTCGGCCGGCTGCCCTTCGTGCAGATGCGCACGCCGGGTTTTGGCGACAGCGACTGGACGCGGGTGATCAGCGAATTGCGGCTGGCCGGGTACAAGGGCGCCATCGACATCGAGGGCTGGCACGACCCGGTCTATCGCGGCGACCTGGAGATCACCGGCCAGGCACGCGCCCTGGAATATCTGAAGCAATGCCGGGGAGGCGCCAGCTACCTGCTTAACCCGGTGTGAGGATCGGCCGGCGGGAGGAGCCGGCCGTCAAGTGGTACTGCCGAAGCAATCGTCAGAAAGCCCCTCGGCTGACGAGGGAAACAATGGGAGGAACGTGCATGAGCATCGCGATCAGAACGACACTTCTGCGCTCGACCGTCGTGGCCGGCGCCACGGCGCTTGCCGCTGCAATCTCCACCTTGCCCGCGCAGGCGCTCGACGCCCAATGGTGCAAGGACGTCCACATCCGCTTCTTCGTCGGCGGCGCCGAGGGCGACGCGTTCGGCACCATCGTCTACAATGGCGCCAAGCAGGCGGCGGCCGATCTCGGGCCGAAAGTCGACTACATCTTCTCGGGCTGGGACATCGAAAAGATGGTGCAGCAATTGCGCGAGGCGGTCGCCGTGAAGCCCAACGGCATCGCCATGATGGGCCACCCCGGCGACGCGTCGATCATGCCGCTCGCCGAACAGGCGCACAAGGACGGCATCAAGATGATGTACCAGAACGTGCCGGTGCCGAAGGTGACGGCGGCGTTCGGCGGCGGCTATGTCGGCGCCCAGCAGGAGCAGCAGGGCCGCGCGCTCGGCGCCGAGGCGTTCAAGCTGGCCAAGCTGAAAGCCGGCGACAAGGCGATCATGATCGGCCCGTTCGACAATGAGAGCCGCGGCGCACGCGAGCGCGGTACGGTGGCAGCGCTCAAGGAGGCCGGCGTCGAGGTCATCCAGCTCTCCTCGCCACCCGAATGGGCCGCCGATCCCAATCAGGCCATTCCGGTGATCACCGCGGCCCTGCTCAACAATCCCGACGTCAAGGCGGTCGGTTATCCCGGCGGACAGATGCTCGGCAACGTCCCGACCTACATGCAGGCGGCCGGACGCAAGGCAGGCGAGATCTTCAACTTCGGCTTCGACACCAGCCCGCAGATCGTCGAGGGTTTCAAGGGCGGCTGGGTGCAGCTGACGGCCGACCAGCAGCCGTTCCTGCAGGGCTATCTGCCGATCCTCAGCCTGTGCCAGCAGGTGGTGCTGGGCCTGGCGCCGATGAATGTCGACACCGGCGCCGGTTTCGTCACGCCGCAGAATTACGAGATCGTCGCAGAACTCGCCAAGCAGGCGCTGCGCTGACCTCCCAAGCCGTCGGCCGGGTTCAAACCCGGCCGACGGGACCGCCGGCACCCGGAAACAAAGCGAGGACCGCCATGGCCGAACGTCTCATCGAACTGCGCGATATCAGCAAATCCTATGGCCACGTCTATGCACTGGGCGGGGTCAATCTTAGCGTCGACCGCGGCGAGGTGGTCGGCCTGATCGGTGACAATGGCGCCGGCAAGTCGACGCTGATCAAGATCCTGTCGGGCGTGGTCAAGCCGACCAGCGGCGAGATCCTCATCCGCGGCAAGCCGGTCACCGGATGGAATGCGGCGCGCTCGCGCGAGGCCGGCATCGAGACGGTGTTCCAGGACCGGGCGTTGGCCGTGCAGCAGACCATCGTGCGCAACATCTTCATGGGCCGCGAGCTCACCGGCTTTCTCGGCTGGCTGAAGGTCAACAAGGAGATCGAGGAGGCGAGCCGGCTGATGCGCGAGATCGGCTTCACCTCAAAGGTGTTCACGCCGCAGTCGATCGTCGGCCAGTTGTCGGGCGGTGAGCGCCAGGGCGTGGCGATCGCGCGCGCCATCTACAAGCAGGCCGAGCTGATCGTCCTCGACGAGCCGACGACGGCGTTGTCGCTGACCGAAACCGCCAAGGTCTTCCATTTCGTGCGCCAGGTGCGGGCGAGCGGCCGCTCGATCCTGTTCATCGGCCACAACATCCATCATGTCTTCGACATCGCCGATCGCTTCGTCGTGCTGGATCGCGGCAAAGTGGCACTGTCCGCCGACCGGAGCGAGGTCAAGTCGGCCGAACACCTCATCAACTTCATGGAAGACGTCGCACACCCGGGCGGATTGGCCGGACTGCACGACGCCGGCGACGCGGAGCAGAGAGAACGATGAGCAAGACCATGGAGCCCGATCTGCACGAGCCGTCCGCCGGTATTCCTCGCCCCAGCCCCCAGAAGGCGTGGAAGCACCCATCCGATCACTGGGTGCGCGGCTTCATCCTCGACAACCGCGCTTCGCTCGGCACGCTCGGCGTGTTTATCGTCATGATGGCGGCGTTCATGATCGCCAACCCGACCGTCTTCACCACCTGGTATCTCTACCGCTCGGTGCTGACGACGCTGCCGGTGGCGCTGTTCGTGGTGGTGCCGCTTGTCTTTGTCGTCACCTGTGGCGAGATCGACCTGTCGTTTCCGGCAACGATGGGTTTTGCCTCATGGGTCTTCTCGCTGGTCGTGCAGGCCGGCTACGATCCGTTCCTCGGCATCGTCGCGGCGCTGATCACCGGCATGCTGCTCGGCTTCCTCGTCGGGTCGCTGGTGGTCTATGGCGGGCTGTCGTCGCTGATCGCCACGCTCGGCATGAATTTCCTGTTGCGCGGCCTGATCCAGATCATCAACGAAGGCAAGTCGATGGCGCTGACCAGCCTTGCCGACAGCTGGGCCTACACGATCTTTTCCAGCCAACTCCTGGGCATTCCGGTGCAGATCTTCTGGGCCATCGCCTTCGTCGTGCTGTCGGCGATGCTCTACAACCGCCACCGCTTCGGCGCGCAGGTGAAGGTGGTCGGCGACAATCCCGACAGCGCCCAGCAGATGGGCATCGACGTCAAGCGCGTGCGGGTGAAAGTGTTCGTCTTCGTCGGCATTGGTGCGGCAATCGCCGGCACCTTCTCGGTGATGATCAACTTCACCTGGTGGCCGACGGCCGGTGACGGCTATCTCCTGCCGGTGCTGGCATCGGTGTTCGTCGGCGGCACGCCGACCTGGGGCGGTATCGGCACGGTGGTCGGCGGCGCCATCGGCGCGGTCACAGTGTCCTTCATCCAGACCGGCGTCGTCGCGGCCGGCCTGAGCGGCTTCTACGTCCAGTTCTTCAACGGGCTGATCATCATCCTGTCGCTGCTCGGCCACAAGTGGAACCAGGCGCGCTATCGGTGAGGGGGCTGTTTCGTTGGACGATTGGCGCAGACGCCCATCGTTTCGTCATCCACGGGCGAAGCAAGGAGCGTAGCGACGCAGCGCAGACCCGAGGAGCTGCTCCGCAGCCCAAGGGGATCCATGCCGCGACTTAAAAGTACCGCTCCGGTGCAGAATTCTGCTCCGCTGCATTCCTGGGCGAAGGTCGCGGCATGGATCCTCGGGTCTCCGCGACGTCGCTTCGCTCCTGCTCCGCCCGTGGATGACGAAGGTGGGGGCTTCCGCCAGAGAAATGATCCCACTACTGGATATGTTGGATGTTGAAGTGATGATCGTATCGTCAAAGTAGACGCATACACAAGGCGGTCACTTGTAGGACAACGGGGCAAGCGGACGCTCACACCGCCGCGACAAACCCGTCCAGCACGCGTTTCTGGCCGGCCTTGTCGAAGTCGATGGTCAGCTTGTTGCCTTCGATGGCCGAGATGTTGCCGTTGCCGAATTTCTGATGGAAGACGCGGTCGCCGACGTTGAAGGGGGACGGCTTGTCGGCGACGGATTTGGCAACCAGTTCGCCGTCGATGGTGCGGCCCTTGACCGAGGTGCGGCCGGCGCCGTAGCCGGAATCGGTCTCGCCATAGCCGATGCGCTCGACCTGATGGCCGGAGCGCGAGCCCCAGTTGCGGTCGGTGGCTTCGGTGCGATTGGCCTGCGCGCGCTGCCAGCCCGGCGTCGCATAGGTGTTGGAGAAGGCGCCGGATTTTTCGGTGTCGGCGCCAACATTGTCGAAGCGCGAGGCGCCATACGGGTTCTGTCTTCCGCCCCCTTGGCCGCCGCGGCCGGAGGCAAAAGAACCGCCGCCATAGGAATTGCCGTAGCCGCCATAGGAGTTGCCGCTTTCGGCGACCTCGACATGGGCTTCCGGCAGTTCGTCGAGAAAGCGCGACGGGATGGTCGATTGCCACAGACCATGGATGCGGCGGTTGGAGACGAACCACAGATGCAGGTTCTTCTTGGCGCGGGTCAGGCCGACATAGGCAAGCCGGCGCTCTTCCTCCAGCCCGGAGCGGCCGCCCTCATCGAGCGCGCGCTGATGCGGGAACAGGCCTTCCTCCCAGCCGGGCAGGAAGACGGTCTCGAATTCGAGGCCCTTGGCCGAATGCAGCGTCATGATGCTGACGGCGTCGAGCCCGGCATTCTGCTCGGCGTCCATGACGAGTGCTACATGCTCGAGGAAGGAGCGCAGCGATTCATACTCCTCCATGGAGCGGATCAGCTCTTTCAGGTTCTCCAGCCGGCCGGGGGCTTCGACCGAGCGGTCGTTCTTCCACATATCGGTGTAGCCGCTCTCTTCGAGAATGGTCTCGGCGAGTTCGGTGTGCGGCGTGGTTTCCAGCGCCTTCTGCCAGCGCTCGAAATTGGCCGCGACCTCGCGCAATGCCGCGCGCGGCTTCGGCTTCAACTCGTCGCTTTCGGCCAGTTTGGCGGCGGCTTCCAGCATCGGGATGCGCAGCGCACGCGCCGTGTCGTGGATCTGGCGGATGGTGGCTTCACCCAGGCCGCGCTTGGGCACATTGACGATGCGCTCGAAGGCGAGGTCGTCGGCGCCTTGCGCGACGACGCGGAAAAAGGCCAGCGCATCGCGGATCTCCATGCGCTCGTAGAAGCGCGGGCCGCCGATGACGCGGTAATTGAGGCCGAGCGTGACGAAGCGGTCTTCAAACTCGCGCATCTGGAAGGAGGCGCGGACCAGGATCGCCATGTCGTTGAGATTGTGCTTTTGCCGCTGGTAGGTCTCGATGGTCTCGCCGACGGCGCGGGCTTCCTCCTCGGAATCCCAGGCGGCGTGGACATGCACCTTGCCGTCCTCCGGCTCGTCGCGGTCGGTGAACAGCGTCTTGCCGAAGCGGCCCTCATTGTGGGCGATGAGATGGGAGGCGGCGCCAAGGATATGCGCGGTGGAGCGGTAGTTGCGCTCCAGCCTTATGATGGTGGCGCCGGGAAAATCCTTGTCGAAGCGCAGGATGTTGTCGATCTCGGCGCCGCGCCAGCCATAGATGGATTGATCGTCGTCGCCGACGCAGCAGATGTTGACGGTGGCGGTGCGCTGATATCCCTCCCCCTTGAGGGGAGGGTGGCCGGGCGAAGCCCGGTCGGGTGGGGTCCTTGCGGCAGTGCTCGACGTTCTGGAGGTGCCTTCTGCGGCGACCCCCTCCGCCCGCTTCGCGGGCACCTCCACCTCAAGGGGGGAGGATTGCGGCCTTTGCGCCAGGAGCCGCAGCCACATGTACTGCGCGGTGTTGGTGTCCTGATACTCGTCGACGAGGATGTATTTGAAGCGCTTGTGGTATTCCTTCAGCACGTCCGGATTGGCGCGGAAGATGCGGATCGGGTGGCACAGGAGGTCGCCGAAGTCGCAGGCGTTCAGCGTCTTCAGCCGCTCCTGATAGGCCTTGTAGAGTTCGCGGCCCTTGCCATTGGCGAAGGCGCGCGCGTCGCCCTCGGCGATGTCGGCCGGGCCTTGCCCCTTGTTCTTCCAGCCGTCGATCATCTGGGCGAACTGCTTGGCCGGCCAGCGCTTGTCGTCGAGACCCTCGGCCTGGATCAGCTGCTTGATCAGCCGCACCACATCGTCGGTGTCGAGGATGGTGAAGTCGGAGCGCAAGCCGGCAAGCTCGGCATGGCGGCGCAGCAGCTTGACGCCGATCGAGTGGAAGGTGCCGAGCCAAGGCATGCCCTCGACATTGCCTTCGCCGATCAGGACGCCGATGCGGATCTTCATCTCGCGCGCGGCCTTGTTGGTGAAGGTCACCGCAAGGATCTGCGACGGGAACGCCTTGCCGGTGGCGAGGATGTGGGCGATGCGGGTGGTGAGCACGCGGGTCTTGCCGGTGCCGGCGCCGGCCAGCACCAGAACCGGACCTTCGGTGGTTTCCACCGCCAGCCGCTGCTCCGGGTTCAACCCCTTCAGATAGTCGGGCGCATTGTTGTGGCCGCTGCGGGCAGCCATGGCGCGCGCGGCAATGCCCGACGGGGCCGTGGGCCGCGCATTGGGTTCGTCGAAAAAGGGCATGTCTTCGGAAAAGCCGGACATTGCCCCGAATGTAGTGATTCGGGAGCGAAAGACCAGAAGTGTCTACGTTTTGTTCCGGTAAAGTGCCTGATATCGCCGTTCAGGCCTTGCGGTAACCGAGGGCGACGAAAAATCGATGTCCAAACGAGCGCGCCTCGTCGGTCATCACCGCACCGAGGGCGACCTGCATCTGGTCGTAATAGTGGCTGCCGGCGGGTGACGCCAGGAAAGCCTCGTAACGTCTGAGATCCTCAAGCGGCAGATCCCGGTAAATGTAGGCTACGGAGTCCATGACATCCTTTTCGATGTCTCGGCGAAGCCCTTCGGACCGCTGACGCAGCAAGGCCATGATCTGGTCGTCGGGCAGGGCCTTTCCGGCCGCCCCCAGCATTTCGGAAAGCATCGCATAGCCCATGTTCAAGGCGACGGCTTCTCCGGTGTCGACAGCGCTGAGATCATCCGCGATCTTCTTGTACAGCTCGAGCCGGGCCGGATCCCTGGACGGAAGCTCGCCGAGGATTTTTGGGCCTTCGATCTTCTTGCGTTCCCTCTCTTCCTGGGTGGAAGCCTGGATTTCCAGCGTCGTGACCTGTTTGCCCAGCGGCGAAGCGTAGAAAGAGCTCAGGTCGGACAGATCCTTGGCGGTCAGCTTGTCCGCCATTCGCGATTCGATGGCTGCCTCCATCTTGTTTGCGTCAAACGCACCTTCCATGGCCACTGCCAGCGCGTCCTGGACTTTTTGCGGCGGCGTTTCCGGCGCCGATTTCACGGCTGCGCTGAAACCCGGACCGATACCCGTCAGCATCTCGTGAAAGCCGTTCGCCTTGTTGATCTCATGAAGCGTCTGCGCCGGCGCGGCCACGGAGAGAGAGACAAGGCAGCAGAGCGCAAGCACCAATCGCGTCAGCGGCGGAACGAATGACGTCATTTTGCTTGCTCCAGAGGAGAGATGATCCAACGCAGACTGCTGGAAAACCCTGATACAGGCAAGATGATTGCCACCTTGGCGTGTGGCCAACTTGACAGGCGCGGCGGTCAGGAGAAAGTTGTGTCCAGGGCAGGAAGGTTACGCCGGGTTGCCCGTGGCTGCGCATGCGAGCGCGCAACAGTCGAAGGAGTATCATCTTGGCTGTCACCATCACCTCCCTCATTCTCTTGCTCATCGGTCTGGCGCTCGGCGGCGGCGGTATCCGTCTCGCGATGCTGGGCGGCAGCTGGTACTACATCATTGTCGGTCTCGCCTTCCTGATCGCCGCCTGGCTGCTCTACCGACGCCGATCCACCGCGCTGTGGCTCTACGCGGCGATCGTGCTCGGCACGCTAGCCTGGGCGGTCTGGGAAACCGGCTTCGACTGGTGGGAACTTGGGCCCCGCGGCGGCATCATCGTGCTGGTGGCGCTGTGGCTGCTGACTCCATGGGCGAGGCGGGGTCTTGCCGGCCCTGATGCGCGCGCGCCGCTCATCCTTGCCGTGCTGGCATCGCTTGCCGTCGCCGGTTATTCGATGACAGCCGATCCGAAGGACATCGCTGGAGAACTCGACACCGACAAGGTGATCCCCAACGCCAATCTCGGCAACGATGTGCCGGCCGGCGAGTGGCACTATTACGGGCGCACGCAGTTCGGCCAGCGCTACTCGCCGCTCGACCAGATCACGCCGGACAATGTCGCCAAGCTGCAGCCGGCCTGGACCTACCGCACCGGCGACGTGAAGGGTCCGGACGACATCGGCGAGACCACCTATCAGGTGACGCCGCTGAAGATCGGCGACACGCTCTACATCTGCACGCCGCACAATTTCGCCATCGCCATCGACGCCGCGAGCGGCAAGGAGAAATGGCGCTACGATCCCAAGATCAAGCTCGACAAGGACCGCCAGCACCAGACCTGCCGCGGCGTGTCCTACTATGCCGATGCGGCGATCGCCGCCGGCCAGCCGTGCGCGACCCGCGTCTACCTGCCGACCTCGGATGCGCGGCTGATCGCACTCGATGCCGCCAACGGCCAGGTCTGCCCCAGCTTCGCCGAGGGCGGCACGCTGAACCTTCTGACCAACATGCCCTATCCGAAGTCGGGCTATTATTACTCGACCTCGGCGCCGCTGATATCAGGCGGCAAGATCATCGTCGGCGGCGCGGTCAACGACAATTATTCGACGCAGGAGCCGTCCGGCGTCATCCGCGCCTACGATGTCGGCACCGGCGCGCTGGTGTGGAACTGGGATTCCGGCAATCCGGACCAGACGACGCCGCTGCCTGCCGGCCAGACCTATACCGCCAACTCGCCCAACATGTGGTCGACGCCGAGCGCCGACGAGAAGCTCGGCCTGCTCTACGTGCCGCTCGGCAACCAGACGCCGGATCAGCTCGGCGCCGGGCGCAGCGCCAATGTCGAGAAATTCTCGTCCTCGATCACCGCGCTCGACCTCAACACCGGGCAATTGCGCTGGGTGCGGCAGACCGTGCACCACGACCTCTGGGACATGGACGTGCCGGCGCAGCCGAGCCTGATCGACATCACCAAGGCCGACGGCACGGTGGTGCCGGCGCTGGTCGGGCCGACCAAACAGGGCGACCTCTATGTGCTCGACCGGCGCACCGGCGAGCCGGTCATTGCGGTCAAGGAAGTGCCGGCGCCCGGCGGCGCCATCGAAGGCGATCATACATCGCCGACGCAGCCGGCGTCGGACCTCTCCTTCAACCCGAAGCCGCTGACCGATGCCGATATGTGGGGCATCACGATGTTCGACCAGCTGGCGTGCCGGATCGCTTTCCACAAATTGCGCTATGAAGGCCGCTATACGCCGCCCTCGGTGCAGGGGTCGCTGATCTATCCCGGCAATTTCGGTGTCTTCAACTGGGGTGGCGTGGCGGTCGATCCGGTGCGGCAGGTGCTGTTCGGCATGCCGACCTATCTGGCCTTCACGTCGAGACTTGTGCCGCGCGCGGACGTGCCGCCGCCCGGCGACACCAAGGGCAGCGAGCAAGGGCTGAACCGCAACGAGGGCGCTCCCTATGCCGTGGTGATGGGGCCGTTCCTGTCGCCGCTCGGCATTCCCTGCCAGGCGCCGCCCTGGGGCTATGTCGCCGGTGCTGATCTCAGAACCGGCAAGATCGCCTACAAGCACCGCAACGGCACCGTCTACGACATGACGCCGCTGCCGTTGCCGCTGAAGGTCGGCGTGCCCGGCATTGGCGGGCCGATGATCACCGCCGGCGGCGTCGCCTTCCTGGGTGCGGCGGTCGACGACTATCTGCGCGCCTATGAGCTGACATCAGGCAAGCAACTGTGGCAGGCGCGGCTGCCGGCCGGCGGGCAATCAACGCCGATGACCTATACGGTCGCCGACGGCCGCCAGTTCGTGGTCATCGTCGCCGGCGGCCACGGTTCGGTCGGCACCAAGCCGGGGGATTATGTGATGGCCTATGCGCTGCCGAAGTAAGTGGGGGCAGGCAAAGGCTATCAGAAGGTCGCGCCGCCCCTCATCTGCCTGCCGGCATCTCCCCGTATAGTGACGGGGAGAAGGGGCAGTTTCAGCCTTCGCGTCACTCTCGCAACGCTGGTGATTGGCGAAACCGTTGATGACAGCGTCCTTCTCCCCGTCGCTATACGGGGAGAAGTGCCCGGCAGGGCGATGAGGGGCAGCGCTAACTTTCGTCAGTGAAGCGTTGCAAGGCGGGACGTGCCCTTATCAGCCGAGCCCCAGATGGCTCTTCAGGCTGGGCACCGAGCCGAGCACCTGGTTGGTCAGGTCCGGGCCGGCGGCGGCTTCGGCCTGCTGGATCAGCGTTTCGCCGGCCTTCTGGATCTGCGCCATGTCGAGACCGGATGCCTTGAGCGCGGCGACGCCGTTGATCAGCGCGCCGGCCTTCTCCCCAAGCACGCCGCCAAGCGCGCCCTGCAGCGATGACAGGAAGCCGCCACCGCCGCCGGCCGGAGCAGCGGCCATGACGTCATATTGGTGGGCGAGATCGTCGGCGCCGGGGATCTTGGCGAAGAAAGCCGAGGCGCTGGTGCCTTCCGCCTCGTGTTCGAGCACCGAGAAAATGGTGCCGACGACTTTTTCCGTCGTCGCCTGGTCGAGGCCGGCTTTCTGGGAGACGGTGTTGACGATGTCCTGGACGTTCATGGTCTCACCTCAACCCTGGGTTTTCGTGTTTGCAGGCCGGCGCTGGTTGCTGCGCACCTTGACCATCGATTGCCTGGCGGAAGCGGCCGAGCGCAGCGCCAGCAGGGCTGCAGCGGCGAGCACGAAAGCCGTTGCGAGGATCGGGGTGGAGAAGGTCATGGGTGTCGTTCCTTCTTGGTCAGAATGAGCGCAACTGCGAGGAGGCAGGGGCGGGACCGCCACCGGCAGCTTCCCCTTATATTGTGGCAGCAGCATCAAGATTGTCGAAAATGACCAAAATGTGATTGAGGCGGGTTCTTCCGCGTCACGGCTTTCGTGCCGAAACCAGGAGGTAGGCCTTGGTGATCGCGCCGAAATAGCCCGCAATCAGCCGGCAGACCGCCGCGCTGCTGAGGCTCATGGTCAGGCTCATGGCGCCTTTGCGATGTTCGGAAGCCGGCCAGGCGACGAGGCTGCGGCGGAAGCCGCCCGTTGCGGCTTGCCTGGCGAGCACCGTCACCCAACCGTGACTGGACCATGCAAGCCTCGACCCTATCTTGCGCCGCAACGAGACTTTCCGAAGCCGAGGAGCACATCCATGACGAAACCGGACGCCAACACCAAGCCTGCCATTACCCAGGCGATGATCGATGCCTATGACGAATATACGCATCTGACGCTCGATCGCCGCCGGTTCATGGAGCAACTGACCCGGCTTGCCGGATCAGGTGCGGCGGCGGCGGCGATCGCGCCGCTTTTGGCGGCGAATTCCGCGCAAGCGGCAATCGTCGCCGACAACGATCCGCGGGTGAAGGGCGAGGACATCAGCTATCCCGGCAGCGGTGGCGAGATGAAGGGCTATCTGGTCAAGCCGGCAGACCAGGCGGGCAAGCTCGGCACGGTCATCGTCGTGCATGAGAACAGAGGCCTCAACCCGCATATCCGCGATGTGGCGCGACGCGTGGCGCTGGAAGGGTTCGTGGCACTGGCGCCGGATTTCCTGTCGCCGCTCGGCGGCACGCCAGCCGATGAAGACAAGGCGCGCGACATGTTCGCCAAGCTCGATCCGGCGCAGACCATCGCCGACGGTGTTGCGACCGTCGCTTTCCTCAAGGCTGACAAGGACGGCAACGGCAAGGTCGGCGCCATCGGCTTCTGCTGGGGTGGCGGCACGGTCAACATGCTGGCCGTCAACGCGCCCGATCTCAGTGCCGGCGTTGCCTATTACGGCATGCAGCCGAAGGCCGCCGATGTGCCTGACATCAAGGCGGCCTTGCTGCTGCACTATGCCGGGCTGGACGAGCGCACCAATGCCGGCATCGACGCCTTCAAGAAAGAGCTCGACGCGGCGCATGTCGAATACACGGTCTATGTCTATGAAGGCGCCAACCACGCCTTCAACAACGATACGTCCGCAGCGCGCTACGACAAGAAGGCGGCGGACCTCGCCTGGGGCAGAACGATCGCTTTCCTCAAGCAGAAATTGGCATAGGGCGTTCGTCTAGTCCGTGTTCGCCGGCTTGTGGAAGGCGACGCCGGCGACCACCAGCGCAATGCCGAGGCAATCGGTAAAACTCGGAATCTGATGCAGCACGATGACGCCGATCAGCGTTGCGGTGACCGGCAGCAGCGACAGCATCAGCGCAAAGCTCGCACGCGGCAGCCGCGACATGGCGAGCTGGTCGCAGATGTAGGGAATGACCGAAGAGCAGATGCCGACGCCGATGGCGGCGAGCAACAGCGGCGGTGAGAAAAAGGCGGGTAGCGCATCGGTGAGGCCGATCGGCAGCACGACGATGAAAGCGATCGCCATGGCGGCACCAAGGCTTGCGATGCCGCCGCCGGCGCCTGAAGCGGCGATGCGGTGGCCGAGCACGATGTAGCCGACGAACAGCGCACCGTTGAGGAAGGCCCAGAACAGCCCGACGGGATCATCAGACCATTTGACGTCGATGAGCAGCAAGGTGCCGGTGACGGCCACGGCAAGGGCGGCGAGATTGCGCGGGCTCCTGAGGCCGATCACCGCGACGCCGATGGTGCCGACGAATTCGATCGCCGCCACCAGCGAGATCGGCAGGCGGTCGAGCGCCAGGTAGAACGAACAGTTCATCACCGCCAGGCAGGCACCGAAGGCCAGCAACAGCAGCCGCGTCGAGCGATCGGCGCGGGCGAAGGTTCGCCATGGACGGGTCAGCAGCGCGAAGATCAGTGCTGCGGTGGCGATGCGCAGCCATGCCATGCCGAGCACGCCGACATGCGGGAAAAGCAGCACGGCGAATGCCGGGCCGAGATAATGGAAGACGGCGCTGACGCCGAACCAGACATGCGGCGGCAGTTTTTCCGTCAGCCTGCCGAGGGTGGAGTTGCCGAGGGCAGGGGTCGCCGCGAGAGCTTGCGTTTGATCATCCATCGGATCAGTATCGCAGGCAGATCTGCCTGTTTATATGGGTGATGATTGGCTCTTCCAGCTATCTTTCTCCCGGAAGCAAGGAATTCTCCATGAAACGCCTTCGAACTGAAAGCGCCGACCTCGATGCCGCGGACATGAAGATCCTGCGCCTGCTGGAAAAGGATGCGCGCATCAGCACGGCGGAGCTTGCGCGCTCGGTCGGCCTGTCGGCGCCGAGCGTGGCCGAGCGCATCAAGCGGCTGCAGGAAAGCGGCGTCATCGAGGCCTATTCGGTCAGGATCAACCCCGCGGCACTTGGCCTGCCGCTGTCGGCATGGCTGCGCATCCGCCCGGTGCCGGGGCAACTGGCCGTCGTGGCCGAAATCATCCGCGAGCTGCCGGAGATCGCGCAATGCGACCGGGTGACCGGCGAGGACTGTTTCATTGCGCTGGCGCATGTCGGCTCGGTGGCTGAACTCGAGCGAGTGATCGACCGGATCATTCCCTACGCAATGACCAACACGGCCATTATCCAGTCGTCGCCGGTGGTAGCGCGCTCGGCCTTGGGGGCCATCAAGCGCCAAGCTTGATGGAAGGGGTCAGGCTTGGTGTAGGAGATTGTCGGTTCGGGGTTTTAAGCGTGGCCGCGCTTCATGCGCGCCTGCTTCAGGATGGCGCGCCAGCGGATCATGTCGAACGGGATCGGCTCGTTGCTGTTGGCGATGTGGAATATCTCGTTGTTGACGTTCTTGAGCGAACGCCAGAAATCATAGTCGGTTATGCGCGGATCGGCGGCCAGCCTGTCCACCTCGACCTTGATGTCGGTTTTCATGCACGTTCCTCGAACCGGCTTCGCCCCGCCGCCCGTGTCGCTACCTCGATGCGGATCGTTTTCGACCGACCCGCTGAGTCGCGCAACGGCTCGATTGGCTTGTTCCCGTTAAAACCTCGGTAAGGTTAACGCGGGCGCCGAGTCGCTTCAAGCACTGCTGCCAGCCGATTCCAGGGTTTTGAGATTTTAGATTGCCTGTGTGGCTTTGAAGCCGGGAACGGGAGGTGTCGGCTTTGCCTTATTTGCGCTTGATCCCGATCGAGCGGCCGGCACGCTCCGGCATCGGCAGTGCGGAATGGGCGGCGCGCATGGCTTCGACCTTGGCAAGCACATCGGCGGGGAAGGGCGCGACCTTCGGCCCGGACATGTCGACATGCAGGGACAGGGTTTCGGAGGTGGCGGCGAGCCAGCCGTCGACATGGCGGATTTCCTGGTAGGCCCGCAGCCGCTTGTCATCATGGTCGATGAGCTGGAAGGAGACGCGAACCTTATGATCCAGATGCAGTTCCTGGACGTAGCAGACATGGACTTCGGCGGTGTAAATCGTGAGCCGCCGCTCCTTCACGTAATCCAGCCCCATGCCCATAGCCTCGAAGGCTTCGTCCGAGCAGCGGTCGAACAGCACATTGTAGTAGGCCATGTTGAGATGGCCGTTGTAGTCGATCCAGTCCTTCTCGATGTCCATGGGTTGGGAGACGAAGGGGGCGGGGATGGGCATCGAAACTTCCTTGTTCTGGCGCTGGACAGAGCGTGGCCGGTGAGACTACGCATCCATAATCGCATAACAAGCGTGGACGCTGGTCCATTCGCGGAGGAATTCATGGCTCTGAGCGACCTCAACCCGGTCGAACGCAACGAAGAAGGCATCGCTGCTGTGCTCGGCATCCTCAAGCAGCGGCTCGGCGAGCGCTTCCAGACCGGCCAGGCGATCCGTTCGCAGCATGCGCATACCACCACCTATATTCCGACGCAGGCGCCTGACGGCGTCGCCTTTCCCGAGACGACGGCCGAGGTGCAGGAGATCGTGCGTGCCTGTGCCGCGCACCGCGTGCCGGTGATCGCCTTTGGCGTTGGTTCCTCGCTGGAAGGCCACACCAACGCACCGGGTGGCGGCATATCGGTCGACACCTCGCGCATGAACCGCATCCTTGCGGTCAATCCGCAGGATCTCGACTGCACGGTGGAACCCGGCGTCACCCGCGAGGATTTGAACCGGCATCTGCGCGACACAGGCCTGTTCTTTCCGATCGATCCCGGCGCCAATGCCTCGCTTGGCGGCATGGCGGCGACGCGGGCGTCCGGCACCAACGCGGTGCGCTACGGCACGATGCGCGAGAACGTGCTGTCGCTGACCGCCGTGATGGCCGACGGCGAGACGGTGACGACCGGCAAGCGCGCGAAAAAGAGCTCAGCCGGTTATGATCTGACGCGGCTGCTGGTCGGCTCGGAAGGCACGCTCGGCATCATCACCTCGCTGACCTTGAAGCTGCAAGGCATCCCGCAAGCGATCTCCGGCGGCGTCTGTCCGTTTCCGAGCGTCGAGGCGGCCTGCAACGCGGTCATCGCGACGATCCAGATGGGCATTCCGGTGGCGCGCATCGAACTGGTCAACGCACTGCAGATGCGGGCGATGAAGAATTATTCGAAGCTCGACTATCCCGAGAGCCCGTGCCTGTTCGTCGAATTCCACGGCAGCGATGCCGGCGTTGCCGAGCAGGCCGAGACCTTCGGCATGATCGCGGAAGAAAATGGCGGCGGACCGTTCCTGTGGACCAGCGTTGCCGAGGAGCGGACGAAACTGTGGAAGGCCAGGCACGACGCCTATTGGTCGTCGCTGACGCTGCGGCCGGGCGCCAAGGGGCTGTCGACCGATGTCTGCGTGCCGATCTCGCGCTTTGCCGAGTGCGTCCTGGAAACCGAAGCCGATATCGCCGAGATGGGCCTGATCGCGCCGATCGTCGGCCACGCCGGCGACGGCAATTTTCATGTGCTGGTGCTGATGGATGTGAACGATCCCAAGGAGATCGCGCTGTCGGAAAAATTCGTCGCGCGTCTCAACATGCGGGCGATCGCCATGGATGGCACCTGCACCGGCGAGCACGGCATCGGCCAGGGCAAGATCGGCTTCCTGCGCCATGAGCTCGGCCATGGCGTCGACATCATGCGCACGATCAAGCAGGCGCTGGATCCGCAAAACATCATGAACCCGGGCAAGATTTTGCCGGGCGAAAGCTAGGGAGTCGTAAAAGAAGCTCGTCTTGACCATGCCACCATTCGGGCCGAGACTCCGCCGAGCAGCGAGGCCTGAACAGACAGGCGTGCCAGCGGAGGAAAAGTGTCATGGCGATTTCACGCAAGGAAGAGGCGCGTGCGCTGAGCGCGGACGAACAGGAACTGGTGGAGAAATCGCACCATCCGGCGGTACAGGAGCTTTCCGACGCCGATCTTGCCGGTCTGGTCAAGCTGTTGCGGGAGCGGCGCGACAAGGCACAGACCGAAGCGCATCGCCGCCGCCGTGAAATACGCGGCAAGGGCGCGCCGAAAGGGGCTGCCGCCTCAAAGACCGATGGCGGCACGCAGTTGAAGCTTGCGGTGCTGGCCATGGCCATGCGGCGGCTGAATGGCGAGGCCGAGCGGCGCCGGCAGCTGGCGGCCAGCGTTTCGCTGGTTGGGAATGCGCGTAAGGCGATGGCCATGAAGCAAAATGCGCCGGCGGACGGTCCCGCGCTCAATTCGCGGACGGCTCACAAGGGCATGCGCGCCGTGGCCAACAAGCGGGCGCCGAAGCTGGTCCGGCCGGCTGAACTCGGCCGGCAGCGCAAGGCGGGCAAGGTGGCACAAGCGAAGCGCGACGCACGCTGATCCTCGCGGCACGCGATCCCAGTTCTTCCCTGACATCCGAATTCTCCGCTTTGCGAGGATTTGTTTCAGATCATCCGGGATCGCGCAACACTGGATGAATTGCCTCTTTATCGACACGCGGATGCGGGTAGAGTGCGGCAGAATTTCAATCAACCCGTTCGGAGCTGATGCTCGCACGCCTGTTCGTGATCTTTGGTGGCCTTTTTGTGCTGGTGCTGTGTGCGGCGCTGGTGGTGCCGTATTTTGTCGACTGGACCGGCTACCGCGCCGATTTCGAACGCGAGGCGAGCGCCATTCTCGGCCGCAAGGTGACCGTGCAGGGCGACGCCACGGCAAGGCTGTTGCCGTTCCCGTCGGTGACCTTCGCGAATGTCGCGGTTGCCGGTGGCCCCAATGGCCAGCCGGCCATGACCGTCGAGACGTTTTCGATGGATGCGGAGCTGGCGCCCTTCCTGCGTGGCGAAGTGCTGATCTTCGACATGCGGCTGGTGCGGCCGAAAGCGACCATCGATATTGCCAATGACGGCACGGTCGACTGGGCGATGCGGCCGTCCTCGCCCTTCGACCTCAACCAGATCTCGATCGAGAAGCTGACGGTGACGGAAGGGCAGATCGAACTGCGCCATGCCGCAGGCGGCCGCAGCCACCTGTTTTCCGAAATCAATTCAACCATCTCGGCCAAGTCGCTGGCCGGCCCGTGGCGGATGGACGGCACGCTGCGGCTGGACGGGTTGCGCACCACGGTCGCGGCGTCCACCGGCAAGGCCGAAGGCACTGGGCAGATGCGGCTGCGGCTGAAAGCCGATCCGGACGCCTATCCGCTGGTCATCGAGACCGACGGCAATGCCGGCATCGTCAATGGCGCTGCCGTCTACTCCGGCCAGTTCAAGATCTCCGGTGCCGACAAGAACAGCGCCGAGCTGCGCGGCACCGATGGCGAGACGGTGAAGGTCAGCGCCGGCAAGCCCGATCCGGGCTTTCGCCTGAACGGCAAGTTTTCCCTCGACCACCAGAAGTTGGGCGTCGACGAATTCCGCTTCGAGACCGGGCCGCTCGACAACCCCTACACCGCCGACGGCAAGGCCTCGGTCGATCTCGGGCTGAAGCCGAACTTCGCCATCGAGGCCAACGGCGCGCAGGTGCAGCTCGACGAGGCGGTGGGTGCTCAGGCTGGCGTCGGCCTGACACTGGATCAGCGCATTGCGGGGTTGGAGCAGGCGTTGCTCGATCTGCCGAAGCCGACCATCCCCGGCACCGTCGAGGTCAAGCTGCCGGCGGTGGTGGCCGGCGACACCACGGTGCGCGACGTGCATCTTTCCGCCGAGCCGGTCGATGGCGGCTGGTCGGTGAAATCATTTGCCGCGACCTTGCCCGGCCGCACCACGCTGGAAGCCGATGGCATGCTCTTGCTCAACGTGGAGGGCCATTTCGGCTTCAACGGCTCGTTGCTGCTGGCCGTGGCGCAACCCTCCGGCTTTGCCGCCTGGCTGTCGAAGGATGTCGACGAGGCGATACGCCGTCTGCCCGCCGCCGGCTTCAAGGCCAAGGTCGAGCTCTCGGAGAAGCGTCAGGCCTTCAGCGACCTTGAGCTGATCCTGGGCAAGGCGAAATTTTCCGGCCGCATCGATTCCAGCCAGCCCGATGATGCCAAGCCGTCGGTGCTGATGCGGCTCGAAGGCGGCGATCTCGATGTCGACGGGCTGGCGGCCTTTGCCTCGATCTTCGTCAGCGACAAGGGCGCCAACCGCTTTGCCGACCGCGACCTCGATTTCCAGATCAAGGCCGGGCCAGTCAACGCCGGCGGGCTGACCGCCGACACGGTCGACACCGCACTCAGGCTGCGCGACGGGCTGCTCGAAATCGACCGGCTGTCGGTGGGCGGGCTGGCCGGCGCCTCGATCAGTGCCACCGGCAGGGTCAAGGATTTCCCGGCGAGCCCGACCGGCAAGCTCGATGCGTCGGTGGTTGCCGTCGACCTGAAGCCGCTGATCGACGTCGCAGCCCAACATTATCCCGACAGTGCCGTGCTCAAGGGACTGGCGAGCCGTGCCGCGGCCTATCCTGAGCTGTTCCAGGATGCGCGCGTCGACCTGGTGGCGAGTGCGGCCGACAATGGCGACGGCACCACGGGCCTGGCGGTGAGCGGGCAAGGCAAGGCCGGCGGCTCGGCCTTTTCCGCGTCGCTGTCGGGGAAGGGGGCGATGGACAAGCTTCTCGAAGCGCCGGTGGCGCTGACCTTCAACGCCAAAAACCCTGACGCCACCGCGCTGCTGGCGCTCTACGGCCTGCCGGCGCTGCCGCTCGGCATGCTGGGCGAGGCAAGCACGGACATTCAGGCCAAGGGCACGCTTGGCGGCGGCCTGGCCACGAGTTTCAGCCTTGCCGCCGACGACTTCAAGGCCGGTTTCGAGGGGACGATCGCCGACACGCCGCAAGGCCTCGCTGCCAAGGGCAAGCTCAGCCTCGATGCCGCCGACATCGAGCCATGGCTGATGACATCAGGCATCGGCCTGCCGGGCATGGGGGCGGGCATGTCGACGTCGCTCTCGGCGCAGGGCGACTATGGCAACGGTCTGCTGGTGCTGGACGAACTCAGCGGCGCCATCAACGAAGCGGCGGTGTCCGGCGACGTCAATGTCGACGTCAAGGACGGCGTGCCGCATCTGGCCGGCGCGCTGGCGCTCGACGAACTCGACCTCGACCCGATGGCGGTGGCGCTGTTCGGCGATTCCGCCTTTCTTGCCGACAAGGAAGGGGCTGATAAGAATGGGGCGTGGCCGGCCACACCGTTCAGCCAGAAATCCAACCTGCCGTTTACCGCCGACCTTGACCTGACGACGGCAGCGCTCGCCGCCGGTCGGTTCGCCACCGCCTATGATGCCGCCTTTTCGCTCAAGCTCGACCAGGAAGGCATCCGCGTTTCGGATCTGAAGGCGAAATTGCTGGGCGGGGCGATGACCGGCCTGTTCGAGCTGAAGAACAATGACGGCACCGGACTTTTCACCGGCCAGATGAAACTGGCCGGCGCCGATCTTGCGAACGTGCTGCCGGATGCCGGCATCAGCGGCATCAGCGATTTCTCGACGGCGCTGTCAAGCAGCGGCAAATCGGTCGAAGGGATGGTGGCCGCCTTGTCCGGTTCCGGTACGGCGACGCTGAAGAGCTTGCAGGTCGCCGGCGTCAATCCCGATGCGTTCAGTGCGTTCCTCGCCAAGGCGGATGCGATCGGGCGAGACATCAATGCGGCCAAGACCGCTGGCTTCGCACCGCAGATCGCCGCCAATGGCAGTCTTGCCGCCAAGGACACCGATATCGCCTTCACGGTTGCCGGCGGTATGCTCAGGGCACCGCCGATCAACCTGGACAATCCGGCGGCGACCTTGTCCGCCGACATCACAGCGGACCTCAACGCAGCCATGGTTTCCGCCAAGGGGGCGATCACCTACCGGCCGGGCGACGAGGCCTTGGTCGGCTCCGAGCCGATCGTGAATTTCATCGCCGAGGGGCCGTTCGGCGCCGTGAAGCGGCAGTTCGACAGCGAGCCGCTGGCACAGTTCCTGACCCAGCGCGCGCTGGAGAAGGAGCAGCAGCGCGTCGAGGCGATGCAGGCCGCTCTGCTCGAGAAGCAGCGGCTGCGGCGCGAGGTGCGCTATTACGCGGCGCTGCAGACTGAACGGGACAACGCCGCCGAGGAATTGCGCAAGCAGGAGGAAGCAGCACGGCTGAAAGCCGAGGCTGACGCCAAGGCCAAGGCCGAAGCGGACGCCCAGGCGAAAGCCGAAGCCGACGCCAAAGCTCAGGCCGAAGCGGAGGCGAAAGCCAAGGCTGACGCGGATGCCAAAGCCAAGGCGGATGCGGACGCCAAGGCCGCTGCCGAACAGCAGGCCGCCGACGAAGCGGCCAAGGCGCAGGCCGACGAGCAGGAGCGGCAGAAGGCGGAAGAGGCGATGCGCATCGCTTCGCAGGAAAAGGCAAAGCTCGAGGCTGAACGCAAGGCCGTGCAGCAGGCACCGAAGGTGGAGCGTGCGCCGCTGCCGGAAGCCAACGACAATCCGCCGCCGGCCAAGCCGAAGTCCAATCCGTTCACGCTCGACAATTTGTTGAAATCGCTGCAGTAGGCAGTAGGCAGTAGGCGGTAGGCGGTAGGCGGTAGGCGGTAGGCGGTAGGAGAGGCCTTTCCTCCCCGAAATCGTTTCAAAGCACGAACAGTTCGGCACCGTCGGCGGCGTAGCGGGCGTGGCGAAAATCGCGGATGGCGGCAAGCCTGCCGTCCTGCCAGGCCAGCAGGATGAAATAGGCGGGGCGCGCCACCGGATCATCGCTATCGCGGACGAGAACTGCCGGCCTGTCTTCGATGAAGCCCGGCACGAAACGCCAATTCCGCACCTGGGAATAGTTGTGGAAGTAGGTGCCGACCTCCTCGCGACCATTCAGCCGCGTCCTGGCCACCAGCTCCAGCCGCACCTCATCGGCCAGCATGTCGCGCACCGCGTCGAAGTCGCGGGCGTTGAAGCGATCGATATAGGCCTCGAGCAACAGGCGTTCAGGCGCGTTGAGCCTGGGAGCCGGGCGGTCGTCGGGCTCATCGGCGAGCTGGCGCAACTGGCCGCGGCCGCGATGCAGCGCCGCCTTGATGGCGGGAATGCTGGTGTCGAGCACGGCGCTGATTTCTTGCAGTGAATAGCCCAGAACGTCCATCATGATGACACTGCTTCGCTGCGCGACGGGAAGGCGCATGAAGGTATGCAGGCCGGCCGCCGCGGTCTGACGGTCGACGGTGGGATTTACCGGGTCGACGATCATGTCCGGGTCCTCATCGGAAAAGGCCCTTTCACGGGCGCGCCGGCGCAGGAAATCGAGCGCAGCATTATGGGCAATGCGAAACAGCCAGCCTTCCGGGTTGGCGATCGGGCCGGCGTTGGGCAGTGCTTCGAACGCCTTGGTCAGCGCTTCCTGCAGCACGTCCTCGCCGTCGATCACCGAGCCGGTCATGCGGGCGCAATAGCGGTGCAACTTGGGGCGCATTTCGCCGAACAGGCGAGCAAAAGGCTCGCGGATCTCGCCGGGGATATTCATGCGCCTCTGTTCGCCGCTATTGGTCCAGCATCCGGTAGTGGCCCACCACGGTCATTTCCTCGCGCTGCGGACGCTCGATCAAGCGATCCCTGATGCCATTCTGAAAGGCCTCGAATGCCGCCAGCCCGGTGATGATGTCGGCATGGGCTTCGGTTTCCGTCTCGACCAAATGTACAAAGGTCCCGTCGGCTGACCGCCACGTCATGTAGCGAACGCCTTCCGGCGATTTTTCCCGCAGCTCCTGGAACACGGCCTTGACCAGCCGTTCATTCTCGTCGGTCCGTTCCGGTTTCGTCTTGTAGCGTATCAGGTGGCGTTTCATCGCAGTTGTTCCTCTTGGTTGCCCTGCGCCTTTGAGGTTGCTCACCTTCGAGACGTTATCGTGAGGCGAAAGGATTCGGGCAGGGGAATAATTCGTGTCGCTCGCAAAAACGCCGGAGTGTTCACTTGCGATCGAGCAGCCGCCGCAGCATCGCCGCCCGTCCGTAAATTGGGCGTGTCCGTAAACGATCCTTGGCGATGTTCTGCGGCCCGTGACAAAACCGCAAGATCGGTCGAGCAATTTATGGCCATGAGCGACTAGTTGGAGCTGCCACCGAGGAGGGACGATGAAGGCGGCGCTTCAAAACGACCATGCTCGGATGCATCGTATGCTCGACCACATCGACCGGCATCTTGACAGTGATCTGGACCTGGAAACGGTGACCGATGTTGCGGCCTTTTCGAAGGTTCATTTCCATGGGCCTGTAGGTTGCTGTTCACCTTATCGCGTATTTAAGAGACACCCATGACAACGACGTACGCTCCCAAGCAGACAACCACTCGCGGGTATACCGTTCAAATCAACGACATTGAGATGTACTACGAGGAGTACGGAGTCGGAAAACCTCTGGTGCTCTTGCATGGGTTCGGCGGTTGTGGACAGAACTGGCTTCCCTTTACCGCCAAGCTTTCTGAGCGCCATCGACTGATCGTCGTGGATCTGCGTGGCCATGGTCACTCCACCAATCCCGAGAACAAGTTCACACATCGGGAAGCGGCCAGTGACGTGTTCCTCTTGCTTGAAAAGCTGGGGGTTGGTCACTTCTCAGCTATGGGCATCAGTTCTGGCGCAATGACGCTGCTGCACATGGCAACGCGCCAACCCAAGCGCATCGACTCAATGGTATTGATTAGTGCAACGACCCATTTCCCAGATCAGGCAAGGGTTATCATGCGCAGAGCTTCGTTCGGCGTCATGCCCCAACAAGTTCAGGAAATGTATCGGGAGTGCGCAAAACGCGGTGACGAACAGATCAGTCAACTCATCGCACAGTTCAACGCGCTGGGCGAAAACCATGATGATATGAATTTCACCGAGCGAGATCTATCAACCATTGCAGCCCGTACGCTTGTTGTGCACGGTGATCGCGACCGCTTTTTTCCCGTTGAAATTCCTGTGAGCCTCTATCGTTCTATTCCGGATGCCGCGTTATGGATTATTCCTGGCGGCGAGCACGCTCCTATTTGTGATCCCATCGTTCCATTCACCTCAACAGCCCTGCGATTCCTTGATGGGCCAGACAGCAAGTTGCAATCAGCGGCCGAACAACCAGCTGGAGCCGCCACAGAGGCGGGACGATGAAGGCGGCGCTTCAAAACCACCATGTGCGGATGCAGCGAGTGCTGGACTACATCGACCGGCATCTTGGCAGTGATCTGGACCTGGAAACGCTGAGCGGTGTTGCGGCCTTCTCGAAGTTTCATTTCCACCGGCAGTTCAAGGCGACCTTCGGGTTGTCCGTGCATCGCTATGTCCAGCTTGCCCGTATGAAGCGCGCTTCGTACCGGCTGGCCTACAGAGACGCCCAAAGCGTCACGGACATAGCGATGGATGCCGGTTACGATGCACCGGATGCCTTCGCCCGCGCCTTTCGGCAACGGCTCGGGCAATCGCCTTCGTCGTTCAGGGAATCTCCCGACTGGGAGCCGTGGCTTGCGGCCTTCGGGCCTCTCGACAATGCGAGGTGCAAGCTCATGCAGAAGACTTTTACCGCTGACGACGTGACAATTCGCGATGTGCCCCCCACGCCAGTGGCGATCATGGAGCATCGGGGCGACCCGGCGACGCTCGGCGCCACCATCCAGCGGTTCATCGCGTGGCGCAAGGCCGCTGGCCTGTCGCCCAAGACAAGTCCGACCTTCAATGTCTGGCGTTCCGAGCGGCGTCCTGCGTCGCCGGCCGATTATAGCGTGGACCTTTGTGTCGGGACCGGCCAACCGATCGAGGCGAACGGCGAGCAGATCAAAGCCGGCGAGATCCCTGGCGGACGCTGCGCGGTGCTGCGCGTCGTCGGCAACACCGACAATCTGGAGCCCGCCGCGCTCTACCTTTATCGCGACTGGCTTCCGGCCAGCGGTGAGGAAGCACGCGACTTCCCGATCTATTGCCAGCGGCTGGGCTTCTTCGCGGAAGTGCCGGAGCATAAGGCCGTCGCGGAACTGTTTTTGCCGCTGAAATAGCGCCTTTCGACGGCGGCCTGTCCCATCCGATCGCAACAAACGGGCAGGCCGCTATCTAGAGATGCGTTCCGCGCTTCGCCCACTCGAGGACATGGAGCCTCAGCGCCGAGGACAGGTTGGTGTCGCGCGGCCGCGTCTCGTCGACTTCGGCGACAAGAGCGGCGAGCGTCAATTGCCGGGCGGCCGCGATCGCGACGAGGTCGTCATAGAACGGCTTTTCGAGCGAGTAGCTGGTGCGGTGACCGCGAATAGTCACCGAGCGCTTTTCTACGGCGCTCACTGGTCGTCTTCGGCGCCGGATGGCTCCCGGCGGTGCCCAGCGACGAAGTTCTCGGCCTTGTCGGCGACTAGACGGTCGCGTTGCTTCTCTGCCTTGGAGCGGCCGTGCAGTGCCCGGTTCTGTTCGGCGACGCGCACTTTCTCGTCCCGCGCCTTCTGCTTGCGGGCTTGGCGAAGGTTGACGATGTCGGCCATGGCGTGAACCGCAGGCCTATTTCTTGCGAAATGCGTCGAGCGAGACCACTTCGGCGCCCTTGGTGGCGGCGTCCGCCACTGCGGGTTTCTTCTCCGCCTCGGCGGCGGCCTTCTTCTCGGCCTTCGGCTTTTTCTCGGAGACGATGGTCAACGCCTCAGGCGAGGCCTGAGCGGCTGGTTCCTCGGCTGCACCGTCCGTCTTGACGTCGAATTCGAGTTCGAAATTGACCGACGGATCATAGAAGCCGCGCACGGCCGAGAACGGGATTTCGAGCTTTTCCGGCACGTCGGAGAAGGACAGGCCGACCTCGAAGCCGGTGTCGGTCACCTTCAGGTCCCAATACTGGAACTGGATGACGATGGTCATCTGCTCGGGATAGCGCTCGCGCAGCCGCGATGACACGCGCACGCCCGGCGCGCCGGTCAGGAAGGTGATGAAGAAGTGATGGTTGCCGGGGAGGCCGGTGCGCGCGACCTCGGCCAGGACCTTGCGCATGACGCCGCGCAACGCCTCCTGGGCCAGAATGTCGTAGCGGATGTGGTCGTCGGCCATGTGGCGGTCGGGTTCCGTTGAATCGTCCGCATAGCTGTAATCAAGCTTGAGGGCGGCGTAAACCTGATATAGACCGCCGCCGCACTGAGATGAGGACTATTGCCGACGATTTGATCGCTCAGGCGCTGGCGAGCGCGCCTTGCTTTTCAACCGATGTCGCCGAGCGGCGCTTGCCGAAGGCACGCAGGAAGGTGCGCACGCCATTGGTCGCGGATTGCAGCACCTCGTCCTCGCGCGGCGAACCGCCAAGCATGAAGGTCGTCTGCAGTTCGGCATTGACGAGGCCAAGGAACTGGCGTGCCGCCACGTCGGGGTCCTCGATCGCGAGGTAGCCGCCATAGGCGAGGCGGGCAAAGCGGGCGGCGATTGCCGGCCATGTCCTGCCCGGTCCCTGTTCGCGCCACTCGGCAAACAGCTCGGGATAGCGCTCGCCTTCGGTCTGGATCAGCTTGCGCAGGAATTTTCCGTCGCGGTTGCAGATGCAGTTCTGGTTCAAGCGCACGGCAAAGCCGATCAGGTCCGCTTCAAGATCCTTGGGCTGATCTGGGAAGGTGGCAATGGTGGCGAAGATGCCGGCATTGCAGCGTTCGGTCAGATCACGAACCACCGCGACGAACAATTTCTCCTTGTCGCCATGATGGTTGTAGATGGTCTGGCGCGAGACGCCGGCTTCGGCGGCGATCAGATCGATGTTGGCGCCGGCGAAACCTTCGCGGCAAAACACGGCAGCTGCGGAATCGACGATCGACAGGCGCTTGGCCTCATGGCCGCGTGGCGGGAAAGTGTCAGGAGAAACGTGCAGCTTCATGAAAATCTATATAGAGGTGATTGACGAATTAGACAAGAGTGTCTAAATTTGTGGACAGAACACGAAGAGATTTCACTCGAGAGAGGCGAATAGAATTCGCTCTTGAGGTGTCGGAATCTCATGGGATGGAACGTCCTAGGTTAGACGTCGCCTGGCGGCGGCAACCAGATTGAAAGAAGCCTTTATCATGAGTCCCAAATTCCTCCGCATTGCGGTCGTGCTCGGCCTGTTGTCCGCCATCGGCCCGTTTGCCATCGACATGTATCTGCCCGCACTGCCTTCGATCGGCGCGGATCTGCATGCCGGCACCGCTGCCGTGCAGATGAGCCTGTTGATCTTCTTCCTGTCGATGGGTTTTGGCCAGATCGTCGTCGGGCCGATCTCCGATATGGTCGGCCGCAAGCTGCCGCTCTATGGCGGCCTTGCGCTGTTCATGGTCGGCGGCATCGGCTCGGCAATGGCGCCGACCATCGAATGGCTGATCGCTTTCCGCTTCCTGCAAGGGCTTGGTGCCAGCGCCGGCATGGCCGTTCCGCGCGCCATCGTACGTGACCTGCACACCGGCAACGAGGCCGCCAAGCTGATGTCCTTGCTGATGCTGGTGTTCTCGGTGTCGCCGATCCTGGCGCCGCTGACGGGTAGTGTGATCATCGAGAATTTCGGCTGGCGCGCCGTGTTCTGGACGGTGACGGGCGCTGCTCTGCTGGCCACCGTCCTTTTGGCGACCTCGCTCAAGGAGACGCGGCCGGTTGAAGACCGTGCCGGGTCGTCCTTCGGCACCGCGCTGTCGGCCTACCGCTTCCTGATGGGCGACCGCAATTTCCTCGGCCTGACGGCGATCGCCGGCTTCGGCATTGCGAGCTTCTTCGTCTATCTGTCGAGCTCGTCGTTCATCCTGATCGACCACTACGGCCTGTCGCCTTCGGTCTACAGCGTGTTCTTCTCGATCAATGCGGTCGCCTTCATCGGCATGTCGCAGATGACGGGACTGTTGGCCGAGCGGTTCGGGCTGCGGCGCGTGGTGCGCGTCGCGGTGACCGGCTATGCCACGACGATGGTGGTGCTGTTCGCGGTGATGGCGAGCGGCATCGACCGGCTCGACGTGATGGCGGCACTGCTGTTCGTCGGCTACGGCTTCCTCGGTCTGGTCATTCCGACCACCTCGGTGCTGGCCATGGAAGAGCATGGCGAGATCGCCGGCACGGCTTCGGCGCTGATGGGCACGCTGCATTTCGCCATCGGTGCACTCGCCATGGGTGTTGCCGGCGTGTTCTTCGACGGTACGCCGCTGCCGATGGTGGCCGGCATCACGCTGTGCGCGGTGATCTCGTTCACGCTGGCCAAAGTCACGCTCGGCCGCTCGCGCGAAGCCGTCGAGGCGCCGGCGGAATAGGCAACCACAAACACATGAAAAAGGCCGGGTTCACCCGGCCTTTTTCATGCCAATCCTGCCTCGGTCAGGATGAACCGCAGCCGCTCCTCGACCGGAACCAGAGGCAGCGGGACCAGTTCATAGCCCAGCTCCGTGTAGACGCCGACCAGCGCATGATAGGTGCGCTCGGCCTCATCGAGCGTCTGCCTGCGCTCTTCATCCTGCGCAAAAATCTCCGGCCAGGGCGGGGCGACGAAGACGCGCGGGTTGTAGCGAAAGCGCTCGGCGGCGGAGCTGACATGCCGGGGCACCGGCAGGCCGCTCAGCCTGAGATAGCCAAGCGTGTCCGGCACGCCGCGGTCAAAAAAGACAGGGCGCCCGGTCTGTTCGTGCGCAACCTGATACGATCGCATCTCCCACGACAGCATCAACTCCGCGAACAGCACCTGATCGTGCCATGGCAAAGCGGGTCCGCCTATGTCGGACTGGTCGCGGATGATGCCGCGGCCGGCTTCGAGCGAGGTAGCAAAGCCTGCCCGGCGCAGGGCTTCGATCAAGGTGGTCTTGCCGGAAGCCTGGACCGCCGGTCAGCACGAAGAATCGGTCGGAATCGTTTTGCATGTTTCGTCCATGGAGAAGGGCACGCGGCGGGGCGCCTTCGCGGCCATAGGCCGTATGAAGGTCCGGCCAGCGGGAACTGCCGTTGTGCGTAACGTATGTTGAGGAGGGAGAAGTGGAGGTTTCTGTTGCCAGGTACCTCCGAACCCCGCCTAGAAGTGCGAACCTCTAGGGCTTGATTTGAAGCTATCGCACCGCTTACGCGGCGAGACGTGCTTCCGCATAGTTGTCATTTGCAACTACAGGTTTAGCCCGATGACGGTGGTACCATGCCGGGCAAAAGTACGATCTTTACACCTTCGTCGATCCTATTTCGCCCCCAGCAAAAACCGCTCTGTCATCAACAGCGGCTTTTGGTGGAGGCGCCGGGTACCGCCCCCGGGTCCGAACGGCTTATTTCATCGCCCATTTATCGCCATAGTCGGTCAAGCCGACAAACCGAATATAGGGGGCGATCGCAGGAAATGAAAGGCCGCAATGGCACTTTGTCCCCGTGTCAAAACCGCATCTCCATAGGGTTGACTTGGGCGCGGTCTCAACCGAAGCTTTGCCACGGTGAGGAGTTATCGACCTAGCGCACAAGTTGCAGCAGCGCGCCACAGCCCTCATCGATCGGATCCGTGGCGCCGACGAGGGGAATTTTGATGGCCGACTATCTTGCAGACGTGAAGAAATACGACGCTGGCGCCAGTGCGGATGTGGTCGAAAAGATCGTAAAGCACCTGGGCATCGCGCTCAGGAACCGTGATTCCTCACTGGTATCCTGCACCGACCCAAAGGAACTCGGTCGTGTCAGGGACAACTGGGTCGCCAAGAAACTCGGCATCAGCGACGCAGCGAAAGCCGATGCGGTGATCGAAAAGACCTGCAAGGCGATGGCGGCCGATAACACCAAGAGCCGGGTTACCTTCTACTATCTGGTTGCGAAGGACCTGGGCAAGCTCGGCTCCCTCTAACGATCGCGCGCTGACGATCGCGCGTCAATTTGCGGAGGCTGGCACAGCCAATGCGCCAGCCGGTGACGTTATTGGGGGACTGGCTGCCTTCGGGCAGGGCTTACCGCTGCTTTGTGGTGTTCGATTGCCTGTCCGTCAGTTATGATGGCTGGACAACCGAATCGAGCCGGAACCGATGCGCCAGTATCTCGACCTCCTGCAGCACGTGCTGGACAACGGCGCCGATCGCGGCGACCGCACCGGCACCGGAACGCGCTCCGTCTTCGGCTACCAGATGCGTTTCGACCTGGCGCGCGGCTTTCCGGTCACCACGACCAAGAAGCTGCATCTCAAGTCGATCATCCATGAGCTTTTGTGGTTCCTGGCCGGCGACACCAACATCAAGTACCTCACCGACCATGGCGTTTCGATCTGGGACGAATGGGCCGACGAGAATGGCGATCTCGGCCCGGTCTACGGCAAGCAGTGGCGCTCCTGGCCGGACGGCCATGGCGGCTCGATCGACCAGATCGCGAATCTTCTCAAGGAGATACGCAAAAATCCTCAATCGCGGCGGTTGATCGTTTCGGCATGGAATCCGGCCGAAGTGGAAGCGATGGCGCTGCCGCCCTGCCACTGCCTGTTCCAATTCTACGTTTCGGAAGGGCGGCTTTCCTGCCAGCTCTACCAGCGTTCGGCCGATATCTTCCTTGGCGTCCCGTTCAACATCGCTTCCTACGCGCTGCTGACGCTGATGGTGGCGCAGGTGACTGGACTGAAGCCCGGCGATTTCGTCCACACGCTTGGTGACGCGCATCTCTACTCGAACCATTTCGAGCAGGCGCGCGAGCAGTTGCGGCGCACGCCGAGGGCGCTGCCGACGATGTGGATCAACCCGGAGGTGAAGGACCTCTTCGCTTTCCGATTCGAGGATTTCCGGCTGGAAAACTACGTCGCCGATGCGTCGATCAAAGCGCCGATCGCCGTCTAAGGTATGTTGATATTCAGGTGATGCCGGCCTGCAAACGGCAGCTTCCTGCGCTTCCCCGTTCTACTGCGTCGCAGTAGAACTGAGCTCACGTACGAAAAGTACGCTCCGCTCCGGTTCTCGGAACCCACCTTGTTTGGTCGCTTCGCGCCCGTCTTCGACTCCGACTCGGCCTGACCTGAATCTCAACACACCTTAGGCCCCAATAGCGGGTTTGCACGGCGCCCCTGAGCGCGATCAATTCAGTCGATGCCGACCATCACGTCCGAGGCCTTGACCACGGCATAGGCCTGCTTGCCTTTTTCGAGCTTGAGATCGGCGACGGCCTCGTTGGTGATCGAGGCGGTGACGACGGTGCCGCCGCCAATGTCGATCCTGACATGCGAAGTGGTGGCTCCCTTGACGATCTCGGTGATCGTTCCCTTGAGGATGTTGCGGGCGCTGATCTTCATCGGAGTTTCCTTTCCAGGGTTTCTTTGCCGGTCTTACCAGAACAATCGGCGTCGTACAGACGCTTTCACGGCGCGCCGGGTCTTCCCTTGTTATATTCATGCGGATATATCGGTCGGCAGGCTTCGAGCCGATCGGATTTCAAACCAGGGAGAGTTTTCCATGACGCGCAAAGGTTTCGGGTTGAGGGCGATCGCCATTGGCGGTTTTGCGGCGACGTTGATGGCGGCAGTGCCGGCAGCGCATGCGGAAGACAAGGTGGTGGTGTTTGCCGCGGCCAGCCTCAAGGACGCGCTCGACGCGGTGAACAAGGCCTGCGAGGCCGATGTCGGCGAAGCCGCGACCGTTTCCTATGCCGCAAGCTCGGCACTGGCCAAGCAGATCGAGGGCGGGGCACCGGCCGACGTCTTCATCTCGGCCGACCTCGACTGGATGAAATATCTCTCCGACAAGAAGCTGACCAAGCCCGACACCGAAGTGAAGCTGCTCGGGAACGAGATCGTGCTGGTGGCGCCGAAGGACTCGGCGGTTGAGACCAAGATCGAGAAGGGCTTCGACCTCGCCAAGCTGATCGGCGACGGCAAACTCGCCATGGGCGATTTCAAGGCGGTGCCGGCCGGCAAATACGGCAAGGCCGCACTCGAATCGCTTGGCGTCTGGTCCTCGGTCGAGGGCAAGGTGGCGCAGGCCGAGAATGTGCGCGCGGCGCTGAAGCTGGTTTCGACGGGCGAAGCAGCCCTTGGCATCGTCTATGCCACCGACGCGCATGCCGAAAAGGGCGTCAAGGTGGTCGGCACCTTCCCGGAGGATTCGCATCCGCCGATCATCTATCCGGTTGCCCAGACCGCCGATTCGAAGGACAAGGATACGCCGGCTTTCCTGAAGTGCCTGCAGTCGGCCAAGGCCGGTGCGCTGTTCAAGGATCAGGGCTTTACCGTGCTCGCGCCGAGCAACTGAGTTCCAAGGGGCTTCATCTCACACTATGAACTGGCTGCTGGACCTCACTCCCGACGAATGGAATGCGGTCCGGCTGTCCATCAAGGTGGCGACGGTGGCGATGCTTTTCAGCCTCCCACCGGGCATCTTGATCGCACTGCTGCTTGCCCGGGGACAATTCTGGGGCAAGACGCTGCTCAACGGGCTGGTGCATCTGCCGCTGATCCTGCCGCCCGTGGTGACCGGCTATCTGCTGCTGCTGACCTTCGGCCGGCGTGGCCCGGCCGGCGCCTTCCTGGCCGAGCATTTCGGCATTGTCTTCTCGTTTCGCTGGACGGGCGCGGCACTGGCCTGCGGCGTCATGGGCTTTCCCCTGATGGTGCGGGCGATCCGGCTGTCGATCGAGGCGGTGGACCGCAGGATGGAAGCGGCGGCGGGAACGCTCGGCGCCAATCCGTTGTGGGTGTTCGCCACCATCACGCTGCCGCTGATCCTGCCTGGGCTGATCGCCGGCGCCATCCTGGCCTTTGCCAAGGCGATGGGCGAGTTCGGCGCGACCATCACCTTCGTCTCCAACATTCCCAATGAGACGCAGACATTGCCGTCGGCGATCTACACCTTCACGCAGGTACCGGGTGGCGATGAAGGCGCGCTCCGTCTGACGTTGATTTCCATCGTCATTTCCATGGCCGCACTAGTGGCTTCGGAAGTGTTGGCGCGGCGTGTTGGCCGGCGGATGGACATCGAATGAGTGTTCTCGTCGACATCAGCCATCGGCTGAGCGGTTTCGCCATCGACGCCCGTTTCGAAAGCGCCGGGCGGCTGACGGCGCTGTTCGGAGCGTCGGGATCGGGCAAGACGACGCTGATCAACATGATCGCCGGGCTGATCCGGCCCGACAAGGGACGCATTGAAGTCGACGGCCGCGTGCTGGTCGACACCAGCGCGGGCATTTTCGTGCCGAAGCACAAGCGCCGCATCGGCATGGTGTTCCAGGATGCGCGTCTGTTCCCGCATATGAGCGTGGCCAGCAATCTACGCTATGGCCGCTGGTTCACGCCGCCGGCGGAGCGCTATGCCGGCATGGATGCCGTTGTCGATCTGCTGGGTATCGGCCCGCTCATGAACAGGCGACCGGCAAAGCTCTCGGGCGGCGAGAAGCAGCGCGTGGCGATCGGCCGGGCGCTGCTGGCCAGCCCCAGACTGCTGCTCATGGACGAACCGCTGGCCTCGCTAGATGAGGCGCGCAAGGCCGAAATCCTGCCCTATATCGAACGGCTTCGCGACGAGACGAAAATCCCGATCGTCTATGTCAGCCATTCCGTCGCCGAGGTGGCGCGGCTGGCCAGCGATGTGGTGATGCTGGCGCAAGGCCATGTCATCGCCAGTGGGCCGACCGAGGCGGTGATGCAAAGGCTCGACCTGTTGCCGGTGGAAGAGCGCGGCGAGGGCGGCGCCGTACTGGACACCAGGGTGCTGCGTCATGACGAGACTTTCGGCATGACCGTGCTTGGCTCGGCTGCCGGCGAGATTCGGGTGCCGCGGCTGGCGATGACGACAGGCGCGAGGGTGCGCGTTCGCATCCGTGCCCGCGATGTGATGATCGCCACCGAGAAACCGACGGGCCTCAGCGCGCTCAACATCCTGCCGGGAACCATTACCGCGATAAGCCCTGGTGAGGGTCCGGCGGTCGAGGTCGGCATCGACTGCAACGGCGCAACGGTGCTTGCCCGCATCACCGAACAGTCTCGGCATACGCTGAAGCTTCATCTCGGCGGCAAGGTTTTCGCGGTGGTCAAGACGGTGAGCTTCGACCGGGCCAACACCGGCGCCGGGCTGCCCGCCGAGATGGATGGATAATCATCGCTATGTCTTTTTGGAATAGCGGTTTGGCCAGGGAGCTTCTAGTATGGGATCGGGCCTGACCGCGGAGGAGCAAAAATGCCGTCGCTGAGCTTGCGGATAAATCTCGATCCCGACGGGCGCATCGGACCGGGCAAGATCGAGCTCCTGGAACAGATCGCCGCCTTCGGCTCGATCTCGGCCGCCGCGCGCGGCATGGAGATGTCCTACAAGCATGCCTGGGATCTGGTCGAGGACATGAACCGGGTGTTCGGCAAGCCGCTGGTGGCGGCGCAGACCGGCGGCCGCAAGGGCGGCGGCGCACAACTGACGGCCGTGGGGCTGGCAGTGGTAAGCCGCTTCCGCGCCATTGAGCGTGCGGCGGCCGCCGCA
>NZ_SMYZ01000053.1 GCF_004919685.1 Mesorhizobium norvegicum | reverse complement strand
TTCTCGGCATCAAATGGCGTCTTCTCCACGATGCCCTTTTTCCCGTACCAAATCACCGTGTAGGCCACAGATGCGACGCTCCCTCCGCAGGCGCTTTGATCTTGCTGGCAAGCACTTCAATGGAAGCGTCCAGATCCTTCAGCGAAGCGAAAAGGGCAGCAGTAGCGGCCGCCAGATGGTCTTCAGGTGTGCCATTGTCGTTCGCTAGATCGGTGCGTTGAGGCAGCGACATGAGCGAACTATGCGCCTTGTCGGGGTGTCAGTCTACGGGGTCGGCGAGGGCGCCAAGATCGAGGAGATCAAGCCCAAGAATCGCTAGATCCTGCAGAGCCAACGGCCTTTCTATATCGACGGTAAGGTCGTAGGGGGCTTTTGGGTGGAACCGCTGGGTATCTTCACCGTTCTCTCCAAATGGCCGTCATCATCATTGGAGCGTTGCTTACTGTCGCTGGCGTTGTGTACATGGCCGGCGCGGTTCTAAGGCGCGGGCGACTGAGCGATCCGACGCCTTCTCCTGCTAGGCCCGATCGCCCAACGCCAAATCTCGCAACCCCAGGTCCGACACTTGAGCCGCGTCGGCGCGGCCTCGGCTTCCTTGGCCTGTCGCAGAACTGGCCAGGCCTGCTGATGATGGGGATCGGCCTCATCCTGTTGTTGTCGGCAGCGGTCCTCTAAAGCAGCGCAACCGCGACTGGAAACCGACGTTCGATAGCGCCAAGCCGGGAACCAAGTCAAAGAGTGCCTCGTAATGGCTCAATACATTTGGCACCGCAATTGCATCGCTGGCACTGCTGGGTAGACCAACACCCCGGCAGGTCCCCGTTTATCCCTAGGGGGCGGCCCGCCGCTGCCGTGAATGGAGCGGCGGGTTTAATATTTTAGTCTCAGCCCGGCACCGTCCTTTGACACTGAACAAACCAGAGGGACGCCGAGCCTATACCGGCGGCGCTTTGAGGGAAGCTGCGCCGAATAGTGAGTGTATCGCTCTTGCTTGAGTTGTTGGAATACAGCCTTTTGGATGATAGCCCGCGACGAACGCTGGAGGAGGGCGCCAAAGCCAAGCGGTCGCCAGGTCCGCCGCTGGTCCGGTGGTGACCCTTAATGGGTCAATAGGTTTGGCATCGCAATTGCATTGACAGATTTGGGGTGGGTGAGGACCCGTCGCTCCGCAAATGGGGCGGCGGGTCTTTCGGCAGCGAGCGGTTTGGATGGAGCGGCCCGGCACCCCGCACGGCGGGGTGGCCAGCAGGGCGCCGGGCCTGACCGGCGGGGCGGGTTGGGACAGCGCCGGCTGGCGAACATATATGCTTCTGCTAATATAATCGGGACTTATCCGTATGAACGATGGAAGCAGCAAAAGGTGGAGCACAAGCCGGTAACGACCTACGTGGTCAGGGTGTTCGACTGGCCGCACTGGCGCACCGTCCTGACCACCAAGGACTAGGTGGAGGCCGAGGCGCTTGAACAGGCGATGGGCCAAGACGGAGTGAAAGCGCAGATCGAGGAAATCACGCCAAAGGTGAAGCGCTGACGGAGCGGTTTTTTTACCGGGGCGGCCCAGCGGTTGGGTCGTAGTGGGGACTAGCAGCGGTGGCCGCTGGGCCTGACCAGACTGGCTCGAAGGAAGGGCGCGGTGCTGGCTGACCAGAAACATGCGCTCACTCTAATGCAAGAGCCAGAGCGCATCCGAATGAAGGGCTACCGCCGAAAGGTGTACTCATTGCGGCAATGGCCGGCAGACGCGAACATTCCCGCGCCGCATCGCGCGCAAGCTTCGCCCCCGCAAGGGCGCGCTTGACGATTTCAGCCCCGGCAGCGACACGGCGCCGAGCCTATGGCTCGCTACAGGGCCAATCTTCAGGCCTCGTCAAGCCAGAAGGCAACTCGGTCCGGGCGTCTCCGCAAGCCATGTTGAGCTGCCACTGGGATAGACCCGCCGAATTGGAAAGATCGAGGCCCTCGATACGGGTCAGAAAGAAAAAAGCGCGGTCAAAGTCTATCGGCGCGGTGAACGTCGCTCCTCGGAAGTCCGCCCGCGCGAGATTGGCAAACGAAAAGCGGCTGCCGCTGATATCGGCGTCATGGAACTGCGCTCGCCCCAATTCCGCCTTTGTGAAATCAGCATTGGTCAGATTGGCGTCCTGGAAATTCGAGCGCTGCACTTCCGCGCTCGTAAACACAGCGCCCTGCGCGTCCATATGGCTGAAGTCGGTCCTGTAGGCCTCGATTTTGTCGAACCGGGCGCCTTTGGCGGTCGAGTCGGCCAGGGAAGCACGCACAAGCGTTGCCTTCTCAAAATTTGCCGCAAGGAGATTGCTGTTCCTGAGGTCGGTCGAAGTGAAATCAACACCGATCAGGTTCGCCCCACTCAGGTCCTGTCCTTTTAGGATGAGAAGCTTTTTGTCACAGTCCTGCCAATTGACGCCAGGCGTCGCGGCTGCGTCGCAATTTTGAGCGGCAGTGGCGTTCTGCCAAGCAAATACAATGCAAACCGCTAGAACCAAGCCGGATGTGCCGTAAGCTCTGGTTCGTCTCAAAGTCATTGTTGCTGGACCTCTGCTACTCGCCGACAATCAACCTTACCACATCTGCTGACACTCGAAAGCGACGGCATTTTGCCCGCTAATCCCGCCTAGTCCCCACAGCCAAATGAAAAGCCCGCCACCGTTGAGGCAGCGGGCTAAAATGGTGGGCGTCGGACCTATTGAATGCAAGAGCCCGGCGGGTAGCGCTCAGGGTCGTAGTGCGACGGCGGGCAGTTCGCCCTCGAATGCAGTCTCCGCGGGTATAGCGACGGCAGCGGCGCCAACGACAGGCGCCGCAACCACGGCGCGGATAAGTACGGCTCGGTGAGAGAAACGGCCCTTGAACCAAGCGGCCGGCAAGTCAGAAAAGCTGGTCATTTCCAGTCCTCCTTCGGGTTGCAGTCAATTGGGAACTGCATTGGGAAGGAGGCCGACGGCGTCGACAACTATCCTACAAAATCAATCTGTTAGGAAAGAAATCTGGCGGAGAGGGAGGGATTCGAACCCCCGATGGGCTTGCACCCATGCCGCATTTCGAGTGCGGTGCATTCGACCACTCTGCCACCTCTCCGCGGTCATGGTCGGCCGTTGCCGGCGCGGCGCACTAGATAACGGCTGAACGGGCAGGTTACAAGGCCAATCCGTCAGTTATTTGGCTTGCCGGACAAGCGGCGGATTCACGGCGGGTCCGGTGCAGGGAGACGCAGGCAGATTGTCGACTGGCCGCGCATCCTTGCCTCCACGACCGCAGCGCGGTGCGGTGCTGCCGACATGGCCAGTGCTTGCCCGCCAATAACAGTCTCGGCGCGGCTGTCTGCCTTGACTCGCACCCAACCTTCGGTTAGGGACAGCGCGCAATCGGCGTGGAGGGTTCTTCCGCGCCGCTTGTTTTTTGAACCCGCAGACTGACAAAAAGACGGCTGAACCGCCAGAGGCGGTTCATCAAGGCCGACCGAACAGCGAAAGGCAAAAAATGTTCGCAGTCATTAAAACGGGTGGCAAGCAGTATCGCGTTGCCGCCAACGATCTCCTGAAGATCGAAAAAGTCGAAGCCAATGTCGGCGATATGGTCGAGATCGGCCACGTCCTCGCGCATGGCGAGGGCGAAAATGTCACGTTCGGCGCGCCGTTCGTCGACGGCGCGGTGGTCACCGCCGAAGTCGTCGAGCAGGGCAAGAACCGCACCGTCATCGCCTTCAAGAAGCGCCGCCGGCAGAATTCGCGCCGCAAGATCGGCCATCGCCAGCTTTTGACCACCGTGCGGATCTCCGAGATCCTGCTGGGTGGCGCCAAGCCGACGAAGACGGCAGCGGTCAAGGCACCGAAGAAGGAAGCCAAGGCAGAGGCGGCCACGGAAGCGAAGGCGGAAGCCGCGCCGAAGAAGGAGCCCAAGGCCAAGGCAGCCGAGACAAAGGCAGCCGAGACCGCGGCAGCACCGCTGTTCAAGGCGCCGAAGGGCGAACCGGACGATTTGACCGTGATCAAGGGCATCGGCCCGGTCGCAGCCAAGGATCTCAACGAGCAGGGCATCATCACCTTCGCCCAGCTCGCCAAGCTGACCGACAAGGATGTCGCCAAGATCGACGAGCACATGCCCTTCAGCGCCGACCAGATCAAGGACTGGCGCGAGCAGGCCAAGGAATTGGCGGCGAAGTAATTTTTCTGGCGATCAGGTCGCCGGATCGGACTTGAAACGGAACGCGAACGCGTTCATAAGGCCTTTTAGGCGCCTTGCGGCGCAACGGAGTTAGTTAGATGGCACACAAGAAAGCTGGCGGCTCGTCGCGCAACGGTCGCGACTCGCATTCCAAGCGTCTGGGCGTGAAGAAGTTCGGCGGCGAAGCCGTCATCCCGGGCAACATCATCATTCGTCAACGCGGCACCACGTGGCATCCCGGCGTCAATGTCGGCATCGGCACGGATCATACCCTTTTTGCGCTCGAGACCGGCGCCGTGACGTTCAACAAAAAAGCCAACGGCCGAACCTACGTATCGGTCAACCCGATTACCAAAGCCGCGGAGTAGCCGGTTCCGCACTAGAACACCGGCGCCCATCTCGGGAACCGGTGTCTGGCAAAGCCAGGAAAAGGATCAGGGGAGATGGGTTTCCATCTCCCCTTTTTCTTGTGCCTGGAGGACTTCACATGGTTGCCGAAGCGGAAGACTCAGAAGACGAAAGTTACGCGATAGACTGCCCGGTGCTGGTCACCGAGCGGCTGGTGATGCGGGCGCCCCATGAGGGCGATATCGCGCAACTGGTCGAGCTTGCCGACAACCGTCATGTCGCCGAAATGCTGGCCCGCATGCCGCACCCCTATGGCGAGGCTGAGGCGCGCGCCTTCCTTGCCATGACCAAGTCGCGCCGTGCCGGCATCGCCTATGCCTTGACGCTGGCAGGCACCGACACGTTCGTCGGATGCGCCGGTCTCAACACCACCGATCGCGGGCTGGAGCTCGGCTACTGGATCGGCGAGCCCTACTGGAAGAAGGGCTATGCGACCGAAGCAGCCCATGCGCTGGTCGATCTCGCCTTCCAGAGGACGTCGATCCAGGTGCTGCATGCCTCGACGCGGGTCATCAATCCGGCCTCGCGCCGCGTCATCCACAAATGCGGCTTCCAGTATGCCGGCCAGGGCATGCTGAACTCGATCGTCGCCGGCCAGGTGCCGGTCGAGCGCTACCGGCTCGACAGGAAGACCTGGACCAGCCTGCGGAACTGGGTGCATTTTTGATGTGTGCCGATATTCAGGTGAGGCCGGCCTGCAAACGTTGGTCTTCTGCGCTTCCGGTGCTCACGTACTTTAAGTACGCTCCGCTCCGGTTCTCGAAAACCAACGTTTTCGGCTCGGCCTGACCTGAATCTCGACACACCTCGGCGCGTCGAAGCCAAGCGTTCGGCCCAAGTTTGGGTTAGCCCAGTTCAGCCCACACCGGCAGATGATCCGAACCGGTCGCTTGCCGGTCGACCCAAAGGCGCTGCAGGGATTTGGCGAGCGAAGCGCTGGTGAAGATATAGTCGATGCGCTTGTGGCGGCTGGGGTCAGTGGGTTGCTTGGGGTCGACCCAACTGACGAGATCGTCGCCGGTGACGTTCAGCCGCAAGGCGGCATCGACGGCAAAGTCGGCGGTCAGCGGCATGCCGAATTCGTGGTCCGGCCGGCCGGCGAGTTCGATATATTCGGGCGATCCGGCCAGCATGTTGAAATCGCCCATGCCGACAAAGGCTTCGGGATGCGGCAATTCCGGCAGGCCGATCTCGGCGACGCCGGACAGCGCGCCGCCTTCGAGCGCATAGTTCAGCATGCGTTGACGCAGGAACTGGATCTGGCTGGCGCGTTCGACAGGGCTGCGGTGATCGAGATGGATGGAATAGAAGCGGATGAAACCAAGCGGTGTCTCGATCAGCGCTTCCAGCGCGCCACGCTGGAAGTTCATCATCTCGAAGCTGCGGCTGCGCGGCAAAAGCAGGTTGCGCGACAAATGAATGGGCGTCTTCGACAGCACCATGTTGCCGAGCTGGAAGGTTTTCGTGATGGCGCGGCCGTTCTCGATGTGGGAGCCGATGTTGGCCTCGAAATTGCTGCCATAGACGGCGAAGTAATCGGGCAATGCCTCGCCGATCTCGGCGACCATGTCGCGGCCGCCGTTCCTGGGATTGTTGCGGGTCACCTCCTGCAACGCGATCACGTCGGCGCCGCGCACGGCGTCAGTGATGCGCCCGACATCGTACTGCCCGTCGAGACCGATGCCGTACTGGATGTTGTAGGTTACAAGCTTCATTCCGACATCTCTCCGGCCAATCTCACGCGGCCATTGTCACAAAACGGCCTCGCCCTTCGCCGCGCCTTGGTTTAGAGCAAAGCCCAAGGTTTAGAGCAATGCCGCAAGGCCACTAGTAGAAACTGCAAAATCCCATGAAATTTCTCGATCAAGCCAAGGTCTACATACGCTCCGGCGACGGCGGCGCCGGTTCGGTGTCGTTCCGGCGCGAAAAATTCATCGAATTCGGCGGGCCTGACGGCGGCGATGGCGGTCGTGGCGGCGATGTCTGGCTGGAAGCAGTCAACGGGCTGAACACGCTGATCGACTACCGCTACCAGCAGCATTTCAAGGCCAAGACCGGCGTCCACGGCATGGGCCGCAACATGACCGGCGCCAAGGGCGCCGACGTCACGCTGAAAGTGCCGGCGGGAACGCAGGTGTTCGAAGAAGACAATGAGACGCTGATCTGCGACCTGACCGTGGTCGGCCAGCGCTTCCTCCTGGCCAAGGGCGGCAATGGCGGTTTCGGCAACCAGCATTTCAAGACCTCGACCAACCAGGCGCCGCGCCGCGCCAACCCCGGCCTGCCGGGCGAAGAGCTCAACATCTGGCTGCGGCTGAAGCTGATCGCCGATGCCGGGCTGGTCGGGCTACCGAATGCCGGCAAATCGACATTCCTCGCCGCCGTCACCGCGGCCAAGCCGAAGATCGCCGACTATCCGTTCACGACGCTGCATCCCGGTCTCGGCGTTGCCCGCATCGATGCGCGCGAGTTCGTCATCGCCGACATTCCGGGCCTCATCGAAGGCGCGCATGAAGGCGTCGGCATCGGCGACCGCTTCCTTGGCCATGTAGAGCGCACGCGCGTGCTGCTGCATCTGGTTTCGGCGCAGGAGGAAAATCCGGGCAAGGCCTACAAGACCGTGCGCGCCGAACTCGAGGCCTATGGCAACGGCCTGACTGACAAGGTCGAGATCGTGGCGCTTTCCCAGGTCGACACGCTCGACGCCGATGCGCGCAAGAAGAAGGTCGCCTCGCTGAAGCGTGCCGCCGGCCGCGCGCCGATGCTGTTGTCGGCGGTCACCGGCGAAGGTGTCGAGGCGGTGCTGCGGGCGCTGATGTCGGTGGTGGCCGAGGCGCGTGCGCAGATCGCTGCCCCGGTCGAGACACGCTGGGACAGATAGGACGATGCAGTCGCTGAGAAAATATCGGCGCATCACCGTCAAGATCGGCTCGGCGCTGCTCGTCGACCGCACGACGGGCCTGAAGCGCGACTGGCTGGCCTCGCTGGCCGACGACATTGCGGTGCTGGCCCAGGGCGGCGCCGAAATCCTCGTCGTCTCCTCCGGCGCCATCGCGCTTGGCCGCACCATCCTTGGCCTCGGCAAACGCGCCTTGAAGCTCGAGGAGAGCCAGGCGGCGGCTGCCGTCGGGCAGATCGCATTGGCCGGCGCCTGGTCGGATGCGCTCGGCAAGGGCAGCCTGAAGTCGGGCCAGATCCTGCTGACGCTCGGCGACACCGAGGAGCGCCGCCGCTATCTCAACGCGCGGGCGACGATCTCGACGCTGCTCAAGATGAAGGCGGTGCCGGTCATCAACGAAAACGACACGGTGGCAACCTCCGAAATCCGCTATGGCGACAATGACCGGCTGGCGGCTCGTGTCGCCACCATGATGGGCGCCGACCTTTTGGTGCTGCTTTCCGACATTGACGGGCTCTATACGGCGCCGCCGGCGCGCGACCCCAACGCCAAATTCATTCCGGTGGTCGACCGGATCACGCCTGACATCGAGGCGATGGCGGGCGCGGCCGCTTCCGAGCTGTCGCGCGGCGGCATGCGCACGAAGCTCGATGCCGGCAAGATCGCCACCGCCGCCGGCACCGCGATGATCATCACCTCGGGCACGCGGCTGTCGCCGCTGATGGCGATCGAACGCGGCGAGCGTGCCACCTTCTTCCGGCCGAGCAGCAATCCGGTCAAGGGCTACAAGACCTGGATCGCCGGCCAGCTCGAGCCGGCCGGGCGGCTGACGGTCGATGCCGGCGCCATCGGCGCGCTGTTATCGGGCAAGTCGCTGCTGCCGGCCGGCGTCAAGCTGGTCAGCGGCAATTTCTCGCGCGGCGACACGGTGGCGATCCTGTCGCCCGAGGGCCGCGAGATCGCGCGCGGGCTGGTTGCCTATGATGCCGCCGATGCCGTAAGGATCGCAGGCCTGAAGACGGCCGAGATCGAAACCGTGCTCGGCTACGAGGCGCGCTCGGCGATGATCCACCGCGACGACCTTGTGGTGAGCCATTCCAGCGACCAAGTACGGGCCAGCGACCAAGTAGGGGCCAGCGACCAAGTAGGGGCGGGTGACCAAGTAGGGATCGCTGACCAAGTAACCAGCGGAGGATGAGCCATGCTGAAACTGCATGAAAAATCCGAGGATGACACCGTAGCAACGATGGCCGATATCGGCCGCCGCGCCCGCGCTGCCGCCCGACCGCTGGCTATTGCCACGACCGCCGCCAAGAATGCCGCGCTGCTGGCCATGGCCGAGGCGATCGTCACTCGTGAGCCGGACATCCTCGACGCCAACGCCATCGATGTCTCGAATGGTCAGGAATCCGGGCTTTCCGCCTCCTTCATGGACCGGCTGAAGCTCGATCCGGCGCGCATCCGTGCCATGGCCGATGGCATCAGGGAAATCGCCGAATTGCGCGATCCGGTCGGCGATGTCATCGCCGCATGGGACAGGCCGAACGGCCTGCAGATCGAGCGCGTGCGCACGCCGCTCGGCGTCGTCGGCGTCATCTATGAGAGCCGTCCGAACGTCACCGCGGATGCCGGCGCGCTGTGCCTCAAGGCCGGCAACCCGGTGATCCTGCGCGGCGGCTCGGATTCGCTCAATTCTTCGGCCGCCATCCATGCCTGCCTGGTCGAGGGGCTGAAGGAAGCCGGCCTGCCGGAAGACGCCATCCAGCTGGTGCCGACCACCGACCGCGCCGCCGTCGGCGAGATGCTGAAGGGCTTAAGCGGTACGCTCGACGTCATCATCCCGCGCGGCGGCAAAAGCCTTGTCGGGCGGGTGCAGACCGAGGCGCGGGTGCCGGTCTTCGCGCATCTCGAAGGCATCTGCCATCTCTACATCGACCGCTCGGCCGATCTCGACATGGCGGTGAGGATTGCGGTCAACGCCAAGATGCGGCGCACCGGCGTCTGCGGTGCCGCCGAGACGCTGCTGGTCGACCGGGCGGTTGCCTCCACGCATCTGGTGCCGATCCTCGACGCACTTCGCGCCGCCGGCTGCGAAATCCATGCCGATGCCGAGGTGCTGAAAATGTTTTTCGACGCCAGGCCGGCGACCGACGCCGACTGGGTGACCGAATATCTCGACGCCATCATCGCGGTGAAGCTGGTCGACGGTATCGGTGGTGCGATCGACCATATCGAAACCTTTTCCTCGCATCACACCGAGGCGATCGTTGCCGAGGACGCGCAGGCGGTCGAGCGGTTCTTCAACGAGATCGATTCGGCGATCCTGCTGCACAACGCCTCGACGCAGTTCGCCGACGGCGGCGAGTTCGGCATGGGCGCCGAGATCGGCATCGCCACCGGCAAGATGCATGCGCGCGGACCGGTCGGCGTCGAACAGCTGACCTCGTTCAAATACCGCGTGCGCGGGTCGGGACAGGTGAGGCCTTGAGCGCTGGTCTTACCCTCCCCCTTGTGGGGAGGGTGGCGAGCATAGCGAGCCGGGTGGGGGTACGACGCTGAACTCTGCAATACCCCCACCCCGCTCCGCTTCGCGGATCGACCCTCCCCACAAGGGGGAGGGTAAGGAGGCTGTCCCATCCCCCTATCTGAAAATGCCGCATGCCGAAAAAGGCCTGGCCGTCGGCTTGTTCGGCGGCTCGTTCAATCCGCCGCATGCCGGCCACGCGCTGGTTGCCGAGATTGCGCTCAGGCGCCTGGCGCTTGATCAGCTGTGGTGGATGGTGACGCCGGGCAATCCGCTGAAGAGCACCAGGGAATTGGCGCCGCTGGGCGAGCGGCTGCAACTGTCCGAGCAGATCGCCAAGAATCCGAAGATCAAGGTCACCGCTTTCGAGGCGGCCCATCACGTCCGCTACACCGCCGACACGCTGGCGCTGGTCAAGGCGCGCAATCCCGGTGTCGACTTCGTCTGGATCATGGGTGCCGACTCGTTACGCGATTTCCATCGCTGGCAGCGCTGGCGCGAGATCGTCATGACCTTCCCGATCGCCGTCATCGACCGCCCGGGCGCGACGCTGTCGTTCCTGTCCTCGGTCGTCGCCAAGACCTTCGACTATGCCCGCGTCGACGAGGGCGATGCGCCGCGGCTTGCCCGCATGAAGGCGCCGGCCTGGACCTTCATCCACGGCCCGCGTTCGTCGCTGTCGTCGAGCGCGATCCGCAAACTGGCAAAGGGTTGAGCCCCCCGCCCGGCCATGTCGCTTTTATCGCTCCCTTTGCCCGTTTCATGGGCAATCCTGAGCAGGCATGTCGATTCCCAGGAAAAACCGCAGCGAAGCCGAGCAGGGTGCCGAGCCCACGCCGCTGATCGCGATTGCCAGCGTCATCGTGTCGATGGCGCTGATCGCCGTCGGCAACGGGCTAATGTTTGCCTATATCCCGGTCCGGCTCGGCGCCGAGGGCTTTGATCCGACCTGGGCCGGGCTGATCATCACCGGACTTTCGGCGGGCGGCCTCGCCGGCTGCATCCTGACCGGACCGCTGGTGCGAAGGGTTGGCCATGCGCGCGCCTTCATGGTGCTGTCGGCGCTGATCGCGCTGGCCAACGCCGCTGTCGGCGGCGGGGTCCATCCACTGTTGTGGATTGCCGCCCGCGCACTCTACGGCTTTGCCATATGCGGCCTGTTCATCGTTGCGCAGAGCTGGCTCAACGATGCCGTCGCCAATGCCATCCGCGGCCGGGTGATGGCTTTCTTCTACGTTGCCTATGTCGCCGGGCTCGGCGTCGGCTACGCAACGCTGGCGCTGGTCGATATCAGGACGGCGGATGCGCCGCTGATCGGTATCGTCTTCACGGCGCTGTCGATTCTTCCCGTGGGGATGACGCGGCTGGCCCAGCCGCCGGCGCCGCAGGCAGCCTCGGTGGCACTCGGCCGCGCCTGGCGGATTTCGCCGGTCGGCGTTGCCGGCATGCTGGCTGTCGGCGGCCTGTCGATGTCGATCGCGGGCTTCGCGCCGATCCACGCCACGGCCAAGGGCTACAGCCAGGCAGACGTCGCGCTGCTGCTTTCGGCGATGCCGGTCGGCACGCTGATCCTGCAGATCCCGCTTGGCTGGATTTCCGACCGCACCGACCGCCGCTATGTGCTGATCGCCGCATCCGCGCTCGCCATGGTCGCCGGCCTGTTCGCGCTTGGGTTCGACGGCGGCGCGCTGGCGGCGTTGGTGGTGATTTATATCGTTTGGGATGGCGCCTCGGAATCGATCTATTCGCTTGCCAGCGCGCATGCCTCCGACCGTGCCGGCAAGGAGGACATGGTGGCGCTGTCCAGCTCGCTTTTGTTCGCGTGGTCGCTTTCTGGCTTCATCGTGCCCGGCATCGTGACTGCGCTTTCGGCCGTCTTCGGCACGCAGGCCTTCATCTATGTGGCGATCCTCATCGCCGCAGCCTTCTGCCTGTTCGTGCTTCTGCGCGTGTTCACGACGCAGGCTGTTCCTGCCGGTGAAACCGGCAGTTTCGCACCGATGACGGCGCAGGCGCCTCTGCCGGTCGAGCTTGCGTTCGCGCCGGACGAGCAGGACCGGCGCAAGGGGTAATGGATCATTGCCGGCGGGCTTCCGGCGACGGCGCTTCCGGTGGCGGCTGCGGGATCGATATGCCTTCCGAATCGAATTCCTGCTTGGCGCGCTTGGTGAGGTCGGTCTGGGTGGTGAAGAAATCCGCCGACGATGTCCAGTAGCGCAAGGCGATAGAAACGGTGCTTTCGCCCAATGTCGCGACGAAAGCGATCGGCGCCGGCTCACGCTTGACCCGCCGCTCGGCGGCGGCGATGGCAAGCAAAGTCTTCTGGGCGCGGTCGATGTCGTTCCAGGAACCGATGCTGAGCGTGATGTCGCTGCGGCGCACGCCGTTGCGCGAGAAGTTGCGCACCGGCTGGTTCCACAGCGTCGAATTGGGCGCCAGGATGTAGACGCCGTCGGCGCTCCTGAGCTTGGTCGCGAACAGGCCGATCTCCTCGATCGAGCCGGCAATCGAACCGACCTCGACGGACTCGCCGATGCGGAACGGCCGCAGCGCCAGAAGCATGATGCCGGCGGCAATGTTCTGCAGCGTGCCTTGCAGCGCCAGGCCGATGGCAAGACCGATGGCGCCGATTGCGGCAATGATCGACGCCGTCTGCACGCCGAATTGGCCCAGCACCATGATGGTGACGAGGATCAGGATGGCGTAGCGGACGATCTTGGAGAAGAAATGCCGCAACGTCGCGTCGAAACCATGGATATGGCCGAGACCGGCGAAGATCGAACGTTCGGCAAGGCCGGCTATGATGTAGCCGACAATCAAAAGGATAACGGCACCGATGGCCGAGAAGGAGTAGGAAACGATCAGCGTGCTTAGCTGTGCGAGGCCGGCCTGGACGGTGAGAAGGGCGTTTTGCGGGTCGATCGGCATGACAAGATTCCGGTTGGTCGGTGAGCCGATAACCCGTGCGGGCGGCGAGGGTTCCGATCTTTTCCAGCGTGCGGCGGAACCACAGGATCGAGAATACGTTCGTGCGAGGCAGGGTCGCGTCTTGAAACTGTCAGGGAACTCTGCCTATCTAAGCGGTGTCACCTGCTTTTAGGGGTGATTTGGTTGTTCTTGCTGCGAAAGGAAATACACTGAGAACAGCACTGCGGAAGAAGGCCGATATCATGCCTTCGCCGGCCAGGATCAGCGTAGACGACGCCGTGTCCCGCGCCATCAAGACAGTCCTTGCCAGTCTGGAAGACTCCAAGGCCGAAAATATTGTCTCAATCGACATCCAGGGGAAATCGAGCCTCGGCGACTACATGGTCGTCGCTTCGGGCCGATCGCACCGTCATGTTGCGGCTGTCGCCGATCATCTTCTCAAAGCGATCAAGGATGCCGGTCTCGGCACTGCGCGCGTTGAGGGGTTGGCAGGCGCCGACTGGGTCCTGATCGATTCGGGCGACATCATCGTCCATGTCTTCCGCCCTGAAGTCCGCGAATTCTACAATCTTGAAAAGATGTGGCAGGCGCCGGATCTCGAGGAAGAGACCCTCCACTAAGCCGCCTTTGTTTTGATGTATGTCGTTGCTCCAAAACCGATTCCTACTTTGGTGACATGCATTAGCGGCTTACAGGGGCAAGGATGAAGATATCAGTTCATGCCGTGGGCCGGATGAAAGCCGGCCCCGAGAAGCTGCTCGCCGACCGTTATTTCGAGCGCTTCGCCAAGAGCGGCCCGGCGGTGGGGCTTGAATTTGCCGGCATTGCCGAGATCGCCGAGGGGCGCGGCCAGACCGCAAGCGAGCGGCGGCGTGAGGAGGGCCAGAAGCTGCAGACGCAGTTGCAGCCCGGTACCGCGCTGATCCTGCTCGACGAACGCGGCAAAAGCTTTTCCTCGGAAGACTTCGCCGGGCGCCTCGGCCTGTTGCGTGACGGCGGCCGCAAGGCGCTGGTCATCGCCATCGGTGGCGCCGACGGCCACGATCAGTCACTGCGCGACCAGGCCGAACTGGTGATGTCGTTCGGATTGCTGACCTGGCCGCACCAACTGGTGCGCGTGATGCTGGGAGAGCAGCTTTATCGGGTGGCCACCATTCTTTCGGGACATCCCTACCATCGCTCGTAAACCGGTGAATTGGCGCGACCTGCCCGGAATTCCGCCCCAATGCCGCGTCAGATTGGCCCCTTGGTCTTATGCATGTCGTTTCCCCAAAACCCCGGGACCACTTTTGGGCGACATACATTCGGAAACGGGCCTTTCAAACATGGTTGATGGTTCGTTAACGAAGCCGCAGATAGAGTCGACGCCGGATGTCTGAAGGCTGGAAATCGAGAACGGGCTCATGGCGCGCGCGTTGCGGCATCGCGGCGGCGGCGCTTGTGCTGTCGCTGCATGCGGGGCGGGCCGAAAACACGCTCGACATGGCTCCCGATCCGGACCAGAGCCGCGCCGAATACGAACGGGTCTCGAAGGAGATCACGCTGTCGTCCGAACGGTTGGCCAAGCTCTCCGCCGACATCGCGACGATCAAGAAGGATCACGCCTCGATCACCGCCGCGTTGATCCAGTCGGCGATGACCGAGCAGAAGCTCGGGCAGGACATCGAGGACATCGGCGCCAGGCTGGAAGGGCTGAAGGGCCAGGAGCAGAAGATACGCGCCTCGCTTGTGGCGCGGCGTGACGTGCTGGCCGAAGTGCTGGGCGCGCTGCAGCGCATGGGGTTGAACCCGCCGCCGGCGATCCTGGTCAAGCCGGAGGACGCGCTGTCGTCGGTGCGCAGCGCCATCCTGCTCGGTGCCGTGGTGCCGGAACTGCGTCAGCAGACAGATAGCCTGCTCGCCGATCTCAAGGAGCAGTCGCGGGTCACGGCCTCGATCGAGGCCGAACGGGCGCGGCTGACGGCGGCGGTCGGCGATCAGGCAGCGGAAAAGAAGCGGCTCGGCATGCTGCTGGAAGCCAAGCAGAAGCTCGAAACCGACACGCAAACGCAAATGGCCGCTGAAAAGCAGCGATCCGAGGCGCTTGCGGCCAAGGCCGGCAGCCTGAAAGAGTTGATCGCCTCGCTCGAAGCGCAGGCCGACAAGAGCCGCAAGGCTGCCGATGCCGCCAAGGCTGCCGAGCAGAAGACGGCGGATGGCGACAAGACATCGGCGCCGGCGGAACTGGCGTCGCTGCCCGTGCCGGAAAGCAACCAACTTGCCGCAGCGGCGCCCTTTTCGGCGCTACAGGGACAGATCGCGCTGCCGGTGACCGGCCGCATCAAGCGGCGATTCGGCGCCGATGACGGTAACGGCGCGGTGATGCTTGGCGACATGGTTGCGACACAATCGGGAGCCATCGTCACCGCGCCGGCGGATGGGAATGTGCTTTATGCGGGGCCGTTTCGCTCTTATGGTCAACTCTTGATCCTTAACGCAGGCGACGGCTATCATGTCGTTTTGGCGGGGATGAGCAGAATCAGCGTCGCGACCGGTCAATCAGTGCTCGCAGGAGAGCCGATCGGCGCGATGGGAGAGGCCCGGGTGGCGAGCACCTCGGTTTCGAAGAATGGAAATGCCACGCCGGAACTCTATGTCGAGTTCCGCAAGGATGGAAAACCCGTCGATCCGGCCCCATGGTGGGCGGACCGTTTTTCTGGAAGGACGTGAATAATGCGGAAACTGTCGCTTCTGTTTGCCGGTGCGCTGATGGGCGCGTCCGCCATGAGCCTTGTCTATGGCACACCCGGCTCGGCGGCGAACGCTGCAGGGTCGGAGACCTACAAGCAACTGGCGATCTTCGGCGATATCTTCGAGCGGGTGCGGGCACAGTATGTGACACCGCCCGACGACAAGTCGCTGGTCGAGAACGCCATCAACGGCATGCTTGCCTCGCTTGACCCGCACTCCTCCTACATGAACGCCGAGCAGGCGCAGGATATGCGCGTCCAGACCAAGGGCGAGTTCGGCGGCCTCGGCATCGAGGTCACCATGGAGAACGACCTGGTCAAGGTGATCACGCCGATCGACGACACGCCGGCCGCCAAGGCAGGTGTGCTCGCAGGCGATTATATCGCCAAGATCGATGGCGAAGAGGTTCGCGGCCTGACCCTCAACGACGCCGTCGAGAAGATGCGCGGCCTGGTCAACACACCGATCAAGCTGACCATCCTGCGCCAGGGCGCCGACAAGCCGATCGAACTGACGGTCGTGCGCGACATCATCAAGGTCAAGGCGGTCAAGTTCCGGGTCGAGAACGACATCGGCTACATGAAGATCACCTCCTTCACCGAAAAGACCTATGACGATCTCGAGAACGCCATCGACACCATCAAGAAGCAGATTCCGGACGACAAGCTCAAGGGCTACGTACTGGATCTGCGCCTCAATCCGGGTGGTCTGCTCGATCAGGCTGTGAGCGTGTCCGATGCCTTCCTCAACCGCGGCGAGATCGTCTCGACGCGCGGCCGTGATCCCAAGGACGTCACTCGCTTCGACGCCAAGCCCAAGCAGGTTGACGACATCAACGGCAAGCCGATGATCGTTCTGGTCAATGGCGGTTCGGCCAGTGCGTCGGAAATCGTCGCCGGCGCGCTGCAGGATCTGCGCCGTGTCACGGTGGTCGGCACGCAGTCCTTCGGCAAGGGTTCGGTGCAGACCATCATTCCGCTCGGCGAGAATGGTGCGCTGCGGCTGACGACGGCGCTGTATTACACGCCGTCCGGCAAGTCGATCCAGGGCAAGGGCATCACGCCCGACATCAAGGTCGACCAGCCGTTGCCGCCGGAACTGCAGGGCAGGGACCTGACGCGCGGCGAATCCGACCTCAAGGGCCATATCAAGGGCGCCGACGAGAGCTCGACCGGTTCGGGCTCGGCGGCCTATGTGCCGCCGGATCCGAAGGACGATCTGCAGCTCATCTATGCCGAGCAGCTGCTGCGCGGCCAGAAGACCGATCCGTCCTTCCCGCCCAATCCGCAAAAGGCGGTTCTCAACCAGTAGGGGCCTAGAGCGGCGCACGCGCCGCTCTAGCTTTTTGTTTAAGCATCGGGTTTTCCCAAAACCGGATTCCACTTTTGGGCCCGATGCTCCAGCGGCCAACAACAGGTCTGGCCGCCTGATGGAAGCAATGCGATGCTGCCGGGACCGAAAGGTTCCGGCAGTTTGATTCGGGGGCAAGGCGAAGCCCTCAAACACGGCGCCAGGGGTGCGCCAGGATTGGTGAATTCGCGCATGTCTTTTCGAAGCGGCTTCGTCTTCGTAACCATGCGCCCGGGGATTAGGCTTGGCTGATATCGGCAAGGACATCGAACGCCCGCTCGGACAGGCTGTCCGGTCGCCGCGCGCCGCCGGCAAGGTCAGCGGCGGTGCGATCATGGCGACCGCGGTCGTGCTGGCGGTGGCCGGCGTCTCCGGCGCGATCGCGCTCAGGGAAAAGCCGTTTCGAAAGCCGCAAGAAATTGCCGTTTCAACGCCGAAAGTCACAGCGGCGGCCGAGCCTGCCGCCGCGCCGTCCGCTTTGGCCCCGGTGGCGGCGCCGAAGCCGGAGGCGCCGGCCAAAACAGGTGGGCCGCAGATCATCCATGTGCAGACGGAAGAGGGCGATGGCTCGCCCAGGGCAGCGATCGTCATTCGTGACCCATCGACCATCGGCCAGAACCTGAAGATCGCGCATATTCCAGACAAGGCGCTGATCGAAGCCAGTGAAACCGGGCCTTTGCCCGTGCGCGCCGCCGATGGAAGGCGGCCGTTCGACGTTTATGCGCGGCCCTGGTCCGGCGCGCGCGGCGCGCGGGTGGCGATCGTCATCGGCGGGCTTTCGGTTTCACAGACAGGCACCCAGGCGGCCATCGCCAAGCTGCCGGCGGAAGTGACGCTGGCCTTCGCGCCGCAAGGCAACAGCATCGGCCGCTGGATGCAGGCAGCCAGGCAAAGCGGGCACGAGGTCGTCATGCAAGTGCCGCTCGAGCCGTTCGACTACCCGAACGTCAATCCTGGCCGCAACACGCTGACGGTGGCGGCAAGCGCGGATGAAAACCTGAAGAACCTGCACTGGGCGCTGTCGCGGACGACCAACTACACCGGCGTCATGAACTACATGGGCGCCCGCTTTTCCGCCGACGCGGCGGCGATGGAGCCGTTCATGGCCGAGCTCGGCAAACGCGGCCTCGCCTATATCGATGACGGCTCGTCGGCGCGCAGCCTGGCGCCGGACCTGGCGCTGAAGGACGGCGTGCCCTTCGTCTCCGGCGACACGGCGATCGATGCCGTGCAGGATCGCGGCGAAATCCTGAAGAAGCTCGATAGCCTGGAGGCGACCGCGCGTGCGAAAGGCTTTGCCGTCGGCATCGGCTCGGCCTTCGACCTGACGGTCGACACGGTGACGTCCTGGGTGGCCGAGGCCAAGAAGCGCGGCATTGAGATCGTACCGATTTCGGCGGTGGCCATCGATCCGCAAAAAGGCTAGCCATCGGAAAATGGCTTGGAAGATTGACTGATGGCGAAGACAAAAAAGATCGACCGCGAAACGCTGCCTTATCGGCCCTGTGTCGGGCTGATGATCCTCAACGCCGATGGCCTGGTCTGGGTCGGGCATCGCATTGCCGAACCGGACAGCGAATTTGCCGGCACGACGCAGCTTTGGCAGATGCCGCAGGGCGGCATCGACAAGGGCGAGGAGCCGCTGCAGGCGGCCGAGCGCGAGCTCTATGAAGAGACCGGCATGCGCGGCGTCTCGCTGCTGGCCGAAGCGCCCAACTGGATCAACTATGATTTGCCGGACCACCTCGTCGGCATCGCCTTCAAGGGACGGTATCGCGGCCAGACGCAGAAATGGTTCGCTTTTCGCTTCCATGGCAATGTCAGCGAGATCCAGATCAACCCGCCGCCGGGCGGCCACACCGCCGAGTTCGACAAATGGTCATGGCGGCCTATGCAGGATCTGCCCGACCTGGTCGTGCCGTTCAAGCGCCATGTCTATGAGGACGTGGTGGCGGCGTTCCGGCATCTGGTGCAGTAGCCGCGATACAACGACCGCGGTTGCCGCGCCGGCCCGGCGGTCCTATTGATGTCTCTATCCACTATGCGAAGGGTCGCCATGAACGACGCCCCCAAAAGCTCGCTGCCCGAGGAGGTCACCGCCACAAGCGAAGTGGCGGCTGGGGCTATCCTCACCATCGATCTCGGTGCGATCCGTGAGAACTATCGGCGGCTGAAAGCGCGGTTGGGCGATGTTCGCTGCGCTGGTGTGCTCAAGGCGGATGGCTACGGCGTTGGTGCCAGCCACGTCGCGGCGGCGCTGCTGCGCGAAGGCTGCGATACCTTCTTCGTCGCGCTTCTGGGCGAAGGCGTCGCCTTGCGCCGCTCGCTTGGGCCGGGCCCTGCCATTTTCGTGTTGAACGGCATTCCGACCGGCGCCGAGCCGGACGCCGTGGCGGCAGACCTTTGCGCCGTCATCAACAGCGTGGGGCAATTGGCGGCCTGGCGTGTGGCGGCTCGCCGCGCCGGCCGAAAACTGCCGGCTGCGATCCAGGTCGACAGCGGCATGTCGCGGCTCGGCATGGCGCCACGGGATGTGGAGCGCGTTGCCGCCGATCCGCAGGCCTTCGACGGCATCGACATCCGTTTCGTGATGAGCCATCTGGCCTGCGCCGACGAGCCGGAGCATCCGGCCAATGAGCGGCAGCGACTGGCGTTCGAGCGGCTGCGCGCAATGCTGCCGGAGGCGCCGGCCTCGCTCACCAATTCGTCCGGCATCTTTCTTGGGGCACGCTTTCACTACGATCTCGCACGCCCCGGCGCAGCCCTCTACGGCATCAATCCGACACCGGCCAGGCCGAACCCTATGCTGCCGGTGGTACGGCTGGAGGCCAAGGTCGTTCAGACACGCATGCTGGAGGCCGGCGTCGGTGTCGGCTACGGCCACATTTTCCACACGACGGCGCCGCTCGCTGCCGCGACGATCTCGCTGGGCTATGCCGATGGCTGGCACCGACGCGCGGCGTCCGCGGCCTGGTTCGAGGGCGCGCGCCTGCCCTTCCTCGGGCGGGTGTCGATGGATTCGATCATTCTCGACATCTCCGCCTTGCCGTCCGGCAAGCTCCGCGAGGGTGATCTCGTCGAACTGCTCGGTCCCTCACAAAGCGTCGATGACGCGGCCGGCCATGCCGGCACCATCGGCTACGAGATCCTGACCAGCCTCGGCCCGCGCTTTCATCGGCGCTATGTCGGCGGTTGAGCGGTTTGGCCGCGCTTGACAAGCGGACGCCTGTCGGCAAGGCTCTGGGTATGAGCAACCTCGCCCATATCAGAACCTTGTTCAGGGTCTGCCCGATCGCGGGATCGTAGCCCCGGCGCGGTCGCCTTTTGGCGTCCGTCCGAACCGGGGCGTTTCTACCTGACATCATCATTCTCAAGCCAGACAGCCCTCACGGCTGCCGGCTTCCATCAAGCCGCCCGTCAGTTGGGCGGCAGGCGCGCATCTGTTCGATGCGCCAATTCATGAGGTTTGCCATGCAACATGCAACAGGATTGCGTCCACCGAGCCGGCTTCTGGTCAGCGATGCCGACCACAACAGGCTGACGGGCCTGGCGCGGGCGTCGCTCGACCGCGCGCCCGAGACGGCCGAAGAGCTGCTCTCGGAGATGGACCGGGCCGTCATCACGGCAGCGGCTTCCATGCCGGCCAATGTGGTGCGGATGGGTTCGACCGTGACAATCCGCGGCGATGGCGGGGAGCGCATCACGCTGGTCTATCCCGGCGATGCCGACATCACAGAAAACAGGATCTCGGTGCTGACACCAATGGGGACGGCGCTTATCGGTGCGACCATCGGGCAGACAGTGCGCTGGAGCAGTCGTGGTGGCCGGGAACTGTCGTTGATCGTTGAGGCCGTCGACACGCTCGCCTCCGGCCAGGAGCGGTCCTGATCATGGAGGCGGTGATGACAGGCACGAATTGCTGGCTGACGACGAAGGACTTCGCCGTCCTCGAGATCATGCTGGAGCGTCGGCGGGCTTTCGCCGATCCGATCGTTCCTATGCTTGCAGACAAGCTCTCTAAAGCTGATGTGGTTCCGATCGATTCGGTCGAAGCCGATATCGTGACGCTGAACAGCAGAGTTGTGTTTCGCATCGATGCCGGCCCTGCCGAGACCCGAACCCTGGTGCAGAACGAGGTGCGCGGGCCGGTCGGCTCCAGCCTGTCGATCACGACGAGGCGGGGGCTCTGCATGCTCGGCATGGCCGAGGGCCAGACGACATCGATCGAACAGGTCGACGGCAGGCGGGAGTCGATCCTGATCGCGGCCGTGCTCTACCAGCCGGAGGCCGCGCGGCGGGCCGTCAGGGAGAAATCCCAAGCCGAGGGGCGACGACCGCATGGGCTCACCCTCGTCTACAGCGCCGCAGCCGATTGGCGGCCTCTTGGCGAGAAGGCCGGAATGCGGCAGACAGAGGGAGATGACGACCCCGGTCCCACGGCGGCGTAAACGGGCCACTGCGCATGGTCTTGAAAATCGGCATCGATTTTCGGCAAGGATCATGCGCAAATCGAAAAATGCGGCCGCGTCCTGAAGGACGCGCGGCAAGGAGTGAACGATGAAGATCATGGTGCTGGGCGGTGGCGTCATCGGGGTGACCACGGCGTATTTTCTTGCCGAGGCCGGCCACGAGGTGACGGTTCTCGACCGCCAGAAAGGCCCAGCGCTGGAAACCAGCTTCGCCAATGCCGGCGAGATATCGCCCGGCTATGCCTCGCCATGGGCCGGGCCCGGCATTCCGCTGAAAGCGATCAAATGGCTGCTGATGAAGCACGGCCCGCTGGTGGTGCGGCCGGCCTTCGATCCGCATATGTGGACATGGCTCATCAAGATGCTGCGCAATTGCACGGCCGAGCGCTATGCGATCAACAAGGCGCGCATGGTGCCGCTCGCTGAATACAGCCGCGACACGCTGAAGGCGCTGCGCGAAGCAACCGGCATCGCCTATGACGAGCGCACCCAAGGCACGTTGCAGCTGTTCCGCACGCAAAAGCAGCTCGACGGTACCGGCGGCGATGTCGAGGTGCTGAAGAAGTATGGCGTGCCTTACGAAATCCTCGACCAGGACGGCTGCATCGCGGCGGAGCCGGGCCTGGCGGGGGTGCGCGAAAAGTTCGTCGGCGGCCTCAGGTTGCCGCACGACGAGACCGGCGACTGCAAGATGTTCACCGACAGGCTGGCCGAACTCTGTGTGGCCCGGGGCGTCAAGTTCGAATATGACGTGACGATCTGGCGTGTCATCCGCAGCCGCAACCGCATCGCCAATCTCAGCACCAGCAAAGGCTGGAAAGCCGCCGACGCCTATGTGATGGCGCTGGGCAGTTATTCGGCAGGGTTCATGCGCCGGGTGAAGCGGCCGATCCCGGTCTATCCGGTCAAGGGCTATTCGATCACCGTGCCGATCAAGGACGCTGCCGCGGCACCGGTGTCGACAGTGATGGACGAGACCTACAAGGTGGCGATCACCCGGCTTGGGGACCGCATCCGGGTTGGCGGCACGGCGGAGATTTCCGGCTTCGACCTCAGGCTGCACGAATCGCGGCGGCGCACGCTGGAACACTCGGTCGGCGATCTCTTTCCGGGCGCCGGCGCCATGCGGGACGCGACGTTCTGGTGCGGGCTGCGGCCGATGACGCCGGATGGCCCGCCGCTGATCGGCCGCACAGAGCTTTCCAATCTCTATCTCAACACCGGCCACGGCACGCTCGGCTGGACCATGGCCTGCGGCTCGGGCAAGGTGCTGGCCGACATCATCTCCAGCCGGGTGCCGGACATCGATGTCCGCGACCTCGCGCAGGAGCGCTATCTGCGGTAGGGGCTGCGTTGGTCAGAAGGCTTGCCTGACCCAATCCTCGTCGAACAGCAGCCGATAGGCCCATGGGATCGTCACATTGGCGGCGACCGGGTTCGAGTGGGCGAGATAGTCGTCATAGATCGGCTTCATCCTGGTGTAGAAGGCCGGATCGAGCACCGTCATGCCGTTCTCCGAGTCGTGGAAGAAGCTGCGGTTGTTGAGATTGACCGACGAGATGGCGACCAGCCTTTCGTCGATCATCATGATCTTGGAATGCAGCACGACATCCGGTGCCTTGAACTCGCGGATGTTGATGCGGTCGCCATATTTCTCGACGAACAGCTTGTTGAGCGCGGTGAGGAACTTGCCGCCGATATCGCCCTTGAGATCGATGCGCCCGACAATGTCGATCCTGACGCCACGAGCGAGCGCCCGGTCAACAGCCTGGGCAAGCTTCGGCGTCAGGTTGAGGTAGGGATTGACGATCTGGATATGGTGTTGGGCGGCGTCGACCAGCTCGACGAAATAATCCTCCAGCGCATGGCCATCCTCGTAGGGCACCGAAATGAAATGCCGCGCCGTGCCTGACGGGGGGGCGCCGTCGGACCGGACCGGAATGGAGAAGGGGCGCGCCAGATTGGTGTCGGCGTCGCGCAGCCACACTGTCGAAAGATGCGCGGCGAGCGTCTCGACCGTGGCCGGATCGGCGAACTCGATGTCGAAGTCGCTCCAGTTCGAATAGTAGTTCAGCGAGAACCCGTCGGTCTTGCCGTATTGCTCGAGATCGGGATAGCGCGACAGATCGATCGGCCGGTGGAACAGGAAGCCGTCATGGATGTTGCGGCCGCCGATGATGACGCGGGAGCGCCCGGGATCGTCGGCAAGCGTCGCCAGCATCTTGATATGATGGGTCTTGTGCAGTTGTGAGATCTGCTCGTCGATCGGCGCGCCCCGGTCCGCCCGCCAACGATATTCCTGCAACTCGACATTGGGGAACTCCGCGGCCAGCCGGTGCAGCATTGCGTCGTCCTTGTCGCGCTCCAGCACGTCGGTGACCATGATGCGCACCTTGGTGCCAAGGGCGGCATGATGGCGGATCAGCCGCTCGATGATGCATCCGGAGAAGTCGGCCTTGAACTCCAGCGACGACAGATAGATCAGCTTGAGCTTTGGCGCCTTGGAGAAGTCGAGCGGCAGTTCCGGGTCGCCCTTGTCTATGGCGCTGTCGGACAGCGGCGCTCCCATCAGCGCCTCGACCTTGGCGTTGAAGCCGTCGCGCGATTTGCGCAGCAGGCGCGGCTTTCCGATCGGCAAGGCGCAGGTCTGCGACAGCCAGCGGCTGGCGTAGAAGGCGCGGCTGAGCGGGTCGAGCCCGGTGGTGGGATCGGGCGTTGGGCAACGCTCGTAACGACTGTCGAAGGCGGCAAGCGCCGGGTCGGCGGTCTCTTCGCGCCGGATGGAGAGCGGCGCGCCGGCCGGGGCAAGGCTGGGGCGGATTCTTAGCACGCAGCGGTTCAGGCCATCACTCGGGAACAGGCTGACCGTGTCGTCCTCGCCGGATAGGCGAAAGCGGAATGCCATGCCCGTGGCGATGGTGCGTGAACCGCCGCCGGCACGGATCGCCAGCGTGCCGTCGCAGGTGCCCTCGATGTCGGTCGGTTGCGTTCCGGCCTGGCGCAGCACGATCTCGACGCTGCGCGCCTGCAGGCCGGAGAAATCGAAGATCTTCGGCGCCGAAGGCCGCGCTGCCGCATCGATGTAGAGCGTCTGCCGCGACACCCGCCAGCGTCCGTCGAAGTGGCGCTCGCCGCTGTCGCCGCTGCTGGCGGGGGGCAGATGCGTTTCGGCAACCGGCCCGGCCAGTTGTTGCAGTGTCCGGTAGGTCGCCTGGAAATCGCTGTTGCGGATCTCATGGCGGTCGTGACCGAAAGGGCCGGTGCCGTTGGCGCGGTCCATGGCGCCGAGCTGGTGGTGGGCGAGCAGCGCCAGGAAGCGCTTCTCGTAGTCGCTTGTGCCGGCGTCGCCGAAAAACTGCGCGGCGGCGATCTGCGGCCCGGGCGTCCTGGCCGATACCGAGGGCTGCGCGCAGGCCGTCTGGCCTTGCAAGACGTCGCAAGCATTGCGGCCAGCGTCGGCACAGCCGGCAAGGACAGCCAGCCCGAACAGAACGATGGCGATGGATGTGCGGCCCTTCACCCGGTCGCCCCGGCCTTCAGGGCGCTCAATTGCGCCGGGTCGCGCGGTGGCATGAAGCCCTGCGGGAAGACCTTGCAGACGGGAATGGTGAAGGTGGCGATTAGTAGCTCGGCCTCGCCGCGCATCTTGCGCGGCGCTGTCTTGTCGTCGCGTATCGCTTTCGCCGAGGCGACGAGGGCGCCGTCGCAGTCGCAATGGTTGTGGCGGGCGATGTAACAGGCGTCATGCGCCTGGCAGGCCGCGTCGAGGCGGTTGACCGGCCGGGCCGACAGATCGCCTGTGCGGGTACCGGGGCCGCAATAATTGCCGAAGACGAAAGGCGAAGGCCGCGCCATGGCGTTGCGGATCGGTTTGGGCAGCTCGGCCTCCGGGACCTTCGTCCACGGATTGGCGCAAGCGGAAACGAAAAGCAGCGGCAGGATGGCAAGAACGGCTCGCATGTCTATCCGCGCCAGCTTTCTGAAGGATGTCCCTACGCGGCGACCGCACGCCTGATGCCACACTCGCCGGTTTTGTGGCAAGGAAAAGGCGGCACAGCTAAACGAACAGGTTTCGCTCCCGCTCCACCGCCTTGGTGATGAAGCTGGCGACGATCTGGACGCGGCGCAGCGGCCTGACCGATTCGTGATAGACCAGCCAGTAGGCACGGCGGATGGGCGCGACGACATCGACGGACACAAGTTCCGGCATCGAGCGGGCGACGAAGGTGTGCAGGATGCCGATGCCGGCGCCCGAGCGCACTGCTTCGGCCTGGCCGAGCGCCGAGGAGATGGCGAAGCTGGTGCGCCAGTCGGCGCTGAATTCGGCCGCGTAGTCGAGCGAGGGACTGACGATAAGGTCCGGCACATAGCCGATGAGGGTGTGCTGGCCAAGCTCGGCGGCGGTTTGGGGCAAACCATGCACTTGCGCATAGTCGCGCGAGGCAAACAGGCCGAGCGAGTAGTCGACCAGCTTACCCGCCACCAACCGGCCCTCCGTCGGCCGCTCGACGGTGATGGCGATGTCCGCCTCGCGGCGCGACAGCGAAAAGGAGCGCGGCACCGGCACCAGCTGGATCGTCAGTTCGCGGTGCAGCGCGGTCAGCGCGCCGAGGTGCTTGGCCAGGAAGGCGACGCCAAAACCGTCGGGCGCGCCGATGCGCACCGTGCCGGAGACATCGTCGCCTTCGCCGGCAACGGTCGAGCGCGCGGCGATCATGTCGCCCTCCATGCGCTCGGCAATGTCGAGAAAGCGCTCGCCGGCCGGGGTCAGCTCGCTGCCGGTGGTCAGCCGGCGAAACAGCTTTGTCCGCAGCGCATCCTCAAGTGCGGCGATGCGGCGCGAGACGGTGGCGTGGTTAAGCTCCAGCCGTTTGGCCGCGCCAAGGATCTGGCCGGCGCGCGCCACCGCAAGGAAGATGCGGACGTCATCCCAGTTCATGGGAATGGTCCAGATGACAATCGCCGACGCCGCGTTCTGTGGCGAAGGAACTCAATCTCTCAATCCGTAGCAGCAATTGCATCCTGTCATTTGCGGGAATTGATGCTCGTCCGTCAATTGTTATCTACTTTTCGCACAACGGTTGCGTTCTCCGTCGCGTTGCCATCCGCCGGCCAAAGGCGGACAATGCAACATCACAAACAAGGGAGAGAGATCATGATCGACTACGGTCATTTCATCGGCGGCAAGCACGTCGCCGGCACCAGCGGCCGCAAGCAGGATGTCATGCAGCCGATGGACGGTTCCGTGCGCGGCACGGTGGCGCTGGCTTCGCAGGCGGAACTGCGCGCGGCGGTCGAGAATGCCAAGGCAGCGCAGCCGAAGTGGGCGGCAACGAACCCGCAGCGCCGCGTGCGCGTGCTGATGAAATTCCTCGAACTGGTCGCCCGCGACTATGACGAACTGGCCGACATCCTGGCGCGCGAGCACGGCAAGACGATCGCCGACGCCAAGGGCGACATCCAGCGCGGCCTCGAAGTGGTCGAAGTCTGCATCGGCGCGCCTCATATGATGAAGGGTGAATTCACCGACGGCGCCGGCCCCGGCATCGACGTCTATTCGATGCGCCAGCCGCTCGGCGTCGTCGCCGGCATCACGCCGTTCAACTTCCCGGCAATGATCCCGCTGTGGAAGATCGCGCCGGCCATCGCCTGCGGCAACGCCTTCATCCTGAAGCCGTCGGAGCGCGATCCGGGCGTGCCGATGCGCATTGCCGAACTGTTCCTCGAAGCCGGCCTGCCGGCGGGCATCCTCAACGTCGTCAACGGCGACAAGGATGTGGTCGACGCCATCCTCGACGATCCCGACATCAAGGCCATCGGCTTTGTCGGCTCGACGCCGATCGCCCACTACATCTATTCGCGCGGCACCGCCGCCGGCAAGCGCGTGCAGTGCTTCGGCGGCGCCAAGAACCACATGATCATCATGCCCGACGCCGACATGGACCAGACCGTCGATGCGCTGATCGGCGCCGGCTACGGCTCGGCCGGTGAACGCTGCATGGCGATCTCGGTTGCTGTTCCGGTCGGCAACGACACCGCCAACCGGCTGATGGAAAAGCTGATCCCGCGCGTCGAAAGCCTGAAGGTCGGTCCTTCGACCGACTCTTCCGCCGATTTCGGCCCGCTGGTGACACGCCAAGCCCTGGAGCGGGTCAAGGGTTATGTCGACACCGGCGTCAAGGAAGGCGCCAAGCTGGTCGTCGACGGCCGCGGCTTCTCCATGCAGGGCTATGAAGACGGCTACTATATGGGCGGCTGCCTGTTCGACAACGTCACCGCGGACATGCGCATCTACAAGGAAGAGATCTTCGGGCCGGTGCTCTCGGTGGTGCGCGCGCCGACTTATGAGAGCGCGATCAAGCTCGCCAATGACCACGAGATGGGCAATGGCGTCGCCATCTTCACCCGTGACGGCGATGCCGCGCGCGACTTCGCCTCGCGGGTCCAGGTCGGCATGGTCGGCATCAACGTGCCGATCCCGGTGCCGATCGCCTATTACACTTTCGGCGGCTGGAAAGCATCCTCGTTCGGCGACCTCAACCAGCACGGCCCGGACGCGTTCCGCTTCTACACCAAGACCAAGACGGTGACCTCGCGCTGGCCGTCCGGCATCAAGGATGGTGCGGAATTCGTCATCCCGACGATGAATTGAGCCCGAAAAACATTCGAATATCGGAAAGGCGGGTTCATCCCGCCTTTTTCGTTTCTGAGTGCCCGCTATCTTCTTCACACGGTTGGAATCGTACCGCCATCAATGACGTATTCGGCGCCGTGGATCGCCGCGGCGCGGTCCGAGACAAGGAAGGCGACCAGTTCCGCGATTTCGTGCGGCCATGCCGGCCGGCCGATCGGGATGCCGCCAAGCGCATCCATGATGCCCTGACGGGCGGTTTCCTCATCCGAACCGGAATGGGCGGCCAGCCGCTTCACCATGGCTTCCGGAGCGGAGGTGTGGATCCAGCCCGGCGCCACGGCGTTGACGCGGATACCTTTTGGGCCGAGCTCCTTGGACAGCGCCTTGCTGTAGGTGGAAAGGGCTGCCTTCGCCGCCGCATAGGCGATGGTGGATTCGTGCAGCGGCAGGCGGCGCTGGATCGACGATATGTGGACGATCGCGCCGGAGCCTTGTTCGATCATGTGCGGGACAAGCAGACGGTCGAGCCGCACCGCCGCCAGCAGGTTGAGGCTGACTTCGTCCTGCCAGAGCTGATCGGTCAGTCCGGCAAATCCTCCACCGGGGCTCTTCGACCCGCCGACGCTGTGCACGATGATGTCGACGCCGCCAAGCCGCTCCATGACCTCTGCGGCCACTGTCTCGGTGCCTGCCAAAGTGCTCACATCGGCCTGCACGAACAGCTTTGGCGACAGCGCATCGGGAAGCGCCGAGCGGGCGGTGGTGAGAACGGCCGCGCCCGCCGCCGAAAGCCTGACAACGATGGCTTCGCCGGCACCCTTGGTGCCACCGGTGACCAGAACGCGCTTGCCGGCAAACTCCCGATCGTCGACCGTGAATTTCTGCGCCATGGTCATGCGCCGATCTCCAGCCGTGTGATCCGGTCATCGGCCAGGGTGAAGACGTAGTGGAGCGTCGCCGGGCTGCCGGGAAAATTGCCTGAGACGATGCCGGCGATCCGCCACGCATCGCCATTGACCGTCGCGTCGGCGATCTCAACGGTCACCCGGTATTTGCTTGTCGTTGCTTCCATCCAGCTGCGGATGGCGGCCGGACCCCGATGGGTTTCGCCTTCGTCCTTGACCGTGGCGTTCGATGAGAAAGAGGCGAGCATGGCGTCGATGTCGTGCCTGTTCTTGGCGGCGAAATAGTCGGTCAGCGGCTGCGGAAGTTTTGCGGTCATGGCTTCTCTCCGGTTCCAGTTCCGGCCGTTGACGCGAAGGTCTGCGGCCTTGTCCGGCTCCTAAAATGAGATAGACTGAAAAAATGACAAGAACCGACGAAAAAGTAAGGTACTTACCTGAAAGTAAGGCTGGGCCTGAAAGTAAGGCTGGGCCTGAAAGTAAGGTTGGACCTGAAAGTAAGGGCGAGGCATTGACGCCGTTGTCGGCGGCGAGCGGCGTTGAGAATGTGCTGCGCATCCTCGAAGGCCGCTGGAAGCTGGTGATCCTGTTTCATCTGTTCGGTGGCAAGGTGCTGCGCTTTTCCGATCTCGAACGTGCAATCCCGGCGATCTCGCAGAAGATGCTGATCCAGCAGCTGCGGCAGATGGAGGCCGATGGCATTGTCCGCCGCATCGTCCATCATCAGGTGCCGCCGAAGGTCGAATATTGCCTGACCGATTGGGGGCAGGCGCTGTGCCGGGCTCTCGACGCCCTGCTGAAATGGGCAGCACTTCGCGAGGCGGAAGCCTGACGCGGATTGCGCCCCGCAACGCGTCGCAAGGGTGCTTGTTTTCGCATCGGGACCTCACCATATCGACTCCAGGGAATGCGATAAAGTTCCCTGATGACAGACCGGAAACCAGAAGGAGTGACGTGATGAAGACGTCGAATCCGGCCTGGATCGTCCCGGCATATTGAGGCTGCCCATGTGCCTCCCTTGCCGGAACGCCAAGGCGAAGGAGGTGCCAGATGGCACACAAATTTTCGTTTCGATGGATCAGGACAGCCGCGATCGGCGCCGCGCTGGCGCTGTCGACGCTATCCGCGCAGGCGCAGTTCATCTGCGGCGGCCACAGTGATCTTGTCGCGGGATTGGCGCAGGCCTTCCAGCAAAAGCAGATCGGCTACGGTGTGGTCGGGCAAGCCGCCATTGTCGAGATCTATGTTTCGGCAAGCGGGACATGGACCATGCTGGTGACCGACGTGCAGGGCCGAAGCTGCATCTTCGCGACCGGTGACGGATGGGAGAATACCGTCGCCGTCACCGCGACGGCGCAAGGGATCTGAACCCGTTCGATCAGCGCGTTGCGGCCACCTCGGCGTGGCCGCGCAGCAGCGCCATCAGGCGCTTGGCGTCCTTGGCCGCGGCCTCCTCGTCGCCGTCGAGGATCGAGCGGATCAGCGCGACATGGTGCTCGGCGGATTCGGCAAGACCTGTGTCGGCCTTGTAGCGGAACCAGAAGCGGCGGCTGTGGGTCTGCAAGGGGGCGGCCAAACGGGCGGCGAACGGATTGTCGGCGGCCAGCGCCAGCGCTTCGTCGAGCGCCTTGTCGGCCTGGATGAAGGCAAGCACGTTGCCCGAGATGACCGCTTTCTGCATGGCGAGCGCTGCTTCGTGAAACAGGTCGGCGGCCTCGCGGGTGACGAAGCGGGCGGCTGAACGGGCCAGGACCACCTCGACGCCGCGGCGCGCATCGAGCACGCGCAGCCAGTCGCCTGGGTGGAGCGGCGCGATCGCGATGCCGGCGCGCGGCCTCACGTCGAGCAGCCCCTCCCAGGCCAACCGCTGGATCGCCTCGCGCACCGGCGTGCGACCAAGCCCGAGCCTGTCGATCAGGGCGCCTTCGGTGACGAAGCTTGCCGGGGCCAGTTCGAGCGTGACGATCATGTGCTCGAGCACATGGTAGGCCCTGGTCGCGGCCGGCTCGGTTGGAATGGTTGCTTCCATGGATATCAAACGCGCTCTCCTGATATATCTTGAATATATCATAACGGAATCCGTATTGACAGGCAGTTTCTTAACAGATATATGGCTGATATATCAGATGGAGACATGATCATGTGGACCGGAGTTTTTCCTGCCGTCACGACCAAATTCACCGCGGATGATCGTCTCGATCATGCCGAGATGGAGCGCTGCTTTACCCTGCAGATGGAGGCCGGCTGCGACGGCATCATCGTCTGCGGATCGCTCGGCGAAGGGCCGATGCTGTCGCCCGACGAGAAGATCGAGGTGCTGAAGACCGCGCAGAAAGTCGCCGGCAAGAAGCCGGTGCTGCTGACCGTCAACGAGGCCGGCACCCGCGAGGCCGCCAGCATTGCCAAGCGCGCCGCCAAGGAAGGCGCCAACGGCCTGATGGTGGTGCCGAGCCCGATCTACCACACCAATGCGGAAGAGACGGTCGCGGCCCTGCGTGCTGTCGCCGAGGCCGGCGACTTGCCGGTCATGATCTACTCCAACCGGCTTGCCTACCGCGTCGACGTCAGCGTCGACCAGATGGAGGAGCTGGCGTCGGACAAGCGCTTTGTCGCGATCAAGGAATCCTCGGACGACATCCGCCGCTCGACCGAGATCATCAATCGCCTGGGCAGCCGCTACGATCTGTTCACCGGCGTGGACAATCTCGCTTTCGAGGCGCTGTCGGTCGGCGCCATCGGCTGGGTGGCCGGACTGGTCACCGCATTCCCGCGCGAGACCGTCGCCATCTACCAGCTGATGAAGCAGGGCCGCCGCGAGGAGGCGCTGGCCATCTACCGCTGGTTCCGGCCGCTGCTCGATCTCGACGTCTCAACCTATCTGGTACAAAACATCAAGCTTGCCGAAGTGTTCGCGATCAACACCAATGACCGCGTGCGCATGCCGCGCCAGCCGCTGTCGGGCGAGCGTCGCAAGGCAGTCGAGAAGATCATCAAGGACGCACTCGCGATTCGGCCGACACTGCCGAAGTTCTAAGGCTCTCTTCTCCCCGTTCGGAAGAGAGCGGCAGCCAGATGAGGAGCAGCGCCTACGTGCAAGGAAATTCCAAGTCGACAGAAGGGGGGCGCCGCCCCTCATCCGCCCTTCGGGCACCGTCTCCCCGTGGACGGGGAGACGGTGAAGACATCGCCATCATCGGTGGCGGCATCATCGGCATCTGTGCCGCCGCCTCTCTGGCCGAGGCGGGGCGCAAGGTCACGATCTTCGATCGGACGGGCATCTGCGAGGAGACGAGCTCCGGCAATGCCGCCGCCTTTGCCTTTTCCGATGTGCTGCCGATGGCCCACAAGGGCATGATGCGGCAATTGCCGAAATGGCTGGCCGATCCGCTCGGACCGCTCAGCATCCCGCCCGCCTATCTGCCGAGGCTTCTGCCCTGGCTGATCCGCTTCTGGCGCGCCGGTGCGCCGGGAAAATACGAGGCGAGCCTTGCCACTCAGGCAGGCATGATGAAGCTCGCTGAAGCGGAATGGATGGGCCTGCTCGATCGCTCCGGTACGCGGTCGATGCTGCGCGAGGATGGCTCGCTCGAACTCTACGAAAGCGAAGCCGAATTTCAGGCCGGGCTGCCCGGCTGGGCGGCGCGTGAGCGTTTCGGCATCGGTTTCCGCCATGTCGAGGGCGAGGAACTGGCCGCCTTGCAGCCGGGGCTGTCGCCGCGCTTCATCAAAGGCACGTTCGTGCGAGGATGGAAGACGGTCGCCGACCCAAAATTGCTGGGCAAGGCGGTGTGGGCCTATGCGCAGGCCAAGGGCGCCCGCTTTGAGCTGGCTCGGATCAGCCAAGTCGCGGCGGATCAGAATGGTGCGACACTGACGTTGGCCGACGGAACGACCAGGCAGGCCCGACACCTTGTCGTCGCCGCCGGCGCCTGGTCGCATCTGCTGGCGAGGCAGCTCGGCGATCGCATTCCGCTGGAAACCGAGCGCGGCTACAACACGACGTTGCCGACGAGTGCCTTCGACGTGAAGCGGATGCTGATCTTCTCCGGCCACGGCTTCGTTGTCACGCCGCTCGAAACGGGCCTGCGCGTCGGCGGCGCCGTCGAACTCGGCGGCATCGAGCGGCCGCCCAATTACAACAGGTCGAAGGCGCTGCTGCAGAAGGCGCAAAAATTCCTGCCGGGGCTCGATCCCTCGGGCGGGCGCGAATGGATGGGGTTCCGTCCCTCGCTGCCGGATTCAGTGCCCGTCATCGGCGGCGCGCCAGGAAAGCGGTCGGTGATCTATGCCTTCGGCCATGGCCATCTCGGCCTGACCCAGGCGGCAGCCACCGGACGGTTGATCAGGGATCTTGTCCTGGGGCAGACTCCGCCGATCGATCTGGCCCCCTTCAGTCCACAGCGATTCTGATTTTTCGGTTTTGTTTTTCGAGGAGCGTCATGGCCAAGAAATCCTTCTTCTGCATAGACGGCCACACCTGCGGCAATCCGGTGCGCCTGGTCGCCGGCGGCGGCCCGCTGCTGCAGGGCTCGACGATGATGGAACGGCGGGCGCATTTTCTGGCCGAGTATGACTGGATCCGCACCGGGCTGATGTTCGAGCCGCGCGGCCATGATGTGATGTCCGGCTCCATCCTCTACCCGCCGACGCGCGAGGATTGCGACATCGCCATCCTGTTTATCGAAACCTCCGGCTGCCTGCCGATGTGCGGCCATGGCACCATCGGCACGGTGACTTTTGCCATCGAACACGGGCTGATCAAACCGAAGACGCCGGGCGTGCTCAGGCTCGACACACCGGCTGGCCTGGTCATCGCCGAGTACAAACAGGTCGGCGACTATGTCGAGGAGGTGCGCATCACCAATGTGCCCTCCTTCCTCTACGCCGAGGGGCTGACGGTCGAATGCCCTGAGCTCGGCGAAATCACCGTCGATGTCGCCTATGGCGGCAATTTCTACGCCATCGTCGAGCCGCAGGCGAACTACCGCGACATGGCCGACTATTCGGCGGGCGACTTCATCGCCTGGAGCCCGGTGGTGCGGCAGCGGCTCAACGAGAAATATTCCTTCGTGCATCCCGAGAACCCGGGCATCAACCGGCTGTCGCACATGCTGTGGACCGGCAAGCCGACCGTGGCCGGGGCCGACGCCCGCAATGCCGTGTTCTATGGCGACAAGGCGATCGACCGTTCGCCCTGCGGCACCGGCACCTCGGCGCGCATGGCGCAGCTTCATGCCAAGGGCAGGCTCAAGGCCGGCGACAGCTTCGTCCATGAATCGATCATCGGTTCGCTGTTCAAGGGCAAGGTCGAAAAGGACGTCACCGTCGCCGGCAAACCGGCCATCATACCCTCGATCGGCGGCTGGGCGCGGATGACCGGATTGAACACCATCTTCATCGACGACCGCGATCCATTCGCGCATGGTTTTGTGGTCAAGTGAAGGGAAACCTGACCTTGCGGAAAGGAAGAGAACGAAAAACGGAATGTGTCAGAAACGCAACGATTCTTCTCATCACCTAATTTTGACGGCGATTTCTTCGAAACGGGGCGCATGATGCGGCCGAATCGTCAAAGACATTGCGTTATGCCAATGGTAGGGTCCGCGGTAGTCCAGGGGTCGGATGGGAGAAAACGGGCAATCGGACGGCGTGCCGCGAAAACACGAATGACGATTGAAAAATGACGTTGCAATCCGGGCTCGAAACTTTACGACTAGGGGAAATACGAAAAGGGATGCGTCTGCATGGGCGACATTCCAGGGGAGCCATGTACACATGCAGTACTTTGTCCAGCAGCTTATCAACGGGCTGACGCTGGGATCGATCTATGGGCTGATCGCGATCGGCTACACGATGGTCTACGGCATCATCGGCATGATCAACTTCGCTCATGGCGATATCTTCATGGTGGGTGCCTTCACGGCGCTGATCGTCTTTCTCGCGCTGGGCGCGCTGTTCTATTCGGTGCCGGTTGTGGTGGCGCTGCTGGTCATGATGATCGTGGCGATGCTGCTCACCAGCCTTTACAACTGGACGATCGAGAAGGTGGCCTACCGGCCGCTGCGCGGTTCGTTCCGGCTGGCGCCGCTGATCACCGCCATCGGCATGTCGATCGCGCTGTCGAATTTCGTCCAGGTGACGCAAGGGCCGCGCAACAAGCCGATCCCGCCGATGGTCAGCCAAGTCTACAACATCAACGGTATCAGCGTGTCGCTGAAGCAGATCATCATCGTCGTCGTCACCGCGCTGCTGCTGGCGCTGTTCTGGTATCTGGTCAACAGGACTTCGCTTGGGCGGGCGCAACGGGCCTGTGAGCAGGACCGCAAGATGGCGGCGCTGCTCGGCATCGATGTCGACCGTACCATCTCGATCACCTTCATCATGGGTGCGGCCCTTGCCGCCGTCGCAGGTACGCTGTTCCTGATGTATTACGGCGTCATTGCCTTCTCGGACGGCTTCACGCCTGGCGTGAAAGCCTTCACGGCGGCGGTGCTGGGCGGCATCGGTTCGCTGCCGGGCGCGGTGGTCGGCGGGCTGATGATCGGCTTCATCGAGAGCATGTGGTCGGCCTATTTCTCGATCGACTACAAGGACGTCGCGGCGTTCTCGATCCTGGCAATCGTGCTGATCTTCCTGCCTTCCGGCATATTGGGCCGGCCAGAAGTCGAAAAGGTCTGAGACCATGGCCGTCACCGTATCTCCGGAGCGCGACACCGTCGCCACCCCTATGCAGCGCGCGTTGCGTGAGGCGCTTTACGCCGGCGCCATATCGTTCGGCCTGTTCGTGCTGTTCATCGGCCTGAAGACAGGTCAGAACATTTCCAATGAACTGGTCCTGACGACGCGCTGGGGCCTGCTCGCCGCCGTGGTGATCGCCACGGCTGTCGGGCGGTTTCTTTATGTCGCTTATGGCCAGCCCTTCCTGGCCAACCAGAAGATCACCGACGTCGCCACCGGCCTGCTGCCGGCCAGCGTGGCGTCACGCTTCTTCCAGTTGCCGGCCTTCATCGTGGCCATCATCGCCGCGGTGCTGCTGTTCGTCTTCAACAGCTCTCTCGCCGGATGGGTGGGAGCTGAGCCGGCCGGCTATCTGCAATTCCTGCGCGCCCTGGCGGTCATCTATGTACTGGCTTGCGTGATTTATTATTTCAGGGCCTTCATCCATGCCAACTTCACCAAACTCGGCATTGCCGCGCTTATGCTGTACCCGATCCTCGTGGTCGCGGTGCTGTCGCTGAGTGCCTGGTCGATCGCCAGCGGGCTGCAGGGTTCGCTGAAATGGGTCGATAATTTCGGCATCCAGATCCTGATCTATGTGATGCTGGCCTGGGGCCTGAACATCGTCGTCGGCCTCGCCGGCCTGCTCGATCTCGGCTACGTCGCCTTTTATGCAATTGGCGCCTATGCGTATGCGTTGCTCGGCACCCAATACGGCCTGTCGTTCTGGATCCTGCTGCCGGCAGCGGGTGCCATGGCCGCCTTCTGGGGCGTGCTGCTCGGCTTCCCGGTGCTGCGCCTGCGCGGCGACTATCTGGCGATCGTCACGCTGGCTTTCGGCGAGATCATCCGCCTGGTGCTGATCAACTGGCGCGAGGTCACCAACGGGTCGGCCGGTATCTCCGGTATTCCCAAGGTCAGCTTCTTCGGCCTGATGTCGTTCAACGTGTCAGACCCGAACTACATCGCCAAGGTGTTGGGCATCGCCCAGTCGGGCGCGTATTACAAGATTTTCCTCTATTATCTGATCCTGGGCCTGTGCCTGCTCACCGCCTTCGTCACCATCCGGCTGCGACGCCTGCCGGTCGGCCGCGCATGGGAAGCGCTGCGCGAGGACGAGATCGCCTGCCGGTCTCTGGGCATCAACACGACGACAACCAAGCTCACGGCTTTTGCCACAGGCGCCATGTTCGGTGGCTTCGCCGGCTCCTTCTTCGCCGCGCGGCAAGGCTTCGTCAGCCCGGAATCCTTCGTCTTCCTGGAATCGGCCATTATCCTCGCCATCGTCGTGCTCGGCGGCATGGGCTCGCTGGTCGGCATAGCGGTTGCCGCCATGGTGATGATCGGCGGCACCGAGGCGCTGCGTGAACTCGACTTCCTCAAGCAGATCTTCGGGCCAGACTTCACCCCGGAACTCTACCGCATGCTTCTGTTCGGCATGGCCATGGTCATAGTCATGCTGTGGAAGCCGCGCGGCTTCGTCGGCAGTCGCGAACCGACCGCCTTCCTCAAGGTGCGAAGAGCTGTCTCTGGCTCCTTCACCAAGGAGGGCCACGGCTGATGAATGCGAGCTCGATTCAGGGGACCAATCCGGGCATGAACGACGCCATCCTGCAGGTCGAACATCTGTCGATGAAGTTCGGCGGCCTGGTCGCCATCGGCGACCTCTCCTTCACCGCCAGGCGCGGCGAGATCACCGCGCTGATCGGACCCAACGGCGCCGGCAAGACCACCGTGTTCAACTGCATCACCGGCTTCTACAAGCCGTCGGAAGGCATGATCACGCTCAACCGGAACGACGGATCGAGCTTCCTGCTCGAACGTCTGCCCAACCATGAGATCCCGGCGCGCGCCAAAGTGGCGCGCACCTTCCAGAACATCCGCCTGTTCTCGGGCATGACGCTCCTGGAGAACCTTTTGGTTGCCCAGCACAACAAGCTGATGAAGGCCTCGGGCTACACGATCCTTGGCCTGTTCGGCTTCAGCAGCTACCGCAAGGCCTCGGCGGAATCGGTAGAGCTTGCCAAGCACTGGCTGGAGAAGGCCGACCTCGTCGATCGAGCCGACGATCCGGCCGGCGACCTGCCCTATGGCGCGCAGCGGCGTCTCGAGATCGCGCGCGCCATGTGCACGGGGCCGGAGCTTCTGTGCCTCGACGAGCCGGCGGCTGGCCTCAACCCGAAGGAATCGGCGGCACTCAACGAACTGCTGATCGATATCAAGAAGACATCAGGCGCCTCGATCCTGTTGATCGAGCATGACATGTCGGTGGTCATGCAGATATCCGACCATGTCGTGGTGCTGGAATATGGCCGCAAGATCTCCGACGGCAGTCCGCAATCGGTGCGCACCGACCCGCGCGTCATCGCCGCCTATCTCGGCGTCGACGACGAGGAAGTGGAGTCGGTCCTCACCGAAGTCGGCGACGAAGACGTTATCGAACAGCTCGATACCGGCCCTGATGCCGCGCACGGACCGGGGACGTCGTCTTCGTATCTCGCCGGGCCGGTGACCGACACGATCGGCCATAGCGAAGGCGAACGCGTGACTGTGTCGAAGGGCGCCTCCAAGGCGGCGCAGGTCGATGCGAAGGCCAAAAACGCACCAAGAAAGCCGTCCGAGCGGGCCACGGCCAAGCCGGCCGCGAAAACCCCGACAGCCAAGCCGCGCGGAGGGCGTAAATGATGGCCGCGACAACGCTGCTCGATATCAAGGGCGTGCAGACCTATTACGGCAACATCCGGGCGCTGAACGGCGTCGACGTCACCGTCAAGCAGGGTGAGATCGTCGCGCTGATCGGCGCCAATGGCGCCGGCAAGTCGACGCTGATGATGACCATTTTTGGTGCCCCACGCGCTCGCGCGGGCACCATCACCTTCGCCGGCACCGACATCACCCAGATGCCGACGCATGAGATCGCGCGCATGCGCATTGCCCAGTCGCCCGAGGGCCGGCGCATCTTTCCGCGCATGACGGTGATGGAAAACCTGCAGATGGGCGCCAGCCTCGACAACCTCAAGCACTATGACGAGGACGTCGAGAAGGTGTTCACGCTGTTTCCGCGGCTGAAGGAGCGCATCGCCCAGCGCGGCGGCACGCTGTCGGGCGGCGAGCAGCAGATGCTGTCGATTGGACGCGCGCTGATGGCGCGGCCGAAGCTGCTTTTGCTCGACGAACCGTCGCTGGGTCTGGCGCCGCTGATCGTCAAGCAGATCTTCGACGCCATCCGCGAACTGAACCGCACGCAGGGGCTGACCGTGTTCCTGGTCGAGCAGAACGCCTTCGGCGCGCTGAAACTCGCCACGCGCGGCTATGTCATGGTCAACGGCAATGTGACGATGAGCGGCACCGGCAAGGAACTGCTCGCCAATCCGGAAGTGCGCGCCGCCTATCTTGAAGGCGGACACCACTGAGTTTGGAGCGGAATGTGTGCATGCGGTATTCCGCTCCAAGTTGTTTGTTTGTCGCATGATCTTTGTCCGAAAAGTCTGCAACTTTTCGGGATCATGCTAGGGAGACTTCACCATGCAGGGCATTCTCTACGAGGAGCCGTCGATCTGGCAGTTCTTCTTCGTCACCTGTCTGCTGGGCGGCTGGGCGGCCTGGATGACGGGCAAGGCCAGCGCCCAGACATGGCGCAGCTTCATCCATCTGTTCGCCTATATGCTGGGCCTCGGCATCGGCATCCGTTTCATCCATCACGCGCTGTTCGGCGGCACGATGTTCTCGCTGCACTATTACATCGTCGACACCATCGTGCTGATGATCCTCGGCTTCATCGGCTATCAATACACGCGCACCAACCAGATGGTGACACAGTATAATTGGCTCTACGAAAGAGCTTCAATCTTGAGCTGGAAACCGAAAGGTTGACGTTCATCATTAACGCCGCCTCGGAATTGAATCGGCGTGACAAGTGCCTGAAAATCGGCAAACTATGCTTTCTGCGATAAGGGTGGGCATCGCATGAAAGCTTCATCCACGCCCACTCCGTAAATGGGAGCGTTTAAATGAAAAAGTCACTTTTGTCCGCCGTCGCCCTGACCGCGCTTGTCGCGTTCGGTGGTGCCGCGTGGGCTGACGTCCTGGTCGGCGTTGCCGGCCCGATCACCGGTCCGAACGCCGCCTTCGGCGCACAGCTTCAGAAGGGTGCGGAAGCGGCTGTCGCCGACATCAATGCCAAGGGCGGCATCAACGGCGAGCAGATCAAGCTCGAGGTTGGCGACGACGTCTCCGATCCGAAGCAAGGCATTTCGGTCGCCAACAAGTTCGTCGGCGACGGCGTCAAGTTCGTGGTCGGCCACTTCAACTCGGGCGTCTCGATCCCGGCATCGGAAGTCTATGCGGAAAACGGCATCGTCGAGATCACCCCGGCTGCCACCAACCCGAAGTTCACCGAGCGCGGCCTGTGGAACGTGTTCCGCACCTGCGGACGCGATGACCAGCAGGGTATCATTGCCGGCGCGTATCTCGCCGCGAACTTCAAGGACGCCAAGATCGCCGTCGTGCACGACAAGACCACCTACGGCCAGGGCCTTGCCGACGAAACCAAGAAGGCGATGAACGCCAAGGGCGTGACGGAAGTCATGTATGAAGGCATCAATGTCGGCGACAAGGACTTCTCGGCGCTGATCGCCAAGATGAAGGAAGCCGGCGTTACCATCATCTATTGGGGCGGCCTGCACACCGAAGCCGGCCTGATCATCCGTCAGGCGGCCGACCAGGGCCTCAAGGCGACGCTGGTTTCCGGCGACGGCATCGTGTCGAACGAGCTGGCTTCGATCGCGGGCGACGCGGTTGCGGGCACGCTCAACACGTTCGGCCCGGATCCGCGCCTGATCCCCGCCAACAAGGAACTCGTCGAGAAGTTCCGCGCGCAGGGCTTCGAGCCGGAAGCCTATACGCTCTACGCTTACGCCGCCGTGCAGGCGATCTCGGAAGCAGCGACCGCTGCCAAGTCGAACGACCCGCAGGAAGTTGCCAAGGCGCTGCATGCGAACGGCCCGTTCAAGACCGTGCTCGGCGACCTGTCCTATGACGCCAAGGGCGACCCGACGCTGCCCGGCTACGTCATCTACGAATGGAAGAAGGGCGACGACGGCAAGTACACCTACATCCAGAAGATGTAAGCTCGTCAGTCTCCAGATTTTACGGATGCCCGGCGCCTTGCGCCGGGCATTTTTCTTTTTGAGCCGCGCTCACGTTCAGAGGGTCCGGTAAGCCGATACGGCCGGGCCTTTTGCCGGAAAATGATCATGCCTTGAATGGCAGCGGCAGCACTTTCTTGCGCGTTCGAATGAATGCGACCGACTTTGTCGCAAAGATTCCATTTCAATCGGTTTAAACGCGTGTCAATTTTGTTTGCACTGCAGCATTTTCACGCTAATCATTGCGCCGATTTCTCTTCCTTCCGTTGCTGGAGCCCAGTCCTTGGCCATCACGAAGATCCTCGTCGCCAACCGGTCCGAAATCGCCATTCGCGTCTTTCGCGCGGCCAACGAACTTGGCCTCAAAACCGTGGCGATCTGGGCAGAGGAGGACAAATACTCCCTGCATCGCTTCAAGGCCGACGAGAGCTACCAGGTCGGACGTGGGCCGCATCTGACCCGGGACATGGGACCGATCGAAAGCTATCTGTCGATCGAGGAGGTGATCCGCGTCGCCAGGCTTTCGGGCGCCGATGCCATTCATCCCGGCTACGGGCTGTTGTCGGAAAGCCCTGAATTCGCCGACGCCTGTGCCGAGGCCGGGATCACCTTCATCGGGCCGAAGCCGGATACGATGCGCCGGCTCGGCAACAAGGTCGCGGCGCGCAATCTCGCCATCGAGGTCGGCGTGCCGGTGATCCCCGCCACCGATCCGTTGCCGGACGACATGCACGCGGTCAAGAAACTGGCCAAGGAAATCGGCTACCCCGTGATGTTGAAGGCATCATGGGGCGGCGGCGGCCGCGGCATGCGTGCCATCCGCGCCGAAGCCGACCTTGCCCGTGAAGTCACGGAAGGCAAGCGCGAGGCGAAGGCCGCCTTCGGCAAGGACGAGGTCTATCTCGAAAAGCTGATCGAGCGCGCGCGCCATGTCGAGGTGCAGGTGCTGGGCGACACGCATGGCAATGCGGTGCACCTGTTCGAGCGCGACTGCTCGATCCAGCGCCGCAACCAGAAGGTCGTCGAGCGGGCGCCGGCGCCCTATCTCGAAATGTCGCAGCGCGAGGAGCTTTGCGGTCATGCGCTGAAGATCGCCCGCGAGACCAGCTATATCGGCGCTGGCACGGTCGAGTTCCTGCAGGACGCCGACACCGGCAAATTCTACTTCATCGAGGTCAACCCGCGCATCCAGGTCGAGCATACCGTCACCGAGCAGGTGACCGGCATCGACATCGTCAAGGCGCAGATCCATATCCTCGACGGCTTTGCCATCGGCACGCCGGAATCGGGCGTGCCGGCACAGAAGGACATCCGGCTGAACGGCCACGCCTTGCAGTGCCGCATCACCACGGAAGACCCCGAGCACAACTTCATCCCGGACTACGGCCGCATCACCGCCTATCGCGGCGCGACTGGTTTCGGCATCCGCCTCGACGGCGGCACCGCCTATTCGGGCGCGGTCATCACCCGCTTCTATGATCCGCTGCTGGAGAAGGTGACGGCATGGGCGCCGACGCCAGCCGAGACCATCGCCCGCATGAACCGGGCGCTGCGCGAATTCCGCATCCGCGGCGTCGCCACCAATTTGACCTTCCTCGAAGCGATCATCAACCACCCGAGCTTCGCCGACAATTCCTACACGACCAAGTTCATCGACACGACGCCGGAGCTGTTCCAGCAGGTCAAGCGCCAGGACCGTGCGACCAAGCTGCTCAACTACCTAGCCGACGTGTCGGTCAACGGGCATCCCGAGACGCGCGGCCGGCCGCAGCCGAAAGCTGACGCCGCGGCGCCGGTGGTGCCCTATCTCAACGGCAATGTGCCTGGCGGTAGCAAGCAGAAACTCGATGTGCTGGGGCCGGAGAAGTTCGCCGCCTGGATGCGCGAGCGCAAAGAGGTTCTGGTCACCGACACGACGATGCGCGACGGCCATCAGTCGCTGCTGGCGACGCGCATGCGCACGCATGACATTGCCGGCATTGCCGGTACCTATGCGCGTGCCCTGCCGCAGCTTCTGTCGCTCGAATGCTGGGGCGGCGCCACCTTCGACGTCGCCATGCGCTTCCTCACCGAGGATCCATGGGAGCGGCTGTCGCTGGTGCGCGAGGCAGCGCCCAACCTGTTGCTGCAAATGCTGCTGCGCGGCGCCAACGGCGTCGGCTACACCAACTATCCCGACAATGTCGTGCAGCATTTCGTCAAGCAGGCCGCGAGCGGCGGCATCGACCTGTTCCGCGTGTTCGACTGCCTGAACTGGGTCGAGAACATGCGCGTGGCCATGGATGCGGTCGGCGCCGAGGGCAAGCTGATCGAAGCGGCGATCTGCTACACCGGCGACATTCTCGATCCGGCGCGGGCGAAATACGACCTCAAATATTATGTCGGCCTGGCCAGGGAATTGCAGGCGGCGGGCGCCCACATCATCGCCGTCAAGGACATGGCCGGGCTGTTGAAGCCGGCGGCGGCACGCGTGCTGTTCAAGGCGCTGCGCGAAGCGACCGACCTGCCGATCCATTTCCACACCCACGACACGTCAGGCCTGTCGGCGGCGACGGTGCTGGCGGCGGTCGACAGCGGCGTCGATGCCATCGACGCGGCGATGGATTCGCTGTCGGGCAACACCTCGCAGCCATGTCTCGGCTCCATCGTCGAGGCGCTGAAGGGCACCGAGCGCGACCCCGGCCTCGACCCGCAATGGATCCGCAACATCTCGTTCTACTGGGAGGCGGTGCGCAACCAGTACGCCGCCTTCGAAAGCGATCTGAAAGGGCCGGCGTCGGAAGTCTATCTGCACGAGATGCCGGGCGGACAGTTCACCAACCTCAAGGAGCAGGCGCGCTCGCTCGGGCTGGAAACGCGCTGGCACGAGGTGGCGCAGACCTATCACGACGTCAACCTGATGTTCGGCGACATCGTCAAGGTGACGCCGTCGTCCAAGGTCGTCGGTGACATGGCGTTGATGATGGTCAGCCAGGACCTGACCGTCGCCGATGTCGAAAATCCCGACAGGGATATAGCCTTCCCGGATTCGGTCGTCTCGATGCTGCGCGGCGATCTCGGCCAGTCACCCGGCGGCTGGCCGGCGGCGCTGCAGAAGAAGGCGCTGAAGGGTGACAGACCGATCACGGTGCGGCCCGGGTCGCTGCTCAAGCCAGCCGACCTCAAGGCAAGCCGCAAGGAGATCGAGGAGAAGCTCGAGCGCAAGCTCTCGGAGTTCGAATTCGCCTCGTGGCTGATGTATCCGAAGGTGTTTACGGATTTCGCCGGCGCACAGGAAACCTACGGGCCGGTCAGCGTCCTGCCGACGCCGACCTATTTCTACGGCATGAGGCCGGAAGACGAGATCTTCGTCGACATCGAGAAGGGCAAGACGCTGGTGGTGCGGTGCCTTGCCATCGGCGATGTCGACGAGAAGGGCATGGTCACCGTGTTCTTCGAGCTCAACGGCCAGCCGCGCCGTGTGAAGGTGCCCGACCGGGCGCATGGCGCGTCCGCCGCCAAGGCCCGCCGCAAGGCCGAGCCCGGCAATGAGGCACATGTCGGCGCACCGATGCCGGGTGTCGTCTCGGCGCTTTCGGTGGCCGCCGGCCAGGCTGTGAAGGCCGGCGATGTGCTGCTTTCCATCGAAGCGATGAAGATGGAGACGGCGCTGCATGCCGAGCGCGACGGCACGGTCGCCGAGGTGCTGGTCAAGGCCGGCGACCAGATCGATGCGAAGGATTTGCTGATCGCCTTCAGCTAATCGGTACCTTCCTGGGGATGGCTGTCCGCATCATGGCGGCAGCCTTGGCTCGATCACCGATAACAGCTTGACCCGCCGTCGCCGGTCGGGCATCGAACCGGCTCAAATTTGCCGCCGTCGTCCCCGAGTCGCGGTGCAGAAAACAATGTGGAGAAAAACATGGCCGACGATATCACCGATACCAGCCAGACTGTTGCCGCCGGCCAGCTGCGTGCCTTCATCGAGCGCATAGAGCGGCTCGAGGAAGAGAAGAAGACCATTTCCGACGACATCAAGGAAGTGTTCGCCGAGGCCAAGGGCACCGGGTTCGACACCAAGGCGATGCGCACGATCATCCGGCTGCGCAAGAAGGACCAGGCCGAGCGGCAGGAAGAGGAAACCATCCTCGATCTGTACAAGGCCGCACTCGGCATGGTGTAAGACTAGCCGGCCCCGGCACCGAGGCGGTTGCCGGAGATACGGTTTGAGCCATGAGCGAATTCGATTTCGGTGCCCGCCGCGCCTCTGAATTCCGCCAGCGCGGCTTCTGGACGCTGTTCGCCGAGCGGCATCCGGAAGAAAAGGCTCTGATGGCGAGGCGCGGACCCTGGTTCTGGCAGCGCGGGCTGCCCGACTTTGCATTGGTCCTTTCCATGTATGTCGCGCCGGCGCAGAACCACGTCGGCGTCTTTTTCGGCCGCAACGAGAAGTTCGGTGCCACGCAAGCCTGGTCGCGGTTGAAGCCGTTCCAGCCAGATATCGAAGACAGGCTGAAGCTCAGGCCGGAACAGAGTTGCGAGGGCCTCGGCATCAATTCGATGTGGCGGGTGAACTGTTATGCCGAGGACAACTGGCCGGCCATGACCGACTGGCTGGTGACCGAATGCTCGCGTATCGAGCGCGCCGTGACCGAAGTCCTGGGGCAGGGGTAGATATCAGGTGTTGCCAGAAGGCGTCGGATCCTTCTTCCGCTCACGCTGGCAAGGTCAGGTACCGCTCGACCGCCTGTTCTGGCGCGATCTTGTCCTTGTCGGCACGGCGATCAGCGTCGCCGCATCGGCGCTGGCGCTCGTCCTGCTCGGACTGAAGTTGCCGCTCGGCCTTGTGCTGGCAGTGCATTTCGCATCGGTGCCCTACAGCCTGTTCCTGACCTTGGCCGTATGGCGAACCACCGAAAAGATTCCCGGTGCCAAGGCCTGGATGATGACGCTGGGCGCCACGCTGTGGCTGGTGGCGATGATCGTGGTCTGATCGTCTGCCCGGGGCGCGACGGATATTCCAACAAAAAAGGCGGCCGAAGCCGCCCTTTCATTTTCTCGAACCCGGATGGTTCAAGCCGCCGGCTCGAATTTCAATGCGACGCCGTTGATGCAATAGCGCAGGCCGGTTGGCGGCGGGCCGTCCTCGAAGACATGGCCGAGATGGCTGCCGCAGCGGGCGCAATGGCATTCGGTGCGGACCATGCCGTAGCTGCGGTCGACGGTGTTTTCGACCGAACCCGGCACCGGGTCGTTGAAGCTCGGCCAGCCGGTGCCGCTCTCGAACTTCAGCTTGGATTCAAACAAGGGCTGGTCGCACCCGACGCAGGAAAAAGTGCCGGCGCGCTTCTCGTAGAGCAAAGCGCAGCTTCCCGGCCGCTCGGTGCCGTGGCCGCGCATGACGGCATATTGCTCCGGCGTCAGCCGGGCGCGCCATTCGGCGTCGGTGCGGGTTACGGGGTAGGTGTGGGTGTCCATTTGATCTCCTCAGCCTTGCCGGCTCGTTGTTGATTGCAACCTCATATTCGCACCAAGATAGACATTTGTTACGGCATTTGCCTGCATTTTCGATCGTGACCTTATGCGATAGCTGCGAGATAGCGGGTGACCGATGTGTCTAATGCCGCTTTTGCATCCCCAATGACATTCTGGTTCCACCATGCACCATAGATATGGTCGAACTGGAAAGGCTCCAGCGCCGCCGCGATGCGGCGCACCGCCGTCGCGTTGAGCGGAATCTGGTTCGGGTAGCTGTACATGAAGCTGACATGGCGACGCGTCGGCGTCACCTGCAAGATGTCGCCGGACAGCAGGGCGTTGCCGCCATCGCGGTTCCAATGCAGCACCTGGCCGCCGGCAAAGTGGCCGCCGCAGCGGATGAGTGTCAGCGAAGGGTTTATGGCCAGCGTCTCGCCTTCCCAACTGACGATTGCTTTGTGCGGCCGCATGATCCACTCACGGTCGTCGGCGTGGAGATAGATCGGCACGCCGCCAAACGCCTCGCTCCACTCGACCATCACCGAATAATAATGGCAGTGCGAGATGGCGATCGCCGCCAGGCCGCCGCGGCGGTTGATCTCGGCCACCGCCTCGTCGCTGACCATCGAGACGCAGTCCCACAGCACGTTGCCGTGCGGCGTCTGCGCCAGCAGCGCCCGCTGGCCGATGGCGAAGCTCGGCTCGATGCCGAAGGCGAGAACGCCGGTGTCGTCCTTCATCACAAGCCGGTGTCCGGCGGCGAGTTCCTGCGGCGCGATCCAGGCCTGCCCCTCCCAGCGCACATATTGCCGCTCGTCCTCGCAGATCGGGCAGTGTTCCGGCGGTGTCTCTGTTGCCGCGAACTGGACGCCGCATTGCAGGCAAAGAAAGCCGGTTTCTTGCCTGTCCATTCAGTGCTTCCTTGAAAGCTGCTTGGTCGCGCCTTCCAGCCCGGCCAAGGTCAGCGGGAACATGCGGCCGCCAAAGATGTCGCGAATCATCGCGATCGAATGGGTAAAGCCCCAGTTCTTAGGGTTTTCGGGGTTCAGCCATACCGCGTTCGGCCATTGCTGCAACAGGCGGCCGAGCCAGACGGCGCCGGCCTCCGGGTTCCAGTGCTCTACCGAGCCACCGGGATGCGCAATCTCGTAAGGGCTCATCGAGGCGTCGCCGACGACGATCACCTTGTAGTCCGGCCCGTATTTGTGGAGGAGCTCGAAGGTCGGGACCGTCTCGGCGTGGCGGCGACGATTGTCCTTCCACACGCCCTCATAGAGGCAGTTGTGGAAATAGAAATATTCGAGCTGGCGGAATTCGGCGCGGGCGGCCGAGAACAGCTCCTCGACGCTCTTGATGTGGTCGTCCATCGAGCCGCCGACATCGAAGAACATCAGAAGCTTCACGGCGTTGCGCCGTTCCGGCCGCGTCCGCACGTCGAGATAGCCGTGCTCGGCGGTGGCGTGGATGGTGCCGGGCAGGTCGAATTCCTCCTCGGCGCCCTCGCGCACCCAGCGGCGCAGGCGCTTGAGTGCGATCTTGATGTTGCGGGTGCCGAGCTCGACGGCATCGTCGAAATTCCTGAATTCGCGCTTGTCCCACACTTTTACGGCGCTGCGGTTGCGGCTTTCATGCTGGCCGATGCGCACCCCTTCGGGATTGTAGCCATAGGCGCCGAAGGGCGAGGTGCCGCCGGTGCCGATCCATTTCGAGCCGCCCTGGTGGCGGCCTTTTTGCTCTTCGAGCCGCTGCTTCAGGGTCTCCATCAGCTTGTCAAAACCGCCGAGCGCTTCGACCAGCTTTTTCTCCTCGTCGGTCAGGTGCTTTTCGGCGAGGCGACGCAGCCATTCTTCCGGGAGGTTCCTGACGTCCAGTGCATCCGGCCCGCCCAGCGCTTCAATACCCTTGAAGACATGCGCAAACACCTGGTCGAAGCGGTCGATATGGCGCTCGTCCTTCACCAGCGCCGCACGGGCGAGGTAATAAAAACCTTCGACGTCGTAGTCGACCAGCCCGGCTTCCAGCCCCTCCAGCAGCGACAGATATTCCCGCAGCGAAACAGGAACACGCGCTGCCTTCAGTTCGAGGAAGAAGGGGATGAACATGGCCGGTTATCTGTGACCTTCGATCTTCTCTCGCGCGGCGCTTGCAATGAATGCAGAGCGCGTCAGGCCACGGCGGCCTGCTTCTTCGTCGATCGCCGCCAGGAGACCGGCGTCGAGCGACAGATTGGCTCGGACGGGCCGGCCGGAGTCGATCAGCACCGGGATCATTACCGCGGATTCGCCGGCGGCAGTATCGAGTTCGTCTTCCAGGAGCAGTTGCGCCACCGTACGCGAGACCGGCAACTGCGGATGTTTCGTTGCACGTGCTTCGACCCATTCGCGCACGGCGGAAGTCACATCGGCAATGGCCTCTTCGGGGCTTGCGCCGCCTCCGTGACAGCCTGGAAGATCGGGAACCCGCACCCCCCAGACATCATCAGCGCCATCGAGAATTCCGACATAGTGCGTCATATGATCCGTCCTCAAATCCATCCAGCCAGCCGTGCGATCGACCGTGCGACACCCGGAGATTGTTCGCGATGCCTGGGCACGATGATCATCACCTCAGGTCGGTCCGGATGCTCATATTTGTCGTGCTTGCCGCCTCCGACACTTTCCCAGCCATCGCGTAAGCCTGATGATAATTTTGCGCGTATTGGTCTCGATCAACGGCATCACGCATCCAGGTATTGCGCAATATATTGCGCAATTTCGGCTATTTCAATCGTCCGATTTCTTCACAGCAGGTCATACTCGATGAAGCCGGTCCTGCGCGCGACATGGTCGTAGAGCTTGCGTGCCGTGGTGTTGGTCTCGTGCGTCATCCAGTAGACATTCTTGACGCCGATTTTTGCGGCTTCCTGTTTCACCGCCTTGATCAGCGCGGCACCAATACCCTTGCCGCGCACGTTCGGGTCGGCGAACAGGTCCTGCAGATAACAGTTGTTTTTTTCCGACCAGCCGGAGCGGTGGTAGAGATAGTGGGTGAGGCCGACCGCCTTGCCGTCGAGCGTGGCGATGAAGCCTTTCGGCTCGAACTCACCTTCGGTGAACAGCCGCTTCCAGGTGACGGCGTAGACCTCTTCCGGAAGCTTGGTTTCGTAGAAAGTGAGATAATCGGTCCACAGGCGCCGCCAGTCGGCGTGGTCGGACTGCGCGAGCGGGCGGACAACAATCTCAGTCATTTCATTTCCTCCGAAGGGTTCTGGCCGAAGCTGCCTCCCAGTTCGGCCGGCAGCAACGGTCCACAGAAGGGAAAGCGCTACTGCTGCCGCCCTATTGCTGCCTTCTGGCCATGAAGGCCAGCCGCTCGAACAGGTGCACGTCCTGTTCGTTCTTCAGCAGCGCACCATGCAGCTTGGGCAGGGCGTTCTTCGGGTCGGCACGCAAATCCTCGGGCGCAATATCATCGGCGACCAGCAGGCGTATCCAGTCGAGCGCCTCGGAGGTCGACGGCTTCTTCTTCAGCCCTGGCACCTCGCGGATCTCGTAGAACTGGGTGAGTGCCGCGCGCACCAGGTTCTGCTTGATGCCGGGATAGTGCACGTCGACAATTTTGTGCAACGTGTCGACGTCGGGAAAGCGGATGTAATGGAAAAAGCAGCGGCGCAGGAAGGCGTCCGGCAGCTCCTTCTCGTTGTTGGAGGTGATGATGACGATTGGCCTGACGGCGGCGCGGATGGTTTCGCCGGTCTCGTAGACGAAGAACTCCATCCGATCGAGTTCCTGCAGGAGGTCGTTGGGGAATTCGATGTCGGCCTTGTCGATCTCGTCGATCAAGAGCACGACCTTCCTGCCGGCCGCGAATGCTTCCCACAATTTACCGCGCCTGATGTAGTTCCTGATGTCGTTGAACCTGATATCGCCAAGCTGGCTGTCGCGCAGCCGCGAGACGGCGTCATATTCGTAAAGGCCCTGCTGCGCCCTGGTGGTCGACTTGACATGCCATTCGATGAGGTCGAGGCCAAGTGCTGACGCCACCTGGCGGGCGAGTTCCGTCTTGCCGGTGCCGGGCTCGCCCTTGACCAGCAAGGGCCGCTCCAGTGCGATCGCGGCGTTGACGGCCACCATCAGATCCTTGTCAGCGACATAGGCCGCCGTGCCTTCGAAACGCATTCTTGCTCCTCGGTTGGTCATCGCGACCGTAAGGACGGTGCTCCGCCTGTGCAAGGGCGCACCCGCCGGCACGAAAGGCTTGAAACCCGTGATGGAAACATCTGCCAGTCTCACTGGCGCTTAGTCGACCGGCAGCCTATATTGGGTGGGACGGTCTGTGCTTCCCGGCAGGAGAACATTTTCCCCGGGGCCTTAACGATCCTTAGGGAGCTGTCCCTGGGAAGACCCGTGGGTTTTCTCACACGGCGCCCACCTACTTTGTAGGTTCCCGGGATCGCTCTCTCCACCGGTTGTGTGGATCGTCACTTATTGCCACGCGTCCACGCATTTCGGTGGATGATGCGGTGGAAAACGTCGCTCCCAACACTCCATCCCGCTCTGACCTTTTCTACCCTGGCCGCATGATCTCTCACAAAGACCTGAAAAAGCAGCTTCGCCGCGAGGCACTCGGGCGCCGCGACGCGCTCGATGAATTCTGGCGGGTGGAGGTCGCGCTTGAAATGGCCGAGACGGCGCGCGATCACCTCGCTGTCGAGCCTGGCCAGATCGTCTCCGGCTTCTGGCCGATGCGTTCGGAAGTCGATGTCCGGCCGCTGATGTTCGCCTTGCGCGAAAAGGGAGCCAGGCTCTGCCTCCCTGCCATTCTCGACAAGACCACCATCGTCTTTCGCGAATTGGTGCGCGGCGCGCCGATGGTCGAGATGGGCTTCGGCACGGTCGGGCCGCATGAGGAAGCCGAGGTGCTTGACCCCTCGGTGATGCTGGTGCCGCTCGCGGCCTTCGATGCGCGCGGCCATCGGCTTGGCTATGGCGCCGGGCACTATGACCGGGCGATCGCGCGCCTGCATGCCGCGGGGCACCGGCCCAGATTGATCGGCATCGCCTTCGACTGCCAGGAGGTGGCGCAGGTGCCGGACGAGAACCATGACGTCATCATTCCGGAAATACTCACCGAGAGCGGGTTGCGCCGCTTCGCGCCAAAATTGTAGATAAGTACAAGGGACGCATGATCTTTCACTGGCGTCATGCAGCTTTCGCTGACCTTCGGTGCGGGATCATATGAGACTTCTCTTCCTCGGTGACATGGTTGGAAAGACAGGACGGACGGCGGTGTGGGAACAGCTGCCCGGCCTGATCTCCGACTTCAAACTCGATTTCGTCATCGTCAATGGCGAGAACGCCGCCGGCGGCTTCGGCATCACCGAAGAGATCTTTCGCGAGACGATCGCGGCAGGCGCCGATGTCGTCACCACCGGCAACCATGTCTGGGACCAGCGCGACGCGCTCGCCTTCGCGCCGCGCGAAGAGCGTTTTCTGCGCCCCTCCAACTTTCCCAAGGGCACGCCCGGGCGCGGCTCCGGCGTTTATATCGCGAGGAGCGGCGCCCGCGTGCTGGTCGCCAACATCATGGGCCGGGTGTTCATGCATCCCGAGCTTGACGATCCGTTCCAGGCCGGCGAACGCGAGCTTGCCGCCTGTCCGCTCGGCGAGCAGGCCGATGCCGTGATCATCGACTTCCACGCCGAGGCGACCTCGGAAAAGATGTGCTTCGCCCATTTCGTCGACGGCCGCGCCAGTCTCGTTGTCGGCACGCACACCCACCAGCCGACCGGCGACCACCAGATCCTCAATGGCGGCACCGGTTATATTTCCGACGCCGGCATGTGCGGCGACTATGATTCCTCGCTCGGCATGGACAAGGAGGAACCGCTCAACCGGTTTCTGTCGAAAGTGCCGAAAGGGCGTTTCGAGGCAGCCACCGGACCGGCGACATTGTGCGGCGTCGGCGTCGATATTTCCGACCGCACAGGGCTCACCGAGCGGATCGCGCCGTTTCGTCGCGGCCCGCGGCTGGAGGAAACCGAGCCATCCTTCTGGTCGTGACATTGATATAGGCGCGCTTAGTACCTAATTGCCGGCGACACTGCTCTAGATCGTTAAAAGAGGGGACGACCTCCATGCAGCTCATCGAATTCCTGGCGCCGCATTTTCACTTCGTGTCCGACCCAACGGCCTGGGTCGCGCTGCTGACGCTGGTGGTGCTGGAGATCGTTCTCGGCATCGACAATCTGATCTTCATCTCGATCCTGACCAACAAGCTGCCGGAAGCGCAAAGGGCCCGCGCCCGCCGGCTCGGCATCTCGGCGGCGCTGATCATGCGGCTGGTGCTGCTGGCCACCATTTCGATCATCGTCCAGCTGACGGCGCCGGTGTTCACCGCCTTCGGCCACGGCTTTTCCTGGCGCGACCTGATCCTGATCGCCGGCGGCCTGTTCCTGGTCTGGAAGGCGACCAAGGAAATCCATCACACGGTCGATCTCGACGACCACAGGGATACGATGCTGGGCGAGACGCTGCAGATCAGCCTTGCCGGCGCGATCTTCCAGATCCTGCTGCTCGACCTGGTCTTCTCGATCGATTCGATCATCACCGCCGTCGGCATGACCGACGAGATCGCCATCATGTACATCGCCGTGATCGTCGCGGTGAGCGTGATGATGCTGGCGGCCGGACCGCTTGCGGACTTCATCGCCAAGAACCCGAGCATCGTCATGCTGGCGCTGGGCTTCCTGCTGATGATCGGCATGACGCTGATCGCCGACGGCATGGGCTATCACGTGCCCAAGGGCTACATCTACGCGGCCATGGGTTTCTCGGCGCTGGTCGAAGGGCTCAACATGCTGGCGCGACGGCGCAAGAAGGCGAAGTCGGGCGCCGGGCACTGAGGCTGGTCTGTGTCGGGGCGAGCCTAATGCCCTGGCACGCCCTTCGGGTGGCGGTCGCCGATCAGGCCAAGCGTCAGACCTGTTCCAGCCAGGCCTTGGCGCCGGCCAGCACGAGCGTGAAGCCGCCGGTTGAGCCGACGGCCTCTTTCACCTGCTCGTCGCCATTGCCGGCGAAGCCGAAGCTGCGAACCTCGAGAAAGGTCGTCTCATCCGGCATTTCGGTGAAGGTCCAGACCACGGTGGTCGGCGGATCGCTCCACCGCATGACGATCTTTTCGTTCGCGACGATCTCGCTGACAGTGACCGTCGTCGAGACGCCGTACATGCGCCATTCCCAGCGCACCTCCTTGCCGCTGTCCAGCCGGCCGCTGGCGTGCGTGAACCAGAATTTCGTGGTGGCGGCCGGGTCGACGATGGCCTCGAACACGTTGGCGACAGGCCGCCGGATCAGCATGCCGGCTTCGGCGGTTGGTGTTTCGCGCATCTCCATCGAATGCTCCTAATACTCAGATGTTGTCTTCGTTGGCGGGTTCGCCCTTCATCTCGCTGCGGTAGTAGCCGTCGCGCAAATTGATGCCGTGCTCGACATAGGCCTTCATGCAGGCCAGCATCTGCGACCAGCCCTCGCAGTTGAGGTAGGACTTCTTCAGGCCGACCGCGCCTTCCCGCCAACCGCTCTCGGCGATGGTGACGAAGGTTCCGCCATCGTCCAGCGGCTCGAAATTCATCTCGATACGGGTCTTGTAGGCGGGTTTGCCGTCGGCGTCGGTGGCATCCCAGCGCAGCACGATGCGGCTGTCCTTGACCACTTCATCGACCTCGACCGGCACCTTGCCCCACCAGACGACACCGGTGCCCGCCACCAGCGGCGCGCTGGCGCCGCCGATCGTGGTGAAATAGCCGCTCAGTTTCTTCGGATTGACGACGGCGTCGAAGACGTCGGCGACCGGCTTGCCGATGCGTCCGGAAACCCTGAATCCAAGTGACATATCCACAGCTCCTTGCCTTGATCGGTTCAACGATATGTTATAGAAACATAACATGTCAAGCCGATCGCAAGATGACAATGTTTTCAAGGCGCTGGCGCATCCGCGCCGGCGCGAAATGCTGGATCAGCTGAAGGATACGCCGAAGACGACCGGCATGCTGTGTGAAGCCTTTCCCGATATCGATCGCTGCACCGTGATGCTGCATCTCAAGGTGCTGGAGGAGGCCGATCTGATTGTCGCGCGGCGCGACGGACGCGAGCGCTGGAACCATCTCAACGCGCTGCCGATCAAGCAGATCCACGACCGCTGGATCAGCCAGTATGCCGGCCATGCGCTCAGCATCATCGACCGGCTGAAATCCGATCTGGAGGCGTGAACGCTTGCAGCAGCCGATGTCGTGCGTCCCATGCGCGGCGCGGCTGGACGAATTGAGCCGATTTATCTATAAGCCGGCCATTCCGACAGAGAACGCCGTGCTTCCACGAGTTGCACCTGGGACGCTCTGAAATTTTGAATTCGGGCATTGCGGAAGACGAGGTGAGATCACTTCGCTTCGGGATGCTCTAGCCGAGAAGACGACAGGGGTGCCATGGCTGGCCATTCACAGTTCAAGAACATCATGCACCGCAAGGGCCGCCAGGATGCGGTGCGGTCGAAAATGTTTTCCAAGCTGGCGCGCGAAATCACCGTCGCCGCCAAGAGCGGGACGCCCGATCCATCGATGAACCCGCGTTTGCGATTGGCGATCCAGAACGCCAAGGCGGTGTCGATGCCGAAGGACAACATCCAGCGCGCCGTCAACAAGGCCTCGATGGGCGATGCCGAGAACTACGAAGCCGTGCGCTATGAGGGCTATGGTCCCGGCGGCGTCGCCGTCATCGTCGAGGCGCTGACCGACAACCGCAACCGCTCGGCGTCGAACGTGCGCGCCGCCTTTACCAAGGCCGGCGGAGCAATGGGCGAAACTGGCTCGGTGTCGTTCATGTGGGACCGCGCCGGCGAGATCTACTATCCGGCTTCGGCCGGCAGCGCCGACAAGATCATGGATGCGGCGATCGAAGCCGGCGCCGACGATGTGGAGTCGGACGAGGAAGGCCACACCATCTATTGCGCCTTCGAAAATCTCGGCGAAGTGTCGAAGGCGCTGGAAGGCGCGCTCGGCGAGGCTGAATCGGTGAAGCCGATCTGGCGGCCGCAAAACAATGTTCCGGTCGACGAGGAGCGGGCACAGTCGCTGATGAAGCTGGTCGCCACGCTCGAGGATGACGATGACGTGCAGAGCGTCTACGCCAACTTCGAAGTCGATGACGAAACCATGGCCAAGCTCAGCGCGGCATGAGCGGAGCTCAGCCGGGCATGAGCGGAGCTCAGCCTGAGACGTAAGCGGAGCTTAGTCTGACATGAGCGAAAAAGCGCTTCCCACCATCCGCATCACCTATTGCACGCAGTGCCAGTGGTTGTTGCGCGCCGGCTGGATGGCGCAGGAGCTGCTGTCGACCTTCGGCACCGATCTGGGCGAGGTGACGCTGGTGCCCGGCACCGGCGGCATCTTCACCATTTCCTGCAATGACACGCTGATCTGGGACCGCAAGCGCGACGGCGGTTTTCCGGACGCGGCAAAGCTCAAGCAACTGGTCCGCGACGTCATCGACCCGGATCGCGATCTCGGGCATGCCGACCGCAAGGGTCACACGTCAAAAGACCAAACGCAAAAGGACCCCGCCTGAGCGGGGTCCTTTTGCGTTTCGTCGACTGCTTTGTTTGACGCAATTCCCAAGGGAAAGCGCTGCGCGCTTTTCCCGGGAAAACCGCTTCACACTTTTCCTGGAATTGCTTTCTAGAGCAATGCGAAGATAAAGCAGGCCATCGCCACGATGGCGGTGATGGTGCGGACGTGGTTCCACATCACCCATTGGCTCAAATGGTTCGCCCACACGGCGGCGCCATTGCTGCTGGCGGGGTCGACGGCTGCGAGCGCATCATTGAGAGGCACATTGAAGACCATGGTCACGATCGGGCTGCCGATCAGATAGATCACCGCGCCGGCAAGCAGCCAGTACGAGCCGGACTGGCTCCAGCCCATGATGGCGGCGGCGATAAGCACCATACAGAGCAGGCCGGTGCCGAAAAGCGCGGTCATGAAGGTCGGGGTGATCACCGTGATGTTGATCGAATTCATCGCGGCGATGCCGCTTGGGACGGGCAGTCGGGCAAGCGCCGCCATGATGAAGTTGGAAAAGGCGAAGAACACGCCGCCGACCAGACCCGAGCCGATTGCGGCAATGATGGTGAGGGTGGGAAGAAGCTTGGTCATCTCAGTTGCTCCAGATGCCGGTGGCGGCGGTTTCGGTTGCGTAAGCGGAAAAGTCTTTCGGCGCACGGCCGAGCACGCGCTGGACGCCGTCGGTCAGCGTCTCGTTGCGGCCGTCGAGCACTTCGGTGAACAGCTCGTTGAGCAGCCAGGCGATTTCGGGCGGCAGCTCATGCGCAGCCATCGCTGCGGTGAATTCTTCACGCGAGATCCTGACAAAGCGGATGTCGCGGCCGGCCGCCTTGGCGATCTCGGCGACCGCGTCGGCGAAGCTTAGCAGCCGCGGTCCGGTCAGCTCGTAGAGCTGGCCGACATGGCCTGGCTCGGTCAGCGCGACGAAGGCGGCTTCGGCGATGTCGTCGACATCGACGAACGGCTCGCCGACATTGCTGACCGGCAAGGCTACTTCGCCTTCCAGCAAGGGCTCGACGAGAAAACCTTCGCTGAAATTCTGCGAGAACCAGGCGCAGCGCAGGATCGTCCAGTCAGCGCCCGAGGCTTTCACCATCTCTTCGGCGCGCTGGGCTTCGGTCTCGCCGCGGCCGGACAGCAGCACCAGCCGGGTGACACCGTTGGCCACGGCAAGCTTGGCGAAGGCGTCGACGACTTCGGCGGCGCCCGGCACGGCGATGTCGGGGTAGTAGCTGATGTAAACGGCACTCACGCCTTGCATGGCCGGACCCCAGGTCGCCGGGACTTTCCAGTCGAAGCGTGGGCTGCCCGCGCGCGAACCGATCCGCACCGGCGTGCCATGCGCGGTCAGCCGTTCGGCGAGGCGGCGGCCGGTCTTGCCGGTGCCGCCGAGGATCAGAATGGGTTTCGGTGTCGGGTTATTCATGGTGGTTTCCCTTGTTTTACAAACATGAGTAATCCTCACATTTGCAAAACGTGATAAACCTTCGTATTTTGCGAGTCAAGCGATTTTGCCGGCATTGGAGTCAGTCATGGAAGACACGGCCACGCCGGTTTCCCCGCAGGAGCAGATTGCTTCGCCGCGCCGGGCGCCCAGCCAGCAGCGCAGCCGCGAGCGGGTCGAGCGCATGCTGGCCGCTGCCTCGGCGCTGATTGCCGAGCAGGGCAGCGATGCCATGCGCATGGGTGAGTTGGCGGAACGGGCAGGGGTGTCGATCGGCTCGCTTTACCAGTTCTTTCCAGACAAGCGGGCGATCATCTGGGCACTGGCCGAACGCTACACCGCCGAGAGCCAGGCCTGCATCTCAGCAGCGCTCGCCGGCGTCGGCGACGCCGAAGGCCTGGGCCAAGCATTTTCGGAACTGGTCGACATCTATTACCGGCTATTCCTGGCCGAGCCGGTGATGCGCGATATCTGGTCGGGCACGCAGGCCGACAAGGCGCTGCGCCAGCTCGAACTCGCCGACAGCCGCGCCAATGCCGAATTCCTCACCGCGGTGCTCAGGCGGCTACGGCCCATGGCCGATCCGACGGCGCTGGAAACCACGGCGTTCCTGGTCTGGCAGATGGGCGAGGCCGCCATGCGGCTGGCGATCTCTGTCGAGCGGCAGGAGGGCGACAGGCTGGTCGCCGCCTACAAGCGCATGGCGCTCAGGGAGCTGCTGGCTGAATAGGGGTGAAAGCGGAACCTTCTGCGAAGCAACAAAAAACCCGCCACAAGGGCGGGTTTTCGATCTGCGAAAAGGTCGTCGGGCTTAGAGGCCGAAACCTTCGAAACGCTTCTTGAACTTCGACAGGCGGCCGCCGCGGTCGAGCAGGGTCTGCTGGCCGCCGGTCCAGGCCGGGTGGGTGGTGGGGTCGATATCGAGGTTCATCGTATCGCCTTCCTTGCCCCAGGTCGAACGGGTCGTGTATTCGGTGCCGTCGGTCATGACGACCTTGATGGTGTGGTAATCGGGATGGATGTCGGTCTTCATGGGTTCGGTTCCTGGCTTGCCGGCGCTGCCGACGGGCATAAGCCTGCGTCGATGCGCCCCTTTTTAAAACTCGAAGCCGCAGCTATTGAGGAGCCACGGCTTCTAAAACGGTCGGCGAGCCTATACATCAGCCGGAATTGAATCACAAGGCCGCGGCAAGCGCATATTGAGGCGCATACCCTAAGGGCGGCTAGAGGAAACATCGGGATGGCGCAAATCAGCAGCGCAGACGAGCGCAGGCGCTCGCTCAAGCCGCTCAGGCGCCTGTTTCCTTACATCACGCAGTATCGCAGGCTGGTCATCGGCGCCGTCATCTCGCTGGTCATCGCCGCGGCAACGACGCTGGCGCTGCCGCTGGCCGTACGGCGTATGATCGATCATGGTTTCTCGTCGGCCAACACCATCTTCATCGCCGAATATTTCGCCGCCCTGGTAGCGATGGCCGCCGTGCTGGCGGCGGCATCGGCCGGCCGCTACTATTTCGTCATCACGCTAGGCGAGCGCGTTGTCGCCGACATCCGCCGCGATGTCTTTGCCCATGTCACGACGCTGTCGCCTTCCTTCTTCGACACCGCCCAGTCGGGTGAGATCGTGTCGCGGCTCGCCGCCGACACGACGCAGGTCAAGTCCGCGGTCGGGGCCACCGCTTCGGTGGCGCTGCGCAACGTCATCCTCGGCCTCGGTGCGGTGGGGATGATGGTGATCACCAGCCCGAAACTGTCGGGCCTGGTCATTGCCGCTATTCCCGTCATCGTGCTGCCGCTGGTCGCCTTCGGCCGTTCGGTGCGGCGCAAGTCACGACAGGCGCAGGATACGCTTGCCGATGCCACCGCCTATGCCAGCGAGCAGATCGGCGCGGTGCGCACGCTGCAGGCCTTCACCAATGAGAAGCTGGTCACCGGGCATTTCTCGGCCGCGGTGGAAGCTGCTTTCGAAGCGGCGCGCTCCTCGATCTTCGCGCGCTCCTTCCTCACCTTCTTTGCCATTTTCACCATCTTCTCGTCCGTCGTGGCGGTGCTGTGGTTCGGTTCGCGCGACGTGCTCGAAGGCTCGATATCGCCGGGCACACTCGGCCAATTCCTGCTCTATTCGGTGTTCGCCGCCGGCGCGCTGGGCGCGTTGTCGGAAGTGTGGGGCGAGCTTGCGCAGGCGGCGGGTGCTGCCGAACGGCTGACCGAGATCCTGGCCGAGAAGCCGGCGATCCAAGCGCCGGCCGATCCGAAGCCGCTGCCTGCGGTCGCCAAGGGTGCGATCGTCTTCGACAATGTCTCCTTCTCCTATCCGGCAAGGCCCGACCGCGCCGCCGTGCACGGCTTGAGCTTTCAGGTCATGCCCGGCGAGACGGTGGCGATCGTCGGGCCGTCAGGAGCCGGCAAGAGCACGGTCTTTTCGCTGATCCTGCGCTTCTACGATCCCGAAACCGGCAAGATCCTGATCGACGGCGTCGACGTGCGCGAGGCCGATCCCGTTTCCGTCCGCGAGCGCATCGCCATCGTGCCGCAGGACGTCACCATCTTTGCCGCCACCGCGCGTGACAATATCGGCTTTGGCCGGCCGGGAGCCAGCAAGGCCGAGATCGAGACGGCGGCGAAGGATGCGCTTGCCGACGAATTCATCCTCAAGCTCGAAAAGGGCTACGACAGCCAGGTCGGCGAGCGCGGCGTGACGCTGTCCGGCGGCCAGCGCCAGCGGGTCGCGATCGCCCGCGCCATCCTGCGCGATGCGCCGATCCTGCTGCTCGACGAGGCCACCTCGGCGCTCGACGCCGAAAGCGAGACGCTGGTGCAGATGGCGCTGGAACGCCTGATGCAGGGCCGCACCACCATCGTCATCGCCCACCGCCTGGCAACGGTGCTGAAGGCCGACAGGATCCTGGTCATGGATGGCGGCTCGATCGTCGAGGAAGGCACGCATCAGAGCCTGGTCGCCAAGGGCGGCATCTATGCGCGGCTGGCCAAGCTGCAGTTCGAAACCGGCGCCAGCGCTTTCAGGGGCGCGGCGGAGTAAGCTCAGCTCAGTCCGGCTTCCAGTCCGCGAGTAGGACGACGCTGCCAAACTGTTTGGCTTTGGCAAAATGGCGCTGGTCAGCCGTGACAAAAGTGCCGCCACGTTCGATCGCCATTGCATGATAGATGCTGTCAAACAGAGTTGGGTGGCCCTTGTCAGCAGAGGCTGACGTTGCAATCTTCTCGGCTGTAGCCAAATCCTGGATAGTCGGCTCTTCAATTGCCAGCCCCAACTCTCGAAACTGATCGAAAAGCTGGCCGATTACGGCAAGCGGCAATTCGACATGCAAGGCGGCTGATAGTGCCTCATACAACACTATTGACGGAGCGAGATAACCTTCTCCCTGCTCCAACATGCGATCGACCAAATCGCGTGCGGCCTTGCTGTCCTCCTCTTGCTTGAGAAGCTTCACGAACACGGAAGCATCCACGACGATCATTCCTTGGTGCCTTCGAGCACGTCGAAGGGGCGGCCATCCCACTTCATTCGCTGGAGGCGCAGGAAATCGGTGGTGCTCTCGCCTCGAGTGCTGGATTCGCCTGGCAGCTCGTCCAGCATTTTCTTAAGGCGCTTGACCGCAACGGCACGTAACGCCTGATCTATTGCCTTCTCCACGAAACGCGATCTCTCGCTTTTCGGCACTTCGTCCTCCAGCCGGTTCTTTATTTCAGCGGCGATGGAAAAGGTGGCACGTTCTTTCGGAGTGGAAATTCCCACGATGCGTTCCCTCAATTCCTCATACGGAAATATATGCTCTGAGGGTATGAAACGCAATGCTCCTGCGTCAGGCCTTCCCGTACCGGTTCTTCAGGTGATCGGCGAAATACGCGGCGTTGAGCTTTTCGCCGGTGGCGCGTTCGAGCAGGTCCGGCGTCGACCAGCGTGACGCCTGCGACCAGATCTTTTGGCGGCGCCAGTCGTTGATCGCCTCGAAATTGCCTTTGGCGAGATCATCATCGGCTAAAGGGTGTTCCCGCGTCAGCGCCGCCCATTGCTGCGCCGCCATCATCGCGCCCAGCGTGTAGGAGGGGAAATAGCCGAAGGCTGCCCCTGGCCAATGCACGTCCTGCATCGGCCCGTCGGCCGGATTGTCGATGGTGGAAAGACCGAGATAGTCGCGCATCTTGGCGTCCCAGGCTTCGGGCAGATCAGCCACCTCCAGCCTGCCCGAGACGAGCTCCTGTTCCAGTTCGTAGCGCAGGATGACATGCAGGGGATAGGTCACCTCGTCGGCATCGACACGGATCAGGCCGCGCTCGACGCGATGCACATGCGGCAGGATGTCGTCGAGCGACCAGGCTTCGCCGAGATGCTTTTCGACCACCGGCAGCGCCCAGCGCCAGAAGGCCGGGTTGCGGCCGAGCTGCTTTTCGACGAACAGGCTCTGGCTTTCATGCACGGCCATGCCGCGCGCCTTGCCGAGCGGCCAATGCGACCATGCCTTGGGCAGGTTCTGTTCGTAGAGCGCATGGCCGGTCTCGTGCAGCACGCCCATTAGCGCCGACAGGAAATCAGACGTCTTGTAGCGGGTGGTGATGCGCACGTCGCTCGGCACGCCGCCGCAGAAAGGATGGTGCGACACCGACAGCGACCCGTGCGTCAGGTCGAAGCCGACCGCCGCCATCATGGCAAGGCCGAGCTCGCGCTGCCGGTCGATCGCATAGGTGCCTGAGAGCGGCTTCAACGGGCGCTTGCGCAGCCGCGCGTCCTGGATCGCCAGCGCCTCCGGCACAAAGCTTTTCAGGAAAGCCTTCAGGTCGGTGAACGCAGGCGTGATGTCGGCGGTGCGGTTGCCGGGATCGTATTGCTCCATCAGCGCGTCATAGGGGGCGAGGCCGAGCACGTCGGCACGCAGCGCCGCCTCCTCGCGCACCAGCGCCACCACGCCCTCCAGTGCCGGCTGGAAGCCCGCCCAGTCGTTCTTGGCGCGCAGGTCGCGCCACAGTTGCTCGCAACGCATACGCGCAGTCGTCTGGCGTTCGACGAATTCGACCGGCAGGCAGGTCAGGTTGGTGTATTGCCGCCGCAGTTCCGAGACGGCGGCGCGCTGCTCTTCACCCAACGCTTCCTGTTCGGCCGCTGCGATCCAGTCGGCGATTTCCGGCGCCGTTGCCCTGGTGTGATACATGCCGGCCAGTGCCGACATCGCCTCGGCACGCTTCTCGCCACCGCCGACGGCCATGTGGGTGGCCTCGTCGGCGCCGAGGATGGCCAGCGCATGCTCGAGCGCTTCGAGCTTGTGGCCGAGATCATCGAGTTTCTGAAAGGACATGGCGGCTTCCATGATTGGGAACGGGGCGAAAAGACACCAACGCAAATGCGTTGGCAACCCTCACATGCCGTCCGGCAAATGCACCTTGCGCGGACAATGCCGCGTATGAAATGCTGCCGGCGACCAATGAAGGGGGAACAACATGGTCGGCAACATCCTGGTCGGGCTGGTGGCCTTGATCCATGTCTACATCGTCTATCTCGAGATGGTGCTGTGGGACACGCCGCGTGGGCACAAGGCTTTCAATCTGACGCCCGAATTCGCCAGTGCCTCGAAGGTGCTCGCCGCCAATCAGGGGCTCTACAACGGTTTCCTTGCCGCAGGCCTCATCTGGGGGCTTTACCTCGGTGCGACCGGTTTTCAGGTCAAGCTGTTCTTCCTGCTGTGTGTGGCTGTTGCCGGCCTCTATGGCGCGGCCACGGTCGGCCGCAAGATCCTGTTCATCCAGACCGTGCCGGCGGTGGTTGCCCTGATCGCGGTCTGGCTTGGCTGGTAAAAAGGACGCCCGCGGGATTGGCTCCCGAAGGCGTCAGGTGGTCCCTTCCTCTTGGACCGTTTCAGCCACTATGGCCTCAGCCGTTCGGGTAGCTTCCGCCGTCGGCGCCATCGCCCATCAGGAAACCGCTGCCGGTATCGAGCCTCAGCCGCTGGTCGACATTGTCGAGGCGGCGCAGCAGGTCATGGTATTGCGCGGCCGGTATCCTGCCGTGATCGGATGCGGCAACCTTCTCGGCCGCCTGACTGATGTGGGCGGTCCGCATTTCCAGACGCTCCGCCACGGCCGGCGTAATGTTGTTGGCCTGTCTTGCGTCCACGATACCCTGATGGACGCCCTGCACCTGTTCGATGAGCGCCTCGACACGCGGGCCAGTCATGTCAATCGGGTCGCTCGCGTCGAGAGCGCCCTTGTTGTGATGGCCCGCGGCATAGGCGCCGGCAAGCGGAACGGCGATGAGGAACGCCGTGAGTGTTGCAGTTCTGAGCGAGGTCTTGGGAGTGAAAGAGCGCATCACGCGTCTCCTCTTGTAGAGGAAGGCGGCGGTCGTTCCGCCCGCCTTCTGGCCGTGGGCCGTCGGGTTCCGTCGTGTCGCGACGAGGGGGATTCATCGCCGGCGGTTCTCGGCCCGGGCGGGAAGCTAGGACCGCCCTGCGACAATGTGTAATTAAAAAAAGATAATCTTTTCAGGCCTTGCCGGCCTCGATCTGCGCCCTAGAGTTGAGCCGACGAACAAATTCGCGTGAGTTCGCGTGATGATGGATCAACGTTCAGTGAGCTTCAGTTCAATACGGCGGTTCTTGTTGCGCGCCTCTTCGGTGTCGGCGGCATCGAGCGGCTGGAACTCGCCGAAACCGGCGGCGACCAGGCGGTTGGCTGGGACGCCATTCTCGATCAGGAACTTCACCACCGAGGTCGAGCGCGCCGTCGACAGCTCCCAGTTGTCGCGGTAGCGGCCGGTGCCGGAGAGCGGCTTGTTGTCGGTATGGCCGTCGACGCGCAGCACCCAGTTGATCTCGGGCGGGATTTCCTTCTGCAGCTCGATGATGGCGTCGGCGAGTTTCTTCATCTCGACCTTGCCGGCATCGTTGATCACCTCGGAGCCGGTCGGGAACAGCACCTCGGACTGGAACACGAAGCGGTCGCCGACGATGCGGATGTTCTCGCGGTCGGCGAGGATTTCGCGCAAGCGGCCGAAGAAGTCGGAGCGGTATCGGTTCAATTCCTGCACACGCTGCGCAAGTGCGACGTTCAGGCGGCGGCCGAGATCGGCGATCTTGGTGTTGGAATCGCGGTCGCGGGTTTCGGAGACGTTGAGCGCATCCTCGAGCGCGCCGATCTGCTTGCGCAGCGCGGCGATCTGCTGGTTGAGGATCTCGACCTGGCTCAGCGCCTGCTGGCTGATCTGGCGCTGGCTGTCGAGTTCGCCGCCCAGTGCCGCGGCGCGTTGGTTGGCGGCGTCGCCGGCGCCCGCACCTTGCGCCAGCAATTGTTCGAGCCGGCTCTTTTCCGCTTCAGCCGCCGATAGTGATGCCTGCAGATTGGCCAGCGAATCATCCTTGTCCTGCGCCGTCGAGCGCTCCAGCGCCAGAAGCTGGGTCAGCTCGTTGATCTGCGAGTTGAGGCGCGAGAGCGCCGTGTCCTTGCCGGAGATTTCGCGGCCGAGCAGGAATTGCGCCAGCACGAAAACCGTGAGCAGGAACATGATCGCCAGCAGCAGCGTCGACAGCGCGTCGACGAAGCCCGGCCAATAGTCGATGCGGCGATCGGTGCGCCGGCCCCTGGCAAGTGCCATGTTAGTGGACCCCGGGCTTCTTCAGGGCGTCGGCGATCTTTTCCAGCGTGTTGCGCATCGCCTTCTGCTCGTCGGACTGGGCCTCGACCCAGTCGCGCATGATCTGCTGCTCCGAGCGCATGTTCTTGACCAAGCCGGAAATGCCGTCGGCGAGATTGGCCATGGCGGTGGCGACGCGCGGATTGGAGCCGCCGCCATTCTCCTGCATGCTGCGCAGCCGTTCCGACAAGACCCGGATCTCGTCGGAGGATTCTGTCTTGGCCGGGTCGGAGACGACGATGTCGGACGACAGGTCGGTGACCGAGGACAGCCAGTTTTCCAGCTCGGTATAGAAGCGCGTCTGGGCGCGGCCGGCCTGCAGGTCGAGGAAGCCGAGCACCAGCGAGCCGGACAGGCCGAACAGCGAGGACGAGAAGGCCGTGCCCATGCCGGCCAGCGGTGCAGAAAGCCCCTGCTTCAGCGAATCGAGCACCGCGGCGGCGTCACCCGTGCCGGGATCGAGCGATTCGATGGTCTCACGGATCGAGCCGATGGTGTTCAACAGACCCCAGAAGGTGCCGAGCAGGCCGAGGAACACCAGCAGGCCGACGAGATAGCGCGACGTGTCGCGGGTTTCGTCGAGGCGCGTGGCGATGGAATCGAGCATGGTGCGCATCGAACTGGTCGAGAAGGCCGTCGCCGAGGAGCGGCCGATCATCGCCTTCATCGGCGCCAGCAGCACCGGTTCGGTGGTCTCCGAGCCGGCACGGAATGAGTTGACCCAGCGCACTTCGCGAAACAGCCGGCCGACCTGGGCGAAGGCCAGCAGGATGCCGACCACCAGCACGCCGACGATCAGGCCGTTGAGGCCGGGATTGCTGCCAAAGGCGGTCGAGATCTGGCGAGTCAGGATGGCGGCGATGAAGGCGACGATGACCAGGAAGATCACCATGGTCAGCAGGAAGACCTGCGGGCTCGACAGTTTGTGCGGATCGTAGATCAGGACATCAGAACGTCTGCCCATGCCGAAGGATTTGAGAAAAGCCATCCGTGCCCCGTTTCCGATGCCGCCGCCGATCACGTAAACCGCGACTCTAAACGGAATTGTGACCAAATTGAATGGCGCTTGGCAATATTGCCGCGTCGATAGTCTGTGTCAGAGGCGATTGATGACCAGACAGTCGACCATAGCGGCTAGGTGCAGACCCGCGCCAGTGACGACGAAACCGTGCCACAACGCATTGTGGAAGCGCAGCCCTTTCCAGGCGAAGAAGATGACGCCGCAGGAGTAGACGATGCCGCCGGCGACGATGAGCGCGATGGATGTCGTCGGCAGCGTCTGCACAAGCGGCTTGACCAGGATGATGCCGCTCCAGCCGATGGCGAGATAGAAGACGATGGCCAGCCGGTCGAAACGGCCGGGAAAAAACACCTTGATGGCAATGCCCAGCACGGCGGCGGTCCAGACCAGGACGATCATCCAGCGTGCCAGCGGCGAGCCTTCGAGCTGGGCCAGGAAAGGCGTGTAGGTCGCGGCAATCAGGAGATAGATCGCGGCGTGGTCGAAACGCCGCAAGACCCATTTCGCCGGCGACGACACCGGCCACAGATTGTAGGTCATCGACACCGACAGCACGGTGAGCAGCGAGACCACGTAGAAGGCGGCGGCAATGTATTCGCCCGGTCCGACACGAAAGGCCGCCAGCGCCAGCAGTGCCGAACCCGCCGAGATCGCCAGCACGATGCCGACCGCATGGACGATGCCGTCGGCGATCATCTCGGCGCGCGAATAGTGCCAGCGTCCGATGAACGGGATGTCGGGGATGGGCTTGATGTCGTTCACTGCCGGGTTTCCTGCGCCGCGCACTCCAATTTGGGCGCTCGCCGGGCAGTATTTCAAGCTTCCGTTGCGGATTTGCGACTGCGGCGCATCAGCGCGGCGTGCCGTCACCGTGCCGAGAGTGGCTTCTTTACGGCCTTCAGCAGCGCGCGTTGAATGACCTCGTTGCCGGCGACAACCGAGCCGTTGTCGAGCATGTCCTGGCCGCCATCCATGTCGGAGACGAAGCCGCCCGCCTCGCGGATCAGCAGCAGCCCGGCGGCGATGTCCCAGGCCGACAGGCCGGTTTCCCAGAAGCCGTCCATGCGGCCGGCCGCGACATAGGCGAGATCGAGCGAGGCGGAGCCGAGACGGCGGACGCCGGAGACTTCGGCCATGACGTTGCGCAGCTCGACGAGGAAATTGCCGTGGTGGCCGCGGCCGAGATGCGGCATGCCGCAGCCGATCACCGTGTCGACCAGCTTGATACGGCCGGCGACGCGCAAGCGGCGGTCATTCATGAAGGCGCCGCCGCCGCGTTCGCAGGTGTAGAGCTCGTCCATCGCCGGATTGTAGATGACGCCGGCAACGATCTGCCCCTGGCGTTCCAAGGCGATCGAAACGGCAAAGAGCGGGATGCCGTGCAGGAAATTGGTGGTGCCGTCGAGCGGGTCGACGATCCAGCGATGCTGGCCGTCGTCGCCTTCGACCGCGCCGCGCTCTTCCATCAGGAAGGCATAGCCCGGCCGTGCCTTGGACAGTTCGGCAAAGACGATGTCCTCGGCCTTGCGGTCGGCCTGGCTGACATAGTCGCCGGGGCCTTTCATCGAGACCTGCAGGTTCTGCACCTCGCCGAAGTCGCGCGACAGCGAGCGGCCTGCCTTCATTGCGGCCTGGACCATGACGTTGAGAAGGGCTGAGCGTGCCATAGTGGTTCTTCCTGGTGCTGCACTTAAGCTCTGGCTTGATGCATGTCGGTGACCCAAAACCGGGGCCACTTTTGGGCGACATGCATCAGTCCGCGCGGCGCACGTAAGTGATTTCGTTGGTGTCGACGATGATGCGCTCACCGGCGCCGATGAATGGCGGCACCAGGACGCGGATGCCGTTTTCCAGGATCGCCGGCTTGTAGGACGAGGCTGCCGTCTGGCCCTTCACCACCGGGTCTGCCTCGGTGATGGTCAGCGTCACATAGTCGGGCAGCGAAATGCCAATCGGCCTCTCTTCGTAGAGCTGGACCGTCACCATCATGCCGTCCTGCAGGAAGGCCGCGCGATCGCCGACGAAGTCCTTGTTCAATTCGAGCTGCTCGTAGCTTTGGGTGTCCATGAACACCAGCGCGTCTTCCTGCGCGTAGAGGAAGGAAAAGTCCTTCAGGTCGAGCCGGATCTGCTCGACCGTCTCGGCCGAGCGGAAGCGCTCGTTGAGCTTGGTGCCGTTGATGAGGTTCTTCAGTTCGACCTGATTGTAGGCGCCGCCCTTGCCGGGCTTGACGGTGTTGGTCCTGACCGCAACCCAAAGGCCGCCATCATGCTCGATGACATAGCCGGGACGTATTTCGTTGCCATTGATCTTGGCCATGATGAGATGATCCGGAATGATACCGACGGCCAAGCCGTTGGTATGGGATGTTCGCTGGGAAAGCGATTTCGGGCTCCCAAGACCACAAATCGTCAGAAGAGGCAAGGGAGCGGGCAGGTTGGTGCCGAACCGGAGAGGCCGTCAGGGCAGGCGGTTCGCCTTCTGCAGGGCCTGCTTGGTCTCGTCGTCGCTCAGCCCCTGCAGGAAATCGTCCATCTGCGGATCGATGAGGCCGGCGCGGCGGGCGACGATGTACCAGGCGCCGGCGAGGACAAGGTCCGGATCGGTGCCGATGCCTTGCATATAAAGTTTTGCGAGACGGTTCTGGGCGGCGACATTGCCGCCCTCGGCCGCCTGCTTCATCCAGCCGAAGGCCGATTTCAGGTCGCGCGCACCGCCACGGCCTTCGATCATCCAGGCGGCGAGATCGATCTGCGCGGTGTCGTAATTCTGCCGTGCCGCCTGCGCCAGCAGGCGCCTTGCCTGCAGATCGTCTCGCGGCTTGCCACCGACGCCATTGGCGTAGATCTGCGACATAGCATATTGCGCGTCGGCGAGGCCGGTCGCGGCGGCGCGCTCGTAGTAGGAGACCGCCTTGGCTATGCCGGCGTCGCCGGGGTCCTGCTCGACCAGCATCTGCGCGAAATTGAACTGCGCCAGCCGGTTGCCGGCCTCGGCGGCGGCCTGCATCAAGGCATAGGCCCCCTTTTCGTCCTTCTTGACGTAGCGGCCGTCGAGCAGCATCAGCGCATACTGGAACTGCGATTCCGGCACGCCCTGTTCGGCGGCCAGCGCGTACCATTTCGCCGCTTCCGCCGAATTGAGCGGCACACCGAGCCCGCGCGACAGGATCTCGGCCACCAGCGTCTGCGCCGCCGGGTCGCCGTTTTGCGCCCGGACCAGCGCGAGATTGTAGGCCGTCTTGTAGAGCCCGCGCTGGAACGCGCCATAGGCGGCGTCCGCCGGCTTGGCGCCGAAGCGGTCGGGGTTGATGGCGTCGGCCGACGGCAGCGGCGCCGGCTCGGCCGTGGTGGCGGGTTGCGGCAGCGGCTTGTCGATCGGCTTGTCGGTGTGCATGCCGATGTCCGGCTTGGGCTGCGGCAGCGGGATGGTCTCCGCGGCCGCCGCCTGAACCATGAGCACCGCAAGCAGAGCCTGGAGGGGAAGCCTCGCCGAGGGCACGTCAGTCCTCGAAGCGCGGCGCGGTCTCGTCGAGCAGCGCGTTGGCGGTGGCGACCGCTGTCTTGGGATCGGTGCCGTCGGCAAACACGGCGCTCGACAGCGCCACGAATTCGGCACCTGTCGCGCCCACGGCTTCCACCGAGGCGATGTCGGATCCGGCCATGACGATGCACGGGATCTGGATCATGTCGGCCCACCATCTGCCAAGCGACAGGTTGCGCGGGTGTGGTTCGGGCTTGTTGTCGTAGCCGAAGCGGCCGAAGAAGATGTAATCGGGCCGTGTCTCGCCAAGCTCGAGCGCGTCGTCACGCGTCTTGGCGCCGCCGGTGCCGACCATCATCTTTGCCTGGAAATGCTCGATCGTCTCGGCGAGTTCGGCCTTGGAGACTTCGACATGGATGCCGTCGGCCTGGACGCGGCCGGCTATGCGGGTGTCGCCGGCGATGATGACAGCAACACCGGCGGCTTGCGCTGCCGGCACGATCTGTTCGGCGAAAGCCTGGAAGGAGGCCTCATCCATGCCGTTTTCGGGCAGGATCAGCGAAGCGACATCGCCGCCTTCGAATGCCGCGGCGATACGGGCCGCCGGCACGCCGGGCGGCACGATCAGCACGATGCGACAGCGGTTGGGGGGCGTTGCGTCATTCATGGTTCTTCGGGTCCCGCGTTTCGCCTATGCCGGGCGAAGATGGTTGGATTGCGGCATAGAGCAAAGTGCCCGCTTTGAACAGGCGGGCAGCCGGGTTCGCGATGTTTGACCCGCCGGGCAGCCGGCGGGGCCGCTTCACTTGATCGGGTGCGGGCTCACGACGGGTGGTTTGCCCTTCCACAGCGTCCAGCCGAGATTCATGCCGGCGGCGGCGATCAGGATGGCGGTGGCGCCGACGATCTGGCTCAGATGCAGCCGATGACCGAAGGCCACGACATCGACCAGAATGGCGACCACCGGGTAGATGAAGGACAGCGATCCTTGCAGATGCGTCGGCAGTTTCTGGATGGCGCCGTACATCAGTATGTACATCAGGCCGGTGTGGACGATGCCGAGCGTCGCCAGCATGGCCCAGCTCCATGGGTCGGTGGGCAGATGGGTAAGATTGGCGAAGGGCGCCAGCATGACGACGCCGACGCAGACCTGGATCAGCGCGATGAGGTGGGGCGGAGTGCCCTTGAGCTTCTTGGTGACGATGGCGGCGACGGCCCAGAAGAAAGCCGCGCCCAACGCCATGACGATGCCGGTAAAATAATCCGTGCCGACATCACCGGCATCGGGGGCCGACTGCACGATCAGCACCATGCCGGCAAAGGCGATGGCCAGCCAGGTCAGCTTGGTCAGGGTCAGGCGTTCGGCGAAGAACAGCGCGCCGAAGCCGACCAGCATGAAGGGCTGCGTGTTGTAGACGGCGGTGGCGATCGAAATCGATGCGCGGGAGAAAGCACTAAACAGCAAGAGCCAGTTGACGACGATGGCGACGCCACCGAGTGCTGCGATGGCGATGATGCGCAGCGACAGCCTGTTGCGCAGCAAGCCCAGCGCGGTGCAGATGATGAGCAGCGTCAGTGCGCCGAACGCGCAGCGCCAGAACACCACATCCATGATCGGCTGGCCGGACAGGACGACGAACCATCCGATCGTTCCCAGGATCGCCATTGCGGCGGACATTTCGACCGTGCCGCGCACTGTCTCGTTCACAACAAACCTCCGTATCAGTTCAGCCGTCATAATCTCATGCGGCTATGCGGCTTTCCATCGGCTGAGAAAGGAGGTATGGATAAAATGGCCTAATTATATTAGGCGACGACTCCAAATCAGCAGGAAATGTAAAATGCTGGATGATCTCGACCGAAATCTCCTCGAAATCCTGGTCAAGGATGCGCGGACCTCGCTGAAGGAGCTGGCCGCCCAGGTCGGGCTGTCGTCGCCAAGCGTTTCGGAGCGGCTGCGACGGCTCGAGGAGCGCGGTGTCATCCGGGCGTTCACCGTCGAGATCGACCCGCTGGCGCTGGGTTATACCTTGCAGGCCATCGTGCGCATCCGGCCTCTGCCCGGCAAGCTGCACATCGTCCAGAAGCTGATCGAGGAGATCCCCGAATTCGGCGAATGCGACAAGGTGACGGGCGATGACTGCTTCGTCGCCCGCCTGTTCGTGCGATCGATCGGTGATCTCGACGGGATTTTGGACCGCATCGCCGACAAGGCCGAGACAAGCACCGCCATCATCAAGGCGCAGCCGATCCGGCGGCGGCCGCCGCCGCTCGGGGCAGCCTCACCTCGTGACAGGGCAACAGCCTTGCAGGCATCTTGAGCAGGACCGGTCGGCTCCGGTTTTCAGAGAGCTGATCGAAGCCGGGTGGAAAGCCGGCGGCCGGTTGGCTAGGCTGCCGGTCCAAACGAGACCGGGACTATGGCGCAGAACATATACGACCGTGAGGACTTCTTCGCAGGCTACAGCCAGCTCGGCCGCTCCGTGGAAGGCCTGGATGGTGCCGCCGAGTGGCCGGCGCTGCGCGCGATGCTGCCCGATGTCAGCGGCTTGAGGGTCGTCGATCTCGGCTGCGGCTTCGGCTGGTTCTGCCGCTGGGCCCGCGCGCATGGGGCGGCGCAGGTGCTTGGCCTGGATCTGTCGGAGAAAATGCTTGCCCGGGCAAGGGCCGCCGGCCCGGATACTGGCATAGACTATGAGACAGCCGATCTCGATCAGCTCAGCTTGCCGGAAGCCAGCTTCGATCTCGTCTACAGCTCGCTCGCCTTGCACTATGTCGAGGATGTGCGGCGTCTGTTCGGAACCGTGCACCAGGCCCTGTCGCCCGGCGGGCATTTCGTCTTCTCGACCGAGCATCCGATTTTCATGGCGCCGACCAATCCTGGCTGGTCGATCGATGCCGCGGGAAGAAAGACATGGCCTGTCGACCAGTATCTGGTGGAGGGGCCGCGCAGCACCGACTGGCTGGCCAACGGCGTGGTGAAACATCACCGCACGATCGGCACCACGCTCAACGCCCTGATCCGATCCGGTTTCACCATCGACCAGGTCGAGGAATTCCGCCCGACCGATGCGCAGATCGCGGCCAAGCCGGAACTGGCGGAGGAACTCGAGCGGCCGATGTTCCTGCTGGTCTCGGCCCGCCGATAGGCACTGGCCGGCGTCGGCCGGATGTGCGGCCGCCACGCTCATATTTGCTGTCGCTCCGCCCGGCATTCTGGGCTATTCAAGCGTCGACACGCTTTCCCTCCGGACCAGTCCCCTCCCATGTCAGGCCTGCTTCTCGATCCGTGGTTCTACGCGGCCGCCATTCCGGCGGTCATTCTGGTCGGCCTGTCCAAGGGCGGCTTTGGCGGCGCTGTCGGCTTCGTCGGCGTGCCGCTGATGGCGCTGACCATGCCGCCGGTGCAGGCGGCCGCCATCCTGCTGCCGATCCTGTGCCTGATGGACATCGTCTCGGTGTGGGCATGGCGGGGTGTCTATGACCGCAAGATGCTGGTCGACATGATGCCGGGCGCCGTCATCGGCATCGGCCTCGGCTGGCTGACGGCGGCACTCGTCACCGAAGAGGCGGTGCGGCTGATCGTCGGTGCCGTCGCCATCATCTTCGTCCTGCGCTGGCTCTATCTGCAGTTCCGCCACGGCGCCGACCACGCGGCCGCGCCCAACCGCGTGGCCGCCGCCGTCTGGGGCACGGTCGCCGGCTTCACCAGCTTCGTCGCCCATGTCGGCGGCCCGCCCTTCCAGGTCTATGCCTTGCCGATCCGGCTCGATCCGAAAGTTCTGTCGGGCACCGCCGCGATCTTCTTTGCCGCCACCAATGCGCTGAAGCTGGTGCCCTATTTCGCGCTCGGCCAGTTCGACACCGCCAATCTGACGGCATCGGCGGTGCTGATGCCGCTGGCGCCGCTGTCGACCATCGCCGGGGCGTGGCTGGTGCGGCGGATGCGCCCGGAAACCTTCTATCCCTTCACCTATGCAACCGTCGCGGTGGTGGCGCTGAAGCTGCTTTGGGATGGCATTGTTGGTCTGATGTAGAAAGGCCGCCGCGCAGTCTTCCCTCACCATCAGGGGTCAGGCGGCGCTCGGCACAAGGCGACGGTTGCCGCCAAAGGCCAGTGTGGCGCCTGCCATGACGACCAGCACCATGCCGGCGAGGATGCCGATGTCATGCACGGTCGGCTTGAGCACCATGTCGGCAATGATGACCAGCATCACCGCATAGTCGAAGCGCGCGGCGCTCATCATGCGCTGACCGATGGCGAGAACGGCTGGCGTGACGCCCTCCTTGGCGATCATCGCGCCCATGCGCTCGCCGGTCGGCTTGAAGATCAACATGCCGATCGAAAACGTCGTGGCGTAGCCGGCTAGGCCGATCAGGATCCACAGATCGGAGAAGCCGACCCAGAACCAACACATGATGAGGCCGAAGATCAGCGTCAGCATCGACATCGGCGCAAAAAACCTGCCGCCTAGTTGGCCGCTGGCGCGCATCGCCTGCAGTTTTTCCTCGATGTTGCCCGCCCGTTCGGCAAGCACGCCAAGCAGGAACAGCACGAAGCCGCCGCCGACCCACAGAATAGCCGTGGCGACGTGAAGGAATTTGACGATCGAGTACCAGTCCATGGGTTGCTCCTGCAGTGTTCCGGTCAGGTTTGCGGCGGCGCGGATTGGCGCCGGCCGTCAGAGGAGCGAGCGTTTAGCGCGGCGCCTGTTTCGGAACGATGTCGCGAAAAAACCGGCTCTGTTTCAGCGCAATGAAGAAGCGGCTGAGATAGTAAACGCGCTATCTGATTTCCTGCTAATATACGAATCGTCGGGAGGGGGTTGGCGCGACATCGTCCGGAAACATCGCCGATGCTAGTGCGCTAACGCCGGGAGCCCGGTGGCGACAACAGTCGCCTGACGATCAACCCATTCCCGCAAACGGGAAAAGGCAATTCGAGGGGACATTTATGCAAGGGGTAGCACGGAATTTCTTCACGCTGGCGATCATCTATGCGTTGTGCGGCATGGCGCTCGGCCTGTACATGGCGATCAGCCAGGATCACGGCCAGATGCCGACTCACGCCCACACGATGGTGGCCGGATGGCTGATGTCGGCGGTCTTCGCCTTCTTCTACCATCTGTTTCCGGCAATCGGGCAAAAGACGCTCGCCACCGTTCATTTCTGGCTGACGGCGGTCAGCGGCATCGGCCTGCTGATCGGTCTCTATTTCCTGCTTGCCGGCAATGCCGCGATCGAACCGCTGGTGGCGGCTTCTTCGATGGGCTTCTACGCAGCCTTGCTGCTGTTTGCTTTCATCGCCCTGCCCGCCGTCTGGAAGACGGCCTGAGCTGAGAGGCTCTGAAACGAAGTTCGTTCTGTGCTGTTACGGCACAGGACGGCGACGTTCGGTCAAAAAACATACCCGCCGTTAAGGCTTCATTAAGCTTTACAGGTGTTTACTATGTTCATCCAGTGATCTGGATTCTTACCGAGTGGTTGGAGCCACTTTGTTTGACGCCTCCCTGTTAAACTCCTGAGAGCCGCCTTATCCGCGGCTCTTTTTTTGTCCGCATTTCTCTTTTTGTCCGCATTTTCAGGGGGCATCCCGACAGCCGCTCGGCGTTAACCTTCTGTTAAACATGTGCTTGCCTTCACCGGTGACGAAGCGCATTTTCAAGCTTCAGTCAGATAGGGTTCCGGGTGTATCGGCAGGGAGCCGAATCAGCCGGTTGCAAGTGCAGGGGCGTATCAATGAACGAGCTTTCGAAGGGCAGTGCGAAAACCGTCAAGCTGGCGGAGCGCCGGGTTTTCTCGCAATCCTTCAAGCCGCTTTACCAGGAAGGTATGGGCCTGGTCGAACAGGCGGCGGAATATCTCGACGGCAAGGGCCGGGCCGAGGCGAAGAAACTGTCCAGGCTGGCGGCAACGTTCTATGCCGCCGAATCGATGCGGCTGACCACCAGGCTGATGCAGGTTGCCTCCTGGCTGCTTTTGCAGCGCGCCGCCAATTCCGGCGAGATGACCCGCGACCAGGTCGCATCGGAAAAGTCCAAGGTGCGTCTCGACACCGCTTCCGCCCATGACGAAGCCGCCGGCTGGGCCGAACTGCCCGAGGATTTTCTCGACCTCGTCACCCGCTCGCTGCGCCTGCAGGCACTGGTGCGCCGCATGGACGAGGAGATCTATGGCTCCGGCGCCGTGGTCGATATGCAACCGATGGCCCGTCGCTCCAATCCGGTTTCCGACCAGATCAGCCTGCTGAACACGGCTTTCGCTCGGGGTTAAACCTCGGTCCGCCTTTCTGTTTCCGGTTTGTTCACATTTCGCTGGCATCGCTGTACGCCGGAGGTAAAGTCGGCAAATGGCGGAAGCGATTCGCATCATTGGTATCGATCCGGGGCTTCGGCGCACCGGCTGGGGCATCGTAGAAAGCCTCGGCAATTCGCTGCGCTTCATTGCTTCCGGCACGGTGAAGTCCGACGACAAGGCGGCACTGGCGACGCGGCTGTGCCAATTGCATGACGGGCTGGCCGAGATCCTGCACAGCGCCATGCCGCACGAGGCAGCCGTCGAACAGACCTTCGTCAACAAGGACGCCGTGGCGACGCTGAAGCTCGGCCAGGCACGTGGCATCGCCATGCTGGTGCCGGCGCGTGCGGGCCTGGTCGTTGCCGAATATGCGCCCAACGCGGTCAAGAAGGCGGTGATCGGCGTCGGCCATGGCGACAAGAAGCAGATCCACATGATGGTGAAGGTGCTGTTGCCGAAAGCCATTTTCGATACCGAACATGCCGCCGACGCACTGGCCATCGCCATCTGCCACGCGCATCACCGGCAGAGCGTGGCTTACAGGATGGCGCTGGCCGGGTAGCAATGTTCTTGACTTGTTCACGTAGTTGGAATATTCCTTACTTGTAAGAAAGGTATCTTCCATGCGTGTAACGAGCAAAGGCCAAGTGACGATCCCGAGGGATCTCCGGGAGACATTCGGGATTGGTGCTAACAGCGAAGTTATCTTCGGCATTGAAGGGGGCAAGATCACGATTACGCCCAGGCATGACAGGGGACGGCTGGCGGATCGCGAAAGACTCGATCGTTTTCTCGCTGCGCTTGATCGGCTTGAAGGCAGCGGCGATCAGACAATGAATGCTGACGATGTCATGGCTTTGACTCGGGATCGCTGATCTTGGCGACACTTGTCGACACCAATGTGCTTGTTGATATCGCCGTTCGCGACCCCGTCTGGTCGAAATGGTCGCGGTCGAAAATGGCGGCTGCCCTTGAGAAAGGCAGCCTAGTCATCAATCAGATTATCTACGCCGAGTTTTCGATGCGCTATGAGGCGATAGATGATGTAGATGATGCCTTGCCCGAAGATGAGTTCCGGCGCGAAGGGCTCCCATTCGAGGCGGCCTTTGCGGCGTCGAGAGCGTTTTCGGTCTATCGGCGGCTTGGCGGATCTCGAGAGCAGGTGATGCCCGACTTCCTGATAGGTGCCCACGCTGCCATCCGAGGGTACCCCATTCTTACTCGCGATCCTGCGGGTTTCAGAAAGTACTTTCCAGATGTCGAGCTCATTACGCCCGATACTCATCCTTAGCGAGGGCTGCGTCCAATGATCGGCAAGCTCAAGGGCACGCTCGACGAGGTCGACGAGGATCATTGCCTCGTCGATATCCATGGCGTCGGCTATGTCGCCTATTGCTCGGCGCGCACGCTGGCCGCGCTGCCTTCGCCCGGCGAGGCAGTGTTGCTGTTCATCGAGACCTATGTGCGCGAGGACATGCTGCGGCTGTACGGCTTCCACTCGGTGCTGGAGCGTGAGTGGTTCCGGTTACTGATGAACAATGTGCCGGGCGTCGGCGCCAAGGTGGCGCTGGCGATCCTGTCGACGCTGGCGCCGGCCGACCTCGCCAATGCGATCGCACTACGCGACATCGCCATGGTTTCGCGCGCGCCCGGCGTCGGCAAGAAGGTGGCCGAGCGCATCGTCACCGAGTTGAAGAACAAGGCGCCGGCCTATGCCGGAACCGCCTCGGGCACCATCGGCCTGAAGCAGGAACTCGGCGACGGCGTGGCGTCCGCGCCGATCACCGATGCCGTCTCGGCGCTGGTCAATCTCGGCTATTCGCGCGACACGGCCGCCAATGCGGTGGCTGCGGCGCTGAAGACGGCGGGCGAGGATGCGGATGCGCCGAAATTGATCCGCTTCGGGTTGAAGGAACTGGCGCGGTGAGCCGTCGCTTGTTCAGCTCCTTGCCGTATGCAAGGAAGGCGACATGAGCCTGTCGCCCCGCCTGATTGCGCCGGAAAAACGCGGCGAGGATGCCGAGCAGACCTTGCGGCCGCAGACGCTTGACGATTTTGTCGGCCAGGCGGCGGTGCGGGCCAATCTCAAAGTGTTCATCGAGGCCGCCAAGGGCCGCAACGAGGCACTCGACCATGTGCTGTTCGTCGGACCGCCCGGCCTCGGCAAGACGACGCTGGCGCAGATCATGGCGCGAGAACTCGGCGTCAATTTCCGCTCAACCTCCGGCCCGGTCATCGCCAAGGCCGGCGATCTTGCCGCGCTGCTGACCAATCTCGAGGAAGGCGACGTGCTGTTCATCGACGAGATCCACCGGCTGAGCCCGGCTGTGGAGGAAATCCTCTATCCGGCGATGGAGGATTTCCAGCTCGACCTGATCATCGGCGAGGGACCGGCGGCGCGCTCGGTCAAGATCGACCTCGCCCGTTTCACTCTGGTCGCCGCCACCACGCGGCTTGGCTTGCTGACCAATCCGCTGCGAGACCGTTTCGGCATTCCGGTGCGGCTCAATTTCTACACGGTCGAGGAGCTGGAGCAGATCGTGCGGCGCGGTGCCCGCATCCTGCAAATGCCGCTCGGCGACGATGGCGCGCTGGAGATCGCGCGGCGTGCGCGCGGCACGCCGCGCATCGCCGGCCGGCTGCTGCGCCGCGTGCGCGATTTCGCCTCGGTGGCCGGCGACGGCCATGTCGACCGCAAGATCGCCGACGAGGCCTTGACCCGGCTGGAGGTCGATGCGCTCGGCCTCGACGCGCTCGACAGGCGGTACCTGTCGATGATCGCGCGCAATTTCGGCGGCGGCCCGGTCGGCATCGAGACGATCGCCGCCGGCCTGTCCGAACCGCGCGACGCCATCGAGGACATCATCGAGCCCTATCTGATCCAGCAGGGCTTCATCCAGCGCACGCCGCGCGGCCGCATGCTGACGGCCAATGCCTGGCGCCATCTCGGCCTCGACGCGCCGAAGGATCTGGCGCAGCAGCAGATCAACCTGTTCCAGGAGGAGTAACGGACATTTGTTCTTCGGAACGGCTTGCCTGCGCAAAAACTGCTCGCCTCGGCCAAGGTGAAGGCGCAATTGCCGGCTTTAAGGCAAGCCTTGCTTGATTCAATTGCCATCCCAAGGGCTGGGGCTGACCGATGATCACCAGACGAGGTTTCCTGCGCCTCATCGGCGGGTCGTTCCTGTCGATGGCGGCGCTTAGCGCCTATGCGGTCGGCATCGAGCCGATGCTGCTGACGCATGTGAAGCCCTATTCCCTGGCGCCGCCGCACTGGCCGGTGGGTCTCAAGCTGCGCGTCGTCGCGCTCGCCGACATCCATGCCTGCCGTCCGTGGATGACGCCGGAGCGGATCGTTTCGCTGGTTGAACGGGCGAACGCTCTTCAGCCGGACCTGATCGTGCTCCTCGGCGACTATGTCGACGGAATGCGCTTGGTGACGGCCGACGTGTCCGCGTCTGACTGGGCCTCGGCTCTGTCACGGCTGAAGGCGCCGCTCGGCGTCTTGTCGATCCTCGGCAATCACGACTGGTGGCACGATCGTGCCGCCCAAGCGGCCGGGGCCGGGCCGACCGTGGCGCGCAAGGCGCTCGAGGGCGTCGGCATCCCGGTGCTGGAAAACGATGTCGTGCGCCTGGAAAAGGATGGTCACGGCTTCTGGATTGCCGGGCTTGCCGACCAGCTGGCCTTGCGGCCGAGCAAAGTCCGGGGTCGTACCGGCTTCAAAGGCCTGGACGATCTCGATGGCACGCTTGCCAAGGCGAGCGACGGCGCGCCCGTCATCCTGCTCGCGCATGAGCCCGACATCTTTCCGAAGGTGCCGTGGCGGGTCTCGCTGACCCTGTCCGGCCACACCCATGGCGGACAAATTCGGCTGTTCGGCTATTCGCCTGTCGTGCCGTCGCGTTTCGGCAATCGCTACGCCTATGGCCATGTCGTCGAGAACGACCGCAATCTGATCGTCTCTGGCGGGCTCGGTTTCAGCATATTGCCGGTGCGTTTTGGAATGCGCCCGGAAATCCTGTCGATCGACCTTGGCTAGAGCATGATCCCGAAAAGTGGAAACCGGTTTTCTCGGACAAACGGTTTCCGTTTGTCCGGAGATCATGCTCCAACAAGATCCAGATCGCCTCAGTGAAGCGACTTGATCACATCCATCACATCCGGCTCGGCCTTGTCGCCGTTGAAGGCATCGACGATGCCGAAGGCGCCGCCATAGCTCCACACCGACCATGAGAAGCCATGCGCTTCGGCGCGCGCGATCATGTCCCTGACATAGGCTGCCCGGTATTCCGCAGGCATCACATAGGCGTTGCCGTATTCCTGGCGGATCATGCCGAACTCGCCCAGCGTGATGTTTTCCGGCTTCACGCCGTTGGCCTTCGCCCACGCCTCGACCTTTTTGAACGGCGTATCCATCAAGCCGAGCAGTCTGTCGGGGCTGTCCATGCTGGCAACCTGTTCATCGAGATAGGCAAGCAGGCCGCTCTGCCGTGTCCACGGCGCCTCGGCCTTGATCCTGGCGCGGATGGTGTCGAGCGTCATGTCGAGCTGTGCCCGCGGCACCGCGGTCAGGGGATAGGGCAGGCCTGTCACATAGGGGATGAAGTCGCCGGCCCAGGTCGCGTCCTGATGGGTGAGCAGGAACGGATCATAGGAATGGAAGGTCCAGATGACGTTATCGTCCGGGATCGTCTTCGGGTCGATCTTCTCCAGCGAGCTCGCGGCGGAATAGCAGGCGCCGGTCAGCACCAGGGTCAGTTTCGTCGCCGAGGATCGCGCCGTGGCGAACAGTTTGCGCTGGCGGTCCGGCCACAGGCTGGTGCCGTCGCTGTCGCAATCGACGATCGGCTCGTTCATCGGCTCGAAAGCCACTTGGGCGGGATCTTCACTCGCCAGCATGCGGGCCATCCTGCGCACCATCTCGACATAGGCGTCGAAGGTCCGCGGGTCGTCCATCACTTGCGCCATGCCGATTTTGCGGCTGCCGCCGGCCGGGATCAGGTGCATGTCGACGACCACCTTCAGCCCGGCGCGGTTGATCATGTGCACCGAGTCCAGCACGCTGGCATAGAGATCGTCGCGCAACGCCACGGCCTGGGCGGACAGGAAGGGCGAGGGGTCGACCGGCATGCGCAGGAAATCGAAGCCCGCGTCCTTCAGTGCCTTGAGGTCGTCCTCCCCAAGAAATTTCCGCCATTCCGGATAGGGCAGGATGGCCTTGGCGTCGCCCCATTGGTCCTCGCCCGGCCACGTGACCCACTGGTCCAGGTTGAGACCGCGCTTCATCGAGAAGCTCGCCGCCTGGCTTGGCAGTGCCAGAGCCGCCAGCACGAGCAGCGCCGCCGTCAAGGTCTTGATCATCGCCGCCAACAGTGCCATCCGATGCTGTGTCACGCGGGAACAGGTGCCCCGTCGGGGCTGAAAAAGGAAGCGCAATGGGCGATCATGGTGAATCGGCGACGCTGCTGGCCGGGCTTTCCGGCGCGCTGACGGCGTTCGGCCACCGGCTGATGGCGCGGGTCTACTACGCCGACACCGATTTCTCAGGCGTCGTCTACCATGCACGCTATCTCGAATTCTTCGAACGCGGCCGCTCCGACTATCTGAGGCTCACCGGCGTGCACCACACCGAGCTCGCCGACGGCAAGCATGGCGAAAGAATAGTCTGGGTGGTGCGCCGCATGGAGATCGACTTTCGCGGCCCGGCCCGCATCGACGACATCCTGACGGTCGACACCCGCACCGAGGATATTTCCGGCGCGCGCATCTTCATGGCGCAGCAGCTCAAGCGCGGCGACGAGGTGCTGGTCGAGGCCAAGGTCGAGGCGGCGATCATCGGCGAGAATGGCCGCCCAAGGCGCTTTCCCAGGGAGTGGGTGGCGGCGTTCATGCCCAAGTCTCCTGCTTCGGCTGATTGAACGGATTTGCCCGGCAGCGGAGCTTGCGCGCGTCAGAAAATAGTATGACAGTGTCATACATTGTGCTACAGGGGTAGGACAAGGAAGACATTCGCCATGAGAACCAGCAAACCAATAAGCGTGACGCTCGGACGCCAGCAGAACAGCCTGGACGCCCGCCTGGCGTCGGGAGCGTATGATTCCGCGAGCGAAGTCATGCGTGCCGCGCTTCGCGCCCTTGACCGCGAGGAGCAGGTCATCACCGCCATCATGCGAGCCAAAGTGCAGGAAGCTCTCGACGATCCTCGCCCGGATATCCCGGCCGAGGACGTGTTCAAGGCATTGCGCGAGCACCATGCAGACCGCATGAAGATCGCCAAGCGTGACGCATAAGGTCGTTTTCAGACCCTCGGCGCGGTCCGACCTCTTTGCCATTTACAATTACATCGAAAAGGAAAACGGTGCCGCGCGCGCCGGTGGCTATATCGACCGCATTGAGGCGGCGTGCATGGCGCTGTCGACGTTTCCGGAACGCGGCTCCGTTCGCGACGCCATCGGACCCGGGATCCGGGTCGTTGGCTTTGAACGGCGCGCGTCGATCCTGTTCCGGGTCGACGGAGAGCAGGTGCTCATCCTGCGTGTTCTCTATGGCGGGCAGGACTACCCTCACCACGTGGACGAGACGGACTCCTAGCCTGTGGAAGCGCATCGGTCCGCCACCAGGCGTGGCAATGCGCCGCGCCTTATATACTAACCCATCCTTAACCATAACGGTTCATGAAGAGATTGGTGAAGATTGGCGTTATCGGAGCGCCTTCCTTTCACCAATATTTGCCCCGAAAAGGCCGAGAACGGCACAGTTTGGGGTTGTTCCGGTAGCTTCGTGCGAACCGACCACAAGGGATGCCAGGGGCCAGCCGCCAGCTTCGCCCGGAAAATCTTAAGGACGTAACGATGGAAAATATCGCACTCGCCGACCCGGGCGCGCAATTGTCGGTTTGGTCGCTGTTCATTTCGGCCAGCTGGGTGGTCAAGCTGGTCATGATCGGCCTGCTCTGCGCCTCGGTCTGGACCTGGGCGATCATCGTCGACAAGCTGGTTACCTACGCCCGCATGCGGCTGGCGCTCAACCGGTTCGAGCAGGTGTTCTGGTCGGGGCAGTCGCTGGAGGAGCTTTACCGTACGCTTGCCGACCGCAAGACCACCGGCATGGGCGCCATTTTCGTGGCTGCGATGCGCGAGTGGAAGAAGAGCTTCGAGAAGGGCGCGAAAACGCCGCTCGGCCTGCAGACCCGCATCGACAAGGCGATGGACCTGGCGCTGACCCGCGAAATGGAGAAGCTCGAGGGCCGCCTCGGCTTCCTCGCCACCACCGGCTCGGCGGCACCCTTCATCGGCCTGTTCGGCACCGTCATCGGCATCATGACGTCGTTCCAGGCGATCGCCGGGTCCAAGAACACCAGTCTCGCGGTGGTTGCGCCCGGCATCGCCGAAGCGCTGCTGGCGACGGCCATCGGCCTGCTCGCCGCCATTCCCGCCGTCATCGCCTACAACAAGCTGTCGTCCGACGCGAGCAAGATAGCCGTGCGCATGGAAGGGTTCTCCGACGAGTTCTCCGCCATACTCTCGCGCCAAATCGATGAAAAAGTGGCCCCCAAGGCCTGAGGAGTAGCAGATGGGTATGTCCATGGGCATGGGAGGACGCGGCGGGCGCGGCCACAGGCGGCGCGGCCGTCACCATGCACTGATGTCCGAGATCAACGTCACGCCGATGGTCGACGTGATGCTGGTGCTGCTGATCATCTTCATGGTCGCGGCACCGATGCTGACGGTCGGCGTGCCGATCGACCTGCCGGACACGCAGGCCAAGGCTATGAATGCCGACACGCAGCCGATCACCGTCTCGATCAACGCCGCTGGCCAGATCTATCTGCAGGAAACCGAGATCCCGATCGAGGAGCTGGTGGCCAAGCTGCAGGCAATCTCGAAGACCGGTTATGAAGAGCGCATCTTCATCCGCGGCGACAAGTCCACCGACTATGGCACGGCGATGAAGGTGATGGCCCACATTTCGGCCGCCGGCTACAAGAATATCGGCCTCGTTTCGCTGCAGGAACAGGATCAGTAGACAAGAAGATGAAGACCGGCCTCACCACATCGGTGATCTTGCATGCGGCGGCGCTGACCTTCGGCCTGTTCACGCTGACGGCGCCGGCCGCGCTTCCGTCCTCCGACGTCGAGTCGGTCGCGGTCGACATCGTGCCGATGGAAGCCATTGCGCAGACGCTGCAGGGCGACAAGAAGGCCGTGATGCATGAAAAGCCGGCACCTGTGCCGACGCAGCGCCCGGACATCGTGCCGGATGCGCAGAAGGTCGGCGAGAACAGCGCCGATACCGACAAGCCGATAACGCCGGAAGCCAAGCCAAAGCCCGTCGACATGACCTCGGCTCCGCCGCCCGCGCCGACCCCGATCGAGAAGCCGAAGCCCGAGGACGTGCCGAAGCCGCAGGAAAAGCCGAAGCCTATTCCGGCAACCGAAGTGGCGCCGGCGCCGACGCCCAAGGAAGAGGTCAAGCCAGAGCCGGTCAAGCAGACCGAGCCCAAACCGACACCGGCCAAGCCGGCGCCGACCCCGCCGCCGCAGGACAAGACCGCCGCCATCGATCCGACGCCCGAGGTCAAACCAGATGCCGTGGCCGAGGCCATAGCGCAGGAGCCGCCCGCCGAGGCGACGCAGTTGCCGGACTCGGCGCCCGCGCCGGAAGCGCGGCCGAAGCCGCAGCCGGCTCAGGCCGAGAGCGCCAAGGCGCCGGAGCGCAAGGATGCCGACAAGCCGGTCAAGGAAGCGTCGTCGAAGCCGAAGTCCGACGACAAGCAATTCAACGCCGACGAGATCTCCGCTCTCCTCGACAAGCAGAAGCCATCCGGCGGCGGCGCCAAGCGCTCGACCCAGCAAGCATCGCTTGGCGGCGACAAGGATCAGGGCCAGAAGCTTTCCAGGTCCGAAATGGGCGCCCTGGAAAGCCAGCTTGGCGGCTGCTGGACGCTTCCTGTCGGCCTTGAAGGTTCCGAGAATTTCGTCGTCGTGGTGCGGTTCAACCTGGATGCCTCCGGCAAGCTGGACGGGCGCCCGGCGGTCGAGAAGTCGAGCGGAAACCGTCAGTTCGACGAAAGTGCCGTTCGCGCGGTGCAAAAATGCGATGTCACCGGCCTGCAGGTTCCGGCCGGCAAGCAGGACATCTGGGCCGACGTCCGCGTCACCTTCGATCCAAGGGAGATGCTCGGCCTCTAGAGCCTGAGTATCCGAAAATCAGTATGAGAAGCGAGAAGACATGAAATCAATCCTCAAGCCGCTCCTGATGGTCGCAGCAATGGCGATGGGCATGACCGCGGCCGGCACGTTGCCGGCGCTGGCGCTCGTCGAGCTCAACGTCAACAAGGGTAATGTCGAGCCGCTGCCGATCGCCATCACGGATTTCCAGGGCGGCGACGCGCTTGGTGCCCAGATTTCGCAGATCGTCACCGCCGACCTGAAGCGTTCGGGCCTGTTCGCGCCGATCGACAAGAGCGCCTTTATCGAGAAGATCACCAACCCCGATGCAGCCCCGCGCTTCGACGACTGGAAGGTGATCAACGCGCAGGCGCTGGTCACCGGCAGCGTCAGCAAGGAAGCCGACGGCCGCATCCGCGCCCAATACCGGCTGTGGGATACCTTTGCCGGCCAGCAGATGTCCGGCGAGCAGTTCTTCGCCAACGACGCCAATCAGCGCCGCGTCGCCCACATCATCGCCGATGCCATCTATGAGCGGTTGACCGGCGAAAAGGGCTATTTCGACACCCGCGTCGTCTTCATCGACGAATCCGGCGCCAAGAACGCGCGCAAGAAGCGGCTCGCCATCATGGATCAGGACGGCGCCAACGTCCGCTATCTCTCGGACGGCAGGTCGATCGTGCTGACGCCGCGTTTCTCGCCGAACCGGCAGGAAATCACCTACATGTCCTATGAAAGCGGCCAGCCGCGGGTCTACCTCTTGCAGATCGAGACCGGCCAGCGCGAACTGGTCGGCAATTTCCCCGGCATGACCTTTGCGCCGCGCTTTTCGCCCGACGGCCAGAAGGTGATCATGAGCCTGCTGCGCGACGACGGCAATTCCAACATCTTCGCCATGGATCTGCGCAGCCGCTCGACGACGCGGTTGACCAATTCGACCGCCATCGACACCTCGCCGTCCTATTCGCCCGACGGCAGCAAGGTGGTGTTCACCTCCGACCGTGGCGGCCGCGCGCAGATCTACGTGATGGGCGCCGACGGCTCGGGCCAGACCCGCATCTCCTTCGGCGACGGCGTCTATTCGACGCCGGTGTGGTCGCCGCGCGGCGACCTCATCGCCTTCACCAAGCAGACAGGCGGCGAATTCCAGATCGGCGTCATGAAGACCGATGGTTCGGGCGAGCGCATCCTGTCATCCGGCTTCCAGCAGGAGGGACCGACCTGGGCGCCGAACGGCCGCGTGCTGATGTTCTTCCGCGATTCCGCCGGGGGCCCCAAACTGGTTTCGGTCGATCTTACCGGACGCAACGAGCAATCGATCCCGACGGCGAATTTCGCTTCGGACCCGGCCTGGTCGCCGCTGCTGGAGTAAGAGACGAATTGGAGAAATGAAGAATTGAAGAGATGGAGAAACCGGGGAATTATATTAAGCGTGCGAAGGATCTAGAAGTCTATAAGCGCACTTATGCGGTTTCTCTTGACGTACATAAAGCTACGCTCGCTTTCCCGAAGATTGAGCAATACGCACTGGCCGATCAGTTGCGTCGTTCCAGCAAGGGAATCTGCGCCAATTTGGCTGAGGGATTTGCCAAACAGAGCCACTCCAAGCCGGAATTTGCACGGTTCATTTCGATGGCCATGGGGTCATGCAGTGAGGTGGAGACGTGGATTTCGTACGCGTTCGACCTGGAATACATCGGCCGAGCGCAATGCGACGAGTGGCTGCAAGCATATGCGCATGTCTACGGCATGCTGATCAATCTGAGAGAAAAGCTGAAGTGAATTGTCCCGTCGGGTTCGTCATTTCTTCAATTCCTCAGCTCTTCAATTCCCCTTTTTCCATCACCTCGTCGCGTTTTGGCCGTATTTGCGCCTAGGGTCCGCGTGAAATGTGGCTTCAGGCCAAACGGCTGCGGACGGGCAGCTTAAACCAAAATTTAACCGTGTTTCTTGAATACCGGTTAACCCAAACGTGGTTACTGGGTGATCAACGAAATCACTCGAATACGATCACTCGAAATACGAAGGAGAGGCGGCATGGGCCGTATCGCAGCACTTACCAGAAACCCGGTCATGATCGCGCTGGTGGCGATGCTCGCCATTGCCGGTTGCGCCTCGAAGAAGACGCCGAACAACGCGGCTGACCTTGGCCTTAACGGCGCGGGTGCTGCAACACCCGGCTCGGCGCAGGACTTCACCGTCAATATCGGCGACCGCATCTTCTTCGATACGGACTCGACCTCGATCCGTGCCGATGCGCAAACGACGCTGGCTCGCCAGGCGCAGTGGCTGAACCAGTACAAGCAGTATGCCATCGTCGTCGAAGGCCATGCCGACGAACGCGGCACACGTGAATACAATCTGGCGCTCGGCGCCCGCCGCGCCGCCGCCACCCGCGACTTCCTCGTCGCCAAGGGTGTCTCGGCCAGCCGTCTCAAGACCATTTCCTACGGCAAGGAACGTCCGGTCGCGGTGTGCGACGACATCTCCTGCTGGTCGCAGAACCGCCGTGCGGTCACCACGCTCAGCGGCGCCGGTTCCTGAGGCATCAGCCGACCGGCGCGTCAAAAGAACGCGCGACGGTCTAGCGGCAAAAATGCAACATATCTATGCGAAAGGCGGCCCCAGGGCCGCCTTTTCCATATCCGGATGCCCGAAACAAAATTTGGCCGAAGTCTCGGCTCCTGCTATGAGCCGAGGGCGCTTGGCTGGTCCCATTCTGATTGGAAGGCGCGAACAAGCTAACGAAATCACGGCGAGAGGCACATGCATTTGAGATCGGTTCTGAGCGGCACGCTTGCGCTGCTGCTCCTATCAGGCGTCACCGCCCTGGCTAGCGGCTTGGGGGCTAGCGGCACAGGGCAATCAACCGACAGCGGCTTTTCCTTCCATCTGCCCAGCATCGAATTGCCCAGCCTTTTCGGCCAGAAGAAGAAGCCGGATCAGGTCCAGATGGTGCAGTCCGATCCTGCCGCTGTCACCAGCCTGGAAGAGCAGCTGCGGCAGATGAACGGCAAGATCGAGGAACTCAATTTCCAGGTCCTGCAGATGCAGGAGCAGATCCGCAAGCAGCAGGAAGACAACGAATTCCGCTTCCAGCAGCTTGAAGGCGGCGGCACGCAAGGCGGACAGCCGCCGGCACAGAAGAAATCGGACGCCGCCACCGGCACCGACACCGACGTGGCAGCGGCCCCGGCAACACAGGCGCCGGCCGATGCCGGCGCCGCGCCCGCCAACGATCAGTCGGCAGGCGGCAAGACGGTCCAGGACGTCATCGTCGAATCACCCGATGGCGACCCCGGCAAGGTCATTCCCGGTACGGGCGCGCCGGAAAAGACATTTGGCACCATCACCGTCGACAAGAACGGCAATGTCATCGATGCCGGCGGAAACACGCAGGCGACCGCGCCGGCGCAGGACACCGCGCCAGCCACCGGCGCGCCGGCCAAGGCCGGCAAATCCGACACGGTGATCGCGGCGTTGCCCGCCACCAACGACCCGGAGGAGCTCTACCGCAACTCCTACCAGTTCATCCTCTCGGGCGATTACGGCACCGCCGAACAGGGTTTTCGCGACCACATAGCCCGCTTCCCCAAGGATGCGAAGGCGGCGGACGCGCATTACTGGCTGGGCGAGTCGCTGCTTGGCCAGCAGAAATACCGCGACGCCGCCGAGACTTTCCTTGCCGCCAGCAAGGACTACCCCAAGGCCAAGAAGGCTCCCGACATGTTGCTGAAGCTCGGCGTGTCGCTGGTCGGCCTCAAGCAGCATGACGTTGCCTGCGCCACCTTCAGCGAGGTCGGCAAGCGTTACCCTGATATTTCCAGTGCGCTCAAGGAACGCGTCAAGCAGGAGAAGGCTCTGGCCGCGTGCTGACCCTTCTGATGCATGTCGTTGTCCCAAAACCGGGGCCACTTTTGCGCGACACGCATTGATGCTCGACACCGAGCCTGATCTTTCGACCAGAATTTTTTCGCATATCGATTTTACCAGCGGCGCTGTTGCGGCCGTGTCCGGCGGCAGCGACTCGACCGCCCTGCTCCTTCTTCTCAAACATCATCTCGACCGCACGGCGCCGGCAACGAAGCTGCTGGCGGTGACGATCGACCACGGTTTGCGACCCGGTTCGGCAGCGGAGGCGCAAGCGGTGGCCAAGCTGTGCGCCACATATGGAATTCCACACCGCATCCTGGCATGGTCAGGCCCCAAGCCGTCGACCGGCCTGCCCGCCGCCGCGCGGGAGGCGCGCTACCGGCTGCTGGCCGAGGCGGCACAAGCGGAAGGCATCGGCCTGATCCTCACCGGCCATACCGCCGACGACCAGGCGGAGACGGTGCTGATGCGGCACGCGCGGGATGGTGGCCGAGGCCATGCCGGCATGGC
>NZ_SMYZ01000052.1 GCF_004919685.1 Mesorhizobium norvegicum | reverse complement strand
TCGCACGAACACGGCGCCAGGTCCGCTCGCGGGTGGCGTCGCTGCCGCTGCGGATGGTGCCTTTCAAGGTGACCTTGCCGGCGATCACATTGTAGGCGTTGCCGCCGTTGATGCCGGTGACGGAAACGACCAGCGGATCGTAGGGGTCGATCTCGCGCGAGACGATCTTCTGCAGTTCGCTCACCATGGAGCAGGCCACGGCAATCGCATCGATGCCCTCATACGGCTTTGCCGCATGCGCGGCCGAGCCGGTGACGACAGCGTCAAACGTATCGCAGGCCAGCGTGTATGGACCGGAATTCACGGCAACCTTGCCGGACGGCGTGTACGGATCGACGTGAACGCAGATGGCGGCGTCGATGTCGTCGAGAAGCCCCTCCTCCACCACCCGTCTGCCGCCCGACGGTTCGTCTTCTTCCGCCGGCTGGAAGATCAGGCGGACGGTTCCGCCGAAATCGGCCCTCGACTGGTGAAGATGCACGGCAACCGCAAAGGCCATCGATGCGTGGGCGTCGTGGCCACAGGCATGCATCACACCTGGGTTTACCGATGCGAATTCGACACCGGATTCCTCCTCGATCGGCAAGGCATCGATGTCGGCGCGAATGGCCACCTTTCGATTTGATGGCTTGCCTGAGCCGACAATATCGACGGCCAGGCCAAAGCCCGCCACGTCCCGAATGTCGGCAATTCCCTGCCCGGCCAGCATCTGCCGCAAATAGGTTTGCGTGTTGGCCTCGCGGTTCGAAAGCTCCGGATTGCGGTGCAGATGGCGGCGGACCTCGATCATCCGGTCGAGAATTCCGGCATCGATATCGACTGTGCCGGGAATCGCAAAACCGCCGGTCGTGGCCGCACCGTCAGGATTTGACATGGATCTCTCGCGGGAATTTCGTCAGCGTCTCATTGCCGGTTTCGGTCACCAGGATAGTCTCGCTGATCTCGATGCCCCAGCCGTCCATCCACATGCCAAGGATGGAATGAACGACATTGCCCGGTTCAAGCACAGTCTTGTCGCCCGGTCTCAGGCTGATCGTGTGTTCGCCCCAATCCGGCGGATAGGCGACGCCGATCGAATAGCCGATGCGCGACTCCTTCTTCAGTCCGTAGCGTTGAATGACCTTGCGCCAGGCGCCCTCGACGGCTTCGGCTGATGTTCCCGGCCTGACCGCATCGAGCACCGCATCCATGCCTTCGATCACCGCTTTGGCCGTATCCGAGACATTTGTTGGCGTTTTGCCGAGTTGCAGGGTTCTTGCCAGCCCGGCGGCATAGCGGCGGCAGACGCCGGCAAGTTCCAGGGCGATCGTCTCGTTGTCCCCGAACCGCCGGTCGCTCCACATGATGTGCGGTGCTGAAGCATTCTCGCCGCCGAGAATGGTCGGCGGCAGCGCGGTGATGTCACCCGCGAAGTCCGGGCTGCCGGCGATCTGCGCCGCCTGGATGGCGGCGATGGCATCGCACTCGCGAACACCCGGCGCGATCACCTCGAAGGCCCGCGAGACCGCCGCCTCGGCCAAGGTCGATGCCTTGCGCAAATAGGCGATCTCGGGCGCCGATTTGACCGCGCGGATCCAGTTCACCAGCAGATCGGCATCATGCCACTTCGCATTGGGAAGTCCGGCGACGAGCCGGGCATGCCCTTTCGGGGAGAAATAGTAGGCTTCGAGCTCGATGCCGATGTGTCTGACACCCAAGCCCTTCGATACGATCCAGTTTGCGATCCAGTCCATGGGATGGCGATCGACGCGCTGGACGTGGTCTTCTGGGAAGCCAACCACGTTTTCTGGCTTCATCCAGGCCGTCAGAAGACCGCCGGCCGCATCCATGGCGCGCCCGATCCAGACCGGCTCGACCTCTTCGATTGGAACGAGCACCACCTGCGGCGTGTAGAATGACCAGCCATCATAGCCGGTGATGTAATGCTGGTTGGCAACGTCGTTGACGATCAGGAGCTCAAGACCGCGCCTGGCCATCTCGGTGCGGATCTTGCGAAGCCGCTGTTGGTACTCGTCGTGGGCAAACGGCAATTCGATCATCTTTGCTCCATGCTTTGTCGGATCAACGGTGGCGGGGTTCGCCACCTTTGAAACGGTTTCGACATGGCGGCAATCAGCCAGGGCGGCGCGTAAGCAGGTCCTGAGCAGAATGCGTCCATTCACGGCCTTCCCCGGATTCGGGTTTCGCCATCATTTATTTTTGAATTCCATTTGACTGAATAAATAAGCGGTGCCAAGTTACCCTCTCCAAGGGGCGCAAATCATGGCACTGCGGGGGACCAATCAGGAGTTCGGGCGGCCGTACAACCGGCGCATCGTGCTTGAGTCCATCCGCCTGCATGGACCGATCGCCCGCGGCGAGATCGCCCGACGCGTCGGACTGACCGTCCAGACGGTATCGACGATCGTTCGCGAACTGGAAGATCAGGGCTACATCCTGTCGCTGCGCGAAGAGCCGAAGGGGCGCGGCCTGCCCCCGGCGACGCTCCGCATCAACCCGGAGGGCGGTTATGCCGTCGGCGTCCACATCACCCCGCTCGGTATCAGTGCCGCCTTGATCAATCTGAGCGGCGACGTGATCGAGAGCAACTATCGCGAAGCCCCGAACGCGGCGCCGGACCATGCCTTCGACCTGATCGGGGCGATGGTGATCGAATTGACCAGACTGCGGGCTGGCGGACGGGTGCTGGGCGTCGGCCTGGCCCTGCCCGGACCGTTCGGCGTCGAATCCATGAGTTTCGTCGGCCCGACCACCATGACCGGCTGGAAGGACGTGGCGCTGCGCGAGCGGCTGGCGGCCTCGACCGGATTGCCGGCCTTCTTTGAAACCGACATGGCGGCGGCGGCCATGGGCGAGCGCCTCTACGGCCTCGGCGCCCAGTTTTCCGAATACTACTATCTCTATTTCGGCGTCGGCCTTGGCGGTGTCATGGTTCATGACGGCGGCGCCTTGCGCGGCGCCTGGGGAAATGCCGGCGAGATCGGACACATTCCCGTCGTTCCCGGCGGCGCGGCTTGCCCGTGCGGCAACAGCGGCTGCCTCGAAAGATACCTCTCGCTCGAGGCGCTCCGGCGCTGGAACGGCAGCGAGGCCGATTGGGTGGCCGAAGTCGGCCCGATCTTCCACAACGCCGTCGCCATCATCGAGAACCTGTTCGACCCGGAGACGGTCATCCTCGGCGGGCTGGCATCCACCGATCTGCTCGAACGGCTGGCTGGTTCGGCCGGAGGCCTGCACAACTCCGTTTCCGCACGGAAGGACCGCACGACGCCTCGAATCATCGTCGCGCGCGGCGGGCAACATTCGGTGTTGCGCGGCGCCGCCGCCCTTGCGGTTTCCGGGGTGCTGTCACCGCGCTTCGGGCAGATGTTCGCTGCCGAACGCGAGCGCGAGCGCGACCTTCTCAAAGGCAGGGAGATTGCAGCATGAACGAACCCCTGCTGGTGCTCGACAACGTCACCAAAAACTATGGCGCCATCGAAGCGCTCAAGGGGATCAGCTTTTCGATCGGCAAGGGCGAGGTCGTGGCGCTGCTGGGCGACAACGGCGCCGGCAAATCGACGCTGGTCAAGATCATCGCCGGCGGATTGGAGCCGACCTCGGGCCGCATGCTGTTCGAGGGCAAGGAATTCCTTGCCCGGTCGCCCGCCGAGGCCAAGGCGGCGGGTATCGAGACCGTCTACCAGGACCTGTCGCTGTGCACCAATGTCGACGTGGTCGCCAATTTCTTCATGGGCCGCGAAATCACCAGGAAGGTTTTCGGCATTCCCGTGCTCGACGAGCGCGCCATGGAAGCCGTAGTCGGAAAGGCGCTGGCCAGTGCCGGCACCCGCATTCCCTCGCTGCGCGCCAATGTCGAGCACCTTTCGGGCGGCCAGCGGCAGGCCATCGAGCTGAACCGGTTCGTGCACTGGGGCGGCAAGCTGGTGCTGCTCGACGAACCGTTCGCAGCCCTTGGCGTCGAACAGACGCGGCGCGGCCTCGACATGATCCGCCAGGTGGCGAACCAGGGCATCGGCGTCGTCATCATCACCCACATCATGCAGCAGGCCTTCCAGGTCGCCGACCGGATCGTGGTGATCCGGCAAGGCGTCGTGGCCGGCGATGTCGCACGCAACAAAACAAGTCCCGATGCGGTGATCAACATGATCACCGGTGAAACGCTTGCCGGTGCCGGACCGGCAGGCTGAGGGACAAAAGAGGGGTCCGGCTTAAGAGGAGCGAACGACATGAAGCGAATACTTCTTGCTGTCTTCGGTATCCTGGCACTGGCCTTTGCCACGCTCACGCCGGCATTCGCCCAGTCCAAGGGTATCGTCTACTATATGGTGCCGACCCTGCTGGACGAGTTCCAGACCGGCTCGGTGAGCGCGCTGGAACTGTTCCTGAAGCAGACCGGCTACGAGATGAAGACGCTGAACGCCGACAACAAGACCGACGCCCAGCAATCGCAGATGAACGACGTCATCGCGCTGAAGCCGGCGGCGATCATCCTTGCCGCCGTCGATTTCAATGCACTGAAACCGTCCATTGAAGCCGCCCGCGCGGCCGGCATCCCGGTGGTCGAGTTCGACCGCCAGATCACGTCGACGCCATCCGACTTCACCTCGGTCGCCGGAACGGTCGAGATCGGCTACGTCGCCGCGGACCAGGCCGAGAAGCTGCTGAAGGCAAAGAACGGCTCGGTGAAGGGCAAGGTGCTACAGGTGCTCGGCGACCCGGGCGACCCCTACACGCTCGACATCCAGAAGGGCTTTGAAGAGAAGATGAAGGCGTTTCCGGACGTCAAGATCATCTCGCTTCCGGCCATGCAGTGGGCGGCGGATGCAGCCGGGACCATCGTCAACGACCAGATACTTGCAAACCCCGACATCGACCTGATCTTCAGCCATGCCGCGCACCTCTCGGTTGCCGCCGTCGCCTCGCTCGAGGCTGCCGGCAAGAAGCCGGGCGACGTGATGCTGATGAGCTCGAACGGTGCTCCGGTCGGCCTCGACCTGATCCGCAAGGGCTGGCTCAACGTCGAAGTCGAGCAGCCGCTCTACGCGCAGGCCGCGGCCGTCGCCATGTTCATGGACAAGGTCGTCAAGAAGGAAGAGATCAAGCCCGGCGAATACGACGTGCTCGGCCTGAAATCGACCGTGACCAAGGAAGCCTGGGGCCCGAACATCAAGATCCCAGGTGCCGCCATCACCAAGGAAAATGTCGACAATCCGGCCTTCTGGGGCAACCAGAAGCCGCCGACGGACACCGTCAAATCAGTCGAATAGTCATTTGAAAGCGCTCCGGGCCGTAGCGGCCCGGAGCCTGCCCTTTCACAACGCCGCGTCCGAAAAGGACGCTGTGGCGAATTTGAATCCGCGCCCGATCCTTGCGAAAATCAGCTTGATTTTCGGGGTCGTGCGCCAACCGGATGAGCCCATGAACCCGCGCACACGTAAAGCCCTGGAGTTCGTTCTCGACAACCTCGTCTGGTTCATGCTGCTGTTCGTGCTGGTGGTGTTTTCCATCTTCGTCCCGAACTATTTCCAGCTCGGCATCTTCGCCAACATCATCGAGGCTTCCAGCGTGCTCGGCGTCATGTCGATCGGCCTGGCGCTGGTCATCATCGCCGGTCACATGGACCTGTCGGTCGAATCCGTCGCGGCGCTCAGCGCCATGGCTGTCGGTATCCTGTTCTGCTCGTCCGGCATCGGCATGGGTGTGCAGTTGCACCCCGAGTGGCTTATGGTTCCGGTGTCGCTGCTGCTGGCGCTGGCCGTCGGCGGCCTCATCGGCGCCTTCAACGGCTATCTGGTGGTGCGGGTGAAGATGAGCGCCTTCATCATCACGCTGGCGTCCTACATCTGGGTGCGAGGCCTCGTGCTGGTGATTTCGGGCGGCCGTTCGGCGCAGGACCTGGCGCCGGCCATCCGCTGGTTCGGCATCCAGCGCCTCATCGGCCTGCCGCTCACAGCCTGGATCGCGGTTGGCTGTTTCGTCGTCTTCTCGCTAATCATGGCCAAGACGCCGTTTGGCCGGCATCTCGTCATGATCGGCGGCAATGAAACGGCGACCTTCCGCGCCGGCATCCGGGTGAACCGCAATCTCATCATCGCCTTCGTTCTCGCCGGCGCCATCGCCGGCCTTGCAGGCTGGCTGCTGGCGATCCGCACCTCGGGCGCCACCGCCAATCTCGGCGTCGGCCTACTGTTCAACGCCTTCGCCGCCGTCGTCATCGGCGGCGTCAGCCTCAAAGGCGGCGTCGGCACCCTGCCCGGCGTCTATGCCGGCGTGCTGCTGCTCTCGGCCATCAACACGGCGATCAACCTGATGGGCCTGCCGGCCAACTTCACCCAGGTGATCCATGGCCTGCTGGTGTTGGCCGCCGTGCTGCTCGACGCGTTCAAGCAAACCATTCGACAGAGGCTGGCATGACAGGACGACTGAAAGACAAGGTGGCGCTGATCATCGGCAGCGCCCGCGGCATCGGCAAGGGCATTGCGCTACGCTTTGCCGAGGAAGGCGCGAAGCTGGTGCTGGCCGACACCGAAGTCGAGGCCGGGCAAGCGACCGCCGACGAACTCGGCGTCCCCTTCATCCGCACCGACATCTCGCAAATGAGCGACGCCGAGGCCGCCGTAGCCCTGGCGCTTAAGCAGCATGGCCGCCTCGACATCATCGTGCAGAATGCCGGCATCTATCCCTGGCAGCTCATCGAAAACACCAGCACTGATGACTGGGACCGTGTCATGGCGGTCAATCTGCGCGGCACCTTCAATGCCAGCCGTGCGGCCCTGGTGCCGATGAAGGCGCAAGGCTTTGGCCGCATGCTCTACACCTCCTCCATCACCGGCCCGCATGTCACCAGCCCCGGCCATGGCCATTATTCGGCCAGCAAGGCCGGCATCAACGGCTTCATCCGTGCGGCGGCGCTAGAATTCTCCGGCTATGGCATCACCGTCAACGGTGTCGAGCCCGGCAACATCCTGACCGAAGCCATCGAGCTGCATCGCGGCGCGGCCTATATCAAGAACATGGAGGACTCCATCCCGCTCGGCCGCCTCGGCAGCCCGCGCGACGTCGCCAATGCCTTCCTGTTCCTCGCCTCCGACGATGCCAGCTACATCACCGGCACCACCATCATCGTCGACGGCGGCCAGCTGCTGCCGGAAGGCAACGACTTCCGGCTCCTGCCGCCTTGATCACAACACGCTCTCAATCGACTTGATTCAGGCCCCTAGCTTGGGTGCGCTACGCTTTGTGACGGCCGAAGCGAACTGAACGTCGCCGGTTGGCGAGACCGAGAACCGGTACGCTTCGTTCATGAATTTTTTCCCTGAATGGGTGAATGCCAGGACGCGTTCGCCGTCGGTTCGAACGTGCGCAATGCCGAAATTCGTTCGCTCGAACGCGAAGACCTTGTCCGTCGGCTTCTGTGGGTCGGTGACGTATCCGAGGGTTTTGAAAAAGGCCGCCAGTTCGGTGCAGAATATCACGGCTGGGGTCGTTCTGGAGGCTTTGCCCAGTGCTGCCATCAGGGTGGCGCGAGGATGAATGTACTCTTTGGCTTCGCTTTCGTCGCCAGACGAAATCAGCGACACCACGGCGCCAATTTCCTTCAGCAGCTCCATGTCGAAGTCGGCCGAACCGTGATGCGGCGCCTTCAACACCTCGGCGCGAAGAGCGGCGGACGGCATCGCCTCGCGCATCCTCTGGCTGGCCTGCTGGTTCAGGTCTCCGGTGAAAAAGAAACGCACATTGCCGAATCTCAGGCGGAAGTTGATCGAATGGCCATTGATCGTGTGGGAGGCGGAAAGACTGCCTTGTTTCGTGGCAGGGTTGGTTCCCAGCATCAGATTCGCGTCGTCCGGCGGCGCGCGCAGGAAGCGAAGCGCAGGGTTGCCTGACACCGACTCGACGATTGGCCCAAGCAGCTCTACCTGGATCCCTTCCCCGGACAGAAAATCGAAGGCTCCAACGGCCAGATGATCCAACCGACGTTTCTCGATCGGACTCCCCGTCACCTGTTGTACCCGCGGCTCCCAGGCGGAAAAGGTTTCGACCCAGGCGTCAAACTTGGTGTTGCGCTCTCCCTTGGGCACCGATGCCTGATCGTCGACCAGGCCGGTGATGAAGGTATCCGAGCCGACCTTTGTCGTCGGCCCGAACATCTCGCTCTCCGGGCGTTTCTTTCCCGAGCTATCGTTGGAAGTCCGTTTGACGATACCGTTGTGATATATGCGCTTTGGCGCGACAAAAATGCGCTTTCCCACGCGCGCATCGGTTTCCGATTTTCGCAGTTCGCTCAAACCTTCAAAGTGATCTGCGTCCCCGTGGGTTATCAGAATGAGTTCCACGACCAGCGGATCCGCTTCGGTCGTCCCGGGAAACCGAGCATTCGCATGCCGGGCAAAGAGCTGATTGTCCCCGCCGTCGATAAAGATCACTCTTCCTTGAGGCGTTTCCAAGATCAAGCCGTCGCCTTGCTGAACGTCCACCATCGACAGTCGAAGGATCCCACTATTCCTCATGGCGGTTCTGGCATCTATAATGCCTTCATCGATCTTTCCACGGGCGCCGTGAATCGCAACCCGTAGCGTCTTCGGCGTTGACGACAGAATTTCACACTTGTCACCCCAATAATATTGAGCCTCCGTGTTGTTATCCCGCCTCAAATTGACAATGTCGTCATCCAGGTAGTTGAACAAAGCTCCCTCCCCGATTGATTACTCCCGATCAGCTTCCACGAGCCGGACTCTGATAAGTTGCACGGAACACAAACGCACCTCAAGGGTTGTTTGTCGGATGCTAATCAACGGAGGTGCTTGGGAATGGTCGACGACATCAGGACCAGTCATATTTACCAGCGGGCTCATGCTTTGGCTGAGGGCGGTGTCCACCACTCGCCAGCCGAGATCGTGGCCGCATTGCTGGCTGAGGGTTATCCGGAAGCCGCAGAGCTGTTGAACTCCAAAAACATCCATGCCGACCTGCGCCGGGTTTGTGACGCGGCGGGCTGATGGACAGCTAGGCACTCCACACCATGGGCTTCGCCATTGACGTGGCCGTGGATGGATTGTGTGATTGGAATGGTGGGCGATGACGGGCTCGAACCGCCGACATCTTCGGTGTAAACGAAGCGCTCTACCAACTGAGCTAATCGCCCGCTCCGGGCCGGACCTTTAAGCGGTCAGGGTCGGCTTCGCAAGGCCAAATGAGCGCAGGACGCCCTGGTTGGATGCCGGTTTTGCCAACAAAACGCCGGCTGTCAAAAAACCTTCTCCTGTTTGCTGTTATGCTGTCCTGTCACGCTTGACACCCGGTGGCGAACCCCTTATCCAGCGCCCCAACGACGAACACGGCTGACACGTGTTCGCCATGCGCGGGTGTAGCTCAGTTGGTTAGAGTGCCGGCCTGTCACGCCGGAGGTCGCGGGTTCGAGCCCCGTCACTCGCGCCATTTCTCTCAAGGGTATCAAGCCCTTGGCTTCGGAGAAATGTCGACATTGTTGTCAAAAAAATCATCTTGGATGAGGCAATTCGGATTGTCTCGGATTTGAGTTTGATCTCCCAAGCATAGACCCAGGAACCGCCTCTGGAACGTCGGCATTGACGGCGCCGCGCTCTGGTCGCGTCAACCAGCGCAAGCAAGGCGCCGCCCAAATCCTGTCAGTGGCACGCCGGCGCGCGCCCGCTCGTCTGGCCATCCCCTGCCTCCGATCCCATCAAAAACTCCAACCGCGCCCGAAAAAGTCATCATGGCTGCACGAACCTGTTAGCCCGATCAGGACATCCATCGAAAATTGTGAGAGGAAGGTCGACCTGAAGGTGGTCAAACAGCGGGGACTTTGTTCATGAGCGATCACACCAGCCTGAATCTTCTGGAGACCACACTTGCCGCCGCTCAGCAGGATCAACGGACTCTGGACGAGCAGCGGCAAAGCACTACGCCTCTTGTGGACGGCATGTCCTTTTTCGACAGCATCCGGCACAATGACGACCGCGGCAGCGTCACGGAGATCTATGACCCGCGCTGGGGTTGGCATGCCGACCCGCTGGTCTTTTCCTACATGTTCACAATTCGCCCTGGCTTCGTGAAAGGGTGGGGCCTGCACAAGCTGCACGAGGACCGCTATTTTGTGATCAGCGGCGAGATGGAACTGGTCCTTTATGACCCTCGCCCCGAATCCAGTACATACGGCAAGATTTCGAAGGTTTACCTCTCCGGCAATCGTCCCCGCCTGGTCAATATTCCGAAATTTGTCTGGCATGCCGACCGAAACATCGGAACATCCGACTTGGTCGCCATCAATTTCCCAACGATACAATACGATCACTCGAATCCCGACAAGTACCGACTGCCCATCGATACCGATCTCATTCCCCATGATTTCGGCAGCGCCAAGGGATGGTGAGCAAGCCCCGCTTTTCCATTCTCATGCCGACGCACTCGCGCGTGGATGTCATCGGCATGGCCATCCAATCGGTGCTGGATCAAACCGTCGAAGACTTTGAACTTCTGGTCGTCGGCGACGGCTGCGCGCCCGGCACGGCCGAGGTGGTCGAAGCCTTTCAGGACGCCCGCATTCGCTTCCTCGATTTGCCCAAGGCGCCGAACTTCGGCTACGCGAACCGCAACATCGCGCTTCGCGAGGCGCGCGGCGAGCTGATTGGCTTTGCCGCCGATGACGATCTCCTGTTTCCGGATCATTTTGAGATCCTGGCGGATGGCCTCAAAAATGGGGCTGCCATCGCGTACAGTCAGGCGCTGTGGGTTTCCACCGATGGCATCGCAGCACCCTTCCTGACCAATCTGGAACTGGCCGACGAGTTCAGGGTGTTCACGGAGGTCGGCAACACGATACCCGCCACTTGCTTCCTGTATCGGGCTGATTGCCTGCCTTCGCGAGATGTCTGGCCGGAAGACGTCGCATCGGCCGGGGACTGGCAATTGTGGCGGCGAATCATGCGCGAGAACCCGCGAAATCCCTTCACCTATTGCCGCGTTCCAACCGTCCTGCATTTCAGCGCCCTATGGAAAAATTCGCGTCACTCCCAGGCATCGCAACTGGCTACGTTTCTTGATATCGCGGACAGAGCCGGCTGGTGGCCTTCAGCCTTGCGCGTCTGGATACCGAACGCCGGCAAGGAACAATCCGAGTACTCGCGCCTCATGCGCGTTGATCCCGCGGCTTGGAGCGAGCAGATGCGCCGTGCCGTCGGCGATCTGGTAGCGCGGCTTGCCCGGGAGGATGTGCAAACGATCCGACCGATGCTTGCAGGCGCTGAAGCCGAGAAGGCGACGTTGCATTCTGAAATCTCAAGGTTGCGCAATGAGCTTGAGGCGGCTCACCAAAGCAGCGCCGAGCTGCAGAGCGCCATTGCGGACGCACGGAACAGGGAAGCTGCGTTGCAATCGGAAATCTCGAGGCTGCGCAACGAGTTCGATCTAGCTCACCAAAGCAACGCCGAGCTACAGAGCGCCGCTTCGGATGCAAGGAACGAGAAGGACGAGATCGAACAAACGCTGCAAGCGTGCCAGATGCAGATCGCGGCCTTGCATCAGTCCAGAAGCTGGCGCTTCACAGGCCCGCTGCGCAAGATCTCCACAAGCTTGCGTTCGAAAAAATCATAGGGCTCAAAGCCTTAAGAACAGGCCAGAGGCGGCGTCAGCGGCCAGTCAGCCAAGCCGATCTCACCCCCTCGCCAGCAGCGCCTCGACCTCCTGCAGCATCGGCATCGACGGCGCGGTCCCTGGTCGCGTCACGGAAATGCCGGCGACAGCGCAGGCGAAGCGCACCGCTTGCAGCGGCTCCACGCCTCGCGACAAGGCGGCGGCAAGACCACCATTGAAGGCATCGCCTGCCCCGGTGGTTTCGACCACCGGCCCGGCGCTGATGGCGGGAACATGGTCGGAGCGCTCCTTCGAGTGCAAAAGCGCGCCCTTGTCACCCAGGGTGACGATGACCGTGCCGACGCCCTTTTTCAGCAGATTGTCCGCAGCGGCTCGCGCCTCGTCGACCGAGGAGACCTTCATCCCGGTCAGTTCCTCTGCCTCCGTCTCGTTGGGCGTGAGGTAGTCGCAGAGCGTGTAGATGCGGTCGGGAAGCTTTGCCGCCGGGGCCGGGTTGAGGATCGTCGTCACCCCAGCCCCGCGCGCGATCTCCAGCGCCCGCGTAGCTGCTTCGATCGGCTGTTCGAGCTGGGTGACAAAGACGCCGGCACTGCCGATCAGCGCGGCATTGGCTTCGATATCGGCTGACGAGATCAGCATGGCAGCACCGGGGCTGACGATGATGGCGTTGTTGCCGGTGGTCTCCTCGACGAAGATGTAGGCCGCACCCGTGTAGCTTTCAGGCGTGTCGATGACGGCATTCTTGACGCCCGCCTGCGCCCAGGTCTGCCTGGCCATGTCGGCGAAGGGGTCGACGCCGAGGCGGGTGAGGAAGGTGACATCGGCGCCAAGCTTGCCGGCGGCGACCGCCTGGTTCGAGCCCTTGCCGCCGGGACCAAGCGTGAAGGATGTGCCGAGGATGGTTTCGCCCATGCGCGGCTGCCGCTGCGCCCTGTAGGCGGTGTCGGCGACGAACACGCCAAGGATGACGACCGGCTTGCCCGAAGCCATGCCGCTACTCCGCATCCGGCGGCACGACGCCCTTGCGGAAGGCGAAGCAGCCATAGAAGCGGCGTTCGCCGGTCTGGATGACGCAATAGGCCTGCTTGGCGCGCTCGTAGAACGCGTAGCGCTCGACCGCCAACATCGGCCACGACTTGCCCTCGGCCTTGTCTATTTCCTTTTGCACTTCCTTCTGAACGGGCGGGATCTCATCGGGCTTGCCGACGATTTCCATGCGCGCGGCCGAGTCGTCGACGAATGTATCCAGCGGGTAGAGCGACAGCACCGCCTTTGCCACCTCGGCGGCCGAGGCATCGATGCGCAGCAGGCGGCCAAGCGCCGTCTGGCGCGCCACGGAATCGGACGGGAAATTGGTGTCGGCGATGATCAAATCATCGCCATGGCCCATTGCCCGCAATGCCTGCAGCACATCGGCATTGAGCAGCGGGTTGATGCCTTTGAGCATGATAGTCCTCGTGAAGTCCGGTTGAGATCAGAGACGCTTGCCGGTCTCGGCGTCGAAAAGATGGATCTGGTCAAGCCGCGGCTTCAGGGTCAGCGTGTCGCCCGGCTTGAAGTCGTGGCGCTCGCGAAACAGCGCCACCATCTCGCCGTCGCCGAAGCGCAGGAACACCAGCGTTTCCGAGCCGGTCGGCTCGACCACCGAAATCTTCGCCGGCACGCCATCGGGATGGATCTCGAGATGTTCCGGGCGCACGCCATAGACGACCGCCTGGCCGTCCTGCGCGGCATTGCCTGGTGCAATCGGGAACAGCGTGCCTGCGATCTCGACACCCGGCTTGGCGCCCTTGCGCATGACGCCCTTGAGCAGGTTCATCGAAGGCGAGCCGATGAAGCCGGCGACAAACAGGTTGGCCGGTCGGTCGAACAGTTCGAGCGGCGCTCCGACCTGCTCGATGCGCCCGTCGCGCATGACGACGATCTTGTCGGCCATGGTCATGGCCTCGATCTGGTCGTGGGTGACGTAGATGGTGGTGGTCTTCAGCCGCTGGTGCAGTTCCTTGATCTCGGTGCGCATCTGCACGCGCAGCTTGGCGTCGAGATTGGACAGCGGCTCGTCGAACAGGAACACCTGCGGATTGCGCACGATGGCGCGGCCCATGGCAACGCGCTGGCGCTGGCCGCCGGAAAGCTGCCGGGGATAGCGCTTCAGATAGGGATTGAGGTCGAGGATGTCGGCGGCGCGCTTGACCCGCTGGGCGACCTCGGCCGGATCGGTTTTCCGCAGCTTGAGCGCAAAGGCCATGTTCTGCTCAACCGTCTTGTGCGGATAGAGCGCATAATTCTGGAAGACCATGGCAATGTCGCGCTTGGCCGGCGGCAGATGATTGACGACGCGGTCGCCGATGGCGATCGTGCCAGCGGAGACGGTCTCCAGCCCGGCCACCATTCTGAGCAGCGTGGACTTGCCGCAACCCGAAGGGCCAACCAGCACCACGAACTGTCCGTCAGCGATGTCGACGCTGACTTCGTGCAGAACCTTGACGGTTCCGAACGCCTTGGCCACCTTGCTGATTGCGACTTGAGCCATATATTCCCCTTCCGGCTCCACTGGCCGTAGGCGCAGAAGCTAACCAACGCGACCGGTCAGGGCAAGTCAGTCTCTTATAGATAAAAACCTGTTCTCGTTGACACGGCGTTTGGTTGTGAGAATAGTGGCGAACGCTGGTCCGAATGCCGGTTACCCGATCCGCAAAATCGGAACTTCAATCGAGCAGGTGGGGTCCTGCGCAGTTCGTTTCCGAGCCGGGAGAATCGTTGGCGCTCCAGCGTCCGACAAGGTTGGTCATATCCATTCACGCTGATGTTCTGGGAGGAATAGTCGATGAGAACAGGTCTTTACGAACAACTGATCCGTGCCGGTGCCACAAGGCGCGACCTCTTGAAGGGCGCGGCCAGCATGGCCGCGCTCTCGGCAGCATCCAGCGCCGGTCTCGGCGCGCTGACGCGTCCGGCATCGGCCGCCGATGATCTGCGCGCGCAGATCCTGCAGGTCCCGGGCGTCGGCAAGGGTCAACCGACCGACGCCGACTTCCAGAAGGTCGGTGAGATGTGCCTTGGCGCCACCAAGGCCAGTGTCAAGCCAGGCGAGTTCGCCGGTGTCGAACTCACCTTCATGGGTCTCAACAACCAGAACCTGCACAACGTGCTGTACCGCGGCTTCCTGAAGGCGTGGGAAGACTATACCGGGGCCAAGTTCAACTGGATCGACCTGGCGCAGGCCGACTACAATCCGCGCCTGCAGCAGGCGATCGCCACCGGCACCGTCGATTTCGACGTCATCGAGATGGGCGCGCCGTTCGAGGGCGACGTCTGTGGCAAGGGGCTGGCCTCTGAGATGCCGGACTGGGTCAAGAAACAGATCGATATGGACGACATTGTGGCCTATCTGAAGCCGCCGGTCGGCACCTGGAACGGCAAGCAGTACCGCGTGACCGTCGACGGCGACGCGCACAATTTCAACTACCGCACCGACGTGTTCTCCGACTCTGATCTGACAGCAGCCTGGAAAGCCGACAGCGGCGACAAGGCAGGCCTAACGGAATGGGGCGTGCCGAAGACCTGGCAGCAGGTGCAGGCGGTGACCAAGTTCCTCAAGGGCAAGAAGTTCAAGGGCCAGGATGTCTATGGCTATCTCGACGCGCCCAAGCCATGGGGCGGTTTTGGCTTCTACTTCCTCGGCAGCCGCGCTAGTGCCTATGCCAAGCACCCTGATGACAAAGCGTGGCTGTTCGATCCGGATACGATGAAACCGCGCGTGAACAACCCGGCTTGGGTGCGGGCGATCCAGGACGTGATCGACGCGCTGCCTTTCGAACCGCAAGACCAAATCAACGCCGACCCGAACCAGACCTGTTTCTCCCAATTCCTGGGCGGCACTGGTTCGATGCTGGCTTGGTGGGGAGATGCTGGCTCGAATGCGAAGACCAGTGACTCCTCGGTCGTCGGGGACGTCACAGGCTTCTCGATCCTGCCGGGCTCCGACGATGTCTACAATTCCAAGACCGGCAAGTGGGACAAGCTCGCCAGCGGCCCGAACTATGCGCCGAACTGCGCCTATATCGGCTGGGGCGTCTATGTGATGGCTCGCGTCGATAGCGACGAAAAGAAGAAAAAGGCGGCCTGGTCGGCAGCTGCCCATCTCGGCGGCAAGGACCTGTCGCTCTGGTGCGCGGCGTATCCGTCGGGCTTCCAGCCCTATCGCAACAGCCATTTCAACATTCCGGAATGGGTGGCGGCCGGCTACGACGAGGCGTTCATCACGTCCTATCTCAAGTCGGAAGCCGACAGCTACAACCATCCGAACGCGGCGATCGAGCCACGCATCCCCGGCATCTTCCAGTACTACAGCGCCGCCGAGGACATCCTGGCCAACACATTTGCCGGCAAGATGAAGGCACAGGAAGGCGCCGACGCCATCGCCGCCGCCTGGGAGAAGTTGACCGACCAGATTGGCCGCGAGAAGCAGATCGAACTCTACAAGGCCTCGCTCGGCCTGTAGCCTGATACTATAGTGAACCCTGACCGGCCTGAGGCCGGTCAGGGTCTTTGTTGTGAACGGACGGGACGCGTGGCTGAACAGACCTTGCCCACCAATGAATGGCCGGCAAACGGCGGTCCAGCGGATCTGATCGCACCGGGCCGCAAGCGACTCGGTTTTGCCTTGATGGCCGCGGCGACACTCGGCCTGCTGGCCGTGATCGCGCTGCAGATCCTGTACAAGAGCGAAGTCACCACACTCGGGTTCGAAAGCTGGCAGCCGGTCGTCTATGCCTATGTGTTGTGGGGTGTGGCGCTCGGCGCCGGCCAGGTGCTGACGCGCGGCGAGGACGGCCAGCGTGCACTGTTCCTGCTGCCGGCGCTGCTGTTCACCATCGCCATGGTGATCTTCCCGACGCTGTTCGGCTTCTACATCGCGCTGACCGACTGGAACCTCAGTTCCTTCGCCGGCCGCAGGTTCAACGGGCTCGACAATTTCTGGCAGATGCTGGGTGATCCCTACTACCGCAATGCGCTGTTCAACATGGTGCTCTATGTGCTGGCGGTGGCGGTCGAATATGTGATCGCCTTCGGCCTGGCGCTGCTGCTCAACGCGCAGATACGGGCGCGAAAATTCTTCCGCGTCGTCTTCCTTTTGCCCCTGATGCTGTCGCCGGTCGCGGTGTCGTGGATGATCGGCAAATCGCTGATGGAGTACCGCTTTGGGCCGGCCGCCACGCTGGCGCGCCATCTCGGCTGGGACAATCCAGCCTTCTTCTCTGACCCGATCATAGCGCGCATCGCGATCATGGTGCTGGATGCCTGGACCTTCATTCCGTTCATGATGATCATGCTGCTGGCCGGGCTGCAGGCGATGTCGCGCGAGGTGCTGGAAGCCGCACGCGTCGACGGCGCCAATGCGTGGCAGACCTTCTGGCAGGTCACCTTCCCGCTGATGCTGCCGGTTTCGGTGACGGCGTTGATCCTGCGCATCATCTTCAAGCTGAAGCTTGCCGACATCATCATCACGGTGACGTCGGGTGGTCCTGGCGGTGCAACCGATTCCGTGTCGAGCTTCATCTACCGCGAATACCGCGACCGCTCGAATGTCGGCTACGGAACCATGCTGGCGATGGCCTATCTGGTCATCATCGTCGTGTTCGTCACGTGGCTGTTGAAATTTGCCAACCGCTTCGTGCGCAATGTGAATTGAGCCAAGATGAGCGTTCAGACCACCGAATATGTCGCCTCGGAGATCCGCTCGCCGGCGAGCTTCCTCGCCAGCCGCGTCTTCATCTATGGGGCGCTGGCCTTCTGGGCGTTCATCTGCCTGTTCCCGATCTACTGGACGATCACGACCTCGTTCAAGACCGCGGTCGACGTCACCCAGGGCCATCTCATCCCCTTCGTCGACTTCCAGCCGGACTGGAAGGGCTGGCGCTCGCTCGGCCTGTCGCCGGACTCGATCTTCCAGACCTCGACGGTGCGCGAGGAGTTCCTCAAGCGCTTCATGAATTCGGTGATCACCTCGGTCGGCGCGTCGAGCCTCGCCATCGTCATCGGCAGCCTCGCCGCCTACGGACTCACCCGATATCGCTACCATTTCGCCTGGTTCAAGAACGAAGACATCTCGTTCTTCTTCCTGTCGCAGCTGATCCTGCCGCCGGTGGTGCTGGCCCTGCCCTTCCTGGTGCTCTACCGCGAAGTCGGCCTGCTCGACACGCGCGTCGGGCTGATCCTGCTCTACACGCTGATGGTGCTGCCGATCGTCATCTGGATCATGCGCGACCAGTTCAATTCGATCCCGGTCGAACTCGAGGAAGCAGCCCTCGTCGACGGGTTGTCGATCTGGGGCGCCTTCTTCCGCATCGTCATGCCGATCGCGCTGCCTGGCATGGTCGCCGCCTTCATCCTGGCGATGGTGCTGTGCTGGAACGAGTATTTCTTCGCCGCCCTTTTGACCTCGACCGACGCCAAGACAATTCCGGTCATGGTGGCGAGCCAGACCGGCTCGCAAGGCATCAACTGGTGGTCGATGGCAGCGCTTGCGACGGCCGCGATAGCGCCGCTTGCCGTCATCGGCATTGCGCTTGAGCGTTATCTCATCATGGGCATGACCGCGGGAGCGGTGAAATAGGCCATGGCGATGCTTGCCAGCGCCCTGACAGGCTGTTGATCGCCGAGTACAGGTCGATCGGCGTGGGGCGAGCATGCCCCGAGTTTGCACCTACATCGCCTCCGACGGCGCGAAGAAGCAGTTTTCGTGCTCCTCTGTCGGATGCAGGCAGATGTGGAAGTTGTCGTCGCCGGACGGAATGACACTGTCGTAGGGAACGAAGTATCGGTTTTGGTGAGTGACTTTCTGATGGTCACCTGGCCGCAAAATGATCACGTAGCCATCGGCCTGCGGCGTCACGGTCATGCTAGGAATCCTGCCACACTCGCCCGTCAATAGATCGCCGTGACAGCAGGCCGGCGGATAAGTCCAGCCGCTATCGGCATTGTGCGCAAACGCAGAAACAGTCTGAAGTGCTGCAGCCGTGGCGATCACGCCTGCCAAGCTTACCATGCGTCGTTTTCCGACCGCGTGCACCGAACGACTCCAAGGGCCCGGCGTAGTTGGAGCCATTATATCTTATTCGAACTTGCTAATATATAGACGGAAGTGCTTCCTGATGTTCCGGTTCGAAAAGGGCACCAGCTAACTCCTAAGCGTCGTGCGCAGATGATCGAGGATCATGGCGACGCCCTTGTGCCCCAGTTCCGCCGAGGCTTCCGGCGCACTCGCCGTGTACCAGCCCGTATTGTCGGCAAAGTGATTGGCATCGACAGCCTCCGGGCATAGCGCCAGCATCAGCGAGGTCTCGCCAATGCCGGCATGATCGAACGGATACTTGCCGTTCATGTCAGCCGACATCAGCGGGTGCACCTGCACCCAGTTGAAGAAATTTTCACCCGCAGCGTGTCCCGAATAGTAGTCGGCCATCGCCTGAGAGCCCCACCAGCCCTCGCCGCGTTCCTTTTCGAGAAAGCGGAAGATCGCCTGGCGACCGGCGGTCTTGAAGGCGAGATCGGTCGGCATGCCGGCGGCGAAATTCTCGGTCTGGTGGTGGATGATGGCGTGGATGTTGCGAAAGCCGACGCGCAGCAGGCTGTAGAACAGCTCCTCGCCGAACGGCGCCAGCGCATTGCCGCCGACCTGGACCGAGCCGCTGCCCTCCGGCGGCGCCACCGCATAGCTCGCAGCGCCGTAGTAGAAAGGCGGCAGGATGACGACGTCCTTCTCCTTTTCGAACAGTTCCAGCGTCTTGATGACAGCCAGCGTGTCCATGCCGACCGCCATGTGCTCGCCATGGTATTCGAGCACCCCGAGCGGCAAGGCGACCGGCCAGTTCTCGGCGATCGCCTTGCGGATCTGGTGTGGCAGCATCAGTTCGTAGCGCATGATCTATTCCATGTTGGTGTGGCGGGCGCGCATCGCTTCGGGCGACGCGCCGATCAATTCCTTGAGCTTCAGCACCATCACCTCGAACAGCAGAAACAGCGCGCCTTCGAACACCGAGCCCATCGGGAGCACCGATGTCTTTTGCGCCCCCTGATCGTTGGCCATGGTCTGCGCGGGGATGAGCAGCGTGAAATCGGCGCGCTGTGCGGCACTGCTTTCGGCCTGGGCGGTCAGCAGCAGGTTGGTTGCACCGGCATCGTGCGCGACCTGCATGAGGGTCAGCACGGTCGAGGTTTCTCCCGGCCCGGAGCTGGCCAGGAAGACATCGCCCGGTCCCAAGGGTGGCGTGCTCATGTCGCCGACCACGGAAACCGGCAGGCCCAAATGGTAGAGCCGCATGGCAAAACCCTTGACCTGCAAGACCTCGCGGCCGCAGCCGTAGACGACGATCTGCCTGGCGCCGGCCAGCATCTTGCAGGCGGCGTCGATCCGGCTCTCGTCGACGCGCGCCAGCACGCTGCCGAGTTCGGCTAGCGCGGTCTCGAATAGGCCTTTGCTCTTGTCGCTCACCGCAAACCTGGCATTGAAATCATCCTGGGATTTTGCCGCTCTTGCTGCCACGAACAGCTTGATTTTGCTCATGCTAGCAACCGCGAAAATGCGTGTCCAACCCGCAGCTACGCTTTTGCCTGATCACAGGCATGATAGTGTCATGTCAGACAAATCAAGCGAGGCAAACGGCAGGATATGAAGACACGGCATTTCGACCGCATCGGCAATGGCGGCATCAGTTTCACCGAGCTCGGCTTCGGCACGGCGCCGCTCGGCAACCTCTATCGTGCCGTCTCGGACGAGGATGCCAACGCCACGCTGGAAGCCGCCTGGGCGACCGGCTGCCGCTACTACGACACCGCGCCGCTCTACGGGCTAGGCCTGTCGGAAACGCGGCTCAACCCGTTCCTGCGCGGCAAGAAGCGTGATGACTATGTGCTGTCGAGCAAGGTCGGCCGCATCATGCGCGCCTGCGCGCCGGAAGAGCGCACCGGCATCGGCAAGTTCTTCGACACGCCGTCGCGCCGCGAGGTGTATGACTACAGCTATGACGGCGTCATGCGCTCGTTTGAAGCCTCGCTGGAGCGCCTCGGCGTCGACCGCATCGACATCCTCTTCGTGCATGATGTCGACATCTTCACCCATGGCAGCAAGGAAGCGTCCGACCGGCGCGTCGAGGAGTTCATGCGCTCGGGCTATTACGGCTTGCTCTCGCTCCGCGACCAGGGCGTGATCAAGGCGTTCGGCGGCGGCATCAATGAATGGCAGGTTGCGCAGACGCTGGCCGAGCGCGGCGACTTCGACCTGTTCCTGCTGGCCGGGCGCTATACGCTGCTGGAACAGGAGGCGCTGACATCCTTCCTGCCGCTCTGCCAGGCACGCGGCATCGGCATCGTTCTCGGCGGGCCCTATAACTCCGGCATCCTCGCAACAGGACCGAAGCCGGGCGCCTACTACAATTATTCCGAAGCGCCGAAGGACATCCTTGACCGGGTCGCCGGCATCGAGAGCGTCTGCAAGCGCCATGGCGTGCGGCTGATCGAGGCCGCCCTGCAATTCCCCCTGCAGCACCCCTCGGTCGTCTCGGTGATCCCCGGTGGCCAGCGGCCGAGCGAAGTCGAGGGCAACCGCTCGCTGCTCGATGCGAAACTGCCCGCGGCGCTTTGGGCCGATCTCAAGAAGCAAGGCCTTATGCGCGCCGAGGCGCCGACCGCATAAGCCGGCCGCCATTCGCGCCGGCGTGGGGCACAAAAATGAAAAGCCGGGCAAGCCCGGCTTTTCTGGTCGCGTGTGCCTGCGTAGGCCACGAAAATGAAAAGCCGGGCAAGCCCGGCTTTTCTGGTCTCAGAAAAGAAAAAGGCGCTTAGTTGACTGCGTCCTTGAGGCCTTTGCCGGCCGAGAACTTCGGCACGGTGCGCGCCGGGATCTTCACTTCGGCACCGGTCTGAGGATTGCGGCCGGTCGACGCCGCACGCTTTGACACGGTGAAATTGCCAAAGCCGACAAGCCGGATATCGCCGCCCTTCTTCAGTTCGCCGGTGATCACGGAAAATACCGCATCGACCGCCGACTGCGCGTCACCCTTCGAAATGCTCGCGGCGTCGGCGACAGCGGACACCAGTTCGTTCTTGTTCATAAAAATTCCCTTCCATGAGAACACCGGAACTATCGACTCATCCGGCAGGAAACGGACTTTAGAAAGAAGCGTTCCCGCAACCAAGTCGAAAAGGCAGGAAAAAAACGGAAAAAGCCCGGAATTCCGGGGTTTTTCACATGAAAAAGCCGGGCGCTGGGCCCGGCTCTCTGTTTGTGCACTGCAACCTTGGCGAAAACCAACGCATGGCCCCGAAAACCGTCGTCGGTTTTCGGAAAGGATCATGCGCAAGTCCAAAGTGTTAGAGCGTCCTTTGCGCGTCCAAGTGGACGCGCGGCGCTCTAATGCGCCAGCGTCTTTCCGGCATCGTCCGTGGTGTCGGTCGCGGCCGGAGGATTGACCGGTTCGACCCATTCGATCGGCTCCGGCATACGCACCAATGCATGGCGCAACACCTCACCGACCCGTGCGACCGGAATGATCTCCATGCCGTTCTTCACGTTGTCCGGAATCTCCGCCAGGTCCTTGGCGTTGTCTTCCGGGATCAGCACCTTCTTGATGCCGCCGCGCAATGCGGCAAGCAGCTTCTCCTTCAGGCCGCCGATCGGCAGCACCCTGCCGCGCAGCGTGATCTCGCCAGTCATCGCCACATCCGCCTTGACCGGAATGCCGGTCAGCACGGAGACGATTGCGGTGGCCATCGCGACGCCAGCCGACGGTCCATCCTTGGGCGTAGCACCTTCCGGCACGTGCACGTGGATGTCGCGCTTGTCGAACAGCGGCGGCTCGATGCCGAAATCGACGGCGCGCGAGCGGACATAGGAGGCCGCCGCCGAAATCGATTCCTTCATCACGTCGCGCAGATTGCCGGTCACCGTCATGCGGCCCTTGCCGGGCATCATGACGCCTTCGACCGTCAGCAGCTCGCCGCCAACTTCCGTCCAGGCGAGCCCGGTAACGACACCGACCTGATCGTCAGCCTCGACCTGACCGAAGCGGAAGCGCTCAACACCGAGGTAATCGGCGAGGTTCGCCGCCGTGATGTTCACCGTCTTCTTCTTCGTCTTCAGGATCTCGGTCACCGCCTTGCGCCCAAGCTTCATCAGCTCGCGCTCCAGGCTCCTGACGCCCGCTTCACGGGTGTAGGTCTGAACGATGGCGCGGATCGCGTCCTCCCCGACGGAAAACTCCTTCGGCTGCAGCGCGTGATCACGGATCACCTTCGGCATCAGGTGCCGCTTGGCGATCTCGATCTTCTCGTCCTCGGTGTAGCCGGCGATACGGATGATCTCCATGCGGTCCATCAAGGGCGCCGGGATGTTCAGCGTGTTCGCCGTCGTCACGAACATCACGCTCGACAGATCGTATTCGACCTCGAGGTAGTGGTCCATGAACGTCGAGTTCTGTTCCGGATCGAGCACCTCGAGCAACGCCGACGACGGATCGCCACGGAAGTCCTGGCCCATCTTGTCGATCTCGTCGAGCAGGAAGAGCGGGTTGGACTTCTTAGCCTTCTTCATCGATTGGATGACCTTGCCGGGCATCGAGCCGATATAGGTGCGGCGGTGGCCACGGATCTCGGCCTCGTCACGCACGCCGCCAAGCGCCATACGGATGAATTCGCGACCGGTCGCCTTGGCGATCGACTTGCCGAGCGAGGTCTTGCCGACGCCCGGAGGTCCGACGAGGCACAGGATCGGCCCCTTCAGCTTCTTCTGGCGGCTTTGCACGGCGAGATACTCGACGATGCGCTCCTTGACCTTGTCGAGGCCGAAATGATCGGTGTCGAGCACGTTCTGCGCGAAAGCCAGGTCCTGCTTGACCTTGGAGTTCTTGCCCCACGGGATCGACAGGATCCAATCGAGATAATTGCGCACGACGGTCGATTCAGCCGACATCGGCGACATCGTCCTGAGCTTCTTCAACTCGGCTTCCGCCTTTTCGCGGGCCTCCTTGGAGAGCTTGGTCTTCTTGATGCGCGCCTCGATCTCGGCGGCTTCGTCGCGGCCGTCCTCGCCCTCGCCGAGCTCCTTCTGGATCGCCTTCATCTGCTCGTTGAGGTAGTATTCGCGCTGTGTCTTCTCCATCTGGCGCTTGACGCGCGAACGGATACGCTTCTCCACCTGCAGGACGGAGATTTCGGCTTCCATGAAGCCCATCGCCTTTTCCAGCCGCTCCTTGACCGAGAGCGTGGCCAGCATTTCCTGCTTTTCAGGGATCTTGATGGCGAGATGCGAGGCAACCGTGTCGGCGAGCTTGGAATAGTCGTCGATCTGGCTGGCGGCACCCACCACTTCGGGCGAGATCTTCTTGTTCAGCTTGACGTAGTTCTCGAAGTCGGTGACGACGGAACGAGCCAGCGCCTCGACCTCGACCTCTTCCTCTTCCGGCTCGACCAGCGCCGCGGCGCGGGCCTCGTGGAAGTCGGGACGGTCGGTGAACGCGACGATTTTCGCGCGCGAGGCGCCCTCGACCAGAACCTTGACGGTGCCGTCGGGCAGCTTCAGCAATTGCAGCACGTTGGCGAGCGTGCCGATGTCAAAGATGGCATCGGGCTCGGGATCGTCGTCGGCGGCATTCATCTGGGTGGCAAGCAGGATCTGCTTTTCCTGACCCATCACCTCTTCCAGCGCCTTGATCGACTTCTCACGCCCGACGAAGAGCGGAACGATCATGTGTGGGAACACCACGATGTCGCGCAGTGGGAGGACTGCGAAGACGCCGTCGCTGGGAGCCTTGGATACTTTGGCCATTGTCCAACCTTTCATGTCGCGGCCGCCAATCAGCCAACCGCGAATCTTATATTAACGACCGGGGATCGTTCCGCCTACCACCGTTTGTGACGGGAGTTTTACAGCACAGAAATCGGGCACCTCGGCCTTCTCCAATTAGTTGGATGCACGATCCACAAAGATCAAGGGGCGAGTCCAAATCCGCACCTCCAACCTGCCCTGAAGTGACACATTTGCGACGCCAACACCGGGCGCTCCCGCAAAACCCTGCTCGACAGCAAAACGGCGCCTTGCGGCGCCGTTTCAGGATTTCGCTGCGGGCTCATGTCAGGCGCTGACATTGCCCTTCTTTTCCTTTTGCTCGGAGTAGATGTAGAGCGGCCGGGCACTGCCGGTCACCACCTCCTCCGAAATCACCACTTCGCGCACGCCTTCGAGTGCGGGAAGCTCGAACATCGTGTCGAGCAGGATCGCTTCCATGATCGAACGCAGGCCGCGCGCGCCGGTCTTGCGCTCGATGGCGCGCTTGGCGATGGCCGACAGGGCGTTCTCGTGGAAGGTCAGGTCGACATTCTCCATCTCGAACAGCCGCTGATACTGCTTGACCAGCGCGTTCTTCGGCTCGGTCAGGATCTGGATCAGCGCCGGCTCATCGAGGTCTTCCAGCGTCGCCAGAACCGGCAGACGGCCGACAAACTCGGGGATAAGACCGAACTTCAACAGATCCTCCGGCTCGACCAGGCGGAAGACATCGCCAGTGCGGCGATCCTCGGGCGAAGCGACGATGGCGCCGAAGCCGATCGAGGTCTTGCGGCCGCGATCCGAGATGATCTTGTCCAACCCGGCGAAGGCGCCGCCGCAGATGAACAGGATGTTGGCGGTGTCGACCTGCAGGAATTCCTGCTGCGGATGCTTCCTGCCGCCCTGAGGCGGCACGGAGGCGACGGTGCCTTCCATGATCTTCAGCAGCGCCTGCTGCACGCCTTCGCCCGACACGTCGCGGGTGATCGAGGGATTGTCCGACTTGCGCGAAATCTTGTCGATTTCATCGATGTAGACGATGCCGCGCTGGGCCCGCTCGACATTGTAGTCGGCCGACTGCAGCAGCTTGAGGATGATGTTTTCGACGTCCTCGCCGACATAGCCGGCTTCGGTCAGCGTCGTGGCATCAGCCATGGTGAAGGGCACGTCGATGATGCGGGCCAGCGTCTGCGCAAGCAGCGTCTTGCCGCAACCGGTCGGGCCGATCAGCAGGATGTTCGACTTCGCCAGTTCGACATCGTTGTTCTTGCCGGCATGCGCGAGGCGCTTGTAATGGTTGTGGACCGCCACCGACAGCACGCGCTTGGCGTAGGGCTGGCCGATGACGTAGTCGTCGAGAACCTTGAGTATCTCCTGCGGTGTCGGCACGCCCTCGCGCGACTTCACCATCGAGGTCTTATTCTCCTCGCGGATGATGTCCATGCAGAGCTCGACGCACTCGTCGCAGATGAAGACCGTCGGACCGGCGATCAGCTTGCGCACCTCGTGCTGGCTTTTGCCGCAAAACGAGCAGTAAAGCGTGTTCTTGGAATCGCCGCTGTTGTTGCCGACCTTGCTCATTTTCATGTCCTTTCATGGCCGCCCGCCGATGGTCTGGCTGAAAGGGCGCATACTCTATCTATCGCGGGAATCCGCCGCCGCCAGTGTGTCCCGGCTCCCGCAACGCATTCCGTACGAAACACAAATCAGAAAACGTGGCAATGATTCGCGACAACCCCGCATAAAGCTAAGCCGCCGAAACTCAACATAGCCTTAACGTAGGCAATCCTGTCCCCCGAGGGAACAGCCAATTGTGGCCGAAATGCCGCAAGACGAGCCAAAAGCGCGTGATGCCGCCGTCCAACTGCCAATAAGCCCTTATGCCACAGCGCCTTCAGGCGGCTCACGCGACGAAATGACCTTGTCGATGAGGCCGAAATCCCTGGCTTCGTCGGCGGTCATGAAATGGTCGCGGTCGAGCGTTCTTTCGATCTCTTCGTAGCTCTTGCCGGTGTGCTTGACGTAGACCTCGTTGAGGCGACGCTTCAGCTTGATGATGTCTTGGGCATGGCGCTCGATGTCGGACGCCTGGCCCTGGAAGCCGCCGGAAGGCTGGTGAACCATGATGCGGGCGTTCGGTGTGGCAAAGCGCATGTCCTTGTGGCCGGCAGTCAAGAGCAGCGAGCCCATCGAGGCCGCCTGGCCAATGCAAAGCGTCGACACCGCCGGCTTGATGAACTGCATGGTGTCGTAGATCGCCATGCCGGAGGTGACGACGCCGCCCGGCGAATTGATGTAGAGGTTGATTTCCTTCTTCGGATTCTCGGCTTCCAGGAACAGCAGCTGCGCGCAGACCAGCGTCGCCATGCCGTCCTCGACCGGACCGGTGATGAAAATGATGCGCTCCTTGAGGAGGCGCGAGAAAATGTCGTAGGCCCGCTCGCCGCGATTGGTCTGTTCGACCACCATCGGAACGAGGTTCATATAGGTTTCGACGGGGTTCTTCATTCGTTATCTCTTATCTCGCGGTGGGATTCCGGCGCCGGGAAGGCTGGCAGATCGGGCAGAATCGGTTCTGGATCGTTGTTCCGTAAATAGGATGCCGGCTCATCCTTGTGCAAGGCCGACCCCTCCTAGCCATCTGGGTAAGTCGAATCAAGGTTACATTTCACGGGATTCATCGACCTGTGCCGTGATCGTTCGGCGGTGTTGTCACCACCGTAGCAATTTCTTAACCGCATCGCTTAACGAAATGCGCCGAAATCGCTTTTCTCCGAGGCGGCTTCCCCTACAATTCAGCGTTGAACCTATGCGTAGAGTTCAACAGGGGGAGTATCATGTCTGGGAAAACCGCATGCTTCGCCATTGCCGGGCTGACCATGCTCGGCACGATTTCGCAGACGGCCGCCGGCGGCCGCGCCATCGAATGCTATGAACCCGTCCGAACGCCTGCCGTCTACGACACTGTCTATGAAGACGTGCTGGTCAGCCCGCCCGGCCAACAGGTCGACTATGTCCCCGCCATCTACGGCACCCGCGAACGCGTGGTGATGACCGTTCCGGCACAGGTGACCTACGAGGTCGTGCCCGCCGTCACCCGCACCGTCTATCATACGGTCCGCGTCGATGGCGGCGGCTATTCCTGGGAATGGCGCGTCATCCATGGCCGCAAGGTGCTGTGCAAGATCTGGCACAAGGCGCGCTATGAGCCCGTCGCCGAAACCGTCGTGATCCAGCCAGAACGCACGCGCCGTGTCGTCATCCCGGCGCAGTACGACAGCATCGCCGAGGAGGTGCTGGTGCAGCAGGAACAAAGGCGCGTCATCGATGTTCCCGCCTCGTATCAGACCGTGGCGCGCCGCGTGCTGGTCCGCGAAGGGTCTTCAGGCTGGCGGCGCGTGCATATTCCGAGGCATTGCCAGGATTAGGCTCGGAAAGCGCTTAGGCCACCTCAGCTCTGAGCCATGCCTTGAGGCCGACGATATCGCTATTGCCGACGCAGACGGCAACGCGCCGGCCGACCGCCGCGCCGAACTTGTAGCCGTGGCCGGAGCAGGCCGAGACGATCAGGCACTTGCCTTTTTCATGCGCCATGAATTTCTCGTCGGCGGTGAAAGTGTAAGCGCAGGTGACCACCTCGGTCACCTTGTATTCCTCTATGCGCGCGAGCGGCGGCGAAAACAGGTTGCGGATCGCCTCGCCCTCGCCGGCCACCGGCTGACGGTTCCAGTCGGCATCGCTGGTCGGCACCCTGTGCAGCCCGGAACCAAATTTCATGCCGGCGCCGCCGGAGGGCGGGATCACATAGCCGTCTACCGCGCCGCCGATATCGAGGACGACCGGTGAACCCTGCCAGGCGGCCTCGAGGTCGGCCGGCGGTTCGACATAGGCGAGTGCGGTTCGATAGGTCTTCAGCTCGCCACCCAGTTCCGGAAACAGTTTCAGCACCCAGGCGCCGGCGGTGACGACAATGCGGTCGGCTTGCATCGTCTCGCCGCTTTCGAGCACGATGTGACCGGCCTCAGCGTCGATAGCGGTAACCTTGCTGTGTTCGTAGACATTGGCGCCGTTGGCGCGCAGCCACTTTGCCAGGCCGGAGGCGATCTTGCGGCAATGCAGCGCGCCGCCTTCGGTCGAAAAATAAGCGTAGCGGAATGAGCCAGCTTCCAGGAACGGCCAGCGCTTCACGGCTGCATCCGGCTCCAGCAATTCGAAAGGAAAATTGCCCTCTTCCAGGCCTTCGCGGTATTCCTCGGCCTCGTCGCCGGGCTCGCGCGAAATGCAGACAAATCCGCGCGCATCGAGGTGGCTTTCGCCGAGATCGGCCCACATCTCGTCCCAGGCTTGATAGGCTTCGGTGATCAGCCGGCCGTAGCCGGTTCCGGCCCGGTAGGCGCGGCGGATGATGCGATGGTGGTCACCCGACGCGGCCAGTGGATTGGGGATCGGCCCCTGCTCGACGATCGAAACGCTGTGGCCTGCCCTGACCAGCGACCACGCCGTTGAGAGACCGGCAATACCCGCGCCGACAACGATCACATTCATCAAATCAGACTTTCCGCAGCCGTATCGGCTGGCTCAACGCATTGGGTTGCGGGCGCCAACATACGGTCTGGAACCCGGCTGGCAAGCTGCGCTATTGGTCTGGCATGAGCAAATTGACGCCACCCACCCTGGCCTTTGATCCAGCCACTCGCCGCCTGCGGTTGGACCCGCACGAGCCGGCCTTTTTTCAAAACCCTTATGAGGCCTATGCCTTTCTGCACGGCGCATCGAATGCATTCTTCTGGGAAGAATTCGGCTTTTGGTGCTTTGGCGGCTTCGATGACGTCAACCGGCTGCTGCGCGACCGCCGCTTCGGCCGCCAGAACCCGGCCGGCATTCCCGACAGCCGCGGCATCGGCGCGGATCGCACGCATCTCACGGCCTTCGACGGCATCGAAGCCAATTCGATGCTGGAACTTGAGCCTCCAGTCCACACGAGGCTCCGAACGCTGGTCAACCGCGCCTTCGTCTCGCGCCAGGTCGAACGGCTGCGGCCGCGTGTCGAGGCTCTGGCCAACGAACTGATCGACCGTTTCGAACCGGGCAAGGCCGTCGACCTGCTGCCGGCCTTCGCGGCGCCGCTGCCGATCACCATCATTGCCGAAATGCTCGGCGTGCCGGTCGAAATGGGGCCGCAACTGCTCGACTGGTCGCACCAGATGGTCGCCATGTACATGCACGGCCGCACGCGCGAAACCGAGGAGACGGCCAACCGCGCGGCGGGCGAATTCGCTGATTTTCTGCGCGGCTACGTCACCGAGCGGCGCAAGAACCCCGGCGACGACCTGTTGTCGCTGCTGATCGCGGCGCAGGAGGATGGCCAGAAACTATCGGAGGACGAGATGGTGTCCTCGGCGATCCTGCTGCTCAATGCCGGTCATGAAGCGACCGTGCATCAGACCGGCAATGCCGTCCGCTCGATCCTGGCGCAGGGCGGCGACCCGCGCCGCTTCTTCACCTCGCCCGAAGCGACTGCGGCAACGGTCGAGGAATGCCTGCGTTTTGACGCGCCGCTGCATATGTTCACGCGCTACGCCTATCAGGAGACCGAAGTCTCGCCCGGCATCGTCGTGCAGCAGGGGGAAACGATCGGGCTGCTGCTTGGCATGGCCAATCATGACCCGCGCGCCTTTTCCAAACCGCAAGCCTTCCGGCCCGATCGTGCGGACCAGAAGAACGTGTCGTTCGGCGCCGGCATCCATTTCTGCATCGGTGCACCGCTGGCCCGGCTCGAATTGCAGGTGTCGCTGAAAACCCTGTTCGAACGGCACCCAAAGCTGCATCTTGCCGAAGAGGCGCGCTTCCGCGACACTTACCACTTCCATGGGCTGGAAACGCTCGCCGTCGGCCTCTGACGATCGCGGGCCTGGGGCTGCCTCAGACAGTTCCCGGGGAAATAGGACGGCGACGCTTTGCCTGACATAACCGAGTTGAAATTCGCCTTCCTGGAAGAGCCGCCATTCTGCTTCATCGGCGCATCGGGCGAGGTTTCCGGCTGTGACGTCGAGCTTGCGCGCCGCCTCGGTGACATGCTCGGATTGGCGAGCTTCGAGCCGATCGAAACCGAATTCGCTGACTTGCTGCCAGGATTGATCGAGGGCCGCTGGACCATGACGACCGGCCTGTTCGTTTCCGAAGAGCGCAGGCAGCTTGTCGACTTCACACGGCCGATCTGGGCGTTGCAGGACGGGTTGCTGGTCGCGAAAGATAATCCGCGCGGGTTTCGCGGCTACCAATCCATTGCCGCGGACCGGACGGCGTTGATTGGCGTCATAACCGGTCAGGTTCAGCATCTTACGGCGTTGCACAACGGAATCGCGCCTGAGCAGGCCAGGATGTTTGCAACGCAGGCGGATGCGGCCGGCGCAGTGGCCAACGGCATGGTGCACGCCTATGCCAGCGTCGCGATGGCGCATCGAGGCTATCTGACCCAGTGGCCCGAAATGCCGCTTGGGCTAGTCGAGGTTCCCCCGGTTGAAAAGCAGCCGTCGGCAGGTGCCTTCGCGATCGCCAAGGGCAACAGCGCCCTGCTCCGGCGTATCGATTCCTGCCTTGAAGAGTTGCTGGGCAGCGACTGGCACCGGCAGATGATGGCGCGATACGGATTTTCAGACAGCGATATCGATCGGGTCATCTGATCCGTTCTCGACGCCTAAAGCGCGACGCGCTTTAGCTCCTTGTTTCTATGCATGTCGTTCTCCCAAAACCGGGCCACTTTTGGGCGACATGCATTACAGCTTGATCACATACTCCTTGCGAGTCGTTTCAAGCACTTCCCAGCTGCCCTTGAAGCCGGGCCTCAGCACAAAACTGTCGCCGGTCTTGACGGTGCGCGCTTGCCCACCGTCCTCCGCGATCACCGAAACGCCGGACAGGATGTGGCAGAACTCCCACTCGTCATAGACGATGCGCCATTTGCCCGGCGTCGATTCCCAGATGCCGGCATAGAGGCCGCCCTCCCGCTCCTCGACGTTCCAGGTGCGGAACTTCGGATCACCTGAAATCAGGCGATCCGGCGCAGGCGCGCTAGGCTCGGCCTCGACGCTGTTGGCGTCGAGGGAAAGGAAAGTCGCTGCGCTCATGAAAGGCTCCGTTGTAGCGGGCTTACCGTCCCCCTTTGTGAGGAAGGTCGTCAAGCGCACAACCCCGAAAATCGGATCGATTTCAGGAGGCTCCAGCTAGAAATCTGTGGCGTTCGGAACGCACCTCACTGTGTCGTATGTAGATCATACTCGCCGCGTGAAGCGTGCCGCCTCTTCCGAACCGCGGGTGGCGTCGCCGGCGCTGTAGGAATGAGCGCCGGCGCCGGCGAGCTTGCCGCCATCGACGATCAGATATTCCTCACGGATCGGCCGGCCTTCGAACCAGCATTCCAGAATTTCGCGGGTGCCCGCGGCGTAGCGCGCCTGGGCGGAGAGCGACGATCCTGAGATGTGCGGCGTCATGCCGTGATGCGGCATCGATCGCCACGGATGGTCCTTGGGAGCCGGCTGCGGGAACCAGACGTCACCGGCATAGCCAGCGAGTTGGCCACTCTCCAGCGCGCGGGCGATGGCGTCACGATTGCAGATCTTGCCGCGCGCCGTGTTCACCAGATAGGCGCCGCGTTTCATCCTGGCGATCATCGTCTCGTCAAAGAGGTTTTCCGTCTCCGGATGCAGAGGTGCATTGATCGTGACCACGTCGCAGACGCCGACCATGGATGCGGGGTCCTGGTGGAAGGTGACGCCAAGTTCTTTCTCGACCGCCTCAGGCAGGCGGTGGCGATCGGTGTAGTGCAACTTGACGTCGAACGGCTTCAGCCGGCGCAGCACCGCGCTGCCGATCCGGCCGGCACCGACGGTTCCGATCTGCATTCCCTCGATATCGTAGGAGCGTGCGACGCAGTCGGCGATATTCCAGCCGCCTTTCACGACCCACTGGTAGGACGGGATGTAGTTGCGCACGAGCCCCAGGATCATCATGATCACATGCTCGGACACGCTGATCGAATTGCAGTAAGTCACCTCGGCGACCGTGATGCCGCGGTCCATGGCGGCCTGAAGATCGACATGATCGGATCCGATGCCGGCGGTGATCGCAAGCTTCAGTCTGCTTGCCTTGGCTATTCGTTCTTCAGTCAGATATGCCGGCCAGAACGGCTGCGAGATCACGATTTCGGCGTCAACGAGCTCGCGTTCAAAAATACTGTCGGGACCGTCCTTGTCCGAGGTCACTACCAAGCTGTGGCCCGTGCTTTCGAGAAATTTCCTCAGGCCGAGTTCGCCCGACACGCTACCGAGCAAGACCCCCGGTTCAAAGTTGACGGCCTTCGGCGTGGGAAGTGTCTGGCCGCCGGGATAGCGGTCGAGCTTCGGCAAGCCATCGCGCGCATATTTTGTCGGATAACCGTCGACCGGATCGTCATAGAGGACGCAAACGACCTTTGCCATTGTGTATCTCCCTTCATCTGACAACGAAGAGGAAGACGCTCTGTTGTTAACGCTGCCGGCCAAAACGATGGTCAGCATCGCGATGCGCTGTTGAATTGCTGGTGGCTAGCAGACTCATCTGCCGGCGCTTCCTCATTCGGAAAGTTGTGCGCTCATTGCGTGTTAGGTGGAGGAGCCGGACGTGGTTTTCAAGGCCAGCGGGAGATGGCGGTGCCGCGTTCGATTTCCCTTGTCTCAGACCTCGCACGCCGTCTGCTGACAACAAATGCTTGATTCTATGCCGGCGTCGACCGCGACAAGAATGGCCTCTTTCCGATATCGCTATGCCCTCCCCACGCAGGGGGAGGGTAACGCGCTCAGACCTTGGCAAGCGCCTGTTCGAGGTCGGCGACGATGTCGTTGACGTCCTCGATGCCGATGGACAGCCGCACCGTGTCCGGTCCTGCCCCGGCCTTGACCTTCTGCTCGTCGGAAAGCTGGCGGTGCGTGGTCGAGGCCGGGTGGATGACCAGCGACTTGGTGTCGCCGACATTGGCCAAGTGCGAGAACAGTTCGAGCGCCTCGACGAATTTCACGCCGGCGTCATAGCCGCCCTTCAGCGCGAAGGTGAACACGGCGCCCGCGCCAAGTGGCGAGTACTTCTTCTGCAGCGCATTGTTCTTGTCGCTGGGCAGGCCGGGGTAGTTCACCGAGGCAACCTTGGGGTGATTGGACAGCCAGGCAGCGACCGTCACGGCGTTGTCGCAGTGGCGCTGCATGCGCAGCGGCAAGGTTTCCAGGCCGGTCAGGATGAGGAAGGCGTTGAACGGCGAGATCGCCGGGCCGAGATCGCGCAGGCCGAGCACGCGCGCGGCAATGGCGAAAGCGAAATTGCCGAAGGTTTCGTGCAGAACGAGGCCGCCATATTCGGGGCGCGGCTCCGACAGCATCGGGTACTTGCCCGACTTCGACCAGTCGAAGGTGCCGCCGTCGACGATGGCGCCGCCGATCGAATTGCCATGGCCGCCGATGAACTTGGTCAGCGAATGCACGACGATGTCGGCGCCGTGCTCGATCGGCCTGATCAGGTAGGGTGAGGCCAGCGTGTTGTCGACGATCAGCGGCAGGCCGTGCCTGCGCGCGATGTCGGCGATCTTCTCGATGTCGACGAAGGTGCCGCCCGGATTGGCGAGGCTCTCGATGAAGATCGCCTTGGTCCTGTCGTCGATCTGGCTTTCGAAGGTCGAGATGTCATTGGTGTCGGCCCAGCGCACCTCCCAGCCATAATTCTTGAAGGCATGGCCGAACTGATTGATCGAACCGCCATAGAGCTTGTTGGCGGCGACGAAATTGTCACCCGGCTGCATCAGATTGTGGAACACGATCACCTGCGCGGCATGGCCGGAGGCGACCGCGAGTGCCGCCGTGCCGCCTTCAAGGGCCGCCATGCGCTCTTCCAGCACCGCCTGCGTCGGGTTCATGATGCGGGTGTAGATGTTGCCGAAGGCCTTCAGCCCGAACAGCGAGGCGGCATGGTCGGCATCATCGAAGACGAAGGAGGTCGTCTGGTAGATCGGCGTGGCGCGCGCGCCGGTCGCCG
>NZ_SMYZ01000051.1 GCF_004919685.1 Mesorhizobium norvegicum | reverse complement strand
CATGATCGATGAGCAAAGCGGCGGTTGAGATCATTTTGACGGCGCAGGAGCGGAATGAACTGGAGGGGCTGGTCCGGCGCCGAGGCACGGCGCAGGGCTTGGCGCGACGGGCGCAGATAGTGCTGCTGGCCAGTGAGGGGATCGAGAACAAGGAGATTGCCGCACGCCTTGGTGCAATGCCCAACACAGTGGGCACATGGCGTCGGCGCTTTGCCGAACAAAGGCTCGATGGCCTTTACGATGAACCGCGTCCCGGCGCGCCGCGCCAGATCGGCGATGAGGAGATTGCCGAGACGATCCGGCTGACGCTGGAGACGACGCCGCGAGATGCGACCCACTGGAGCCTTCGCTCCATGGCGCGGGCGGTGGGCCATGCGCCTTCGACGATCCACCGCATCTGGACGGCCTTCGGCCTTCAGCCGCACCGCGCAGAGAGCTTCAAACTATCATCGGATGCGCTGTTCGTGGAGAAGGTGCGCGACATTGTCGGCCTCTATCTGGTCCCGCCCGAGCGAGCGCTGGTCCTGTGCGTCGACGAGAAGAGCCAAATCCAAGCGCTGGATCGCACGCAGCCGGTGCTGCCGATGCGCCCCGGCCAGATCGAGCGGCGCAGCCACGATTATACGCGGCACGGCACCCTTTCCCTGTTTGCTGCCCTTGATGCCGCCACCGGCACCATCATCGGCCGCTGCTTTAAGCGCCACCGCGCGCAGGAGTTTCTGAAATTCCTGCGCGAGATCGAGGCCAATGTCCCGGCTGACCTCGATATCCACATCGTCATGGACAACTACGCCACCCACAAGACCAGCACCGTGCGCGCCTTCTTCCTCAAGCGTCCCCGCTGGCATATTCACTTCACACCGACAGCGGCCTCATGGCTCAACCAGGTCGAACGCTTCTTCGC
>NZ_SMYZ01000050.1:43491-82063 GCF_004919685.1 Mesorhizobium norvegicum | reverse complement strand
TCGCATGCGCTGATCGGCGGCCTGGTCGGCGCCGGTGTGGCAAAGGCAGGCTTGGGCGCCATCGTCTGGACAGGGCTTGGCAAGACGGTTGCGGCAATCGTCGTGTCGCCGGCGACCGGTTTTGTCCTGGCGCTTGTCCTGATCCTTGCCGTTTCCTGGCTCTTCGTGCGCCAGACGCCGTTTGCCGTCGACAGCACCTTCCGCGTCATGCAGTTCTTTTCCGCCTCGCTCTATTCGCTCGGGCACGGCGGCAATGACGCCCAGAAGACCATGGGCATCATCGCCGTGCTGCTCTATTCGCAAGGCATGCTCGGCGCGACTTTTTATGTGCCGCTCTGGGTGGTCCTCACCTGCCAGTCGGCATTGGCGCTCGGCACCTTGTTCGGTGGCTGGCGCATCGTCCACACCATGGGCTCGAAGATCACCCGGCTGAACCCGATGCAGGGTTTTTGCGCCGAGACGGGTGGGGCGATCACCCTGTTTGCAGCGACCTGGCTCGGCATTCCCGTGTCGACCACCCACACCATCACCGGCGCCATCATCGGTGTCGGCGCCGCCCGCCGCGTCTCGGCCGTGCGCTGGGGCATTGCCGGCAACATCGTCATTGCCTGGATCGTCACCTTGCCGGCCACCGCCGTGATTTCGGCGCTCACCTACCTCGCGGTCGGCCTGGCGAGGTGACATGAAGAAGCCTACCTGTCCACAAGGTTCAGGATGTTGCCGTCCGGATCCTTGAACCAGGCGACCTTCATTCCGTAGCCGACATGGACGTCGCCCTCCAGCGTCAGGCCCGGCATCTCATAGTGCTCGAAGGTGACGCCCTTCGATTTCAGTTCCTTGACGACATTGCCGATCTCGTCGCCAACCATCCATGTCACCGCCGTTGCCTTGTTGGTTCCGGCAAATTGGGAATGATAGACGTTGAGGGTGGTATCGCCGCTTTTGTACACGATCAGTTCACCGCCCTCATCGTGCACCTGTTTCAGGCCAAGTGTTCCCTCATAGAAAGCCTTGGCCTTTGCCAGGTCCTTTACCGCCAGATTGGCCGTTGCGTTGCTGTTTGCGAGCATGGTCGCCTCCTTCTCTTGATTGTCGGTCCCGTGCTGGTCGTTGAAATAGGTCTCTTCGACTGTTTGACGACTGTCGGCTGGCTGATTGCTGGCCGCACCGGCACTCGATCATCTGGAAGACGTTTGATGCTGATGAAATCCGACGGGGCCCATCGTTTTTCCGGGCACGCCAAGGCAGCCATTGCTCCGCGGCTTGGAGGCGCCGGTTCCATCGCGCCTCGCCCGCCCAGAATCAGCATGACGCCAAGCTGGCCCTCCAGCTACTTGATGCCGGCCGACAGCGTCGGCTGGGTGACGCCGCACACCTCCGCCGCCCGGCCGAAATGCTCTTCCCTGGCCAGCGCGATGAAGAATTCCAGCTTGTCGATCATGAAAGCTTGTCGATCATGAAAGAAGGTAGCCTGTCGCTGTTAGACGCGAATGATTTGCGTCGTAGTTATTAGCCATAGCCTGCACAAATGATGCGCGGCGTCTCGCCCCCATGCAGAATGCACGGCGACCGGACCGTCAATCGCACCGTCCCATAGGCACGACCCTCAAGTTGCGAAACCGTTGGTTCTCGTTGTACATCGGGGCAACTTCCTGTCCTTGGTACGGATCTTCATGTTTTTGCCCGCTGCAGATTGCTCCAGCAATTGTGTCCTTTTTTGCCAGAAAGCCAGAGCCGGTCGTTACCAATGCCTATGAGTGGTGCGCCCCGCATTGCAGTTATCGTTCCCTGCCACAACGAGGGCGCCACAATCGCGCAGGTGATTGCAGACTTTCGCCGGTATTTGCCAACAGCAGACATTTTCGTATTTGACAATAACTCTTCCGACGACACTGGACGCATTGCAGCCGCAGCGGGTGCCCAAGTCCTGACGGTACCTATGCCGGGCAAAGGCAACGTAGTGCGGCGCATGTTCGCCGACATCGAAGCCGATGTTTATGTGATGACGGACGGCGACGCCACGTACACCATTGCCGACGCTCCGCGCATGATTGATCGTTTGCTTTCGGACCGGCTCGACATGGTGGTTGGTACCCGGAGCAGTGAACGGCTCGAGGGCAGCGAAGCCTATCGCTTCGGCCATCGCTTCGGCAACCGCATGCTAACCCGCTGTGTGGCGGTACTGTTCGGCAGAACGGTTTCGGACATGCTGTCAGGCTATCGGGTGTTTTCACGCAGATATGTGAAATCTTTTCCAGCACATTCCACTGGCTTTGAGATCGAAACAGAATTGACTGTCCACGCCCTTGAACTACGCATGCCGGTGGCAGAGGTGCTCACGGACTATGGTGCCCGCCCGAAGGGGTCACAGAGCAAGCTTCGGACGTATCGGGACGGAATTCGCATTCTGACGACCATAGTGAGACTGTTCAAGGCAGAGAAGCCGCTCTTTTTCTTTTCACTGGGTTCCGTTGCGACAACATTGTTGGCGATCGGCCTGGCCGTGCCGCTACTGGAAACATACGCCGAGACGGGACTGGTGCCCCGGCAGCCCACCGCGCTGCTTTGCGTTGCGCTTGTCCTGCTAGGCGGCATCCTATTTGCATGCGGGCTTATTCTTGACACCGTTACGCGGGGTCGAACCGAGGTCAAGACGCTAGCCTATTTAAGGGTTCCCGGAATTGGCGCACGGCGGTCGCCGGTGCCATGATAAACAAGCAGATCGGCTGGTTTGCCACTGCTGGTGTTGCCGGCTTTGCAGCGGATGCCGGTGTACTGTATCTGCTGCTTGCCTGTGGTCTCGGACCCTTCGCCAGCCGTTTTTTTTCGTTTCTGGCGGCGGTATTTGTGACTTGGCAACTTAACCGCCACAAGACTTTTGCGGTAAAGTCTGGCGAGCCTTTGTGGCGTGAGGGTCTGCGTTACCTCGGGGCAATGACATTTGGTGGTGCTGCCAACTACGCGGTCTACAGTGCTTTCATCATGGGAGGGTGGCGGCCGATACTAAGCCTGGTTGCGGGCACTGGTGCTGGAACAGTCCTGAATTTTTTGTCGGCCAGGTCTTGGGTGTTCCGAGATCGCTCGCAATCTGTACGCCGAGGGTCGTTTCGGTCGTGGATAGCCGGCCTCCAACGCGCGCTCGCCCACCCTCATGCAGCGGCGCGCGCGATGTGGTTGGCGCCCCTCCTGGGTGGGCTGGCCGCGCTGCTGCTAGGGCAGGACAGTAACTGGGATTTGCTCAACTATCACTTCTACAACCCTTACGCGCTGCTGGGCGGGCGGATCGGCATGGACTTGGCCGCCGCGCAGTTCCAGAGCTACTTCAATCCCCTGCTCGATTTGCCATACTACGCGATGGTGACGCACGCGCCGGCGATGGTGGCCGGCTTTGTCATGGGCGCAATCCACGGTCTTAATTTTGTGCTGCTGCTTTGCATTGTTCGTCTCGTGCTTGGCAGCTCCGACAGCTCTGGCAAGCCCAACGATGCCACCGCAATTCTGCTTTCGCTGGTCGGTTGCACGGGGCCGGCGTTCCTATCGGAATTGGGCAACACCATGGGTGACAATACGACCGCGGTGTTTGTGCTGTGCGCCCTTGCTCTCATAATTTGGCAGTTACGACATGTTGTGGAGGCTGGGTGGCCGGGTGTCATTTCAGTTGCCGCTGCGGGGCTGGTGATGGGGGCCGGCGTTGGACTGAAACTCACCAACGCGGTGTATGCCGTCGCCCTGTGCTTGGCTCTCTTGGCTCTCCCGGCACCATGGCTGCGGCGGCCAGCCCTTGCCTTCGCTTTTGGCTTGGGTGTACTCGCGGGGGTTGCGACGACATCCGGCTATTGGTTCGTCACGTTGCTGCAGGTCTTTGGAAATCCACTGTTCCCGCAATTCAATGCTTGGTTCGGCGCGCCACTGGCTGCGCCGATCACGATTGTGGACACACGGTGGCTGCCGAAAAGTATCTGGGAGGCGCTGCTGTTCCCCTTTGCGATGGTCACCGACGACCATCGTGTCGGCGAACTGCCAATGCGACCATTTATCTGGCCAGTTTTGTGGCTTCTGATGGTCTTATGGATCGGCGCCGTCGCCATGCGCAAATCCAGCCTGATCCTATCGGTCGCTGAACGCCTTGTCGTGTTGTTCGTGAGCTTGGCCTTCGTGATCTGGATGGCGATTTTCAGCATCTATCGCTATGCCGTCCCAATGGAAATGCTCGCGCCGCTGGTCGTTTGGATTGTGATGCACAAGCTCCTCAGCGGCGACATGGCGAAACGGGTCGCTGCCGTAGCGCTCGCTCTGGTCGCGACATACGCAGTGGTTGATACCCGCTCATGGGGCCGCGAGGCGTGGGACACACGCGCGTTTCGCGTGGTGGTGCCAGACCTGCCGGGATCGGGGACAATATTGTTGATCGCCGACGAAGCGCCAAATGGCTGGATGGTCCCTTTTTTCCCACCGGAGATGGCGGCTGTTGGCCTCGGGACGAACTTTCCGGAAGGGCCGACATACAGTGCGCGTGTCCGCGGAATAGTCGGGCAGGCAGGTGGCAAGGCTTGGGCCGTGATGCCAGCCCACGCTGACGAACAGGCAGAGCGTGTAGCGCAGATGAACGGCATCCTTGCGCCCTTGGCGTTGTCTGTGTCGGGGTGGCCCTGCCGGAAGCTGTCGGCGTTGCTGCAACGCGTGAGCAAGCACTTGCGGGTGGATGAAGCCGCAAACATCGCGAGTTGCCGACTGGTGGCGTTGCCTGCAGGGGGTATGAGTTTGGCGGAAGCCGATCTGAGGACCATTCAGCGATCGGATACGATCATTGCGCGCTATGGTCTTGCTCTCCACGCCGCAAGCTGTCGAACCTATGAGGCCTGGGTGGGCGCGGCGCCACGTCCCTATCAGCTGTGCGAAGTTGGCCTTTGACCGGGCCTGGTGAGGTGACGCGGGCACCACGGCGCTTGGAGTCGCCTTCGATCTGCACTATGTGAGCCGCAGACGAACCCAAGGAAAATTGCGATGCCCGCCGTCCAGCAAAATGTCACCAAGGAAATCGTCACCGAGCGTCTGAAGACGGTCAACGGGCCGGATTTCACCGGCAACATTGTCGACCTCGGCATGGTTTCGGAGATTTTCATCGCCGACGGGAAGGTCTTCTTCTCGATTACCGTTCCCGCCGCCCGTGCCCAGGAAATGGAGCCACTGCGTGCTGCCGCCGAGCGTGTCGTCAAGGCGATCCCCGGTGTCGCCGGCGCCGTGGTCGCGCTGACGGCCGAGAAGAAGGGCGGCGGCATGGAAGCGCCGGTTCCGACGCGTCCCGCACCCAGGCCGGCGCCGCCCGCTCCTCCAGCCGCCGCGCCACGTGCCGCTCCGCACGCGCCTGCTTCGCACAGCCAGGGCAAACGCGGCGTGCCCGGCATCGAGGCGATCATTGCCGTTGCCTCCGGCAAGGGCGGCGTCGGCAAGTCGACCACCGCCGTCAACATCGCGCTTGGCCTCGCCGCCAATGGCCTGCGCGTCGGCGTGCTCGATGCCGACATCTACGGCCCGTCCATGCCGCGGCTGCTCAACATCCACGGCCGGCCGCAGACCGTCGACGGCAAGATCCTGAAACCGATGGAGAATTACGGCCTGAAGGTGATGTCGATGGGCTTCCTCGTCGATGAGGAGACGCCGATGATCTGGCGCGGCCCGATGGTGATGTCGGCGCTGACGCAGATGCTGCGCGAGGTCGAATGGGGTCGGCTCGACGTGCTCGTCGTCGACATGCCGCCCGGCACCGGCGACGCGCAGCTGACCATGGCCCAGCAGGTGCCGCTGGCCGGCGCCGTCATCGTCTCGACGCCACAGGATCTGGCCCTGATCGACGCGCGAAAAGGCCTCAATATGTTCAAGAAGGTCGACGTGCCGTTGCTCGGCATCGTCGAGAACATGAGCTATTTCGTCGCTCCGGACACCGGCAAGCGCTATGACATTTTCGGCCATGGCGGCGCGCGCCGCGAGGCCGAGCGTCTCGGTGTCACTTTCCTCGGTGAGGTGCCGCTCGAAATGGGTATTCGCGAAAGCTCGGATGCCGGCACGCCGGTTGTCGTCTCGAAGCCTGACGGCGCCGAGGCGAAAATCTACCGTGACATCGCTTCGAAGGTCTGGGACAGGGTCAACGAAGAGCGTGGTGCGGCCGAAGCGGCGGTGCCGAACATTGTGTTCGAATAATTTTTCGTTCGGTTGGCGCTGCCCCTCATTGTCCTGCCGGACATTTCTCCCCGTATAGTGACGGGGAGAAAGACGCCGCTACCGACGCTTTCGCCAATTGTCAGCGGTGCAGGAGAAGCGGCGAGGTTGCGACAGCTCCCTTCTCCCCGTCACTATACGGGGAGAAGGTGCCGGCAGGCGGATGAGGGGCAGCGCTGGCCTCGAACAAACCAAACGCCGTCCAAGCGAAGTGCAACCTATGCCGCGCCCACCTTCTCACCGAAGCTGGAAAAAAACTGTCCGGCCAGTTTCTTCGAGGTCGATTCGATCAGCCGGCTGCCAAGCTGGGCGATCTTGCCGCCGACATCGGCCTTGGCCGCGTATTTCAACACCGTGGTATCCGGCCCATCTGCCGTCAGCGTCACGTCGGCGCCGCCCTTGGCGAAGCCGGCAATGCCGCCCTTGCCTTCGCCCTGGATGGTGTAGGAGTGCGGCGGCTTCAGGTTCTTCAGCGTCACCTCGCCGTTGAACGTCGCCTTGATCGGCCCGATCTTCACCACCACGGTCGCCGCCATTTCGGTCGGCGACTTCATCTCCAGGCTCTGGCAACCGGGGATGGTCGCCTTCAAGACCTCGGGATCGTTCAGCGCTTCCCACACTTTTTGCAGGGGTGCGGCAATGCGCTCCTCGCCTTCGATCACCAAAGCCATGAAAACCTCCCGGACAAGACTGCCTGAAGCCGTAACGCACGGCTGGGTGCGTGTCTATCACACCAAAGTCCGGTTGCGACCGCACGCCCTCTTGCCTGCTTCCGCGCGTTGCCATATCGATTTGTCTTACAAATACGGAGACCACGATGGCAGGCGCCCCCACCACCAAGAAAAAATTTCGCTCGCAGGAGTGGTTCGACAATCCCGACAATCCGGGCATGACGGCGCTCTATCTCGAGCGCTACCTGAATTACGGCCTGACGCGCGCCGAACTGATGTCGGGCAAGCCGCTGATCGGCATCGCCCAGACCGGCTCCGACCTCTCGCCTTGCAACCGTCACCATATCGAACTCGCCAAGCGCGTGCGCGAAGGCATCGTCTCGATGGGCGGCATTCCTTTCGAGTTCCCGTGCCATCCGATCCAGGAGACCGGCAAACGCCCGACCGCAGCACTCGACCGCAACCTTGCCTATCTCAGCCTGGTCGAGGTGCTGTACGGCTATCCGCTCGATGGCGTCGTGTTGACCATCGGCTGCGACAAGACGACGCCGGCGCTGCTGATGGCGGCGGCCACAGTCAACATCCCGGCCATCGCCCTGTCGGTCGGTCCGATGCTCAATGGCTGGCACAAGGGCAAGCGCACCGGCTCCGGCACCATCGTCTGGGAATCGCGCCAGCGCCTTTCGGCCGGCGAGATCGGCTATGACGAGTTCATGGACATCGTCGCGTCCTCGGCGCCGTCCACGGGCTATTGCAACACCATGGGCACCGCCACCACGATGAACTCGCTGGCCGAGGCGCTTGGCATGCAGTTGCCGGGTTCGGCCGCCATTCCCGCCCCCTACCGCGAGCGCGGCCAGATTTCCTATGAGACCGGAAAACGCATTGTCGAGATGGTGCATGAGGATCTGAAGCCGTCCGACATCATGACGAGAGAGGCTTTCGAGAACGCCATCGTCGTCAATTCGGCCATTGGCGGCTCGACCAACGCGCCTATCCACCTCAACGCCATCGCCCGCCACCTTGGAGTCAAACTCGACAATGACGACTGGCAGACGGTCGGCCTCAATGTGCCGCTACTGGTCAATTTGCAGCCGACGGGCGAATATCTCGGCGAGGACTACCATCATGCCGGCGGCGTGCCGGCGGTCATTGCCGAACTGATGAAGGGCGGGCTGTTGCCGCATCCCGGCGCACGCACCGTCAACGGCAAGTCGATCGGTGAGAACAGCGAGGGCGTCGCCAACGAAAACCCCGACGTCATCCGCTCTGTCGCCAAGCCGCTGAAGGCCAATGCCGGCTTCATCAACCTCAGGGGCAATCTGTTCGATTCGGCGATCATGAAGACCAGCGGCATCTCGCCCGAATTCCGCGAGCGCTATCTGTCCAACCCGAAGGATCCCGAGGCTTTCGAAGGCAACGCCATGGTTTTCGATGGGCCGGAGGATTACCACGCCCGCATCGACGACCCGGCGCAAGGCATCGACGAACACACCATCCTGTTCATGCGCGGCGCTGGCCCGGTCGGCTATCCCGGCGGTGCCGAGGTCGTCAACATGCAGCCGCCGGCCTATCTCATCAAGAAGGGCATCCACGCGCTCGCCTGCATCGGTGACGGCCGCCAGTCGGGCACGTCGGGCTCGCCGTCGATCCTCAACGCCTCGCCGGAAGCGGCGATCGGCGGCGGACTGGCGCTGCTCAAGACCGGCGACCGTGTCCGCATCGACCTGCGCAAGGGCACGGCCGACATCCTCGTCACCGACGACGAGATCACCCGGCGCCGTGCCGAACTGCAGAACAATGGTGGCTATCACTACCCGAAGCACCAGACGCCCTGGCAGGAGATCCAGCGCGGCATGGTCGCGCAGTTTTCAGAGGGAATGGTGCTGAAGCCGGCGGTGAAATACCAGGATGTCGCGCACACCAGCGGTGTCCCCAGGGACAATCATTGATTGCTCCGGGGACAATCACTGATTCTGGATCGACGGCTGGCGGCTTGATCAATCAGGCCGCCAGCCGTTTTCCGTTCAGCGTGTTGCGCCACGGTCGGGGAGGTCGAGAACGGTCACTGTCCTTGACAAGTGCGCCCAACAAATCCACCATCATGACAAGGGGTGCATCGCGACGACCCCGTGAGGCGTCAGCCCAACGTTCGCGTCCAAGCTTCTCTTCCAGGAGGTGGACGCCATGCCGTCAACAACCGCTATCACTGTACCGCAACTGTCCCGTCTGATCGGTCTGCCGGGTGCGCCGGTGGTCATCGATGTTCGCATCGATGACGATTTCGACGCCGATCCGCGCCTCTTGCCGGCCTCATGCCGGCGCGACTTCAAAACCGTTTCGACCTGGGCGGCCGGGTTCGCCGGCAAGCCGGTGGCCGTCGTCTGCCAGAAGGGGCAAAAGCTCTCGCAAGGCGTCGTCGCATGGCTGCGCCATGAGGGGATTGCCGCCGAATCCCTTGAAGGCGGGTTTGAGGCCTGGCGCGATGCCGGGGGGCTTTTGGTCCGCACCGCCAAGGTGCCGCCACGCAATGAAAGGGGCGCCACCGTCTGGGTGACGCGATCACGCCCGAAGGTCGACCGCATCGCTTGCCCATGGCTGATCCGGCGTTTCCTCGACCCCGACGCGGTGTTCCTGTTTGTCGAATCCGCTGAAGTATTGGCTGTGGCCGACCGTTTTCAGGCCGTGCCCTTCGACATCGACAATGTGTTCTGGAGCCATCGCGGCGAACGCTGCACCTTCGACACGATGATCGAGGAGTTCGGGCTGGAATCCGAGGCGCTCGATCGCCTTGCCGCAATCGTGCGCGCGGCCGACACCGCAAGCCTCGACCTGGTGCCCCAGGCCGCCGGCTTTTTGGCTGCCTCGCTTGGTCTGTCGCGCATGTTCCGCAACGATCTGGAACAACTGGAAGCAGGCATGCTGCTCTACGATGCGTTCTTCCGCTGGTGTCGCGACGCCACCGAAGAAACGCACAACTGGCCGGCCGCGGGTAAACCGACATGAGCGCTCTTGCCCCGGCAGATACAGCAGGAAACGTTCCGGTGCCGGCTGCACCAACCTTCACGGAAGCCACGAAGGTGTGGGCGAAAATCGGATTGCTCAGTTTCGGCGGACCTGCCGGGCAGATCGCGCTGATGCACAAGGAACTGGTCGAGGAGCGGCGTTGGATCGGCGAGCAGCGTTTCCTGCATGCGCTGAACTACTGCATGCTGCTGCCTGGCCCGGAAGCCCAGCAACTCGCCATCTACATCGGCTGGCTGCTGCACAGGACGATTGGTGGCCTTGTCGCAGGCATCCTGTTCGTCGTGCCGGGCGCGCTCGTCATGCTCGCCTTGAGCAGCCTCTACGTCCTCTATGGCGACATGCCTCTCGTCGCGGCGCTGTTTTTCGGGGTGAAGGCGGCGGTGCTTGCCATTGTCATCGAGGCGGTGATCCGGATCGGACGGCGGGCCCTCAAGAACCGCGTCATGATGTCGATTGCGGTCGCGGCTTTCATCGCCATCTATGCGTTGAATGTGCCGTTCCCGCTCATCATCCTGCTCGCCGGCCTGACAGGATGGCTGGGAAACCGCTTTGCTCCGGCGCTGTTTTCCGGCTCGGCACATGGCAAGGACGATAGTGCCGATAGCAAGGGAGCGGTCGACCTGATGTTCGAGCGCGGCGAACTGGCCCATGTCAAACCAACCAAATGGCATGCGCCGCGCACGGTTGCGATCTGGCTGCCGATCTGGCTCGGGCCTGTTCTGCTGATCTGGTGGCTTGCCGGCTCTGCGGGCGTCTGGACCGAGATAGGCCGGTTCTTCAGTCTGATGGCGGTCGTCACCTTCGGTGGCGCCTATGCGGTGCTTGCCTATGTCGCGCAGGCAGCCGTCCAGTCCTTCGGCTGGCTCGCTCCCGGCGAGATGGTCGATGGTCTTGGGCTTGCTGAAACGACGCCAGGCCCACTCATTCTGGTGTTGCAATTCGTTGGCTTCATCGCCGCGTTCCGCCACCCCGGGTCGCTGGACCCGTTGCTTGCCGGATCGCTGGGGGCGTTGCTGACCTTGTGGGTCACGTTCACGCCCTGCTTCTTCTGGATATTCCTCGGCGCCCCCTACATCGAGGCCCTGCGCGGCAACAAGGCATTGTCGGCCGCACTGGGTGCGATCACCGCCGCTGTTGTCGGCGTCATCATGAATCTCGCTTTGTGGTTTGCCTTGCATGTCATCTTCCACGAGGTCCGCAACATCGGCCTCGGCATGAATGTGCCGGTGCTTTCGTCGATCGACTGGCGCGCGGCGCTGCTCTCCTGTGCGACGATGATCGCCATCCTGAGGTTGAAAATCGGTATGCTGCCGACGCTCGCCGGATCGGCTCTGGCTGGTGTCTTGTTGCTGGCCGTAAGTGGCTAAATGTTCGTCTTCCTTTGTATTCGGCTTGCGCACCACCTAAGTGGCTGGAAACGGATTGAGACATCATGGCGCAACGACGCTCTTCCCTCGGCTTCCTCGGAATGTTCGGCCGCTCGGGCGATCTCAGGCAGCTCGACGACGCCCTGCGCGGTGCCGATCTGCATCCCGCTCTTGTGCCGGAGGGGGTAAAACTCACCATCGTCAATCTGATGAAGGATCGTTGGTCCGATGAGCCGCCGCCGGGCACCTATGCGTCGGTGGCACAATTGTGCAGCTATTGCATCGCAGGTCCCGAAACCTTCGAGCAAGCCAATGGCCGGGAGCGGACGCTGGAAGTCGAGCGTCGCATCGAGGCAGCACTTGAAGCCGGCGACAGCTTCGACGCACAGATCGTGCTGATGACGCTGCATGCCAAGCTCATCAACGCCGAAGTCGTCGACCGATACGGGCTCAGCGCGGAATGACGCGAAAGGCAAGATCTGCCTGATTCCCCGCGGCAGACGAGCCGATCAGGCCCGGCTGATCTCCTCGAGATACCAGCCGATATAGCGCAGCTCATTATACTCCATCGGCGCGATCGGACCCGGCACGAAATAGTGCGAGCGCACGCCGCGCGCGGTGTGCTCGATGATCTTCTTGTCCTCGTCGGTGGTGACCTTCCACAGCCAGGTCAGCTTCTCCAAATCGTAATCCTGACCCTCGACCGCGTCGCCGTGCACCAGCCAGATCAGTTCCATCTCGCAGGTTCCGGCCGTCTTCGGAATGAAGCGGTAGATCATGCCGTGATCGGGATAGCAGACGAGGAAGGTCGTGCCGCCGAGATGGATGGAGGTGACGCCGCCATCATAATCGGTGAAGCGGCCCATCAGGGGTGCCACCGGCGAGCCGTCCTGGCTGCCGCTCGAAACGCCATCATAGAGCGCGTAGCGGAAGGTGTGGATTGCTTCCTGACCGGCCGCCGAGTTCTGCCAGCGGTTGGCGCTGCCGATCTCGATGCCGAGCGCGCAGGTGCGCTGCTCCATCGCGGCATTGAGCTGCTCGATCATCTCGGCCGGCTTTTCCAGGGCATGCGTCTGCGAATATTCCGGATGCGCCGGCCCGCAATGATAACACTCGACATAGTTCTCGACGGCGAGTTTCCAATTGGCGTCGACCGGGTAGGTCTCGCGATACGCCACCTTCGCGTCGCCCCAGCCATACTGGCCGCAGCTTGTGCGCAGCGACTGTTCGATCGGGTCGAAATCCAGCGGCGTCTCGGCGAAGGAAATGAAGACCAAGCCAGCGGCGACGCGGACATGAAGCTTCTTCAGCCCGTGCGCCGAGCGGTCGAAATCCTTCGGCATCAGGCGTGCGGCACGCAAGGATCCGTCATTGGAATAGGCCCATGCGTGGTAGGGGCACACGAACATCTTCGCATTGCCCTTTTCCTTAGTGCAGACCTCGGCGCCACGATGGCGGCAGACATTGAGCATGGCATGGATGGTGCCATCCATGCCGCGCGTCAGGATGACAGCCTCGTCGCCAAGCTTGAACAGTTCGAAATCGCCGGGGTTCGGAATGACGCTGGCATGCGCCAGGCAATGCCAGTGGCGGCGAAAGACGCGCTCCATGTCCCGCTCGAAGATCGCCTGGTCATGATAGAAGGCGCGCACCAGACCATGACCCGGCCGGTGCGCCGCCACCAGGCGGTCGATCGGATCGCGTTCTTCGGAGGTTTGCTGGATAGGATATACACTCATCTGTCGACCCGCTGATTGTCTGTCCAGAGTTTAGCCATAGGCTCCCGGTTCCGGTATTAGCCACCCATGCTGCTGCGCGGCAGCTTGATCAACTCGCCGAAGCGGGCGCGCAATCTGTCGTCCATCGGTCTTGGCACGTGGCGCGGAAATCGTTCGGCAAGAATGCGCTTCTTCTCGGCAATCGCACGCAGCACTATATCAGGTCGGCCTTTTTCATTCCATTCCTTCGGTGAGGACCGATCGCCGAGGGCGGGGTAGAAATGCGCGGCCTGCGTGAGCTTGAGCGTCTGTTCGTTGTCGAGATAGTGGCCCGGGCCCTTGAGGCAGACTTCGGCGATGCTGTCGATCGACAGGGCTTCGTCAGTCACTTCGATGCCGCGCGCGCAGCCCAGGCAATGCCCGAGCATGTCGTTGTCGATGACCAGGCTTTCCAGGCAAAAGCCAAGCAGCGAGGCATGCATGCCGGCTGATTCGTAGATCAGGTTGAGGCCGGAGAGGCCAGCCATCACATTGGTGATGCCCTTTTCGTAGCCGGACTGAATATCGGGCAGTTTTGAATCCGTCATGCCGGCGGCGGAGCCCCCAGGCAAATCGTAGAATTGCGCCATCTGGGCGCAGGCCGCCGTTGCCACCGACTGCTCGGCTGAACCGCCGGCCATGGTGTTGGTGCGCAGGTCCGACATGAATGGCCAGGCGCCGAAGATCGCCGGATGGCCGGGCTTGAGCGCGTTGACATAGACAAGGCCGGCCAGCACTTCGGCTACCGCTTGCACGACCGCGCCGGCCATGGCTGCGGGTGCGGTGGTGCCGGACTGGCCGGTCGATAGCAGCAGGATCGGGATGCCGCCTTCAACGCAGGCTTCGAGCACGCCGCAGGCATCCTCGGCGAACTTCATCGGCGGCACGACGAACGAATTGGAGTTGGAAACGAATGGCCGGGCGCGGAAATTCTCCTCGCCGCCGGCAATGGCATAGAGCATTTCGAGCGCCGGCTTCACGTTCTCGCGTACGGTGAAGGACGTTCCGACATGCTTCGATGTCCCCATCACGCAGGCGTAAAGCGTGTTGAAATCCATCTCGAGCGGGTCGGCGATGTCGCGCGCCACCATCGGCCGCTGGAAGAAATGAATGTTGTCCAGCCCATCGACGATGCGGGCGGCATCATAAATGTCCTGCAGCTTGGATTCGCGGTACTCGCGCTTCTCCATATCCACCAGGTGAACGGCGATACCCGCCGTGCCGTAGTGCACGCGCTTGCCCTGGACCACCATATCGTGCCGGGCGTCCTGGCCGTGAAGTGTGAAATGCCGTGCGGCCCGCTTGATGGTATCGAGCACCAGCGCACGCGGAAAGCGGACGCGGCCATCGTCGCCATGGATCGCGCCCGCCTTGGTCAGCACCTTTATGCAGGAAGGGATGGCATTGGCGAAGCCGACTGTCTCCAGAAGCGTCAGCACGCCCTCGTGGATACGCTCGCAGTCATCTCCGCGCAGCGGCGCATAGCTGCCGCCCTCGATGGCCTGGTGTTGTGGTCCGGTGTCCCCCATCAGAGGAGCTGATCGCATGGCATGTCCTGTTTCGCGAAGACTGGAGCGCTGTGGACGACGGTCCGCCGGCATGTCCTGCTGTTCGACAGCTACTGGCATGGAAGCACTCCACCTTTATCGGCAGGAGCTCGTGGCGGTTGGTCCACCCTCGGCCTGCTTCTTCCCCTGTACGCCGACTATGCCGCCGGCCCTGGTCCATCCTATGAGCCAGCTGGACCAGTCACATGTGCCAGAACTAAAATGACCGGAGCCGCTACGAGCGGCTCCGGTCATGAGATCGGTACTATGGTCAGGCAGCTGCGGGCCTGCGGCCGGCGGCCGTGGCCAGTTCGCGGATGCCGGGCTCAATGTGCTGCAGCGCGATCGACGAGATGCCCAGCCGCATGAAACGCGAAGGTTTTTCAGTGCGATCGAAGAATCGGTCGCCCGGTTCGATGATGACGCTGCGCGAGGCTGCTGCCTCGGCCAGCCCGCGCGCATCGGTGCCGCGCGGCCCTTCGAGCCACAGCGATGTGCCGCCGGCCGAATCGGTCGAGCGCCACTCCGGCAGGAAAGCGGAAATCGCATGGACCAGCCGCTTGCGCCGCTCGTCGAAGGCCGACGACAGCCGCCGCACCAGTGCCTCATGATGGCCGAGCGACAGGAAGAGTGCTACGGCGCGCTGGTTGTTGGCCGGCGGATGACGCAGCATGAAGCGGCGCAGCGCCCTGAGTTCGGAGATCAGGCCAGCGGAAGCGACGATGTAGCCGAGCCGCAGGCCGGGAGCCAGCGTCTTCGACATCGAGCCGACATAGACGACGCGGCCGGAGCGGTCGAGGCTCTTCAACGCCTGCTGCGGTGCTTCGTCGAGAAGCTGGCTGTCATAGCCGTCCTCGATGATGATCTGGTTGTAACGGTTGGCTCGCGCCAGGAGATCCTGCCGCCGTTCCGCCGACAGCGGCACCATGGTCGGGCAATGGTGGCTGGGCGTGACGAAGACGAAACCGGAATCATTGGCAATAGAAGCGGTTACGATGCCGGACTGGTCGACCGGCACCGGCTGTATCTCGGCGCCCGCAAGGCGGAAGATCGAGCGTGCGTCGGGGTAGCCGGGGTCCTCCATCGCCACCTTCGAGCCCTTGGCCATCAGCAGCGTCGCCAGCATGTAGAGCGCATTCTGGGCGCCCAGCGTGACGATGATCTCGTCGGGATTGGCGAAGATGCCGCGCCGGGGCAAGAGCCGCGCCTGGATCTGCTCGATCAGCAGCGGATCGTCGCGGTCGACCATGTCGGACGCCCAGTTGCGGATTTCCAGCACGGCAAGCGCCATGCGGTTGCACTCGCGCCACTCGGCGGTCGGGAACAGCGCCGGATCGAACTGGCCGTAGACGAAGGGGTAGGACGACTTGATCCAGTTCTCGTGCTTGGCCGGCGGCGGCATGTCGCTGGCGGCGATCTTGCGGCGTGCCTTCCAGTCGATCTCGTTGGCCTGGTCGGGTGCCTTCTGGTGCGGCTTGGCCGGCGTCGCCAGCACGTCGGGATTGACGAAATGGCCACGCCGCTCGCGTGCCACCAGGAAGCCCTGGTCGACGAGCTGCTGGAACGCCAGCACGACGGTTCCGCGCGCCACGCCGAGTTTTTCGGCCAGGATACGGCACGAAGGAAGCGGCATCGAGGCGGCGATCTGGCGGTCGAGAATGGCGGCCACGATGGCCTGGCGGATCTGCGCCTGCAGGGTCTGGCCGGATTCAGCCGAAATCCGGAACAGGCCGGACCAGATCGCCGTGTCGTTTCGCTGTGGCATGGGAGATGTTCCTCAATGGCCAACCTTTTTCGCTTGGCTGGACCAGCCGAACGTAACCGTGGCACAAGGGGTTGCGCCAATCAATTTTTCTGATCGTTGAGATTTATGCCAGTGATCCTTCACGCCATTTTGATGCTGCGCTGCGGCATACCAGGGTGACGCGGCGCGTCATCCCGGCGATGACTCCGTGCGTCATCGCTGCGCATTGAAACGAGTGGAATTCGGCTCAATACATTGTCGCGACGACACGCGCCGGAAACATCCGGTCCGTAATGATGGCTCGAGGTTTCGGAGTTTGGCAGTGGATCAATCGTCCTTTCAAAAACAGCTCGCCGCGTTGCGCGATCATCGCGCCGAGGCGCCCGCCAGCATGCGCCAGGCTTTCGCCGTCGATCCCAAGCGCTTCGTGACCTTCTCCGCCACCGACGGCGACCTTCTGCTCGACTGGTCGAAATGCGCGGTCGACGCGACCACCATGGATCTGCTGGAAAAGCTCGCCAACGCGGCCGATCTCGAAGGCCGCCGCGCCGCCATGTTCGCCGGCAAGAAGATCAACGTCACCGAGGACCGCGCCGTGCTGCACACGGCGCTGCGCAACCTGACCGGCAAGGGCGTCACCGTCGACGGCCAGGACGTCAAGGCGGATGTCATCGCCGTGCTCGACGCCATGGGCGCCTTTGCCGATGCCGTGCGTTCGGGCAAGGCGGCCGGCGCCACCGGCAAGAAGATCACCGACATCGTCAACATCGGCATCGGCGGTTCCGATCTCGGCCCTGCCATGGCGACGCTGGCGCTGGCGCCCTATCATGACGGGCCGCGTGCGCATTACGTCTCCAACATCGACGGCGCCCATATCCACGACACGCTGAAGGGCCTGTCCGCCGAAACCACGCTGTTCATCATCGCCTCCAAGACCTTCACCACGGTCGAGACGATGACCAATGCGCAGACGGCGCGCGACTGGGTGCAAAAGGCGCTCGGCAAGGAAGCGGTCGGCAAGCATTTCGCCGCCGTCTCGACCGCGCTCGACCTGGTGGCCAAGTTCGGCATCGCGCCGGATCGCGTCTTCGGTTTCTGGGACTGGGTCGGCGGCCGCTATTCGGTCTGGGGCGCGATCGGCCTGCCGGTGATGATCGCCGTCGGCCCAAGGAATTTTCGCGCTTTCCTCGACGGCGCGCACGAGATGGACGAGCATTTCCGCACCGCGCCCGTACAGGAGAACCTGCCGGCGCTGCTGGGGCTGGTCGGCTGGTGGCATCGCGTGATCTGCGGATACCCGGCGCGCGCCGTCATCCCTTATGACCAGCGCCTGTCGAGGCTGCCGGCCTATCTGCAGCAGCTCGACATGGAATCGAACGGCAAGAGCGTCACCCTCGAAGGCACGGCGGCGGCGACGCCGACTGGACCGCTGGTCTGGGGCGAGCCCGGCACCAACGGCCAGCATGCCTTTTTCCAGCTGCTGCACCAGGGCACCGATTTCATTCCGGTCGAGTTCCTCGCCGCGGCCATCGGCCACGAGCCCGATCTCAAGCATCAGCATGATCTGCTGCTCGCCAACTGCCTGGCGCAGTCGGAAGCGCTGATGAAGGGCCGCACGCTTGAAGAGGCCCGCGCCCAGATGCTGGCCAAGGGCATGAAGCCGGCCGAGGTCGACAAGATAGCCCCGCACCGCGTCTTCTCCGGCAACCGGCCTTCGGTGACCATCCTCTACCGCAAACTCGACCCGCGCACCTTCGGCCGGCTGATCGCGCTCTATGAGCACCGCGTCTTCGTCGAGGGCACGCTTTTCAACATCAACTCCTTCGACCAATGGGGCGTCGAGCTCGGCAAGGAACTGGCCACCGGCCTTTTGCCTGTCGTGGAGGGCAAGGAAAGTGCCGCCAACCGGGATGCATCGACCGCTGGCCTTGTGGGATTCATCCACCAATTGCGTGGCTCGGAGTGAAAAGCTTGGCAGACATCAAGGGAATATTGTTCGACAAGGACGGGACACTTGTCGACTTCAACGCGACCTGGCTCGGCGTCGCCGACTTCATGGCCATGGATGCGTCTGAAGGCGACCGCTGGAAAGCCGACAGGCTGCTGGCGGCTGCCGGCTTCGATTTCGCCAACAAGCGCTTCAAGCCTGACTCGATCTTTGCGTCCGGCACCAATCTCGACGTCGTCGAATTGTGGTTCCCGCGCCTGTCCAACGAGGACCAGATGCTTGCGGTCGCCCGCTTCAACGAGATCACCTCGGTGCAGGGCTCGGCAATGGCTGTGGCGTTGCCCGGCATCGTCGACACACTGACGGCACTGCACAGGAAGTCCTACCGGCTTGGCGTCGCCACCAACGATTCGACCAGCGGTGCGGAAAAGACGCTGGTCACGCTCGGCGTCGCCCAATTGTTCGACGCGGCCTATGGCTACGACGCGGTGGCCAATCCGAAGCCGGCGCCCGACACGATCCTGGCCTTCAGCGATCTCACCGGCCTCAAGCCGTCGGAGATCGCTATGGTCGGCGACAACAGGCACGACCTCGAAATGGCGCGGGCCGGCGGCTGCGGGTTGGCTGTCGGCGTTCTCTCCGGCACCGGCACCCGCGAATCGCTGGCCGGCATTGCCGACATTGTCCTGGATTCGGTTGCCGATCTGCCGGATTTCCTCTCGGCACGGGTCAAGGAGACGATCTGATTCCAACGCCGGGGCAAAAATCAACTTGGGCTTTCCCTCCAACGGCTGAGATTGGTGGAAAGCGGCAGATTTCGGGGAAGCAGCTCAGGAAAGCAGACGTGCAACTCGCTCGCTTCTATGTCTGTCATTGGGGCCGGAAGTTGACGGTCTGCTCTTGGTACTGACTTGTCAGAAAGCAGCCGTTACGCTGCCGACCTCAACCTCACCGTAGCCACCGCTCAAACCTGTCGAACGTGTGGAAGTCTGCGCTACTTCTGTCCTGGTGGTTCGGATGCATCCACTGCACGTCACGGAGAAAGCGGATTGAACCTCTCGAAGGTGGGTTGGGCGAGGCTCAGACTTCCCTGGTCTCGAAGAGCAAAAGCTCCACTCCCCCGTCTGCGAAATTGCCAAGATCTGCCGCCGTGGCCTGCCCCTCGGGAGAGGCAAACGCGGCTTGAATGTCCGCAACGGAACCGAAGTGGAGGATAGCCACAAGATGATAGCCCGAGGACCCACCCGGGGAATGGACCCCGCCATCGCTGATCTCGTATTTTCTCAAGCCGGGAATCGTTTGGCCAGCGGAATGTGGGTCGAAAAATAGTAACGGTCGAATGCGGTCAGGTCTTTCGGTGTTTTGTAGAGTGCGACAAGTCTGGCCATACGCCCCCCTTTTTGAAACGACACCCACCGCCGGCTATCTGCGCGAAAGAGTACCCCTCAGCGAAGGCGCTGGCAAATGGTGGCGACCCCTCAATCTGAGAAGGTCAAACGGCAGATTATGAGGGAATATTCCGAAGAAATGGGCAAATCATATCGGTCAAGGCGGAATCGATAGAGCCCGACACCACCAGACCATCACCGGCTCCTATTGGGCGCCGGGGGATGAGACACTGCCATCTCGACGAAGTGGCTGAACAGGATTGACAGGCTCCGGTTTTACGTCGGTGCTTTTCGTCGAGCGCTTATAGAAAAGCCCCAATGTCAGCAGGAAATATCCTACCTGCAATACAATCAGCGTGAGGACAGCCCAAGCGAGTGCCATCCAGATGGAACCGGTTTCTAGGCCAGCCCAGAGCGCCATGATGAATGACGTCCCGAACATGCCCACCAGGAATTGAGGAAAATACATAGTTGCAGCATCCAAAGTTTTGGCGACTTTTGGGACCTTTTGAATTAGCCGTTAAAGAGCCCGCCACCCCATTTGCGAAGCGGCGGGGCCCCCCAAAGTTTACCCCCCGACTGCCGGGGTCGTTGACCCCGGCATTGCTGAGAGTGCAATTGCGGTGCCGGACATAATGGCCCATTACGGGACACCTATGCCAATCGCGCAAGATGGGTTTTCCAAATAATATTAACTGTGGCTAATGTATCACCCTGGGGCCGATAACTGCCGGCCCGCTCTCGGGCGTTTCGTTTGAAAAGCTGCGTGCTGTTGCGTGATGCGGTTCGGCACGCTTGTATCTGTGACATGCCATAACGGGGGGTAGTCACTTGTCTGTCAGAAACGAAACGTCCACCGGTCACGAAGCGAGCGACGCCGGCTGGCTCGACCTTCATTTCGAATCGTCGCGTCCCGAATACGAGGCGGCATTGCTCGACGCCGGCATCCGCCCGGGCTGGAGCGTGCTCGACGCCGGTTGCGGCGGCGGCAGCTTCCTGCCGCTCATCTCCAGGACCGTTGGCCCATCCGGCTTCACCGCCGCGCTCGACCTCGCGCCCGAAAACATCGCCCGGGTTGAGGCGCTTGCAGCTACGCTGTCCCAGCCGCCGGAAATTGCCACACGTGTCGGCAGCATCCTGTCGCTCCCGTTCGCCAACGCATCGTTCGATTGTGTCTGGTCTGCCAACGTCATGCAGTATCTGACGCCGGCCGAGTTCGAGCTTGCCGTCGGCGAGGCCAAGCGCGTGTTAAAACCGGGCGGCATCTTCGCGGTCAAGGATTTCGATTCGACCATCCTGCAGATCCTGCCTATGGATCGGGCGCTTTTCGCGCGCTTCATGGCAGCCAGGCTGCAGGAATTTCGCGACCGAGGCGTGCTCGGCACCGATTGCGGTTCGACGCTTCCGATGCGTCTGCGGCAGGCGGGCTTGGAGGTCGTCAGTCGCAAGGGCTGGTTGGTCGAGCGCTGGGCGGCCGCGCCGCGCGTCACGCATGACTATGTTCGCGACCTGCTAGCCTATTTTGCCAGCATCGCGCCGGGCTACGTCCTGCCTGACGCCGACCAGGCCTATTGGCGGGAACTAAAGGAGCGGCCGGATCGCCTGCTTGACGATCCGGACTTCTGCTACCGCGAGTTCTTCGTCGTGGCGGTCTGCCGGATTTAGCGCTCTGCCACGACGGCTGACGCTGCGGGCGGTTGCGCGGAACTTTTATCGAAGATCGTGCGTGACAGTTCAAGCATGTGGGCGTTGTAGTCCCGTTGCGCATTTTGACACCAGCGATGTCCGCCTCTGGAGGTCGGGAGGGGCCGGGGGAATGACCGAGATCAGGCGCAAAACGGCCAACGCGGTGCCGCAGTCGAATGTCTGCTTTTGGTTTTGATCTCAGCGCCAGCGGTCATCCGCCCCGAAGGAAAACACACCGCTCGGCTTGGTCACAGCACCCTTCGCGTCGCCGAAATCCGGCACCTGATATTCGGCGAGCAACCGCAGCCGTGACAGCGGCAGATCGGCTCGACGGGGATCGCCGACCAGCACATCGATGCCGGCTGCCAGGCAGCGATCGAGGAACGGGGTAACCCGCAGTGCTATCTCGCGCCCGTAAAACACGTCGCCGGCGAGCACGAGGTCGATCTCCGGTGGCGGACCCGCGGTGATGTCTTCGCCGATCACCGTGATCACGACGCCGTTCGCCGCGGCGTTGAGGCCGAGTGCTGCAATACCGTTGCGGTCGATCTCGGCCGCGATCACAGCGCTGGCGCCAGCCATGGCGGCGGCAATGCCGACAAGGCCGGAACCGGCGCCGAGGTCGAGCACGCGGCGACCGGCCACCGTTTGCGGATGATCCAGGATGTGGCGCGCAAGCACCGCGCCGCCAGCCCAGACATAGGCCCAATAAGGTGGCTGCGGCTCAGGTTCGTCGTCGTCCAGGCCGACCGTGTCGTCATCGTCGGAGCTCTGGTGCGGATCGGTAAGCCGCCTCAGGCCACTGGCCGGATGCGGCGTATGAAGCCGGATCTCGGGAAGCGACGGCACCGGGGCGATGCGCATGTTCGCCCTGATGAATTCTGTCGGATCAGGACGGCAAGGTGCGTCCACGGCTTGCGGGCCGCCGGCTGCAATCATTCGCGCAGTGCTCGCCGCAGGATCTTGCCGACCGGCGTCTTCGGCAGTTCGGTGCGGAATTCGATGTATTTGGGCCGCTTGTAGCCAGTCAGGTTCTCGCGGCAAAAGGCGGTGAGCGCCTCTGCGGTAAGAGCGGGATCCTTCTTGACCACGAACAATTTCGGCACCTCGCCCGAGTGCTCGTCCGGCACCCCGATCGCCGCCACTTCGAGCACGCCAGGATGCATGGCCACGACTTCCTCGAGCTCGTTCGGATAGACGTTGAAGCCCGAGACCAGGATCATGTCCTTCTTGCGGTCGACGATCTTGGTGTAGCCGCGCTCGTCCATGAAGCCCATGTCACCGGATTTGAAGTAGCCGTCCTTGGTCATCACCTTGGCGGTCTCATCCGGCCGGTTCCAGTAGCCCGCCATCACTTGCGGTCCCCGGATGCAGATTTCGCCGACCTCGCCAAGCGGCAGGTTGTTGCCGTCGTCATCGCGGATGGCGATCTCGGTCGAGGGCAGCGGCAGGCCGATCGTGCCGGTGAAGTCGCTGGCGCTGAACTTGTTGGCGGTGGCCACCGGCGAGGTTTCCGAGAGCCCATAGCCTTCGGTGACCGAACAGCCGGTCAGCGCCTTCCAGCGTTCGGCGACGCCTTTCTGCACCGCCATGCCGCCGCCCAGCGTCAGCACCAGCGGCTTGAAGTCGAGCTTGCGGAAATCCTCATTGTTGAGCAGCGCGTTGAACAGCGTGTTGAGGCCCGGAAAAATGTGCACCGGATATTTCTGCAGTTCCTTGACGAAGCCGGGAATGTCGCGCGGGTTGGGAATGAGCACATTGCGGGCGCCCTGCTGCATGCCCATCAGCGCGTTCACCGTCAGTGCGAAGATATGATAGAGCGGCAGTGCGCAGATGAAGTTGGGGTGCGCCGGTTTCGGCTTGATCGTGTAGGCGTCTTCCATCCACTGTGCGTTCTGTACGACATTGGCGAGCACGTTGCTATGCAGCAGCGTGGCACCCTTCGAGACGCCCGTGGTGCCGCCGGTGTATTGCAGGAAGGCGACATCGTCGGCTGCCACCTTGGCCGGCTTGAAGGTCGCGCCGGCGCCGGCCTTCAAGGCCGCGTTGAACTTGACATGGCCGGGCAGCGACCAGGCCGGCACCATCTTCTTCACGCGGCGCACGACGAAATTGACGATGGTGCCTTTCAGGCCGCCGAGCATGTCGCCCATCGCGGCGACCACCACATGCTTGACCGCCGTCCTGGCGATCACCGCCTGCAAGGTGTTGGCAAAGTTCTCCAGGATGACGATGGCTTGCGCACCGGAATCCTTCAGCTGATGTTCGAGCTCGCGCGGCGTGTAGAGCGGATTGATGTTCACCACGACAAAACCTGCGCGCAGGACGGCCATCATCGCCACCGGATATTGCAGCACGTTCGGCATCATCAGCGCGACGCGCGCGCCTTTCTGAAGGCCTTTCGATTGCAGATAGGCGCCGAAGGCCGCCGACAGCCGCTCGACATCGGTGTAGCTGATGGACTTGTCCATGCAGGTAAAGGCCGGCTGCGCGGAAAATTGCTTGCAGGCGCCAATCAGGAAATCGCCGATCGAGCTATAGGGCAAGGGACCGATTTCGGCCGGCACGTTTTTCGGATAGCTCTTGAGCCACGGCTTTTCCGGCAGCCCGGCGGCCAGCGCCGTCAGCTCTTTCGGCAATCGCTTGGCGGCAGCCTCGGCAGGCTTCGCTGCCGGTGGGGCCTTTGTCGCTGCTGCCTTCGCCGCCGGCCTGATTGCGGCGGCCTTTGCGGTGGCCGTCTTTCCGGCCGCAGTCTTGGCCGGGGCTTTGGCCGCCGGCTTTGCGCTTGCCTTTGCTGGCACGGTGGCCGCCTTCGGCTGGGCTGCGGCGGCTTTGGCAACTGGCGCTGTCGGCTTGACCGTGGCAGCAGCTGCTTTGGGAGCCGCCTTGGCTCCCACTTTCACCGGCGCCGTCGTCCTTGATGCTTTTGCCACCCGTTCCTCCCTCGACAATTCTTGTTCGCCCGCGCCGCGCTCGCCCTGAATTGACAGAGACGTCCTCCGCTGCTGCCGCTATACCACCTATGTATTGCCTCCATTGGTGACCGTGCAAGTCTTGCCCTTGCGGCAAGGCCGCGAAAGATTTGCCGTCGAAAATCTCTCCTGCCGCCGACACTTCCCCCTGTGTCCCGGCGCACCCCTGGCTGCTCGCAAGCGTGTGCGGCATCGATATCGTCAGATCGGCGATCAATAAAAAAATGCGGTCGTTAATAATAGCGTGAATGGAAAAAACTGCTAATTTTTTCTGCCATTTAGCAAAATCGCGGATTTTTTTCCTGCTTCCCGCGGGGTAAGCAAACGGGGTGTTCCAAAGCCGGAAAAACGGTGCTTATATGCGCGCTTCGCGAGCCTGATAGAGGGGCTTGGAAGAACATCAGGGAGTGCTCAATGAAGAAGAAACTGACTTTTGCAGCCGCGTTGCTGGCTGCAAGCGTCCTGGGCGGCGTGGCCAACGCGAAAACTCTGGTCTATTGCGCGGAAGCTTCGCCGGAGGGTTTCGACCCGGCGCCGTATACCGCTGGCCAGACGTTCGACGCGTCCTCGCGTACCGTCTTCAACCGCCTTGTCGAATTCGATCACGGCAAGACAACGATCTCGCCGGGCCTGGCTGAAAGCTGGACGATCTCCGACGATGGCAAGGAATATGTCTTCAAGCTGCGCAAGGGCGTCAAGTTCGCCGCCACCGACTATTTCACCCCGACGCGCGACTTCAACGCCGACGACGTGGTGTTCTCTTTCGCACGTCAGGTCGACAAGGCCGGCCCGTGGTTCCAGTACATCCCGGGCATTGCCTACCAGTATTACAATGACCAGTTCGGCGACAACATCACCAAGGTCGAAAAGGTCGATGACCTGACGGTGAAGTTCACCCTCAAGGAGCCGGCAATCACCTTCATTCCCACGCTGGGCATGGACTTCGCCTCGGTCGTCTCCAAGGAATATGCCGACAAGCTGCAGGCGGACAAGACGCCTGAACTGTTCAACCAGAAGCCGATCGGCACCGGCCCGTTCATCTTCGTCGACTACCAGACCGACGCGGCCATCCGCTACAAGGCCAACCCGGACTATTGGGGCGGCAAGCAGAAGATCGACGATCTGGTCTTCGCCATCACCACCGATCCGGCGGTGCGCGCGCAGAAGCTCAAGGCTGGCGAATGCAACATCATGTCGTATCCGGCACCGGCCGACATCGCCGGCCTGCAGGCTGAAGCGAGCCTGAAGGTCGACGAGCAGGAAGGCCTCAATGTCGGCGCGCTGATGTACAACACCCAGCAGAAGCCGTTCGACGATGCGCGCGTCCGCAAGGCGCTCAACATGGCCATCAACAAGAAGGCCATCATCGACGCCGTCTTCCAGGGTGCCGGCCAGGTGGCGATCAATCCGATCCCGCCGACCATGTGGTCCTACAACAAGGAAGTGAAGGACGATCCATACGATCCGGATGCATCCAAGAAGCTGCTTGAAGAGGCCGGCGTCAAGGACCTCAAGATGAACGTCTGGGCCATGCCGGTATCGCGTCCGTATATGCCGAACGCGCGCCGCACCGCCGAACTGATCCAGGCGGACTTCGCCAAGGTCGGCGTCACCGTCAACATCGTCAGCTACGATTGGGGTGAATACCTCAAGCGCGCTTCCGCGGTCGATCACGACGGCGCCGTCATCGTCGGCTGGACCGGCGACAATGGCGATCCGGACAACTTCCTCGGCGTGCTCCTGAGCTGCGCTTCCGTCGGTTCGAACAACCGCGCGGAATGGTGCAACAAGGACTTCGACGCGCTCATCAACAAGGCCAAGACCGTTTCGGATCAGGCCGAGCGCACCAAGCTCTATGAACAGGCACAGGTCATCTTCAAGGAACAGGCACCCTGGGCGACGCTCGCTCACTCCAAGGTGTTCATGCCGATGCAGAAGACCGTCACCGGCTTTGCGATGGATCCGCTCGGTATCCATCGCTTCGACGGCGTCGATATCGCCGAATAAGGTTGCGAAACGGGGGCGTCGCCATGTGGTGACGCCCCCACTCGCCCGCCATGCTGCGCTATATCCTCGGCAAGCTCGCCCTCATCATCCCGACCTTCATCGGGATAACCATCCTCGCCTTTGGCTTCGTGCGCATCCTGCCCGGTGATCCGGTGCTGGTGCTTGCGGGCGAACGCGGCCTGTCGCCCGAACGTCACACGGCGCTGATGCACCAGTTCGGTTTCGACCTGCCGATCTGGCAACAATATTTGACCTATCTGACCAACATCCTCAGCGGTGATTTCGGCACCTCGTTTTCGACCAAGACGCCGGTGCTCAAGGACTTCCTGGTGCGCTTCCCGGCAACGGTCGAGCTCGCCATCTTCGCCATGATCTTTGCCGTCCTCCTGGGTGTCGCCGCCGGCATCTTCGCCGCCATCCGCCGCGGCTCCTGGTTCGATCAGCTGACCATGGGCACGGCCCTGGCAGGCTATTCCATGCCGATCTTCTGGTGGGGTCTGCTGCTGATCATCGTGTTCTCCGGCACGCTGCACTGGACCCCGGTTTCCGGCCGCATCGACCTTCTCTATTTCTTCAAGCCGGTGACCGGCTTCATGACCATCGATTCCCTGATCTCGGGCCAGAAGGGCGCCTTCCGTTCGGCGCTGTCGCACCTCATTCTTCCGACCGTCGTGCTCGGCACCATTCCGCTCGCCGTCATCGCCAGGCAGACGCGTTCGGCCATGCTCGAAGTGCTCGGCGAAGACTATGTGCGCACCGCGCGCGCCAAGGGCCTGACCCCGTTCCGGGTCGTCGGCCTGCATGCCTTCCGCAATGCGCTGATCCCGGTCGTCACCACCATCGGCCTGCAGGTCGGCACGCTTTTGACCGGCGCCATCCTGACCGAGAGCATCTTCTCCTGGCCCGGCATCGGCAAATGGATGATCGATGCCATTTCCAAGCGCGACTATTTCACCGTGCAGGGCGGCTTGCTTTTGATCGCGCTGATCGTCATGTCGGTGAACCTCATCGTCGACGTGCTCTATGCCGTCATCAACCCACGCATCCGGGCCAACTGACATGAGCAACGAGGGTCCAGCCACAATCGAAGCCGCCACCGTCGTCAAGCAGCAGGACGCAAGGCTGCAGATGTTCGGCGAGTTCTGGCACTACTTCTCCGTCAACAAGGGCGCGGTGATCGGGCTCTTCGTCTTTGCGCTGCTGATCCTGATCGCCATTTTCGCGCCGCTGCTGGCGCCGCATTCGCCCGACGATCAGTTCCGCGACTTCTTCCTGACACCGCCGGCCTGGCAGGAGGGCGGCAACGCGCAGTTCCTGCTCGGCACCGACGCCGTCGGCCGCGATATGCTGTCGCGGCTGATCTACGGCTCGCGTTTCTCGCTCGCCATCGGCTTCGTCGTCGTCACCACCGCACTGATCTCCGGCGTCATCCTCGGCCTACTTGCCGGCTACTGCCGCGGCTGGGTCGACACGCTGATCATGCGCATCATGGACATCATCCTGGCGTTCCCGTCGCTGCTGCTGGCCCTGGTGCTGGTCGCGGTGCTTGGCCCCGGCCTCGTCAACGCCATGATCGCCATCGCCTTCGTGCTGCAGCCGCATTTCGCCCGCCTCACCCGTGCCGCCGTGATGGCCGAGAAGACCCGCGAATATGTCGTCTCGGCCAAGGTCGCCGGCGCCAGCCATCTCAGGCTGATGCTAGTCACCATCCTGCCCAACTGCATCGCGCCGTTGATCGTCCAGGCGACGCTGTCCTTCTCCAACGCCATTCTCGAGGCGGCGGCCCTCGGCTTCCTCGGCATGGGCGCGCAGCCGCCGACACCCGAATGGGGCACCATGCTGGCCGAGGCGCGCGAGTTCATCCTGCGCGCCTGGTGGGTGGTGACCTTCCCCGGCCTCGCCATCCTGATCACCGTCTTCGCCATCAACCTGATCGGCGACGGCCTGCGCGACGCGCTCGACCCCAAGCTGAAGAGGTCGTGAGCATGCCTCTGCTCGAGATCAAGAACCTCACCGTTTCCTTCGACACCGCGGCCGGACCGTTCATGGCCGTGCAAGGCATCGATCTATCGGTCGAGCCGCGCGAAGTGCTGGCGATCGTCGGCGAGTCCGGCTCCGGCAAGTCGGTGTCGATGCTGGCGGTGATGGGCCTGTTGCCCAACACGGCGACGGTCAAGGCCGACCGCATGGCCTTCGACGGAGTCGATCTCCTGGAGCTCAGCCCGTCCGAACGCCGCAAGATCGTCGGCAAGGACATCTCGATGATCTTCCAGGAGCCGGTCGCCAGCCTCAATCCGTGCTTCAACGTCGGCTTCCAGATCGAGGAGGTGCTGCGCTTCCACATGGGCATGGATCGCGCCCAGCGGCGGGCGCGGGCTATCGAACTGATGAAGCTGGTAGGCATCGCCGACCCGGAAGAACGGCTGAGTTCCTTCCCGCACCAGATGTCCGGCGGCCAGTGCCAGCGCGTCATGATCGCCATCGCCATCGCCTGCAATCCGAAACTGCTGATCGCCGACGAGCCGACGACCGCGCTCGACGTCACCATCCAGAAGCAGATCCTCGATCTGCTGGTTTCGCTGCAGGCCAAATACGGCATGGGCCTGATCATGATCACCCACAATATGGGCGTGGTGGCCGAGACCGCCGACCGCGTCATCGTCCAGTACAAGGGCCGCAAGATGGAAGAGGCCGACGTGCTGTCGCTGTTTGAATCGCCGAAGAGCAACTACACGCGCGCGCTTCTGTCGGCGCTGCCGGAAAACGCCGTCGGCGATCGGCTGCCGACCGTTTCCGACATGATGTTCGAGCCGGCCCCTTCGGCCGCGGGAGCCGCCTCATGAGCACCACGGTTCTCGAAGGCAAGAACATCGTCCGCGACTACCACATCGGCGGCGGCCTGTTCACCGGACCGCGCACCGTGCATGCGGTCAAGGGCGTCTCCTTCAAGGTGGACAAGGGCAAGACGCTGGCCATCGTGGGCGAAAGCGGCTGCGGCAAGTCAACGCTCGCCCGCATCATCACCCTGATCGATCCAGCGACATCAGGCGACCTGTTCATCGACGGCAACAAGGTCGACATCGCCAGGAACGGATTGACCAAGGAGATGCGCCGCAAGGTGCAGATCGTCTTCCAGAATCCCTATGGATCGCTCAATCCGCGCCAGAAGATCGGCGACGTGCTGGGCGAGCCGCTTTTGATCAACACCGACAAGCCGGCCGCCGAACGGCGCGACCTGGCGATGAAGATGCTGAAGAAGGTCGGCCTCGGTCACGAGCACTACAACCGCTATCCGCACATGTTCTCGGGCGGCCAGCGCCAGCGCATCGCCATTGCCCGCGCGCTGATGCTCAATCCAAGCCTGCTGGTGCTGGACGAGCCGGTCTCGGCGCTCGATCTTTCGGTGCAGGCGCAGGTTCTGAACCTGCTCGCCGACCTGCAGGATGAGTTCCAGCTGACCTATGTCTTCATCAGCCACGATTTGTCCGTGGTGCGCTACATCGCCGACGACGTGATGGTGATGTATTTCGGCGAAGCGGTCGAATACGGCTCGCGCGACGAGGTTTTTTCGGACCCCAAGCACGCCTACACCAAGACGCTGTTTGCCGCCACGCCGCGCGCCGACGTCGCCTCGATCAAGGCGAGGCTGGCGAAGAAGAAGGCCGCCTGAGATCAGCTGACACTGGCCAGTGTCAGCTAAATTGGTGGCACCGGCACCAACATCTTTGCGAGCAGGACGTTGGCGTGACCGCGCGGGAAGTCCTCGAGTTGTACGAGCCGCTGAAATCCATGCTTCTCGTAGAAGTCCGGCGCCTGGAAGGTGAAGGACGAGAGATGGATGACATGGCACCCGCGCCGACGCGCTTCCTGTTCGGCTTCGGCGAGGAGGCGCGAGCCGAGGCCTTTGCCGCGCTCGCTGTCAGCGATCCATAGCGTCTTGATTTCGCACACGCCCGCCCAACTGTGCCCGTGGAGACCGGCATAGATCGTTTCGTCGTCCCTCTTCAGGAAGATCGATAAATAACGGCCGTCATCGACGCCGGTGGCGGCGACGTTGCCGTAGAGGCGATCCTCGAGCGCGACAATGTCCTCTGGCGTGGGTTCACTGAGGACAACAAGAGACGTCGCCTCGTCGGCGCTTGGATCATCGGAGCCGCCGGGACCAGTCATGTCACGACAGCTTGGCGATGATGGCGCGCAGCGCCTCACCGAAGCGCCGGACTTCCTCGACCGTGTTGTAATGGACCAGCGAGGCGCGGATGGCGCCGCTGTCCATCGAGAGGTTGAGACGCTTCATCAGCCGCGGCGCGTACATGTGGCCGTCGCGGATGCCGATCTGCATCTCGGCCATTTCCTCGACGATCCGCTGCGGCGACAGTCTGCCGATGTTGAAGCAGAAGGTCGGCACGCGCTCATTGATGCGGGCCTCGTCGGCAACGCCGTAGATGGTCGCGCCGCAGTCCTTGAGCACAGCGAGCATCTCGCGCGCCAGCAGCAGCTCATAGTCGCGGATGGCGCCCATGCCGGCGACGATGTTGTCGCGCCGCGAGCGGTTGTTGGAGGGCGCCAGATTGCGGCCGATCAGTTCCAGATACTGCACGGCGGCATCCATGCCGGAGACGTTCTCGTAGATGAAGGTGCCGGCCTCGACCTTGTAGGGCGGCTCGTCGGGGATGAAATCCTCGCGGAAGGTCGGCAGCCGCTTCAGCGTTTCGAAACGGCCCCACAGGAAGCCCATATGCGGCGAGAAATTCTTGTAGCCGGAGCAGACGAGATAGTCGCAGTCCCAGGCCTGCACGTCGATCAGCCCGTGCGGTCCGTAATGCACGCAATCGAGGAACACCTCTGCACCGGCCGCATGCGCAATCCTGGCCACCGAAGCGACATCGACGATCGAGCCGATCGAATGCGCCGTCACAGTGCAGGCGACCAGGCGGGTGCGGTCGGAAACCAGCGGGCGCAGATCGTCAACATGCAGATTGCCGTCCTCGCGCATGCGCCACCATTTGAACTTGGCGCCGGCCGATTCCAGCGCCAGCCAGGTCGCGATGTTGGCGTCGTGATCCATGTCGGTGATGACGATCTCGTCGCGCTCTTGCAGCATCTGGCCGATGCCGAGGCTGACCAGGCGGATGAACGAGGTGGCGTTCATGCCGAAGCAGATTTCCGCCGGGCTGTAGGCGTTGATCAGCAGCGCGACGCTTGTCCGCGCATCGGCGACCGACTGATCGACGGTGACACTGCGGCCATAGCGGCCGCCGCGCTGCACATTGTGCGAAACCAGATGGTTGGTCACCGCGTCGAGCACGCTCTGCGGGATCTGCGCGCCGGCGGCATTGTCCAAAAAGATGAAGTCGCCAGCCCGCTGCAAGGCTGGAAACATGGCGCGGATGGTGTCGACGGGGAACGCGCTAGCGTTCGCATTGTCGGTCTGATGCTTGTTCACGGGTAGACTCCTGCGAAGGGCTTGGCGGGGTGGGATCGGTTGGCGCGGTCAGCGCTTCTTTTCGGTCTTGAAGCGCTCCTCGAGCAGGCTGACGAGGCGGACCATCGGCCAGAGGAAGATGAGATAGACGAGGGCTGCACCGATCAGCGGCGAGGGATTGGCGTAGAGCGACTGCGCGTTGGTCGCTTCCTTCAAGAGTTCCGGCAGCGCCACGGTCGAGGCGAGCGAGGTGTCCTTGAACATCGAGACGCAGTTGCTGGTCATCGGCGGGATGACGACGCGGATCGCCTGCGGCAGCACCACCTTGCGCAAGGTCAAAAGGAACGGCAGGCCAAGCGCCTGCGACGCCTCGAACTGGCCACGCGGAATGCTTTCGATGCCGGAGCGGAACACTTCCGCCGAATAGGCCGACATGATGAAGGCGAAGGCAGTCACCGCCGACGCCCAGGACGACAGCCGTATGCCGAGGAAGGGCAGCGCATAGTAGATCAGGATCAGCACGACCAGAACCGGCAGGGCGCGAAAGATGTCGGTGTAGCCGACCGCGAGCCACCGCAGCGGCTTCGGCGCATAGAGCCGCACCAGGCTGATCACCAGGCCGATCGGGATGCCGATGCCGATGCTCAAAATGCCGAGCAGCAGCGTGTTCAGGAAGCCGCGCAGCAGCGCCGGCAGGCTGGACATGATGACATCGGGGTTGAAGAAGGTATCCAGCAGCGACATGGGAGCGTTCCCGAACCCGAGAGCAAGGATGCTCAGGTTAAAACCAATCGACCTCGCCAAGGGCGAGACGGTCTGCGCGGAAGCCGGCGCTGGAGCATGAAATGAATCGTGCCGGCCTGGAAAGCCGGCACGATGTCAGCGCAGCTTTCAGCTCAGGCCTTCGGCAGCGGCATTTCCTTCATGGTCGAAGAGTCGGCGGGCGCGTCGCTGCCGAACCACTTCTTGTGGATGGCGGCCAGCGTGCCGTCCTTTTTCATCGCGGTCAGCGCGTCGTTCAGCTTGCCGAGCAGCGGGTGGTCCTTGGTCATCATCAGGCCGTATTGTTCGCCGGTCTTGATGCGTTCCTTGACGACCAGGTCCTTCATCTTGGTGAAGGAATATTCCATGCCCGGAATGTCGCTGACGGCGGCATCGACGCGGCCGGCGCTGAGGTCGAGCAGCAGGTTTTGCTGCGTGTCGTAACCCTTCACGTCGCTGAAGCCGTCGGCTTCCTGATGTGCCTTGACCCAGGTCTCGCCGGTCGAGCCGGACAGCACGCCGACGATCTTGCCCTTGAGGTCGGCCTCAGCCTTGATCGGGCTGTCGGTCTTGGTGGCGATGCCCATGTCGGAATCATAATAGGGCTGCGTGAACGACTGCGACTTCAGACGCTCCGCCGTGATGGTGATCGACGAGATGGCGACATCGATGCGCTTCGACGTTGTGGCGGCAAACAGCGCCTGGAAGCCGAGATCGGCGATGTCGGTGGTCATGCCGATGCGTTTGGCCGCTTCGTTGACGATATCGACTTCAAAGCCCTCGAAAGTGCCGCTCTCGTTCTTGTACTCGAAGGGCGGGTTGGTCGGGTAGGCGCCGACATTGAGCACATCCGCGGCATAGGCGGTGGCGGGGCCGGCGGCGATGCTGATGGCGGCGGCGAGAAGAAGCAATTTGCGACGCGTGAAGCTCATTTGTGTTCCCTCTGTTGTTGATCGGGCGGGTTGCTCCCGCACGGTTTTTTGCCGCCCCGCTTCAGGCAGGGCGTCAATTCATGGCAGCGACCATGCGCTCGAGCGCGGTCGCTATCTGGTCACGTTCACGGCACACGCACATGCGCAGGAAGGCCGTTGCCGAACTCCCGAAGAGATGGCCGGGCGCCAGCCCGACGCGCGCCGTCTCCAATATCCTGCCGCAGGCGCGACGTGCGTCGCTTTCGCCCTCCATGGCGAAGAAGGCATACATGCCGCCGCGCGGTTTCGTCGGCAGGATGATGCCTGGAATCTGCGCCAGCCTGTCATAGGCAAGGTCGAGGCCGGTCCTGATCCGCTGCCGGATCTCCTCGACGAGCGGCTCGCCCTGGCGGATAGCCGCGACCGCGCCGGCCTGGATAGGGGCTGCCGTGCCGCTGTTGATATATTGCGTCATCGCGCCGAGCTGGTCGGCCACCCCGGACGGATGCGTCAGCCAGCCGATGCGCCAGCCGGTCATCGCCCAGGCCTTGGAGAAGCTGTTGACCGACAGCACCCGGTCGCCGTCCTCGGCGATCTGCAGGATGGAGGGGGCAACGTCGCCGTCGAAATAGAGCCGGCCATAGACCTCGTCGGAGATGATCCAGATGCCGGTGCGCCGGCTGAAATCGAGCAGCGCCTGCATCTCCTCGCGCGATGCGGTCCAGCCGGTCGGGTTGGACGGCGTCGACAGGAAGATCGCCCGCGTGCGTGCATCGCAGGTCGCAAACAGCCGGTCGAGGTCGAGATGCCAGTCGCCCTTGAAGTCGAGCGAGAACGGCCGCGGCTCACCGCCGATCAAATGGATGGCGTTGTGGATGTTGGGCCATTGCGGCGCGACATAGACGACGTTGCTGCCGGTATCGACCAGCAGTTCCAGCGCCAGGTACAGCGCCTGCATGCCGCCAGGCGTGACGGTGGTGCGTGCGATCGGGATCGGCCGGCCATGGATGCGCGTCTGGTATTCCGACAGTGCCTCGTTCAACGGCGCGTGCCCGCGCATGTTGGGAACGTAGAAGGTCAGGCCTTCATCGAAGGCGGCCTTGGCGGCGTCGCGGATGAAGGCCGGCGTCACCATATCGCCTTCGCCGTACCAGAGCGCGATCACATCGCCCAGTTCACGCGCCCGCACGGCAAGGTTGGCGATGTTTTCTGTGTGCAGATCACGAATCTGCGCGCGCACGCCATCGAAGGCATAGCGCGCGCTGGACGATGACTGGGGCAGTACGAACGACAAGGACTGAAACCCCTCCCACCCGGAGCACAACGATGGACTGGCCGGGAAGCCCGTCCGGTACGGCCGTCGCCATCGATCCTGGAATGCTTATCCAAAGCGCGGCACTTTTCAAGGCGAAAGTTTTAAGCTTAAAAAGTTTGACCGTCCTGTTGCCGTGCCGATACGCCTTTTTGTGCCAGCCGCGCCCGTCTCATGCCAATTCGTCGCGTGCGGCGGCACAGTTGGCCGCAGCGCCGGCGCCGAGAAACATCGTGTCGCTGGCCAGGATGAAGAAGCTGGCGCCGATGGCTGCCCATTGCCCGACAGGCTGCGGGCTGGCGCAAAATATGCCGGCGGCCTTGCCGTGTGCGATCGTCGCGCCGACGATCGTCCGGATCGCCGCATTGAGCCTGTCGGCGCCTTGCTGTCCGAGCGCATCGATCGACACCGAGAGATCGCCGGGGCCGACGAAGATCACGTCGACGCCGTCGACGGCCGCGATCGCTTCGATGTTGGCCAGCCCTTCTGATGTCTCGACCTGGATCGCGACGACGATCCTGTCATTGGCGCCGGCCAGATATTCGGGAATGCGATAGCCGTAGCCGGCGGCCCGGCCCGGTCCGACGCCGCGCTCGCCTTTTGGCGGATAGCGCGAGGCTTTGACGGCCATCGCGGCCTGGGCGGCGGTCGATATGCGGGGCACCAGCACGCCTTGCGCGCCACTGTCCAAGGCCGCCTGTATGGCTTCCGGCGCATGGCCGGGGACGCGCACCATGGCCGGCACGCGATGCACGTCGGCCGCGCGCACCATGCTCTCGATCATGTCCCGCGAGATCTGGGCATGCTCCCAGTCAATGCAGAGGAAATCGAGGCCGGACTGCGTCATCACTTCGACCGCGACGGGATGGGGAATGGCTGCAAAGGAACCGACGAGGCTCGTCTTGCCGATGCATTTCTGGCGGAACTCGCTCATGCCGATCCCCTTTTTCGTCCTGCCGGAATCAATATCCGCAAACGATCGCAAGGCGAAGCTATTTCATGCTTGAAATATTTTTGCGGAGCCGTAGCGTGCGACCTTCGCCGGGAGGTCGCGACATGAACAAACCACATCCCTTGCACGGCCCGAACAGATTGAAGCTCGGCGTCTTTTCGACCAATGCGGATGGCGGGCTTGCCATCACCGATGTGCCGGAACGCTGGACGGCGACATGGCAGGACAATCTGACCGCGGCGCAGATCGCCGACCGGGCAGGCCTGGAGTTCATGCTGCCCATCGCGCGCTGGCGCGGCTTTGGCGGCCGCAACAAGGTGCGCGAATGGTCGTTCGAGACCTTCACCTGGGCAGCGGCCCTTGCCATGGCCACCGAGCAGATCGGCCTGTTCATGACCGTGCATGTGCCGCTGGTCCATCCGCTCTATGCCGCCAAGGCACTGGCGACGGTCGACCACATCAGCCAGGGCCGCGCGGGCTTGAACATCGTCTGCGGCTGGAACCCGAAGGAATTCGGCATGTTCGGCACGCCCCTGGTCGAGAAGGGCTACGACCAGGCTGCCGAATGGATCGAAATCCTCGAAAAGCTTTATGCGTCGAGCGAGCCGCTCGACTATGAGGGCACCTATTATCGCCTCAAGGAGGCCGTCAGCCGGCCGGCCAGCCTGCAGGTTCCACGCCCGGTGACCATGAACGCTGCTTTCGGCGGGCCGGGACGCGATTTCGCCGCCGCCAGATGCGACTATCTGTTCACGACCTTTTCGGAAATGGCTGATGCCGGCAAGCATGTCGCCGATATCAGCGAGCGGGCCGACAAAGCGGGCCGGGATGTAGGCGTCTACACCGTGGCGCATGTCGTCTGCCGCCCGACGATGGAAGAGGCGCAGGCCTACTATAGCCGCTACGCCGTTGATATGGCCGACCACGATGCGGTCGATGCCCATATGGCGGGCAAGAAGGAATTCTCGCAATCGCACGACCCGCATGCCTATGACCGCTACCGGCAGCGTTTCGCCGGCGGCGCCGGCACCTATCCGCTGATCGGAACCCCTGAAACGATCGCCGCCGACATGGTCGCCATTGCCGGGCATGGCTATCAGGGCATTGCGCTGTCCTTCGTCAACTACACGCAGGAGCTGCCCTATTTCTGCGACCACGTGCTGCCGATTTTGCGGCAGGCGGGCCTTCGCGAATAATTTATTCTGCGCGGGCAGTTATTCCGGTGATTGGTTATTCCGGTATAACTGCCGTGGCCTGGATCTCCACCTTGGCGCGGTCCTCGACCAGCGCCATCACCTGCATGGCGGCCATCGCCGGAAAGTGCCGGCCGATCACCTCGCGATAGGCCTCGCCGATACCCCTGAGGTTGGCGAGGTATTCGGCTTTGTCGACAAAGTACCAGGTCATCGAGGTGATGTGCTGCGGCCCCGCACCGGCCTCGGCCAGCACCGCCACGATGTTCTCGAGCGTCTGCCGCACCTGGCCGACGAAATCGTCTGTCTCGAACTGGCATTGGCCGTTCCAGCCGACCTGTCCGCCAACGAAGACGAGCCGCCCGCGTGCCGCGACGCCATTGGCGTAGCCGACAGGTTTTGCCCAGCCTTCCGGCTGCAAAATCGTGTGCATTCAAAACCTCCCGGTACTCAAAAACCAAGTCTCAAAATCGCTCGTCAATTTCCTGCCGTCAGGCCGCGCCCATCACTTGCCGCGCGATCACCACTTTCTGCACGTCGGAGGCACCCTCGTAGATGCGCAGCGCGCGGATCTCGCGATACAGGCTCTCGACGATATGGCCTTTGCGGACACCGTCGCCGCCATGCAGCTGTACGGCTTTGTCGATCACCTCCTGTGCCTTGTCGGTGGCAAACAGCTTGGCCATCGCCGCTTCGCGGGTGACGCGGGGCGCGCCCATGTCCTTGGTCCAGGCGGCGCGGTAGACCAGAAGCGCCGCCGCATCGACGTCGAGCGCCATCTCGGCGATATGCCCCTGCACCATTTGCAGTTCGCCCATCGGGGCACCGAACAGCTTGCGCTCGGCCACCCGTTTGATGCTTTCATCCAGCGCGCGGCGAGCAAAGCCGAGTGCCGCCGCACCGACAGTCGAGCGGAACACGTCGAGCACCGACATGGCGATGCGGAAGCCGTCGCCGGGCTTGCCGATCAGCGCCGAGGCCGGCAGGCGGACCTGCTCGAACGACAGCCGCGCCAGCGGATGCGGCGCGATCACCTCCAGCCGTTCGGCGATGCCAAGGCCCTTGGCGTCGCCCGGCACGAGGAAGGCCGAGAGCCCCTTGGCGCCCGGCGCCTCGCCGGTGCGGGCAAAGACGACATAGAGATCGGCAATGCCGCCATTGGAGATCCAGGTTTTTTCACCGGACAGAATGTAGCTGTCGCCGTCGCGGGTCGCCGTCATTTCGGTGTTGGCGACATCCGATCCCGAGCGCGGTTCCGACAGGGCGAAGGCTGATATCGCCTTGCCGGCACGTGTCTTCGAAAGCCATTGCTGCTGTTGCGGCGTGCCGAACAGGCTGAGTGCGCCGGTGCCGAGCCCTTGCATGGCGAAGGCGAAATCGGCGAGCCCGTCATGGCGGGCGAGCGTCTCGCGCGTGATGCACAGAGTGCGGACGTCGAGTGGTCCCGGACTGTCGGTGTCGAGCGCCGTCGGCTTCAGCCAGCCGTCTTGGCCAAGCTTAGCCACCAGCTCGCGGCAGGCGGCGTCGACATCGTGATGATCGACCGGCAGGTTTTTCGCGCACCATGTCTCCAGGTGCTCGGCCAGTTCGCGATGGCGGTCTTCGAAGAACGGCCAGGAGAGGAAGGAGCGGTCAGGCATGGATATCTCCTTCTATGCCCCGTTCCTGCACACCCCCCTCTGTCCTG
>NZ_SMYZ01000050.1:0-43421 GCF_004919685.1 Mesorhizobium norvegicum | reverse complement strand
CAGGCCAGAGGGGGGTGCCTGGGCGCAAACCTACCATCCTCAATCCCCCTCGAACACCGGCTTTTCCTTGGCCACGAACGCCTTGTAGGCGCGCTCGAAGTCGCGGGTCTGCATGCAGATCGCTTGCGCCTGCGCTTCCGCTTCGATCGCCTGGTCGAGACCCATCGACCATTCCTGGTTGAGCTGCGTCTTGGTGATGCCGTGGGCGAAGGTCGGCCCGGAGACGATGCGCGTCGCCATGTCGAGCGCGTCGGCCTCGAGAGCCGCTGCATCGACCAGCCTGTTGTAAAACCCCCAGCGCTCGCCTTCCGCCGCCGTCATGGTGCGGCCGGTGTAGAGCAGTTCTGCGGCGCGGCCCTGGCCGATGATGCGCGGCAGGATCGCGCAGGCGCCCATGTCGCAGCCGGCGAGACCGACGCGGGTGAACAGGAAGGCGGTCTTGGCTTCCGGCGTGGCGATGCGGATGTCGGAGCTCATCGCAATGATGGCGCCCGCGCCGACCGCGACGCCGTCGACGGCTGCAATGATCGGCTTGCCGCAATTCAGCATCGCCTTGACGAAATCGCCGGTCATGCGGGTGAAGGCGAGAAGCTGCTTCATGTCCATCTTGACCAGCGGGCCGATGATGTCATGGACATCGCCGCCGGAGCAGAAATTGCCGCCATTGGAGAGGAACACCACGGCGTCGACGTCGTCGGCATAGACGAGGTCGCGGAACGTGTCGCGCAGTTCGGCATAGCTGTCGAAGGTCAGCGGGTTCTTGCGTTCTGGCCGGTCGAGTCGGACCTTTGCGATCCTGCCCTCGACCTCCCACAGGAAATGCTTCGGCTTGCGCCCGGCCATTCCGGTCATTCGCGTCCCTCCCAGTTGCTGCGGAACGAGGTCAGCATGCCGGTCAGCCGGCGCGCGTCGTCCTCGCTGACCTTGCCCAGCAATTCACCGATCCAGCCTTCATGCGCCGCGGCGATGGTGGCAAAGGCCTGCGTGCCTTCCTCGGTCAGCCGCACCATCGACGTGCGGCGGTCGCCATTGCGCCGCGCGCGGGCGACAAGTCCTTCCGAAACCAGCCGGTCGACGATGCCGGTGACATTGCCGTTGGACACCAGCAGGAAGCGCGACAGGTCGCTCATCAGCATGCCCTCCGGCGCGCGATAGAGCGCGGCCATCACGTCGAAGCGCGGCAGCGTCGTGTTGAACTCCTTCTTCAGCCGCTCGCGCAGCTCGGCCTCGATCGTGCGCGAGGCACGCAGCAGCCTGATCCACAGACGCAAGCGGTCCTTGCCGGGTCCCGACGGCGCGGGCAGGGGGCCGGCTACCATGTTTCGCCTCCTGAGATGGAAATCGCCTGTCCGGTGATCGATTGGGCGGCGTCGCCACACAGCCACAGCACGGCGGCGGCAATTTCTTGCGGCTGAATGAAGCGGCCCTGCGGATTGGTCGAGGCGAGGCTCGACCGCGCCTGCTCGACCGAGCGGCCGGTCTTCTCGATGATGCGCTGGATGGACTCCTCCAGCATTTCGGTCTCCACGAAGCCCGGGCACACGGCGTTGACGGTGACACCCGATTTCGCGGTTTCGGCAGCCAGCGCTCGCATCAGGCCGACGACGCCATGCTTGGCGGCGACGTAAGGCGCGACATAGGCGTAGCCTTTCAGTCCGGCCGTCGAAGCAATGAAGATGATCCGTCCCGCCTTGCGCGCGGCCATGCCGGCTAGCGCCGGCTTCACCGTCAGGAAGGCGCCGGTCAAATTGACGTCGAGCGTCCGCTGCCAGTCGCTGAGCGCGGTTTTGTGCGCCGGCGCGCTGCCGGACATGCCGGCATTGGCGACGACGATGTCGAAGGATCCGCGCGCGGCTTGCGCCCTCTCGTAGAGCGACGCCATCGCCGCCTCATCGGTGACATCGGCCGCGATGCCAAAGATGCGGTCGTTTTCGCCGACCACCTTGGCGAGCTCTGCTTCCCGGCGGCCGCAGATGGTCACGTTTATGCCCGCATCCGCCAGCGCCAGCGCGATGGCCCGCCCGACGCCGGAGCCACCGCCAGTGACCAGCGCATGCTTGCCTGGGATCGTCGAGACGGTCCTCATACTTTCAGCCCCGCCGCTGCGTCGCGCTCGGCCAGACGGTAGAGCTGGTCGCGCCCAGGCAGATAGGGATCCGGCCATCTGACGCCACGGTCGCCGAGCGTGACGGCGGCATGCAGCGTCCAGTAGGGATCGGCGAGATGCGGCCGTGCCAGCGCTACCAGGTCGGCGCGGCCGGCCATCAGGATCGAATTGACATGGTCCGGCTCGTAGATGTTGCCGACCGCCATCGTCGCCATGCCGACCTCATTGCGGATGCGGTCGGAAAACGGCGTCTGGAACATGCGGCCGTAGACCGGCTTGGCCAGTGCCGAGGTCTGGCCGGCCGAGACGTCGCAAATGTCGACGCCGGCTTCATGCAGAAGCCGGGCGATCTCGACCGCATCGGCGGGCGTCACGCCTTCGATGCCGACCCAGTCATTGGCCGAAATGCGCATCGAGATCGGCTTTCCCGCCGGCCAGGCGGCGCGCACCGCACGAAAGATTTCCAGGGGATAGCGCATGCGGTTTTCCAGCGAACCGCCATAGGCATCCGTGCGCCGGTTGGTGACCGGCGTGATGAAGGACGACAGGAGATAGCCGTGCGCGGCGTGGATCTCGAGCATGTCGAAGCCGCAACGATCGGCCATCTCGGCCGAGGCCACGAATTCGTCGCGCACTTTGTCCATGTCGGCGCGGTCCATCGCCTTCGGCACCTGATTCTGCGGCGACCACGCAACGGCCGATGCCGCCATCACAGGCCAATTGCCCGATACCAACGGCACGTCGGTGCCTTCCCAGCCAAGCCGGGTCGAGCCCTTGGCGCCGGAATGGCCGATCTGGGCGCAGATCTTGGCCTCGGTCTCGGTGTGGACGAAATCGACCAGCCGCTTCCACGCCACCTCATGTTCGAGCGCATAGAATCCAGGACAGCCAGGCGTGATGCGCCCTTCGGGACTGACGCAGGTCATCTCGATATAGATGAGGCCTGCGCCACCCTTGGCCCGCTCGGCATAATGGGTGAAATGCCAGTCGGTCGGGCAGCCGTCGACGGCCTTGTACTGCGCCATCGGCGAGACGACGACGCGGTTCTGCAGCCTCATGTCGCGCAGCCTGAACGGCGCGAACATCGGCGCGCGGCGCAGGCTGTTGCCGCCGGCGCCTGCCTGGCGCTGGAACCACTCCTCCGCGCCGCCCAGCCATTCGGCATCGCGCAGCCGCAGATTCTCGTGGCTGATGCGCTGCGAGCGGGTCAAAAGCGAATAGTTGAACTGCACCGGATCGAGGCCGAGATAGCGCTCGACCTCCTCGAACCATTCGAGCGAATTGCGCGCCGCCGATTGCAGCTTCAGCACCTCGGTGCGGCGGGCATCCTCATATCTACGAAACGCCGCGTCGAGGTCCGGCTCGGTTTCGACATATTCGGCCAGCGCTACGGCGCTTTCCAGCGCCAGCTTGGTGCCGGAGCCGATCGAGAAATGGGCTGACGCCGCCGCATCGCCCATCAAGGCCAGATTCTTGTAGGACCAGCGCTCACACAGCACGCGCGGGAAATTGATCCAGGCCGAACCACGGATATGGTTGGCATTGGTCATCAACGCGTGGCCGCCGAGATGTTTGGCGAAGATGCGCTCGCAGACGGCGATCGATTCCTGCTGCGACATCGCGCCGAAGCCGAACGCAGCCCAGGTCTGTTCGCTGCACTCGACGATGAACGTCGCGGTATCGCTGTCGAACTGGTAGGCGTGCGCCCACACCCAGCCATGCTCCGTCTTCTCGAAGATGAAGGTGAAGGCGTCGTCGAATTTCTGGTTGGTGCCCAGCCAGACGAACTTGCATTTGCGGGTGTCGATATCGGGCTTGAAGATGTCGACGAAAGTGTTGCGCGCCCTGGAGTTCAGGCCGTCGGCGGCGACGACCAGATCATGCGTTTCCATGTAAGGTTTGGGATCGGCAATGTCGGTCTCGAACATCAGCTTGACGCCGAGTTCTCGCGCGCGGCGCTGCAGCAGGACCAGCAGCCGCTTGCGGCCGATGCCGCAGAAACCGTGCCCTGATGAGACCGTGCGCACGCCGTCATGGATGACGGCGATGTCGTCCCAATACGCAAAGTGCTTCTTGATCCAGACGGCGCTGACCGGATCGTTTTTCGACAGATTGTCGAGCGTCTCGGCCGACAGCACGACGCCCCAGCCGAACGTGTCGTCGGCGCGGTTGCGCTCGAACACCGTCACATCGTGCGCGGCGTCCCTGAGTTTCATCGAAATGGCAAAGTAGAGGCCGGCTGGTCCGCCGCCGAGAACCGCAACCTTCATGTCTGCGATCTCCTCTTCGCTTGCTGGTTTTCAGTATCGCGCCGGAGGTGAATTATTTCAAGCTTAAAGTTTCATATCGAAATGATTCAACGTCGCATTTGTGTGGCGTGCTTGCGGAACATCCGCAAGCACGCGTACCCATCACTTTTCCGGGTTCTTCGGGCTCCACAGAACGGTCTCGGCGCCTTTCTCGTAGGCCATTCCCGCGGGGTAGCTGATCGCTTCCAGTTGCAGCCCCCAGGGGGCCTGGAAGTAGAGGATGGTCTGGCCGGCGGCGGGCCCTTCCTTGACCGGCAATGGTCCCATCCTTGTCTTGACGCCCTTGGCGTCGAGATAGGCTTTGGCGGCGGCGACATCGTCGACATAGAAGGCGATATGGAAGCCGCCAATATCGCTGTTCTTCGGCGTCAGGTCCTTCTGGTCGGGCGCGGTGTATTTGAACAGTTCGATGTTCGAACCATAGCCGCAGCGCACCATGGTGACCTGCTCGATCACCGCCTTCGGGTCGACGCCCAGCAGATCCTGCATGAATGTGCCCTTGTCGTCGGCGAACGGGCCGAACGACATCGCCTTCTTGCAGCCGACCACTTCGGTGAAGAAGTCGACCGCCTGCTTCATGTCGGGAACCGTGATGCCGGTGTGATCGTGCCCGCGCATGCCTGGTATCGAGCTGGCTGTGGCCATGCCGGCGCTGCCCAACAGCGCGACCGCGAGCGTTGCGTTTCGAAGTATCCTCTTCATGTCAGTCCTCCTCCATTGGCGGGACTTGGGTCATTTGCCGGTCGCACGACCGAGGCCCGCTTTTCGGCGTGCGTGTGCATTCATGTCGGGGCCTTGATGGCGGCAGGGATGTCCAGCCAGCCCGCATCGATCTCGGGCAGGGGAATGGCTGCGATGAGGTCGCGCGTGTAAACCTGCCTGGGGTTGTCGAACAAGGCGTCGGTGGCGCTCGCCTCGACGATCACGCCTTCGCGCATGACGATGACTTGCCGGCACAGCCGCCGAATGACAGACAGATCGTGGCTGATGAAAGCGACGGTCAGGCCCATCTCCGCCGCGAGCTTCTCCAGCAGGGTCAGGATCTGTGCCTGCGTCGACACATCCAGCCCGGAGACGATCTCGTCGGCCAACACGAATTTCGGCGACAGCGCCAGCGCGCGCGCGATGCCGACGCGCTGGCGCTGGCCGCCCGACAGTTCGTGCCGGTAGCGGCCGGCGAAGCTTTGCGGCAGACCGACGCGCTGCAGCGCTTCGGTGACGCGGGCTTTCAGATTGTCGCCGAGGCCGTTCTGCTTCAGCGGCGCGGCGATGATGCTGGCGATGGTTCGGCGCGGATTGAGCGACGACATCGGATCCTGGAAGATCATCTGCAGATTGCGGCGTAGTGGCCTGAGCTCCGCTTCCGGCAGATGGGTGATATCCAGGCCGTCGAAGCTGATGCTGCCGGCGCTGGGCTCCAGGAGGCGCACCAAAGCGCGGCCGAGCGTCGATTTGCCGGATCCGGATTCGCCGACGATCCCGGTCACCGACCCCCTCGGCAGGTCGAAATCCAGGCCTTTCAGGATCTCGGCCAAGGGCGCGCGGCCGATCAGCGGCTTGCGTGTCATGTCGGGCAGAGCGACCTTCAGCCCGCGCACGGAAAACAGCGGCTCAGCCATGTGGTCGCCTCCAGGCCTGGTCGGCGGCAGCGATTTCGGCGGCAAGCCCGGCCAGCACAGCGTCGTCCACCGGCTTCAGCGAAGCGAAGGGGTCGGTGTAGCGCGGCGTGGCGGCCATCAGCGCCCGCGTATAGGGGTGCTGCGGGGCGGCAAAGAGAGCAGCCGTCTCGGCCTCCTCGACCACCTTGCCGGCATAGAGCACCGAGACCTTCTGACTGATCTTGGCGACGACGCCGAGATCATGGGTGACGAAAAGGATCGCCGTGCCGTGCTCGCGCTGCAATTGCACGATCAGCCGCAGGATCTGCTTCTGCACGGTGACATCAAGCGCCGTCGTCGGCTCGTCGGCGACGATCAGCCGTGGTTCGGCGGCGAAAGCGGCGGCGATCAGCACGCGCTGGCGCATGCCGCCGGAAAGCTCATGCGGATAGCTCTTCAGCACGCGGTCGGGATCGCGGATCTGCACCTCATCCAGTAACTGGCGAATGCGGGTATCGGCCCTCTCGCCATTCCAACCGAGGATGCGCACCAGCCGGTCGGTCATCTGCGAGCCGATGCGCCGCGACGGGTTGAGCGCGGTCAACGGATCCTGCGGGATCAGCGCCGTACGGGCGCCGATCAGTGTGCGCCGCGCCTTGGGCTGCAGTCTGCCGAGGTCTTCGCCCTCAAGCCTTATATCGCCCTCGACAATGCGCACGCTCGACGGCAGGACACCGAGCACCGCCTTGCCGATCATCGTCTTGCCGGCGCCGCTCTCGCCGACCAGCGCGCGGACCTCGCCGGGCTGGACGGCAAGCGATACCGAGCGCAGCACGCGCTGGCCGTTCGGCAGCACGGCGCTCAGATCCCTGATGTCGAGACAGGCGTTCATCGCAGCACCGGATCGAAGCGCGTCTTCAGCGCCTCGCCGAATTGGCTGAACGACAGCACGGTGACGATCAGCGTGATCAGCGGGAACACCAGCACCCACCAGGCCTGATGGATCGACAGCCGGCCCTCGGCGATGATGCCGCCCCAGGTCGGATCGTCGGTCGAAATCGACAGATTGACGAAGGACAGGATCGCTTCGACGATGACGGCGATGCCCATTTCCAGCGACAGCAGCGCCACGATCGACGGCACCACATTGGGCAGCACCTCGCGCAGCATGATGCCGATGCGGCCGTAGCCGGCGATGCGGGCATTCTCGACATAGTCCATGCGCGACTGGCCCATCGTCTCGGCACGGATCACCCGGCAAAAGCGCGTCCAGTCGATGATGGCGATGGCGAGGATGACGGAACTTAGGCCCGTGCCGAGCACGGCGACCAGCAGGATGGCGAACAGCACCGGCGGAAACGCCATCCAGACATCGACGATGCGCGAGATGATGCGGTCGGCCCAGCCGCCGAAATAGCCGGCAACCAGACCCAGCGTCGAGCCGACCAGGCACGCCGCGAAGGCTGCAGCAAAGGCGACGATGAAGGCGATACGGCCGCCGAAGATCAGGCGGGACAACAGATCGCGGCCGAGGCTGTCGGTGCCGAGCCAATAGCCGGGCTCGGCTCCATCAATCCAGAACGGCGGCAGCCGCTCCAGCATCAAATCCTGTGCCAGCGGATCCTGCGGCGCGACCAGCGGTGCGAAGATCGCTGCCAGAAGCGCCAGCAGCAGCCAGCCGCCGGCCAGCCACAAGCGTGGCGACACGCTACGCCCTTGAGCACGGTTCTCATCCATGGCGCAGCCTCGGATTGAGCAGGGCGTACATCATGTCGACGGTGAGGTTGATCAGCACGAACAGCAGCGCGAAGACCAGCACGATGCCCTGGATCAGCGGCAGGTCGCGGTTGATGACGGCATCGATCGCCATATTGCCGAGGCCTTCGTAGGAAAACAGCCGTTCGACGATGACCGTGCCGCCGATGAGGAAGGTGAACTGCACGCCGACCAGCGTCAGCGTCGGGAGGGCGGCGTTCTTCAGCGCCTCGCGCAGGATAACCTGCGTTTCGGAGAATCCCTTGACCCGCGCCAGCACGACATAGTCGAGGTCGAGCACCTCCTTCAGCGACTGTTTCAACAGCTGCGAGATGATCGCCGCCAGCGGCAGCGCCAGCGCCACGGCCGGCATCAGCATGTGCTTCAAGAGATCCCAGGTGAGGTCGAGGCGCAGGCGAAGCAAGCTCTCGAACAGATAGAACTGGGTGACGAAGGGCAGGTCGAGCTGTGGCGACACCCGGCCGGAAATGTCGAAGATCGGCACCAGCACGCCGAACAGAAGGATCAGCACCAGGCCCCACAGGAAATCGGGAATGGAGAGCGCAGCGCCGCTGGCGATGTCGATGCCGGCCTCGACCGCCGTGCCGCGCTCGCGCGCGCCGATCACCGCCGTGGTGCCGCCGATCGTCACCGCCATCACGAGCGCAACGATGGCGAGTTCCAGCGTTGCCGGCAGCCGGTTGAAGACGAGACCCAGCACGTCCTGCCTGAGCGAAATCGAAGTGCCGAAATCGCCCCTGACCACGCCGGACAGCCAGATGAAGAACTGCTGCACGATGGTCTTGTCGAGCCCATAGAGCGCGCGCAGCCGGTCGATATCGGCATCCGTCGCGCCGGGCGGCAGCATCATGGCGATCGGATCGCCGGGCGCGACACGGATCACGACAAAGACGACGACGGCCACGCCGAACAGCGTGATCAGCATCGTCAGGAGACGGATCATGAATCTTTGCAGAAGCATTCTGGCGTGGGCCTAATGCGTTTCAGGGACTGATGGAACGAACGGCCCCCTCATCCGGCCGCCTCGCGGCCACCTTCTCCCCGAGGGGAGAAGAGGTCGCCGACGGCTGAGCCAGTCTCTTCTCCCCAGCGGGGAGAAGGTGGCCCGAAGGGCCGGATGAGGGGGCCTGCGTCGCTAAAGAAGACACGCTGCCTCACGACGGCGTGCCTTCCCATATTGGTCAGGCCGGGGTCATCAGGGCCGGCAGCAGCGCGCCGGACACATGCTGCACCACGTTGACGCTCTTGGCATGCACGATCGGCTGCGCATACTGCATCAGCGGCAGCACATAGGCCTGCTCGGCGATGTATTTGTCGACAGCCTTCCAGCCGGCGATGCGCTTGGCTTCGTCCTTTTCGCCCCACAGCGGGTTGATCATGTCGATCAAATCCTGGCTGTCCCACACCGAATGCGGGCTCGGGCCGTACATGGCAAAGCCGGTCGAGGTGGTCGGATCACCGATGGCGTTGCCCCAATTGTAGAAGGCGGCCGGCGCCAGCTTGTCGGCGGCGCGCAGCTCGTAGTGCTTGGCGATCTCGTAGACTTCGATCGTCGCCTCGATGCCGACCTTGCGCCACATGCCGACGATCGCCTGGATCATCTCATAGTCCTTGGGCTTGAAGCCCTTGGTCGTCTGGATGGTGAACTTGACCGGCTTTTCCGGCGAATAGCCGGAGGCGGCGAGCAGTTCCTTGGCTTTCTCCGGATTGTGCTCGACCTTGATCGACGCATCGTAGGCCGCGTATTCCGGCGTCTCCAGCGTGTCGATCGGCTGGCCGTAGCCGCGCAGCAGGCGATCGACCAGCAGCTTCTTGTCGATCGACATGACGGCCGCCTGGCGGACGTTCTTGTCCAGCATCGCCTCGATGTCGTTGAAGAAGATCATGCCGATGTCGGAGACGTTCTTGCACGAGCCGGCCAGCCCGTCCTTGGCGATCAGCCTGTCATACTCCTCGTAGGGAATCTCCAGCGTCACCTGCGAGGAGCCGGATTCGATCTCGGCGACGCGGCTCGCCGCATCGGCGACGAACTTGATCGTCACATTTTCGAAGGCCGGCTTGCCGCCCCAATAGTTCGGATTGGCCTTCAGCCGCAGGAACGCGTTGCGCTCGAATTTTTCGACCATGTAGGGGCCGGTGCCGATCGGCGCCTTCTCGAAACCCTCGGCGCCGACCTTCTCATAATAGGCCTTCGGCATGATGTAGCCGGTCAGGAACGACATCCATTTGAAATAGACCGGGTCGAACTGCACCACGTCGCCGGTGATCTTGTTGCCGTCGATCTTGAAGTTGTTGACATTCTTCCAGACGAACTGGATCGGGTTGCCGGTCTTTTCGTCGCCCGCCCGCTGCAACGACCAGACCACGTCCTCGGCCGTGAATGGCGAGCCGTCATGCCAGGTCACGCCCTCGCGCACCGTCATCATGATCTTGGTGCGGTCGTCGTTCCAGCCCCATTCGGTGAGCAGGCCGGGCGCGAAGGACAGGTCGGGCTTCTGCGGGATGAACTGGTCGAACACCGACTGGTAGAGCCCCTGGATGGTCGGGTTGACGGCCGAGGGGCCGGTGGTCGGATCCCAGGACGGCAGGTTGACATTGTAGGCGATGGTCAGTTCGCCGGCTGCTGCCTTGGCGATTTGCGGCAGGCCGACGGCGGCCACCCCGAGTGCCGCGGCACTGTATCCCAGCAATTCGCGTCTGTTGATTGTCATGGTCGTTCCCCTTGTTGGTTTTCTGTTTCTGCGCGCGGCGTCGTCAGTTCATTGTTCAGGCTCTTGGGCAGCAGCGCCTTGCCCTCTTTCGCCTGTGTGAAATCTTCGGCTGCTACCTCCCGCCAAGCTGTTGCGCGAGCATGTATCCGGAAGCCGCACCGGTGCCGGCGCCCGGCCATGTTGCAGCCCCGGTGAGATGCAGATGCGCCACGGGGGTGTTCCAGTCGGCGTAGCCGCGCGCCGGACGAAACAGGAAATTCTGCGCCAGATGATGGCTGCCGCAGACCTGGTCGCCGCCGACGAGGTTCGGGTTCTCGCGCTCGAGATCGATGGGCGAGAACACCGCTCGACCGAGGATATTGTTTCGCAGACCGGGTGCGTAGGTCTCGACGATGTCGAGGACACGGTCGGCGTAGACCTCCTTGATCATGTCCCAATGCGCTGGCGCGATCTTGCCGGCGGCATCGCCTGTGATTTCGGCGGGCAACATCCGCACCTGCACCCACAGCACATGCTTGCCTTCAGGCGCCCGCGACGGATCGATCGCGGTCGGCTGGCCGACGACCAGCACCGGCTCGTCCGGCAGCATGCCCGCCATCGCCTGCTGATAGGTGCGCGACATGGCATCGAGCGACGGCGACAGATGCACATAAGCGAACTGCCGCAGCTCAGCGCCAGCGCGCCAGTCCGGCAAATCGTCGAGCGCCAGATGGATCATCATCGTGCCCGGCGCATGGCGGAATTTTTGCATCGCCGTGTCGAAACCGGTGTCGCCCGAACCATTGGGCAGCAATTTGCCGGTCAGCGCCTTCGGCGCGACGCCGGCGATGACCGCCTTGGTGGCGGTGTGCGTTTCACCCGAAGCGAGCCGCACGCCGGTCGCCATGCCGGCGGAAACCGTGATCTCGGCCACCTCGGCGCCGGTGACGATCTTGCCGCCGGCAGCCGTCACCATGCCCGACAGCGCGCGGATGATGGTGTCGGCGCCGCCCTTGCCCAGCACCATGCCGAAACTCTGGTTGGCCATCGATTCCAGATAGGGGAACACGGCACCGCCGGCGATGTCGGGCGCGAAGTCGAGATGCATGCCCCAGGTGGCGAGCGTTGCCCTGATATGAGGTGACTCGAAATGCTCCTCCAGCCAGGCGCGCGGTGACGACAACAGCAGCCGGCCGGTGTCGAGCGCCCCCGACATGCCCTTCTTGCGCCACAGGTTCCACGCCGTGCCGGCAAGCGCGCGGGCGCTCATCGGCGATCCCAGCAGCCGGAACAGATGCTCGGCCTCCGCCGGGAAGGCAGCGACCAGTCCGCGCCATGTGGCGGCGTCAGTGGCGGAGAACGCGGCCATGCGGGCAGTGGTCTTTTCCAGATTGTTGCTGACGCCGAACCAGCGGCCGTCCGGAAAGGCGCTGGCGAAACAATCGGCGACCGGCGCGAACTCCAGCCCCTGCGCTTTCAATTCATTTGCATATTTCCGGTGGAAGGCAGAGCCGGCGAACAGGCTCAGATTCATCGCGCCGAAATCGTGGCGGAAGCCGGGAAGGGTGAGTTCGCGCGTCTGGACGGCGCCGCCGATTGTTGCGCTGCGCTCGAAAATCCCGGTTTTCCAACCTCTGAGCGCCAAATGCGCGGCGCATGCCAGACTGTTGTGGCCCGCCCCGACAAAGATGGCGTCGAACTCGCTCACGCCCCGTTCCCATTTCCTTTATGCTTAAAGATAATTGCAGATGCATATGTTTTCGTCTAGTAGGATATTAAGGGCCGAGACGAGCCTTGATCATCATCACGAAAGAGGGAACAGAGACCATGGACACGCAAAAACTCCTCGGCGAAGTCGCCGGCCAGCTTCTTTCCGGCGCCATCAAGGTGGTCGACCTGTCGGCGCCGCTCGGACCCGACACGCCGTTGATCAAGCTGCCGCCGGAGCTTGCCGTCGACACGCCGAAGGTCGAGATCCACAACATCTCCCGCTATGACAAGAACGGTCCCTGGTGGGCCTGGAACTGGCTGAAGCTCGGCGAACATTCGGGCACGCATTTCGATGCGCCGCAGCACTGGATCAGTGGCAAGGATTATCCGGACGGCGCCACCGACACCATTCCGGCCCAGAACTTCGTTGGCCCAGTCAATGTCATCGACTGTTCGAAGGAAGCTGCCGCCGACCCTGATTTCCTGCTCACCGTCGACCACATCAAGGCATGGGAAGCCAAGCATGGCGCGATCAATGCCGGCGAATGGGTGGTGATGCGCACCGACTGGTACAAGCGTAACGGCTCGGAAGCAGAATTCCTCAACGCCAATGAGACCGGCCCACACACGCCCGGCCCGACGGCCGAAGCCATCCAGTTCCTGATCAGCAAGGACATCAAGGGCTGGGGCAGCGAGACGATCGGCACCGATGCTGGCAAAGCAGGGGGGATGGAACCGCCATTCCCGGCGCACACGCTGATGCACAAGGCCAACCGCTACGGTCTTGCCAGCCTTTGCAACCTCGACCAGCTGCCGCCGAAGGGCGCCATCCTGATCGCGGCGCCGCTGAAGATCGAACACGGCACAGGCAGCCCGATCCGCGCGCTGGCGCTGGTGTCGGGCAAATAGAGCGAGGTGAGGTCTTCGGGAGAAGATCATGCGCGAAGGCCAGACGGTCGAGAGCAACTGTCAATGAAAGCGCCGGATCACATCATCGTCGGCAGCGGCATCAACGCGCTGGTCTGTGCGGCGATGCTTGGCGGCAAAGGGGCGAGTGTGCTCCTCCTCGAGCGCAACGACCGCATTGGCGGTTGCATGCGCACCGAGGAGATCACCGCGCCCGGCTTCATCCATGACGTGATGGCGACGACCTTCGTGCTGTTCATCACTTCGCCGGCCTTTGCGGCGCTCGGCGCCGACCTTGCGCGGCACGGGCTGGAGTTCTGCCATACGGCCAAGCCGACCGGCGTGCTGCGGCCGGACGGCAGCTATGCCGTGCTCACCACCGACCGCGCCGCCAATGTCGCTGCCCTCAACGCAATCGCGGCAGGCGACGGCGACCGGCACGCGGAGGATGTCGGCGGCATCGAGCGCAATGCCGGCCTGCTGTTCGGCCTGCTCGGCGGCAGCCTGTGGTCCTATCCGACGGCGAAGCTGCTGGCCGGCGATGGCTGGCGGCGCGGCCCGCGCGGCCTTGCCGCCTTTCTCGGCGGAGCGCTGGTGCCGGCGCGAAGCTGGCTGGAAGGCACCTATCAGTCGGAGACCGTCCGCGCGCTGTGGGCGCCCTGGGTGCTGCATGCCGGGCTTGGCCCGGAAGATGCTTTCTCCGGCCAAATCGCTAGGGTTATCGCTTTCGCGCTGGAGGCGGCGGGCGCGCCGATCGTCAAGGGCGGGGCGCAGAACCTGCTGTCGGCCTTCGAGGCGCTCATCACCGAACGCGGCGGCGTCATCTCCACCGAAGCGGACGTTGCCTCCATCATCCTGGCTGGAGGTCGCGCCACCGGCGTGCGGCTGGCCTCGGGCGAAACGGTCCATGCGAAGAAGAGCATCATCTGCTCGGTGACACCGACGCAGCTTTATGGTCGACTGCTTGGGACTGACGCTCCCAAAGCCGATGTCGAGGCAACGCAGAAATACCGTTACGGCAAAGGCAATTTCCAGATCCACTACGCCTTGGACAAACCGCCCGCATGGCGCGGCGAAGGCCTGGACAAGGTCGCGCTGCTGCACCTGACACCGGGGCTGGATGGCGTGTCAAAGGCCTGCAACGAAGCGGCGCGCGGCATGCTGCCGGAGGTGCCGACCATCTGTGTCGGCCAGCCGCATGCGCTCGACCCGTCGCGCTGCCCTGAAGGCAAGGCGATCCTGTGGCTGCAGCTGCCCGAGGCACCCCGGCACATCAAGGGCGACGCGGCAGGCAAGCTGCAGGCACCGGCTGATGGGCAATGGACCGATGCGCTGCGCGAAGCCTATGCCGACCGCGCAGAAGCCATCCTCGCCAGCCACATCGATGGCTTCAAGGACAGCGTCATCGCGCGCCGCGCCTATTCGCCGGCCGATCTCGAAGCGATGAACATCAATCTTGTCGGCGGTGACCCCTATGGCGGCTCCTCGACCATCGACCAGTCGTTCCTGTGGCGGCCGTTCAAGACCAGCCGCAACCACCAGACCGGCATCAAGAACCTCTACCATATCGGCGCCTCGACCCATCCCGGCGCGGGACTTGGCGGCGGCTCCGGCTTTCTCCTGGCGGGGAGGCTGTGATGGAAGAGAAGGTTGCGGAAAAGCGTCAGCGCATCTCGACCCTGGGGCAGATCGGCCTGCAGCAATTCGCGCCCTATCTGATGAACCGCATCATGGGCCGCTACAACGCCACCTTGCGCGACGATTTCCGCAAACAGGGCCTGACCATCCCTCAGGTCCGCACGCTGGCCGTGCTGTCGGTCACCGACGGCATCACCGTCAACGATCTTTCGGTCTATACTGTCATCGAGCAGTCGACTTTGAGCCGGACGCTCGACTCGCTGGAGAGCCAGGGTCTGGTACGGCGCGAGCAGGGCGTCACCGACAGCCGCATCCGCCATGTGTTCCTGACCGATGACGGCCGCGCCGAGTTCACCCGCGCCTGGCCGGCCATGCATGACGCCTTCGAGGCGATGTTCGACGATATCGACGACGCTGAATACGCAGCACTGATCGCGACGCTGCAGAAGATGCTGAAGAACATTCGCAGGCACGACATCTAGACCTACGCGCCGCCAACCTCAGGCGGTAACGGAAGGATTGAAAAAAATGGCCGAACGATCTTTTGCCAAGGAAGTCGAGAAGCTCAGGCTCGGCGCCGGCGAGGAATTTGCCGGCGAAGGCATCTTAGCCATCACCAAGGCGCTGCTGCAATGCGGCGTCGGCTATGTCGGCGGCTATCAGGGCGCGCCGATCAGCCATCTGATGGATGTGCTGGCCGACGCGCAGGACATTCTGGGCGAACTCGGCGTGCATTTCGAGGCCAGTGCCTCGGAGGCGACCGCCACTGCCATGCTGGCCGCTTCGGTGCACTACCCGATCCGCGGTGCGGCGACCTTCAAGTCGACGGTCGGCACCAATGTCGCCTCCGACGCGCTGGCCAATCTCGCCTCCGGCGGCGTCACCGGCGGCGCGCTGATCATTGTCGGCGAGGATTATGGTGAGGGCTCCTCGATCATGCAGGAGCGCAGCCATGCCTTCGCCATGAAGAGCCAGGTCTGGCTGCTCGACCCGCGCCCGAACCTGCCGTCGATCGTCAAGGCGGTGGAGGATGGCTTCGAGCTGTCGGAGATTTCCAACACGCCGGTCATGCTGCAGGTCCGCATCCGCTGCTGCCATGTCCACGGCCATTTCATCGCCAAGGACAACAAGCGGCCGCCAATGACGGTTGCCGATGCGCTTGACGCGCCGCGCCGCGACACCGGCCGCATCGTGCTGCCGCCCGCTTCCTTCCTGCATGAGAAGGAGAAGGTGCAGAAGCGCTGGCCGGCGGCGGTGGACTTCATCCGCAAGAACAAGATCAATGAATTCTTCGGCTCGGATCATGGTTCGGTCGGCATCGTCATGCAGGGCGGCATGTACAATTCGGTCATCCGCGCGCTGCAGCGGTTCGGCCTTGCCGACACCTACGGCGACACCGACGTGCCGCTCTATGTGCTCAACGCCGTCTATCCCTTGATCGACGATGAGTTCCTGTCCTTCTGCGAGGGCAAGCAGTCGGTGCTGGTCGTCGAGGAAGGCCAGCCCAATTACATCGAACAGGCCTTTGCCTCGATGCTGCACAAGGCCGGTCGCGGCACCAGGCTGGTCGGCAAGGAGTATCTGCCGATGGCCGGCGAATACACCGGCCAGGTCATGCTCGACGGCCTCGGCGCCTTCCTGCGCGCCGAGGCGCCGCATCTGCTGCCGGGCGAGGTGCGTGCCCCCAACAAGGTTGGCGACGGCGTGGATGCCGCCGACCTGATTAATGTCGTGCCGGGCCGGCCGCCTGGCTTCTGCATCGGCTGCCCGGAACGGCCGATCTTTGCCGCGACGAAACTGGTCGAGCAGGAACTTGGCAAGCACCACATCGCCTCCGATATCGGCTGCCACCTGTTCTCGATCATGCCGCCCTTCGAGCTAGGCGCCACCACCATGGGCTATGGCCTGGGTCCGGCTTCCGCTTCGGCCTTCAATTCGCCGGACGCCAAGCGCCGCTCGATCTCCTTCGTCGGCGATGGCGGCTTCTGGCACAATGGCCTGACTTCCTCGATAGGCAATGCCGTGTTCAACAAGAACGACGGCGTCATCGTCATCGTCGACAATTTTTACTCGGCCGCCACCGGCGGCCAGGACATCCTGTCATCGCGCGCCGGCAACAAAACCAAGTCGACGAAGCATCCGATCACCGAGGCCGTGAAAGGCATGGGTGTCAAATGGCTTCGCCATGTCGACCGCACCTATGACGTCACCAAGATGCAGGACACGCTGCGCGAGGCGCTGACGACGGAGGAGAAGGGGCCGAAGGTCATCGTCGCCTCGTCCGAATGCATGCTCAACCGTCAGCGCCGCGAAAAGCCGCTGGTCGACAAGGCGATCAAGGGCGGTGAGCGGGTGGTGAAGCCGAAGTTCGGTGTCGACGAGGACATCTGCACCGGCGACCATGCCTGCATGCGTCTCTCCGGCTGCCCATCGCTGTCGGTGAAGTCAACAGACGATCCGCTGCGCGACGATCCGGTCGCCCATATCGACCAGAGCTGCGTCGGCTGCGGCAATTGCGGCGAGGTCGCCGATGCGGCGGTGCTGTGCCCATCCTTCTACCGCGCCGATGTCGTGCACAATCCGAGCGGCTGGGACCGTTTGCTGGAATCCATGCGCCGCGCCACCATCAGCCTGTTGCAGCGCCGCCGTGAAAGCCGGCGCCTGACCTTCGCCGATGCTTGACGCTGTCCCCCCACTTCGCGCCCACGCCGGCGCTCAGGATAACGAGCGCGTCATCAAGCTTGCCGTGCTGGCGGTTGGCGGCCAGGGCGGCGGCGTGCTCGCCGACTGGATCACCGATGTCGCCGAGCGCAACGGTTTTGTCGCGCAATCGACCTCGGTCGCCGGCGTCGCGCAGCGCACCGGCGCCACCATCTATTATGTCGAGATGGCCCGCGACACCGGCCGCCTGCCGGTCTTTGCGCTGTCGCCGTCGCAAGGCGACGTCGATATCCTGATCGCTGCTGAACTGATGGAAGCCGGCCGTGCCATCATCCGCGGCTTCGTTACGCCCGAGCGCACGACGCTCATCGCCTCGTCGCATCGCATCGCCGCCGTGTCGGAAAAGATCGAACCGGGCGATGGCCGCGCCTCGTCGTCCAAGGTGCATGCGACGGCGGAGGCCGCGTCGAAGCGCTTCATCGCTTTCGACATGGAAAAGATCGCCGCCGACAATGGCTCGATGATCTCGGCCAGCCTGCTTGGCGCGCTGGCGGGGTCCGACGCGCTGCCGTTCACCCGCGAGAGCTACGAACAGGCGATCGGTGCCGGCGGCCGGGGCGTCAAGGCCAGCCTCGCCGCCTTCGGTGCCGCGTTTGATCGCGCGCGCGGCACGGCAGCACCGGCGCCAAAGCCGGCCGAGCCCGCGATTGTCGAATCTGCCCTCGGCGCCGGACAGGTGAGCGGCCCGCAAAACCTGCTGCAAGGCTGGCAGGCTTTGGCCGCCCGCATCGATCTGTTGCCGGTGGCAGTGCGCGACATGGCGCTCAGGGGCATGAGAAAGGTCGTCGATTATCAGGACATCGCCTACGGGCGCGACTATCTCGACCGGCTGGACAAAGCGGTCGCGCTGGACGGGCCGGATCGCGGCTATGGCTTGTCGATCGCCGCGGCAAAGCATCTGGCCAACGCGCTATGCTACGACGACATGATCCGCGTCGCCGATCTCAAGACGCGCTCGACGCGTGACAAACGCGTACGCCGTGAGGTCGGCGTCAAGGACGGCTCGATCCTGCAGGTGACCGAGTATTTCCATCCGCGCATCGAGGAGTTCTGCGGCACCCTGCCGGCGGGTCTGGGCAGCTACATCGAGGACCGGCCGAAGCTCGCCGCCTTTCTCGACCGCCGCATCAACCATGGCCGCCGCATCCGCACCGACAGCTTTGCCGGCTTTGCCGCACTCTGGTTCATCGGCGGCCTGCGCCGCTGGCGCCGCAGCCTGTTGCGCCACAAGGTCGAGATCGCGCATCTCGATCGCTGGTACGCGCTGGCCCTCGACCATGTGCTCCTGGATTACGCGCTGGCTGTCGAGATCCTCAATTGCCGCCGGCTGATCAAGGGCTACAGCGACACCCACGTCCGCGCCCAGTCGAAATTCGACCGCGTGCTGTCGGCGCTCGATCTGCTCAAGGGCCGCACGGACGCCGCCGATTGGATCCGCCGCCTGCGCGAGATGGCGCTGAAGGACGAGAAGGGCGACATGCTCGACGGCGCGCTGAAGACCGTGGCGACACTGGGGGACGAAGTCACCTAGCGGTAACGAGACCCTCTATGCCGGTGTATCCTATGCCAAGGAACGAAAGGTGTGCTCGATCCCGTTGTCTGCGCAAAATTTCTGAAACTTGTCTACGGCCCGTTCTTCGTTGGCATATTTATCTCTTAAAAGTGCGAATGCGAGGTGAGCGAGAGCCTGGGTAGGCACATCAACCCAGAACTCGTAATCGTCGTCTCCCCAAAATTTCTCAACTTTGGGACCCATGTCATGGCCGAGGATGCGTACCCCCTCTGTCGATACATCGAGGTAGATCTTCCGGAATTCCACGTCGTCTTGCAAAAACAGTGTTGCGGAATGTGCCATTCGTTCTCTGTCCGTCCCTCGGTATCGGTGACTTCGAAAGTAGGGACAATTTGAACCGGCGTGCAAGCTCTCAGGTTGTTGTGTGCGGGCGGTGCGCTGAAGACCGTTGCGATTGCGGGGCCGGACCCAATCTAACGGGTGGCGTCCGCGGACTGGAGCGATGGCGCCAGCCCATGCAACGGCACCGCTTCAGGGAACAGATGCAGCAGGCCTGAATCGACGCGCCGGCGCAGATGCGCATCCACTTCGGCTCTGTCCTTGCAGCCATGGAACTTGCCGCCGCAATGGTCGCGCAGGCGCACGAGATCGGCCATGACAGGCGACATCGGCAGGCCGGCGGCGTCGAGCAGGCTGGCGCTGAGAAAGCCGACGTCGAGCGGCGTCATGTCAGGCATCGGATGGCGCAGCTCATGGTTGAAGGTGGTGAGCGTGTAGAAGGTGCGATAGGCAAGCGAGCCAGGGCTCGCCAATGCGTCGTCGCCGGCAATTGCGTCGACGAACGGCTTGGTCGCCGCCGACTGGTGATCGCCGAATTCGAGCACCACGGCGCCGCGCTGGCTGGCATCCGCTTGCCTGTTGTCGAGGAAATCCTGGAAATCGCCGCGCGCCACCGCCATCCGGCGCAGATATTCATTGGCCTGGAAATCGTCCGAGAAAGGCTCGCCCTCGACCTTCAGCTCGGGCTCCATCCGCCCCTCATAGGGTGAGTGCGGGAACATGGTCTGGATTTCGAGGAACAGCGGGCGGCCGTCTTCCCTATGGTGCCTGGCGATGAACGCCTCGGCTGCGTGATAGTAGAAGTTGTCGCGCAGGTGATAGAAGGGCGCGGCGATGTCCTTGATGTCGAGCACGGTCTCGAAACCGATCGATTTCAGGAACGGCCCTTCATTGACGAACGAAAAGTCCATCGGCGTCATCACCGCCGTCCGATAGCCGCAACGCGCCAGCACCTCCGGCAAGGCGCCGGCGACCTCGTCCTGCAAGGTGATCGTCAGATAGGGGCTTCGCCAGCCGAAATCGGTGGCCGACAGACCGGTCATCAGCGACAAATTGGTGATCCAGGTGCCGCCGCCAAACGTCTCGACCTGCATCGGATGAGGCGTGCCGGCCCCGGGTGCGAACCTCTGCAGGAAGCCCGCGCCATTGCTGACCTGCGGAAAATAGCCGGGATCGGACTGGCTTTCGCTGAGCACGAAGAAAATGTCGGGAAGGTTCGCCCGGTCACCGCAGTCGACCGTATCAGAGAAAGGCGATTGCGGCGCGACCGCCTGCAGCCGCTTCTCGAAGGCTGGCTCGACGACCAGATTGTGCAGATCCAGCAGCGAGACGAAGAAGGCCGACATATGCCGGCCCTGCATGTAGTAGAAATAGCGGTCCTTCGATGCCTCGGCCGGAAAGGTCAGCGGTACCAGGGCGAGGAGCACCGCCATGATCAGGACGCGTGCCGACACCGGCCAGCCGACCTTTCGATCGATTCGAAACAGAAGGATCCCCGCCGCAATGCCGAGCCCCAGGGCAATGACAACCGGCAAGATGAGATGGAGATAGGAGCCGAGCAGGAAGCGGTACACTTCCGGATCCCTCGACACGAAGACCGCGTCGTAGAAGTGCAGTGAAAACCCCTTCATCCTGAACTTGATCGCCGAAACCACGGTGATGAAGGCAATGCCCATCCAGCCGAGATAGACGGAAAAGGCCAGGCGTCCCGAAGCCAGGAACAGAAATCCGGCAAGGGCCGACACCAGCGCCAGTGAGAACGGCACCGACAGCCATTCATGCTCGGCCCGTCCGGCGGCAAAAACGCCGGCAAGGCTGACCACGGCCAGCGTCAGCGGATGGCAGAGCATCCGTCCAAGGATTTGAAGCTGAGCCACAGATTTTCCCATGAACATGCCTGAGCATAGTTTCGGGAAACTCTTCGATTATTTGCGCGTCAAGAACAAATCTATAGTGAATTTAACCTTAACTAGGGGCTGGCCTGCAGGATTGTCCGGTGCGCCAGCGCTCACGCGGGGCCAGCCTGAAGGGTGCCTGGCCCCGCGGCGCTTTGATCAGTAATGGTGCCAATGGCGCCAGTGATGATGCGGATGCCGGACGTAGACGGGAGCGTGCCAGTAGTGGTAGCGCGGGCGCACGATGACGACGCCGTTCGGCACGCAGCGGCCCCAGCGGTTCGGGTGCCAGCCGATGCCGCAGCCCCAGCGGACATGCTCGACCAGTGCCGGGGCGGCCGGCTGGGCAACGGACACGACGGGCATTGCGCTGGACGCGGTGGCTGTCACGACCGTTCCGCTGAGGGCCAGGATAGCGGCTGCTGCATAGTTTTTCAGGCGACTCATAATTGGACTCCGAGTGCTTTCGATGATGAAGATGGCCGCCCCGCATGGTGCGATCGGGCAGGCTTGTCCCTTCTCTTCGTTAAACGGCGTCTCCGGCCTTTTCCGTTGGTCGTCATGGCGATTTTTTTGGCGCAACGGCGGCGCGGCGTTCCATATGGCGCTGCAATGCCTGTGCCAGCACGCTCCGGTTTTCGGGTGATGTGTTCGCCGCGAAGTCGACAATGGCCTGTTCAAGCCGGGTGCGCATCGCCACGTCGGCGCTGCGCACCCGCTCCAGGGCGGCCGACAAGGCGGCCTTGTCCATGACAGGCTGCTGCAACAGGTCCGCTGCCTCCTGCCTGGCCTGCTGGCCATCGAGAATGATCTGTCGGGACTCCACGCGAACCTGGTGCAGCGCCTGGCGGAACGCCTTGCGGTCCTGGTTGGGAAGCTGTCGGCCAGCCGATTCCAGCGAGACACCCGCGCCGGCTTTGGCATTTCTCAGCCAGACCGCACCACCGACAAATGCGCCTGCAAGAAAGACGTTCAGCACCACGGAAGCAATGACCAGACCACGAATCCAGCGCGGGCTCATAGGTTTTCCTCACCGTTCTCGGCATCGGGGCCGGCATCGCCAAATGCCGTCACATTGGCATCCAGCACAGTGTGGTCCGGCTGGACCTCGGGCGTGACGATGGCCACCAGGGCCAGTCCTGCCACGGCGCCGGCCAGACCAATGCCGGCAAGTCCCAGCCCCAGCCACCAGAACCGCTGACGCCGGCGCTGGATGAGGTGCCGGCCGGCGGCCTGCAGGATGCTGCCGTGCAGGGCTTGGCCGGGAGCGTCGACGCGGTAGCTGTCAAGCAGCGCGTCGAGTGTCCCGGCATGCTTCAAAATGGCCTCGCCCGCTTCGCTTGCGGCAAAGATCGTGCCGGCCATCCGCTCAGCCTCGGGCCATCGCCGCAAGTCACCGCCATAGGCCGCAGCCAGGGCGGCAAAGCGCTCGGCATCCATTGCCGGTTCGTTCCTGGACCCTTCAGCCATGTGTCTTCCCCTTGCCCGTCAGTACCGCGTGCCCGCGCGGTGTCGGAACGACAACAACCGGCCACCAGGCGGCGCCTGCAAGGCGCGATGGCCGTTGCGCGTTGGTGCTGGCCCGGTGCTCACTCAATCGGCGCCATCCCTGGCCAGGATCGTCTGCAGCGACCGCCGGCCGCGCGCAAGCAGGCTTTCCAAGGCATCGACGCTGATCTCCAAGGTCGCAGCCGCCTCTATGTTGGACATCTCCTGATAGTAGACCAGGATGACCGCCTCGCGCTGGCGCGGCGCGATGCGTTGCAGCGCCTGTTCGACCCGATGAGCTTCTTCCCCGGGATGAGCATCGGGAAGCGGCGCAGGATCGGCGACGTCCGGCACCTCGTCTGTCACCCATTCGCGGCGCCGGCGCAGCCGGTCGTAGCACAGGTTCAGCGTCACCCGGTGGACCCAGCTGTCGAAGCGCGCATTGCCGCGCCGCCAGCCCGCGGCATGACGCCAGATCCGGACAAAAGTTTCCTGTGCGACATCCTCGGCCTCCGCGGCATCGCCGAGCATGCGCACGGCAAGCGCCAGGATGCGCGGCAACTTGCGCGCGACCAGGGCTTGCACGGCTGCGGGATCGCCGGCGCCGACACGGCGAACCAGCTCCTCGTCCGGATCCGCAGCCATCAGTCGGCGCACTCCCGATGTTCATCGCGCGTCATTGCCTCTTGGTCATTGCTCCTGTTTGGGAGCGGTTTTGTGGCCCGGCAGTTCGTCGGCCGTCAAAATGCCGTCGGCATTCTTGTCCAGCCGGGCGAAGCGCTTGGCGAAGAAGGCATCGAGTTCGGCGCGGTCGATGAAGCCGTCATGGTTGGAATCGATCCGCGCGAAGGATTTGGTGGGGTCGCCCTTGACGTTGCGCTTCGCCTGAAAGGCCGTCCACTCCAGCAGGCTGATCTTGCCGTCGCCGTCCGTGTCGGCCGCCATGATCGCCTTCTCGCGCCGCTTCTGGAATTTGGCCAGCGTGATGTCGGACCTGACCCCCGAGGCGCTTGGCGCGGCAACCGGCGCGGCGGTCGGCGGTGCGGGGGGCGGTGTCGTTGTCTGGGCGAAAGCCGCAACGGCCTGCAAACTCAAGGCAACGACTGATATCGAACGGCTGATCATGCTTTGCGTCTCCGGGTTGGCGCGTTGCAGACGGCCTGTGCCGCCATCACGCTTCAACCGTTAAACGCCGCGACCCGAAAAATCCGTCGGTCGCGCGTGCTGATCCGTTCGTGCTCGAACAAACAAATAGAGCCCATCCCGATTCCATCTGGATGGAACAGGCTCTAGTCGGATTGGTCGGCCGCAACCAGTTGTTCAGGCTTGAACCCGGCATGTTGCGGGGTCCACACTTCGCCCTCGCGATTGAACCAGTGGCACAGATACATGCCCGAGGCCGCGCCATCGCTGACCGTCATCCTGGGGCCTCCGGATTTCAGCTTGACGACGTCTCCGGTCTTGAAATTGTTGGGCATTTTTGACCTCCCATGCTGAGGCCACGAGTTTCACATCAAACTGGGGTCTCGACAATGGCAGATGTGCTTCGCCGGCATCGCAATCCTTTGCACCAGCAGAGTGTCTCCCGAACGCCAGCCGAACGTGTCGGGGCGGTCCGATCCATCGCTTCGGTCTTAACCTTTCCGTAAATATTTGGCGGCTACTTGGACGACGATGGCCTCGTGGCGGAGCGGCTACGCTGGAGACTGCAAATCTCTGAAGCCTCGGTTCGATCCCGAGGCGAGGCCTCCAACCTTTCCAGGATGCTGTCAGACCATCAGGAGACACCAATCCTGTCCGGCAAAGCATTCAGCGGAGACAATCGACAAAGAAGCGGGAGGCCGGGCACAAGAGACTTAGCCCGGTGAGGGTGCTATCGCCTGTTCCTTTGGGGGGAGTGGTGCCGCTTGCGTGACTCGAACACGCGACCCCCGCATTACGAATGCGGTGCTCTACCAACTGAGCTAAAGCGGCCCAGGAGGCCAAGACCTCCAAGATGCGGGGGTGATAGACGCAACCGGCCGCGAATTCAAGATGGGACTTGGCAATTCATGCGAGGGTGTCGTGCCGCCGTCGAAAGCCGGCCGCCGCGTTGTTTGCCAACCGGTTGCCAAGTCATAACTCCGCATGGCGCGCGTCTCCTGCGCGTGAAAATCGGTGAAACATGCTGATTTTGTTGTCGGAACAGCGCCGGCATGGACTTTGGACACCTCTCCAAGGCAGAATGCGCCGCTCGCCCGTTGATTGATTGGTCGCCTGCGGCTAACGATCACGGCAAGGTTGGCGAACGGACAGAGGGACCCGCTTGGACGCGATCGAAAAAGCGATCCGGAACGCCTTGGAGAAAGGCAATGCCGAGGACCGCGCGTTCCGCGAAAGGGTCTATCGCGCGGCTTTTGGCGCGCTTGATCGCGCGCTTCAGGCCAACCCCGGCGTGACCGTGGAAGTCGCCATCAAGCGCCGCAAGGCGATCCAGGCGAAAATCACCGAAATCGAATCCGAGTTCCTGCCGGCGGTGCCGGATGTCGGCCCGCAAGGCGAGGCACCGGCGGTCGAGCTTGGTGCAGACTCGGCGCCTGCGGTCGAAATCGGCCAACAGGCACCGTCACCCGCTGTCGTCGATGGGCCCGTGCAATCCGCTTCCGATGCGCCGCGCTCGCGCGTGCTGCCCGTCGTTCCCGACATCATGCCGGATGCCACTCTTCCCGGCGCTCCGGCCATCGACATGTCGGCTCCGGCCTCGGCCGGCATCGCGACGGAAGTGGCGCCCGATCGCGATGAACGGCGCATTCGAGGGCGTCGTCTGCCGCTGACCGCCATCTTCCTGACCGTGACGCTGCTTGCCGCTGTCGGCATCGGCCTGTTTTTCGCCATGCAGACCGGCGTCTTCAAGACACAGGCGCAGCTCGATACCGCCCCGCCGCAAGCGCCGCCGACCGTCGATGACGACGATTTCACACCGGCCGATAGCGGCCCGGCAAAGCCCGGTGACGCGGACCAGGCGCGCGACTGGATCAACGTGTTTTCGCCGGCCGATGCGTCGCATGTCAGCGCCCCGTCGGACGCCAAGGCCGAAGTGATGAAGGACGACACCGGGTCGTTCCTGCGCATCCGTTCGGGCGCCTCCGGTTCGGCGATCAGTTTCGATGTCGGGCAGGGCGTGCTGGAAAAGCTCGCCGGCAAACATGCCGTGTTCGACATCATTGCCCGCTCCGAAGAAGGCAAGGAGACGCAGATTTCCGTCGACTGCAATTTCGGCGAACTCGGTGACTGCGGCCGCAAGCGCTATGCGGTCGGCCAGCAGCAGAACGAATATCTGTTCGACGTGCGGTTTCCCGACAAGCGTCCGGGCTCGGCCGGCACGATTGCCATCAATTCCGACTTCGACAAGCAGGGCAAGGCCGCGGACATCTATGAGATCCGGGTTTCGGTCGAGCCGTAAGAGCGCCGAGGTTTAGCGGTCGAGCAGCGCCTGCAGCGTCTCGATGCGGTCGGCCTCGTTGGCTGGCTTGTCCCAGCGCAGCCGCGAAATGCGGGGAAAGCGCATGGCGACGCCTGATTTGTGCCGGGTCGAGCGGTTGAGCCCTTCGAATGCCACTTCCAGCACCAGGCCGTTGTCGCGGTCGGCCCGTACCGAGCGCACCGGGCCGAAACGCTCGACCGTGTTGTCGCGGACATATTTGTCGATCTGCTTCAGCTCCTCGTCGGTGAAGCCGAAATAGGCCTTGCCGACCGGCACCAATTCCTCTTCGCCTTCGGCACCGGACCAGACGCCGAACGTGTAGTCCGAATAGAAGCTGGAGCGCTTGCCATGGCCGCGCTGCGCATACATCAGCACCGCGTCCACCGTGTGCGGATCGCGTTTCCACTTGAACCACGGGCCTTTCGGCCGGCCGGCGACATAGGCTGAGTCCCAGCGCTTCAGCATGACGCCTTCGACGATCGGGTGCGGCGGTGCCCGCCGCATCTCCTCCAGCGCTTGCCAGTCCGTGAAGTCAACGAAGGGCGAAAGATCGAACCGGCTCGGATCGAGCGTCTTCACGAAGGTTTCGAGGCGGCCGCGCCGCTCGCGAAACGGCAGTGCGCGCAAATCCTCATCGCCGATCTGCAGCAGATCATAGCAGCGCATGAAGGCCGGGTACTGCTGCTGCATCTTCGATGTCACCGTCTTGCGGTTCAGCCGCTGCTGCAGATCCGAGAACGTTCCCGTCGCCTCCCGGGGATCGCCGACCAGCAACTCGCCGTCCAGCGTCGCGGAAAAATGCATGGCGTCGGCGAGGTCCGGAAAGGCGCCGGAGACATCGTCGCCGGTGCGCGAATAGAGCCGGCGGATGCCGCCTTCGGCCACCGCCTGGACGCGGATGCCGTCCCATTTCCATTCGGCCGCATAATCCACCGGATCGAGCTTTTCGAGATCGCCGTCACTGAGCGGGTTCGACAGCATCACCGGGCGAAACAACGCCAGCGCCGTGTTCCTGGGCTTTTCGGCCTTGCCTTCCAGCCACGCAAACAGTGTCGTGTAGGGCGGCGACAGCCCGTGCCAGAGCTCCTCGATCTCGGTGACATCGACGGTGCCGAAATCCGCCAGCGCCTGTTTGGCCAGACGCGCCGAAACGCCGATGCGCAGGCCGCCGGTGACCAGCTTGATGATGGCAAAGCGCGCCGAGATGCCGGCGCTGTCGAGAAGCCCTGCCAGCACCTTCGGTCCGTCGGAGCGGCTTGCCGCCTGCAGTTTTGCGACGACCTCGCCAAGCGTCGGCTCGCGGTTCGGGATGTTTCCGGGCGTTTGCGGCCAGACCAGCGACACCGTTTCGGCCAAATCGCCGACATAGTCGTAGGAATAGCCGAACAGCACCGGATCCATGCGCTCGGTGACCAGCGTGCGCAGCATCGCCGGTTTGACCGCGGCGATGTTGAGATCGCCGGTGATGGCAGCCAGCGCCAGGCCGCGATCGGGATCCTCCACGCTGCGGAAATAATCGGTCAGCAAGGTCAGCTTGCCGTTGCGCGACGGTGTCAGCACCAGGCGGTCGAGAAGTTCGGCGAAGCGGTTCATGCCATCAATCGCCCTCGTCCTCGTAGCCGACCAGATGCAGCGGTCGCGCCGCGATGCCTTCGAGTTCGCACCAGCGCACCAGCGCTTCCTCGCGGCCATGCGTCACCCAGATCTCCTCGGCTCCGGTCTCCTTGATGGTGGCGGTCAGTTCGTCCCAGTCGGCATGGTCCGAGATGATCAGTGGCAGTTCGACGCCGCCTTGCTTGGCACGCTGGCGAATGCGCATCCAGCCCGACGCGAAGCAGGAGATCGGATCGGGAAAGCGCCGCGCCCAGCGGTCGGCGAAGGCCGATGGCGGGCCGACGACGATGGCGCCCGCGAAATCTTGGCCGCCGCCCTCCACCGTTGCCGGCTCGAGCGTGCCCAGGTCGATGCCCTGGCTCTGGTAATATTCGCTGAGTTTGGCCAGTGCGCCATGGATGTAGAGCGGTCGGTCGTAGCCGGCGTCGCGCAACAGCCGCATCACCCGCTGCGCCTTGCCCAGCGCATAGGCGCCGACCAGATGCGAGCGTTCGGGAAACTGCGCCGCAGATTTCAGCAGACGGGTGATTTCTTCTGTGTCGGGTGGATGGCGAAACACCGGCAGGCCAAAGGTGGCTTCGGTGATGAACACATCGCACTGGATTGGTTCGAACGGCGCGCAGGTCGCGTCCTTGCGCCGCTTGTAGTCGCCGGAAGCGACGATGCGCGTGCCCTGATGCTCGACGGATATCTGCGCCGAGCCCAACACGTGGCCGGCCGGATGGAAGCTGACGCTGACGCCGTTGAGGACAATTGTCTCGCCCAGCTGTGCCGCTTGCGTTGTTCCCGCGAAATCCTCGCCATAGCGCAGGCCCATGATGTCGAGCGTCTGCTGCGTCGCCAGTACCGAGCGGTGGCCGGAGCGCGCGTGATCGGAATGGCCGTGCGTGACAAGCGCCCGGTCGACCGGCCGCACCGGGTCGATGAAGAAATCGCCCGGCGGGCAATAAAGGCCTTCGGGCCGGGGATGAAGCAGGTCGCTGGCGCGCATGATCCCAAGATAGGATATAATTCCGCTGCGGGAAGCCTGTTGTAAGTGACTGCTGACTCCCGCATACAGCACCGCCGGCTCGATCCGCCGACAGGACCCATCGCCATGAAACCGCTTCAGGCCTCGTCCGGCGACTTGAACGCCGATCGCCGCGCCGACTATGCCGAGATGCTTCACGCGGATGGCGATCATGCGGCAGCGGCGGAATTGCTGCTCGGTGCGCTGGAAATGACACCGCAATGGGCGATGGGCTGGTTTCGCCTCGGCGAGATACAGCAGGCGGCGGGCGCGCCGGATCTGGCTGCGCAGGCCTGGACGATGTCGCTGCAACTCGATCCATCCGATCATCAAGGCGCTGCACTGAACCTGCAATTGATCGGCAAGGCGCCGGCGGTCGATGCACTCCCCAGTGCCTTCGTCGAGACCTTGTTCGACCATTATGCCGAGACCTTCGATGAATCACTGGTCGACAGGCTGGGCTACCGGCTGCCTGAGTTGCTCGATCAGGCCATTCGAACGGCAAGGCCGGGGCGCTTCCCGCTGGCGCTCGATCTCGGCTGCGGCACCGGCCTGATGGGGCAGAGGCTGCGGCCGATCGCCGATCGGCTGGAGGGTTATGACATCTCGGCCAGGATGCTGAAGCAGGCGCGCGCCAAGGGCGCCTATGATTTCCTCGGTAAGGCCGATCTGCGGGATTTTTCCTATGCCGGTCCGAAAGCCGCTCTGGTGACGGTGGCCGATGTCTTCATCTATGTCGGCGCGCTGGGCGGCGTGGTGAAGACGATTGCCGGCTTGCTGGCGAGCGATGGCCTGTTCGCGTTTTCCGTCGAGAAGCTGGCAGGCGATGGCGATTTTGTCTTGCAGCCATCGCGCCGCTACGCGCATGCGCAACACTATGTGCGTGACATCCTTGCTGCCAACGGATTTTCGGTCCTGTCGCTGGAAACAACCGTGATCCGGCAGGACCGGCGGGAACCCGTCAACGGGCTGGTCGTTGTGGCAGGCAGGCTGCCGGCGGCTTGAGGCTGCGATCTCTCATCGGCCTCGCGAAAAAGTCCGATTTGCATGCGCGACTGATATTTGCGATCTGGTCGCATCGGGGCGGGATATCAGGAGGAGCATAGTCGATGCGCTGGAACATGATGATCTTGGCATCTTGCCTGCTGACCGCCGGCTGCGTCGGCGGCACCTCGATGGCGGAACGGCAGGACGCCAACATCCAGTCCTCCCTGCAGTATGACAGCGTGCCGTGCGACCAATTGCTGGCGCAGCGCAACGGCTTGGCGCAGCAATACAACCTTCCGACGAAGGCCAAACCGACATTCTCCAATCCGGCGATGGGCTTCGGCCCGTTCACGCCGGACATGCGCTCCAAGGCCAAGCGCGATACCGACCAGGCGAGCGGCGAGATCGATGCCATGAACCGGTCGATCGACCGCCACGAATGCGGCCAGCCGAACAAGCAGAAGAAGCTCGCTCTGCCTGGTTAATATCCGGCTTTGCGGTCCACCAGATTGTCGAGCTTTTCGCCGCGTTCGAAGGCGTCCATCTGGCGCAGCATGATTGGCGCCAAATGGACAGGGTCGGAGGTCGCCGCCGCGTGCGGCGTCACGAACACTTTTGGATGTCCCCACAGCGGACTGGTCTTCGGCAGCGGTTCGACCTCGAACACATCGAGGCTTGCCTCCTTCAGCGTGCCGTCATCCAGTGCCCGCAAAATGTCGGCGTCCTTCTGCAGGCGGCCGCGTCCGGCATTGATCAGCACCGAGCCGCCGAGGCCGTTGCGCTTCCTCAATTCCTTCAGCACGCCATAGTTGATGATGCCCTTGGTGTCCGGCGTCAGCGGCAAGAGCACCACCAGTATGTCGGTTGCCTTGAGGAAGGGGATCAGCCCGGCCTCGCCGGAATAGGTCGCGACACCTTGCATGGCCTTGTCGCTTCGCGACCAGCCATTGACGGCAAAGCCGAGCGACAGCAGCACCGAGGCCGCGGCGCGGCCGAGACTGCCGAGGCCCATGATGCCGACCGAAATGTCACCGGCCGGCCTTTGCTGCGGCTCGTGCCAGATCTTCTTCGGCTGCTGCGACCGGTAGAGCAGGCCCTGGCGGTGATGGTCGAGCACCCGCCAGACGACATATTCGGTCATGTACTGGGTGAGGTTGTCGGCGACGACCTTGACGATCGGCACGTCGGGCAGGCCGGGATCGGCGAAGATATGGTCGACGCCGGCGCCGATCGAGAAGATGGCGCGCAGATTGGGCAGCGACGCCAGAATGTTCGGCTTCTGCTTCCACACCACGGCATAGGTGATCGAGGGGTCGCTGGCGCCGTCCGGCTCCAGCACCACCTCTCGCTCGGCCGACAAAAGGTCGCGCCAGCGCTGCGGATGAAAGCCGGTGACGGCAAGCAGGATGCGGCCTTTTTCCATTGCAGTCTTTTAGTCCCTCTTTACGCAAATTACTCGCTGACGATGCCGACAGGCGCCGTCTCTATCTTGAAGGCGGCCGAGATCAGCGCCCGAGTATAGTCGGTTTGCGGATTTTCAAAAATCTGCTGGGAAGGGCCGGCTTCGACGATCCTGCCGTTGCGCATGACGATGACGTCGTTGGCCAGCGCGCGGATGACTTTCAGGTCATGGCTGATGAAGAGATAGGCGAGGTCGTGCTTGGCCTGCAGGCTGCGCAGAAGGTCGACGACCTGCGCCTGCACGCTCATGTCGAGCGCCGATGTCGGCTCATCCAGCATGACGAAGCGCGGGTTGAGCACCATGGCGCGTGCGATGGCGACGCGCTGGCGCTGGCCGCCGGAAAACTCGTGCGGATAGCGGTTGCGTGTCGCCGGATCGAGCCCGACTTCCTTCAGCACGGCCGCCACCTTGTCGTCGCGCTGGTCGGGCGACAGCTTCGGCTCGTGGATCTTCAGGCCTTCCTCGATGATCTCGGCGATCGACATGCGCGGGCTGAGCGAGCCGAACGGATCCTGGAAGACGATTTGCAATTCGCGCCTGAGCGGCCGCATGGCGTTGAAGGACAGCTGGTTGATGTCGCGGCCGTTGAACTGGATGGACCCGGTCGACGAGATCATGCGCGCCAGCGCCAGGCCGAGCGTCGTCTTGCCGGAGCCGGATTCGCCGACCACGCCGAGCGTCTGGCCGGCGCGCACGGTGACATCGATGCCGTCGACCGCCTTCACATTGTCGACGGTGCGGCGGAAGAAACCCTGCTTGATCGGGAACCAGACCTTTATGTCCTTGCCGGTCATCACCGCCTTGGCGGCGGCATTGGCGGCCGGCGGCTTGCCCTTCGGCTCGGCGGCCAGCAGATGCCGGGTGTAGGCATGCTGGGGATTGGCGAATATCTCCTTCGTCGGTCCCGTCTCGACGATCTTGCCCTTGGTCATCACACAGACCCGGTCGGCAATCTTGCGCACGATGCCGAGATCATGGGTGATGAACAGCATCGACATGCCTTTGCGGCTCTTCAGGCCGGCCAGCAGTTCGAGAATCTGCGCCTGCACGGTGACGTCGAGCGCCGTCGTCGGCTCGTCGGCGATCAAAAGTTCAGGCTCGTTGGCCAGCGCCATGGCGATCATCACGCGCTGACGCTGGCCACCGGACAGCTGATGCGGATAGGCATCGAGACGCTTGTGCGGATCGCGAATGCCGACCTCGTTGAGCAACGCCAGCGTGCGCTCCTTGGCCGGGCGGTCGGCCATGCCTTGATGCAGCTTCAGGATCTCGACGATTTGATGCTCGATCGTGTGTAGCGGATTGAGCGACGTCATCGGCTCCTGGAAGATCATGGTGATCTTGTTGCCGCGCACCTGCCGAAGCTGCTTCTCGCTCATCGCAAGCAGATCGGCGCCCTGGAACAGGATCTTTCCCGAGGGGTGGCTGGCGCTGGGATAGGGCAACAGCTTCAGCACCGACAGTGCCGAGACCGATTTGCCGGAGCCGGATTCGCCGACCAGCGCCACCGTCTCGCCCTTGGCGATGTCGAACGAGATGTGGTCGACAGCCAGCGACTGGCCGCCGCCCTGGCCAAAGGCGACGCTGAGGTCCTGTACGCTGAGCAAGGGTGCTTCGCTCATCGGAACGTCTTGCGCGGATCGAAGGCATCGCGCGTCGCCTCGCCGACGAAGACCAGCAGCGACAGCATCAGCGAGATGACGATGAAGCCGGAAATGCCGAGCCACGGCGCGTTGAGGTTGCGCTGCGCCTGCTTGAGCAGTTCGCCGAGCGAGGCGGAGCCGGGCGGCAGGCCAAAGCCGAGATAGTCGAGCGAGGTCAGCGTCGAGATCGAGCCTGAGAGCAGGAAGGGCAGGAAGGTCAAGGTCGCCACCATGGCATTGGGCAACAGGTGCCGGAACATGATGGTGCGGTTGGGCACGCCGAGCGCGCGGGCCGCGTTGACATATTCGAAATTGCGGGCGCGCAGGAACTCCGCCCGCACCACGCCGACCAGCGCCACCCAGGAGAACAACAGCATCAGGCCGAGCAGGATGAAGAAGCCCGGCGGCAGGATGGCGGCGACGATGAGCAGGAGATAAAGCACTGGGATGGCCGACCAGATTTCGATGAAACGCTGGAACAGCAGATCGGTCCAGCCGCCGAAATAGCCTTGCACGGCGCCGGCCGCGACGCCGATCAGTGCCGAGCCGGCAGTCAGGATCAGGCCGAACAGGACCGAAATGCGGAAGCCGTAGATGACGCGCGCCAGCACGTCGCGCGCCTGGTCATCGGTGCCGAGCCAGTTCCAGTTGCCGACGATGCAGGCAGGGTCGGCGGCACCTTGCGGATACTGGTTGCAGCGCGTCTTGGCGTCATACTGCCAGGACGGCCTGGCCGGCGCGGCCTCCGGAATGGCGTTGTTGACGGTCTGATAGGAGTAGCGCACCGGCGGCCAGATCATCCAGCCATTGGCGTTGATCTCGTCCTGGATGACCGGGTCGCGATAGTCGGTGACGGCATAGAAGCCGCCGAATTTTTCCTCGGGGTAGGCGACCAGCACCGGAAACAGGATCTCGCCCTTGTAGGAAGCGATGATCGGTTTGTCGTTGGCGATGAATTCGGCAAACAGCGACAGCACGAACAGGACGAGGAATATCCACAACGACCAGAAGCCGCGCCGGTTGGCTTTGAAATTCTGCAGGCGACGCTTGTTGAGCGGCGACAGAAACGGCCGCTTGATCCGCGCGGGTGCCGCCTCCGCGGTGGCAGTAGCCTGCGACATCAGACGTCTCTCCGCTCGAAATCGATGCGCGGATCGACCCAGGTGTAGAGCAGATCGGACAGCAGGCCGACGAACAGCCCGAGAAGCGAGAAGATGTAAAGATTGGCGAACACCACCGGATAGTCACGCTCGACCACCGACCGGAAGCCGAGTAGGCCGAGGCCATCGAGCGAAAAGATGTTCTCGATCAGCAGCGAGCCGGTGAAGAAGGCCGAGATGAAGGCGCCTGGAAAGCCTGCGATGACGATCAGCATGGCATTGCGGAAGACGTGGCCATAGAGCACCTGCCGTTCCGACAGGCCCTTGGCCCGCGCCGTCACCACATACTGCTTGCGGATTTCTTCGAGGAACGAGTTCTTGGTCAACAGCGTCGTGGTGGCGAAGGCCGACAGCACCAGCGCGGTCAGTGGCAAGGTCATATGCCAGAAATAGTCGACGATCTTGCCCCACCAGGACAATTGATCCCAATTGTCTGAGGTGAGGCCGCGCAACGGAAACCAGTCCCAGAAGGACCCGCCGGCAAACAGAACCATCAGCATGATGCCGAACAGGAAGCCCGGTATGGCATAGCCGACAATGACGACGCCGCTGGTCCAGACGTCGAAGGGCGTGCCGTCCTTGACCGCCTTGCGGATGCCGAGCGGGATCGAGATCAGGTAGGACAGCAGTGTGATCCACAGCCCGATCGAGATCGACACCGGCATTTTTTCCAGGATCAGGTCGAGCACGGAAATGTCGCGGAAATAGCTGTCGCCGAAATCGAAGCGGGAATAGTTCCACAGCATCATGCCGAAGCGTTCGAGCGGCGGCTTGTCGAAACCGAACTGCTTCTCCAGCTTCTTGATGAATTCCGGATCGAGTCCCTGCGCGCCGCGATATTTCGAGCTGACATCGCCGGCGACGTCGAAATTGGCGCTGCCGCCTGCATCGCCACCGCCGCCGCCAAGGCGATCGCTGCCGCCCTGATTGGTCAGCCTGGCTATGACCTGCTCGACCGGGCCGCCGGGTGCGAACTGGATGACGGCGAAGGATATCGCCATGATGCCGAACAGGGTCGGGATCATCAAAAGGATGCGGCGCAGGATATAGGCGCCCATCAGGCTTTCTGCCCCCGTTGGACTGATATCTCAGCCTTTGCCAATTTTTGCCGCCTTGCCCTTATCGAACCACCACAGCGTCTCGACCGGAAAGCCGAAATCGGGCTTCTGCTCGACAAAGCCGAACATGTCCCAATCGGCGACGCGGTGATTCGCCAGATAGTATGTTGGAATCCAGTCCAGCCGCGCGCGCAAGACCCGGTCGAGCGCTCTGAGCGCCGTGACGAGTTCAATTCGGCTTTTCGCCTTGCCGGCTGCCACGACCAGCGCGTCGATGGCCTTGCTCTCGGTGCCGGGATAGTTGCGCTGCCCCGGCGTTTTAGCCATCCGGGAATCATAGAGCATCTCCAGGCCGTCGTCAGTCGGCGTCGCCCCGATCGACCAATGCAGCAGGGTAAGATCGAAGTCGTAATTGCTGTGCCGCTGTTCATACTGTGCCGAATCGACCTGCCGGATCGAGGCGTCGATCCCGATCGCCTTCATATTCTCGGACCATGGGGTGAAGATGCGAACGATGCCGTCATCCTCCGCCAGCATTTCGACCCGCAGCCGCTCACCCTTGTCGTTGACAAGGAAACTGTCCGCGCGCTTCCAGCCGGCTTGCGCAAGCAATCTCGAAGCTTCGCCCAGCAGCTTGCGGTCATGGCCCGAACCGTCGGACAGAGGTTGCGTCACGGCTTCGCCAAAGACCTCCGGCGGCAACTCGGCCCGGAATGGCTCCAGCAGGGCCAATTCCTCAGGCGAGGGCAAGCCTTCGGCTTTGTAATCGGACCGTTCGAAGTTCGATTGAGAGCGCTCGTAAGAGCCGTAAAACAGCGCCCGCTTCATCCATTCGAAATCGAAGCACCGGGCGATCGCCCGCCGCACCCGCTCATCGCGGAATTGCGGACGACGCTGGTTCAGTGCGACGCCCTGCATGTCTGGCGTCTTCTCGCCGGGAAATTCCCGTTTGACGACCTTGCCGTCCTTCAGCGCCGGAAAGTCGTATCCGGTAGCCCATACCCGCGCGGTGAATTCCTCGCGAAAATGCGTGTCGCCTTTCTTGAAGGCCTCGAATGCCGCTTGCCGGTCAAGATAGAAGTCGATGCGGATGCGGTCGAAATTGTAGAGGCCGCGGTTCACTGGGAGATCGCGGCCCCAATAGTCGGCCACCCGGCCATATTCGACAGTCTGTCCGGCCGCCACGCGCCCAATTTTGTAGGGTCCCGAGCCAAGCGGCGGTGTCATGGTCGAGGCATCGAAATCATTGGCCGTATAAAAGGCCTTGGAGACGATCGGCATTCCCACGATCGCAAGGATGTTTTGCGCCGACTGTTTGCCGTTGAAGGTGAGATTGAGGGTTACGGGATCGACCGCGACCGCCTCAGTCATATACCGCAACGCCTGGGAAAGGTTCGGATGGCCCTTGTCTTTATAAAGCTTCAGCGCGAAGACAACGTCTTCCGCGGTCAGCGGCGAGCCGTCGTGGAAACGCGCTTGCGGTCGCAGCGCGAAGCGGAAACCGTTGCGGTCTGGCGACAGCGTAACGGTTTCGGCAAGCAGGCCATAGACCGCATCCGGCTCATCGAGCGCGCTTGTCATCAGCGAATCGAAACAGAGTTCGGTGCGCGGCGGCGCCTCCCCCTTCAACACCAGTGAGTTCAATGTGTTGAAGGTCAGGAAGCTCTGATTCAAGGTGGCGTTCGGCGGCGCGAAATTCATCTGGCCGCCCTTTGGGGCATCCGGATTGACATAGTCGAAATGCGTGAAGTCCGGTCTGTATTTGAGGTCGCCGAAAGCCGACAGGCCGTGCAGTTTGGTGCCGGTCGCAATATCGGCGAAGGCCCGGCCTGGCAACAGAGTTGCCGCGACTGCTGCCGTGCCGAGGGCCAGAAAGCCGCGACGGGGCAGGGCCGCCATCAATTGCTGCCCTTGTACTTGGCCGCCAGCGCCTTTTCCTTGTCCGGGTCGATCCACCAGGAGTCCAAATCGACGCCGAGATAGGTTGGCTGCATTTCAGGCATGTCGAACTTGTTCCAGTATGCAGCCCGAACTTTCCCCAGGTGCCATTGCGGCACCATGTAGAAGTTCCAAAGCAACACCCTGTCGAGGGCGCGGGTCGCAGCCACCAGGTCATCACGGTCAGTTGCAAAGATGACGCGGTCGATCAGTGCATCGACGACAGGGTTCTTGATGCCGGCCAAATTGCGTGACCCGGCCCTGTCCGCTGCAGTGGAACTGAAAAAGTCGCGCTGTTCGTTGCCAGGTGAGTTGGATTGCTGAAAGCCTGTGAGCGCCAGCATGTCGAAGTCGAAAGCGCGGGTTCGGTTCGTATACTGACTGTCATCGACAATGCGCAGCGTTGCATCGATGCCCAGGCGACGCAAATTGTCGATGAAAGGCGAGGCGACCCGCTCGTCAACGGGATCATTGCCGAGGAACTCGATCTTGAACACTTCGCCGGTCTTCGCATTCACCAGCTTTCCGGCCTGATTGACCCAACCGGCTTGCTTGAAAAGCTCGTAGGCCTTGCGCAAATTCTCGCGCCCCGATTGTGGCGTGTCGTATACAGGCAGCTTGAATTCCTGCGTGAACAGTTCAGGGGGCAACTTGTCTCGAAACGGCTGGAGAATCTCCAGCTCCTTGCCTTGTGGCAGGCCAGTCGAGGCCAGATCGCCGCCTTCGAAATAGCTGTCCGTGCGCGTATAGGCGCCGAAGAAAATGGTTCGGTTCATGCTCTCGAAATCATACGCGTAGGTGAGTGCCTGGCGTACACGCACATCCTGGAACAGCGGGCGGCGCGTATTCATCAAATAGGCCTGCATGGGTTCCGGTGACGTCGTGGGGAATTCCTTTTTTATGACATCTCCTGATTTGATCGCCGGAAAGGTGTACTCGACCGCCCAACGCTGGGCGCGTGCCTCGGCGCGGAAGTCCTCGAAGCCCCCCTTGGTGAAGGCCTGCCAACCGGCGTTGTCGTCAAGGAAATAGCTGAAACGCTGCTTGTCGAAATTCTCGCGGCCGATCTTCACCGGCAGTTTGGCGCCCCAATAGTCCGGCACACGCTGCCAGATGATTTCAGAACCCGGCTTGAAACTGGCGATCTTGTAGGCGGCTGACCCCAGCGGCGGCTCCAGAGTCGTTTTGGTGATGTCGCGTTTCTTGCCATTGGCGTCGTTGCCCTCCCACCAGTGCTTCGGCAGAACGACCAGATCGCCGAGAATCTTCGGCAGTTCCCTGTTGCCCTTCTGGTTGAAATGGAACTCGACCTCGCGGTCGGAGACCGCGACCGCGTCGGTGACGTTCTCAAAATAGCGATTGTACAACGGGCTGTTGGCCTTCAGCACCTTGAACGACCAGATCACGTCGTCGACGGTGATCGGCTGGCCGTCATGCCATTTGGCGCGCGGGTCGAGCCGGTAGGTCGCCGAGGAATAGTCGGCCGGATATTTGTAGGCATTGGCGATCAGCGGATGACTGGTGCTGCCTTCGTCGGTCGCCTGCTCCATGAGGGTGTCGTACAGCAGGCCGCCGCCGAATCCGACGAGGCCGGCCGCCGGCGATCCCTGCACGATATAGGGATTGAAGTTGTCGAAGGTGCCGATCACCACCCGGTTCAGCGTGCCGCCCTTGGGCGCATTCGGGTTGACGTAGTCGTAGTGCTGGAAATTGTCGCCGTATTTGGACTCGCCGATCAGCGATGAGGTGGTGCGCCATTCGTCGGCGCGGGCAGCCTGCAATCCCGCCGCCAGAAGGGCTGCCGCCAGCAACGACTTGAGAAGCGTTCGGCCAACCGTCATGCACTATCCTCTTCGCAATGCCCGTTATGGGCAATCTAGATGATTTGGCGCTCGTGAAAACCGCCATGCGCGGCTTTGTCGCCGCATATGCGGTTTTCCTAACAAAAAAGCCGGGCTGAACCCGGCTTTTTCAAGGTCGTCGAGATGATATCTGGTTATTGAGCCGGCGCCGGTGCGGGTGCGGCTGGAGCCGGGGCGGCGGGAGCGGCCGGCGCTGCTGGCTTGGCGGGAGCTGCGGCTTCAGCCGGCTTGGCCGGCGCGCTCGCATCGGCGGCAGCGCCTGGTGCCGGCAGCGGCTTGGGGCTGTCGGACAGCGTGCGCAGATAGGCGATGACGTTGGCACGGTCCTCGTCCTTGGGCAGGCCGGCGAAGCCCATGGCGGTGCCCTTTACGAATTTCTTCGGCGAGGTGATGAAGTGGTTGATGTTGTCGTAGGTCCACTTCTCGGTGCCGCCCTTGGAAAATTCCTTCATGCCGGCCGAATAGGCAAAGCCTTCATGCTCGGCCACCGGGCGGTCGACGAGATCCCACAGATCCGGGCCGACCTTGTTGGGGCCGCCCTTTTCGCCGGAATGGCAGGCCTGGCACTTCTTGAAGACGGCAGCACCCTGCTCGACATTGGCGGTCGCCAGCAGGTCGGCGATCGGCTTGGCTTCGGCGGCAGGCGCGGCCGGGCCGCCTTCGGCCGGCTCCGTGGCCTCGATGGCGAAACCGGGCTTTTCCGGCGCCGGCGAAGCAAACAGCGCATCGGACACAATGCCGACCGAGAAGACCACGAAAACGGTTCCGAGCAATCCGGCGAGCAGTTTGTTGACTTCGTTGGAATCCATACGCCCCTTGCTCCCTTTTCCGGCGGACCGAACCGTTCACTCCGTCCGTCGGTATCGTGACCCACCCTGCCAGGGCGGTCAAATCGGGCGGAAACTAGGTCTTTTGCTGCGGCGTTGCAACACCTATAAGGGCGCTTCCAGTGAGACCTTTTGCCACTTTCCCTGCCCACTTTTTGAGACGCTTTGCACCTGAGATGTCCACGCTGATCCTGATCCCGGCCCGCATGGCCTCGACCCGCCTGCCGGGCAAGCCGCTGGCCGACATCGCCGGCGCCCCGATGATCGTCCATGTCGCCCGCCGCGCCGCCGAGGCCGGCCTTGGCCGGGTGGTGGTGGCGACCGACACGCAAAGTGTGGCCGAAGCGGTGCGCGCACACGGTTTCGAGGCCGTGATGACGCGCATGGACCACGAATCCGGCTCAGACCGCATCCACGAAGCGCTGGTCGCGCTTGATCCTGAGCGCAAGGTCGAAACCATCGTCAATGTGCAGGGCGACCTGCCGACCATCGATCCCCAGATCATCGCCGCGTCGCTCAGGCCGTTCGAGGACGGGGCGGTAGACATCGCCACCCTTGGTGTCGAGATCGTCCGCGACGAGGAAAAGACCAATCCCAACGTCGTCAAGATCGTCGGTTCGCCGCTCTCGGGCACCAGGCTGAGGGCGCTCTATTTCACCCGTGCCACGGCACCCTGGGGAGAAGGGCCGCTTTATCACCATGTCGGTCTCTATGCCTATCGTCGCGCCGCGCTCGAGCGTTTTGTCGCGCTGAAGCCGTCGCCGCTCGAACGCCGCGAGCGACTGGAGCAGCTGCGGGCGCTGGAGGCCGGCATGCGCATCGACGTCGAGATCGTCGAGTCGCTACCGCTTGGCGTCGACACGCCGGAAGACCTCGAACGCGCCAGAACCATCCTTGCAAACTGAAAAATCCCTTCGAAGCCGAGACCCCTTGAATCGAGAATTGGCCCATGCCTGAAAAGACCAACAGAATATCCTTCCAGGGCGAGCCGGGCGCCAATTCCGACACCGCCTCCCGCAACGTCTATCCATCGATGGAACCGTTGCCGTGTCCGACCTTCGAGGATGCGTTCAACGCGGTCGAGACCGGCAAGGCCGACCTCGCCATGATCCCGATCGAGAACACCATTGCCGGGCGCGTCGCCGACATCCATCATCTCCTACCGGAATCGAAGCTGCACATCATCGGCGAATATTTCCTGCCGATCCATTTCCAGCTGATGGTGCTGCCGGGCGTCAAGCGCGACGAGATCAAGACGGTGCACAGCCACATCCACGCGCTTGGCCAGTGCCGCAAATACATCCGCAAGAACGGCTGGAAGGCGATCGTCGCCGGCGATACGGCTGGTGCCGCCAAGATGGTCTCCGAGGTCAAGGACCGCACCATGGCGGCGCTGTCGCCGGCGCTGGCCGCGACGCTCTATGGGCTCGATATCATCGAGCAAAATGTCGAGGACACCGACTCTAACGTCACCCGCTTTGTCGTCTTGACCAAGAACAAGCAATGGGCCGAGCGCCCGTCGGCTGACGTCAAGATGATGACGACCTTCATCTTCCGCGTCCGCAACGTGCCGGCCGCGCTCTACAAGGCGATGGGCGGGTTTGCCACCAACGGCATCAACATGACCAAGCTGGAGAGCTACCAGCTGGGCGCGTTCACGGCGACGCTGTTCTACGCCGACATCGAGGGCCATCCCGACGACCCGCTGGTCAAGCTGGCGCTGGACGAGCTTCGTTTCTTCTCGCGCGAAGTGCGGATTCTCGGTGTCTATCCGGCCAGCGCGTCGCGTGAGCAGTGGAAAGTGGCGGACTAAATCACCGCGCCCAGTGGCACGTAGTCGATCTCCATGAACGCCGCGACCTCCGGCACCCAGCGGTCGCGCACGAAGGCGACATGGTCTGGATGGTCGTTGAACCTGTTGTAGGCGGCCTGGTCGGCGAACTCCATCGAGAAGCCGAAGTGATAGTCGTTCTTGGGGCTGATCTGCCGCAATTGCTCGAAATGCGTGACGCCCCTGATCGCGGTGAGGATTTTCTTGGCGTCGACCAGGAACCTCTTTTCCTCCAGCGAATGCGGCGGATGCTTCAGCGTGAAGACGACGGTGTGACGGATCATGTCCTGCTCCTGCAATGTCTTTCGGTGTTCGCTGCCATCATTCCGAGTCGACCCAGGCGCGGATGAGGTGATGCGCAATGGCGCCTTTCGGTGGCGTGATCAAATTGCCGGGATGCTCCCGGGTCAGCATCAAACGCACCTCGTCGCGGGCAAACCAGCGGCAGTCCTCCAGCTCGTTGAGATCGGCCTGGATATCGTCGTTGAGCGGCTCGCCAAAGCAGCCGATCATCAGCGAATAGGGAAACGGCCAGGGCTGGCTGGCGTGGTAGACGACGCGGCCAAGCCTGATGCCGGCCTCTTCCAGCGTCTCGCGGCGCACCGCCGCTTCGATCGTCTCACCCGGCTCGATGAAGCCGGCAAGGGCCGAGTACATGCCCGGCGCGAAATGCCGGCCGCGCCCGAGCAGGCACTTCTCCCGCGTCGCCGTCAGCATGATCGCCACCGGGTCGGTGCGCGGAAAATGCTCGGTGCCGCAATTCGGGCAATGCCGCTTGTAGCCGCCGGCCCGCATCTGCGATTGCGTGCCGCATTTGCTGCAGAAACGATGGCTGGCATGCCAGGCAAGCAGGGCCGCCCCTTGCGCCATCGCGCCGGCAGCCGCCTCGTCGATCAGCCCTTGCATATAGACCGAGCGGTAGTCGATGGCCTTGATGGTTTCCGGCAATTGATCGGCGTCGATGCCGGCCGGCACGGCCAGCACCGGTCCGTTTTCGGAAAAGCCGAGCAGAACACCCTGTTCGAGGGATGGTTTGAAGGGTTGGCTTTCGGCCGCGCCGAACCAGGGATCAAGGCCGCCATCCCCGAGCTTCAGATAGAGCCGGCCGCCATTCATCAGAAGCAGCCGCGTCGCCGGATCGGCGAGCGCCTTGTCGACGGAATCGTCGGCGCGGTTCTCGGATTGCCGGTCGATGGTGTTGCCGGCAAAGCCGACGAACTGGCTCGGCTCGCGCAAAGGCGCGTCAAACAGGCGGAAGCTCATGGAGACTCTGGCGTACGTTGCGGGATGGACACGGGGAACGCTTATAGCGCCGCCTTGATCGTTTCGGCAAACCGCCGCAGGTCGGAACGTTGATAGGGTTCACGCAGGCCGTGCCCCCACACCGGGCCTGGCCAGCCGGGATCGCCTTCCGAACGCGCGATGACATGGATGTGCAGCTGGCGCACGATGTTGCCGAGCGCGCCGGTGTTGATCTTGGTACAGCCGGTCGCCTTCTTCAGCGCCTGTGCCACCATATTGGTCTCGAAGGTCAGCATCGCCTGGTCGAGCGGCGTCATGTCGTGGATTTCCTCCGCGCCCGGCCGCTGCGGCACCAGGAGCAGCCATGGCCAGCGGCGGTCGTTCATCACGCGCAGTTCGCACAGCCCAAGCCACATCAACTGCTCGCTGTCCGCCTCCAGCCGGGCGTCCAGCGTGAATCCGGCCTTCAGGCCCGGCAACATCGGCGTTTCCCTTGCTTTTCTTGGTTTGCTCAAACGCAGGAACGCTAGAGCGGCGGCAAGGGGGCTGCAAGCGAATCATTGCGCCGCTCACGGTTTGGTGCGCCAATTCCATATTTTTACGATTTCTCCGGCGCACTGTCGGTAGCTAATCAA
>NZ_SMYZ01000049.1 GCF_004919685.1 Mesorhizobium norvegicum | reverse complement strand
TCGCTACTCACTATTCGCTATTTCAGCATTTCGGGAGGAATTTCTGATGGGCATTGAAGGTGTTGGCGCTCGGGTCGCGCGCAAGGAAGACAAGCGGTTCATCACCGGCGCCGGCCGCTATGTCGACGACATGGTGGTTCCCGGCATGAAGCATGCCGCCTTCGTGCGCAGCCCGCACGCGCATGCGCAGATCAAGAAGATCGACGTCAAGAAGGCGCAAGCCATGCCCGGCGTCATCGGCGTGCTGACCGGCAAGGAACTCAAGGCCGACGGCATCGGCAACCTCATCTGCGGCTGGATGATCCATTCCAAGGACGGCTCGCCGATGAAGATGGGGGCGTGGTCGCCACTCGCTTTCGACCGGGTCCGTTATGTCGGCGATGCCGTGGTCGTCGTCGTGGCCGAGACCAAGGGCCAGGCGCGTGATGCCGCCGAGGCGGTCGAGATCACCTACAAGGAGCTGAAGGCCGTCGTCGATGCCTCCAAGGCGATGGACAAGGGCGCGCCGCAGATCCACCCCGAAGCCGACAACAATCTGATCTTCGACTGGGACATCGGCAATGCCGACGACACGGCCGCGGCCTTCAAGAAGGCCGCCCATGTCGTCAAGATGGACATCATCAACAACCGGCTGGTGCCCAACGCCATGGAGCCGCGCGCCGCGCTTGGCCATTACGACAAGGCCGAGGATCACTACACCTGCTGGACGACCTCGCAGAACCCGCATGTGGCGCGGCTGGTGATGAGCGCCTTCTACAACGTCGCGCCGGAAAACAAGCTCCGCGTGATTGCGCCCGATGTCGGCGGCGGCTTCGGCTCGAAGATCTACATCTATCCCGAAGAGATCGTCTGCCTGTGGGCGTCGAAGAAGACCGGCGTGCCGGTCAAATGGGTGGCCGACCGCACCGAAAGCTTCCTCACCGACGCGCATGGCCGCGACCATCACACCCACGCGGAAATGGCCTTCGACAAGGACCACAGGATTGTTGGCCTGAAGGTCGAGACCAAAGCCAATCTCGGCGCCTACATGTCGCTGTTCTCGTCGGCGACGCCGACCTACCTCTATGCGACGCTGCTGTCGGGCCAGTACAACATCCCCGCCATCCACGCCAATGTGAAGGCGATCTACACCAACACAGCGCCCGTCGATGCCTATCGCGGGGCAGGGCGGCCGGAAGCGACCTTCGTCATGGAGCGCATGATGGAGACCGCGGCGCGCCAGTTCGGCGTCTCGCCGGCCGAGTTGCGGCGCAAGAACTTCGTCACCTCGTTCCCGCATCAGACGCCGGTCATCATGTGCTATGACGCCGGCGACTACGCGGCTTCGCTCGACGCGGCGATGAAGGCGTCGGACTATGCCGGCTTTGCCAAGCGCAAGGCCGCCGCCGCCAAGAAGGGCTTGCTGCGCGGTATCGGCATGAGCTGCTACATCGAGGCCTGCGGCATCGCGCCGTCAGCGGCGGTTGGTTCGCTCGGCGCCGGTGTCGGCCTTTGGGAAAGTGCCGAGGTGCGCGTCAATGCCGTCGGCACGATCGAGGTGCTGACCGGCTCGCACAGTCACGGCCAGGGTCATGAGACGACCTTCGCGCAACTGGTCAATGAGCGCTTCGGCGTGCCGCTTGATTCCGTCTCGATCGTGCATGGCGACACGGACAAGGTGCAGATGGGCATGGGCACCTATGGCTCGCGCTCAGGTGCGGTCGGCATGTCGGCCATCGTCAAGGCGCTCGACAAGGTCGAGGCCAAGGCCAAGAAGATCGCAGCACACCTGCTCGAGGCCGACGAGGGCGACATCATCATCGAGAACGGCGCGCTGAAGGTCGCCGGCACCGACAAGAACGTGCCGTGGTTCCAGATGGCGCTCGCCGCCTACACCGCCCACAATCTGCCGGGCGGCATGGAGCCGGGATTGAAGGAGACGGCGTTCTACGATCCGTCGAATTTCACCTTCCCGGCCGGCTGCTACATTTGTGAGGTCGAGGTTGATCCGGAAACCGGCATGACCGAGATCATCCAGTTCGTCGCCGCCGACGATTTCGGCAACATCATCAACCCGATGATCGTCGAGGGCCAGGTGCATGGCGGATTGGCGCAAGGCATCGGCCAGGCGCTGCTCGAAGGCGCCCACTATGACAACAGCGGACAGCTGCTGACCGCGAGTTACATGGACTACACCATGCCGCGCGCCAGCGACCTGCCGTCGTTCAAGGTCTCGACCTCGAACACGCCGTGCCCAGGCAATCCGCTCGGCATCAAGGGCTGCGGCGAGGCCGGCGCCATCGGCTCGCCGCCGGCGGTGATCAACGCCATCACCGACGCCATCGGCAGCAACGAGCTTGCCATGCCGGCTTCGCCGTCCACCGTGTGGGCAGCGATCCGCGCGGCGAAACACTGAGGAGGAACGAGCATGTATTCGGTCAATTATCACCGCGCCGCCTCGGTCGCCGATGCCGCCAAGCTGATCAAGACGGGTGACGCCAAGCTGCTTTCGGGCGGCATGACGCTGATCCCGGCGATGAAGACGCGGCTCGCCGCGCCTTCAGACCTAGTCGACCTGTCCCGGATCAAGGAGCTGCAGGGCGTCAAGGTGTCGGGCAAGACCGTCACCATCGGCGCTGCCACCACGCATCACGCCGTTGCCAATGACGAGAAGCTGAAGAAGGCCTGTCCGGCGCTTGCCCATCTGGCATCGCTGATCGGCGATCCGGCGGTGCGCCACAAGGGGACGATCGGCGGCTCGATCGCCAATAACGATCCGGCGGCCGATTATCCGGCGGCGCTGCTGGCGTTGGGCGCCACCATCGTCACCAACAAGCGCCAGATCGCGGCCGACAAGTTCTTCAAGGGCCTGTTCGAGACCTCGCTGAAGGATGGCGAAATCGTTACCGCCGTCACCTTCACCGCGCCAGCCAAGGCGGCCTATGAAAAGTTCCGCAACCCGGCATCGCGCTACGCCATCGTTGGCGTGTTCGTGGCCAAGGGCAAGGATGGCGTCAGCGTCGCCGTCACCGGCGCCGGCGACGACGGCGTCTTCCGTTCGAAGGAGATCGAGGCCGCATTGGCCAAGAATTTCGCGGCCGCCTCACTCGACGGCGTGAAAGTGCCGGCGAAGAATCTGATGACCGACATCCACGCTTCGGCCGACTATCGCGCCAATCTGATCGCGGTGATGGCCAAACGCGCGGTTGCGGCAGCCAACGCCTGAGAAACTGTTTGGAAACTCTACTCTGGCGGCCATCTGATGGCGTTTTCTGCGCTTCCCCGTTCTACTGCGTCGACGCAGTAGAACTGAGTTCACGGACCCAAATGTCCGCTACGCTCCGGTTCTCGAAACCACCACCATATGACTCACCAGAGCGAATTTCGAAACAGTTTCTGATACGATCAATGGCAGACAAGGAAAGGGGCCTCCGCGGCCCCTTTTCGTATGTGGCGACGTCCAGTTGCTGATGGAATCGCCGTCGCGCCAATGCTCTGCTTGAAGCAATTCCGGCCGATACTTCGCCCGGCACTGTTCCGGCGGCAATCTCGCACTTGCACAAATTTATCTTGCACTGCAATATGACCTGGGGCGGGAATGCGAGCCGGGTTCGGAGTGTACCGCCGTGCCCTTTCGCATGCCCAATGCGAAAGGATCGGCATGACCGACATCTCCGCGACGCATGCCGTTCCATCTCGGTCCGCCGTCGACAGACCCGCCAGAACAAGACTGGCCTATCTCGACGGCTGGCGCGGCCTGTCGATCGCCTTGGTGCTGATCGGCCATTTCTTTCCCGTTCCCGGAATCAATCTCGGCGTGCTTGGCGTCGAATTCTTCTTCGTGCTCAGCGGCCGGCTGATGGGCGAGATCCTGTTCATCGAACGCTACCCACTGAAGAAATTCTTCAAGCGCCGCTTTTCCCGCATCTATCCGGCGCTTCTGATCTTCGTGGTCGTGGCGATGATCGCGCTCTCCGGCACATTCATCGCCTTCAAATGGAAGGCGGCGATGACGGCGCTGACATTCACGTACAATTATGCCGGCATTCTCGTGACGCGGGCAGGGGCGCTCGACCATATCTGGTCGCTCTGCATCGAGGAGCACGCCTATATCATCCTGGCGCTGATCAGCGTCGTCGTCTCAAGCCGCTCTCGCGTCGTCGTGCTGCTCCTGGCGCTGGCCTTGCTGGCCATGGCCAACGGCGCGGTTTCGTACTGGGTCTTTGGGATGGACTACGAAACCACCTACTGGCGCACCGACGTACATATCGCGTCGATCCTGCTGTCGGCTTCGATCTGCCTGCTCAAGGCGGACGGCAGGCTGCCGGCGGTCTTGAGGGGCAAGCACGTGGCCCTGGCGGCATCGATCTGCGCCGTTCTGCTGTTCCTCGATCCGGTGCCGACACCGATCCACTATCTCTTCGCCGTCCCGCTGCTCGCCCTGGCCGTCAATGTCCTCGATTTCAGCCCGCGCTATTTTTCCGGACTGCTGTCCTCCTGGCCGATGGCAACGCTGGGGCTGTGGTCGTACTCGCTCTATCTGTGGCAGCAGCCGTTCTACAAATTCGTCTATGAGCAAGGCAGCGCGCCGATCCCGATGCTGGCTGGGGTTTTTGCCTGCGCGCTGTGCAGCTACTACCTCATCGAGCGCCCGGCGCGCGAATGGCTCAACCGCAACTGGTGAATGGCGCCGGCATCGTCAGGCCGAGGGACTGTTTTTCCGCGCCTTAAGATATCGCCGCAGGCCGGTTTCGCCGCGCGGCGTCGTCCAGCGGTGGTTCCACGCGAAGGCCGGCCGCAGCAGTGGCGCGAGCAATTTGAGGATCGGCCTCAGCACCGTGACCTGCCAGGTCAATTGCACATGGGTGCCGGTGCCGGATGGCGACAATTCCGCCCGCCACAGCCCGTCGAAATCGCCAAGCGTTTTCACCACCACCAGCCGGCCGGGTTCGAGTTCCGCGGCCTCGATGATGAAATTCAGCTCATAGGGCAGGGCGCCGCGAGCCCTGGCTCTTGCACGCGAACCGATGGTCGCCTTGCCCTTGCTGTCGAGCGGCACCACTTCCTTGTAGACGTCGCCCCACCAGAGCGGCAGCAACTCGGCATCCGAGAGCACCTCCCACACTTCCTGCGGCGTGCCCTCGGGGATGTGCCAGCTTTCGTCGAAGCGGAAGACGTTGCTCGGCATCGCGTTTCCTCCGGTTGGCGGAAACACCTACATTAGCTCTGGCTTCTTTGTGTGGCCAGCGCTGCGGGTCAGGCGGTGATCTGCCTGACGTAATAGCGCACCGCTTTCTTGCCGCCATGGATCACCGCGTCGCCGGCCTCAGTGAAGCCGAGGGCGGCGTGAAAGGCATCCGAGGCGGGGTTCGGCGGGTCGGTGTTGACCTCGCAGGTGACCAGCGTGTGCCCGGCGCGCTCAACATGGCCGAACAGGTCCTGATAGAGCCGGCGGGCATGGCCGCGGCCACGCGCGCCTGCCGCCACGACGACGCGGTCGACATAGACGAAGCGCTCGTAGCGTTCGTGGAACCACAAGAAATTCGGGCTGTCGTAGCGGGCGTCCTGGTCGAAGGTCATGATGAAGGCTTCGAGGTCACCAATGCGGCGCGCGTAAAATGCTTCGCCAAGCAGGAAGGACAGTCGTTCGGGCTCCAGCCACGACAGTTCGGCGGCATGCTCATTGTTCAGCGCCAAGATCGCCGCTTCGTCTTCCGCCGATACATGGGCTATCGGGGCAGGGGCTGCGCTCATGCCTTGGCCGCCGCGATCGTCGCCGCCACCAAGGGTGTATCGGTCAGCGTGTTGCGATACTCGCGGTCGAGGTCGGAGCCGCCCATGCCGACATGGGGATTGCGGTAATGCATGGCGCTCGGCACATCCTTGAGGGCGGCGAAATGCATTTCGGACAGCCCGGTTTTCCTGCGTACGTCCGCGATGTTGTGCAAATCGAGCCCGCCGCAGCCGAGGATGACGATGCGGTCACCGGCCTGCCGCACCAGATCCGCCAGGAGTGAAGTGCCTTCGACTGCCGTGTCGCGCTGGCCGCTGGTCAGCACGCGGCCGACCTTGCAGCGGATCAATGCTTCCAACGCCTCGGCCGGGTCGCGCGTCATGTCGAAGGCGCGGTGGCAGGTGACGTTCAAGGCGCCGGCAGCCTGCGTCAGTTCGCTCATGCGCGCCTCGTCGATGGTGCCGTCGCCGTTCAGGCAGCCAAACACCACGCCGGGCACGCCGAGATCGCGCAGTGCCGAGACATCGGCGAGCATCGAGGCGTATTCGGTTTCGCTGTAGAGAAAATCGCCGCCGCGCGGCCGCACCATGACGTGAAACGGCACGCTTGCCAGGTCGAGGGCGGCGCGCACCGTGCCAAGGCTCGGCGTGATACCGCCTTCAATGAGGCTGGCACACAATTCGACGCGGTCGGCGCCGGCAGCTGCTGCTGCCAGCAGGCCGTCAATGCCTTCGACACAGATTTCGATCAGCGGCAGGCGAGTTTCTCTGGTCAAGGGGCGATCCTATCCATGATGTCGATGTCAGCCCTAGCATCGGGCCGGTTGGCGCGAAAGCATGAACAGCGCGCTGCCATTTGGGCCAAGCGACATTTCTCCGCTTGACACTCTCATAACCATAGAGTTATGAGTAACCCATAGCCAGTCAGTTATGGATTGGCTGGCGGCGCGACGCAGCAGCCGAGAAATCTCTTCAACTCACAGATCCGGATGCCTGCATCCGGGCCGGCAAAACACGCCCCGACGAAACACTTCAAAGGAGAAAGACCATGCAAGCAAGGATCAAAAACCCGGTGGTGCTCATTCCCGGATCCGTGCAGGCGCTGCTGGCGCTGGACAAGTCGACCGAGGCGGCCGAATTGCCCTATGTCACGCGCAAGCTCATTCATCTGCGCGCCAGCCAGATCAACAACTGCGCCGTCTGCGTCGATATGCATGCGCGCGAACTGAAGAAGGCCGGCGAAAAGGACGAGCGCATCTTTGCCCTGGCGGCATGGCGGGAGACGCCTTACTTCACCGATGCGGAACGCGCAGCGCTGGCCCTGGCTGAGGCCGGCACACGGCTCGCCGACCGGCCGGACGCGGTGCCTGACGATGTCTGGGACGAGGCCGCCCGGCACTATGATGAAAAGGCGCTTGCCGCCCTGGTCATCCAGATCGCGCTCATCAACGCCTTCAACCGGCTGAACGCCACGACACGGCAGATGGTCGGCGCCTGGGGGTGAAGCGCCTGGGCAAGTGGTCGTGCGCGACGGTGCGGGAATGCGCGGCGCATGGCGTCCCTGGCCGCTACTGGCGCAGCTCGGTGTTCTTGGCGCCTTCCTCGACCTGATCGATCACCAGCAGCTTGACCTCGATATCACCGATGTTGGTGGCCTGATGCCACTGGCCGATCATTTCGATTATGAAATCGCCTGATTTGTAGGTGTTGCTGTTGCCGGTCTCGACATTGGTGACCTTCAGCGTGCCGGCCTGGACATAGGCGTAGCGCGGGAAGGGGTGTCTATGGACCGGCAAGGTCGCGCCCGGCGCGATGTCATAGGTCGACACCAGCACCTGCACGTTCTTCTGCGGCAGCGTGATCGGCTGGCCGGACGCCGTCGTCGTGCGTGATGCCAGTGGCGTCACCACGACGGGCGTCCCGCTGCTGTCCAGCGCCCAAGCAGGGTGTGCGGAAAAGGCGGCCGCGAGCAGCAGCCCCGACATCAGAATTTTTCGCATGATTCCCTCCAACCTTGGCGCAGCATCGCGCGGCGGCCAGTTGCTAGCAAGGCATGGCCTCGGGCGAAAAGCGATCGAGGCGGATGTCGTTGGTCAGACCGACCCCAGAGACGGTAGTGTCCTTGATTCTACTGTCGCTCAAGGACTATGCGACGGCACTGAGCCTGGGCTCTGCCAGCGCCCCCAGGCCGGCACATCCCGAGCAGGCGATGGTTTTTCCGGGGCAACCGGTTCGATGGGTCCCCAGCGGGCAGCAATACCCGCTCGACGCATACCATTTGGAACAGTCGAAAACCCTGCCGCTGCCATGACAGCGCGGGCATTCCATATTCACTGAAGTCATTGCCAATTCTTGCCCAACCAAAACGCACTACCCGAACGCCGCAAGTGGCAGGAATCATTGTGCTTTCAAGCACAGCGCGCTGACTTAAATTGGGTGGATTGGTGATGAGGGAGATGGCCGGCGTCGACCGGCAAGGGCTGATTGGGCGGCACAAGCTTTGCAAGATCGATCCACGCCTGCAACGGCGGGCTTATTGTTGCCCGGTCGCCACTAGGGTCGTCGTGATGAGCTTCCTCGCCTCAATCCGCTTGAGGCAATGATCGGGAATATCTGGCCACGTCGCCTTGGCGCATTCTTTCTCTGTGACCGCAACGGATGCCCTTGGCTGCACGCTCGCGGCCTGGGTAGCGGTGGATGATGCGAAGAGAACCGTCTGAGTTAAGAGAGCCGAGAAGGCGGCAACCTGGACCAGCACGGCAGCAAAGGCGATCTTTTTGAGCATGCGAGAGAACGCTCCTCAACGCCCCCGGTTCCTCTGGCTTTCAGTTTTTCGGCTTCCTAACGAGAACAAGAGGCCGGCGTTCCGGTTAACTGGATTATGCCAAACAAGATCAAAGAACCGGAACATCGTGACAGTGGGTGTGGAAACCCTGACCCGATAAGCAGGAACCAACGATTGGCGTCGTGGGTGCTGCTGAGGAGATCGAGGGCGTAGGCACCTATCGGCTGCCCAATCAATGGCAGGGGCTTCGCCTCAAGCGCCTTCGCGGCGATGACGGCACACCGGCTGTCCTGGCTCTGGGATGCGGCATGACCATGCGCCAAGCCGGCGGCCGACAAGCAGGCCGAGGTGCACCGGGCCTATCTCGCCCTGATGTCGCCGACCAACATGGACGTTGCAGCCGAGCAGGCCATACTCGGGTGATCCCACGCGAGCGTCTGTCGGCAGGCCAGAAGCTCGCGATAGGCCGCCGGCTGATCCCCGACCAAGGCGTCATTGCCACATGATCATTTCGGGCCGTGGCTCGATCTGCAGGAAGGGCTGTCCCGCATCAATGCATGGCGCTGGCGCGGGACTATCAGGAGCACAGGCAGGCCGCATAGGCCGCAGCATCCACTATTTCATTAAACTCTAAGCGATTGAGATAGCGCGCTATAAAGCACGCGCGGTAACGGTTGATTCAACCATTGCTGGTATATTGAGGGAAGAGTGGCGTGGCGGCTCCAACATGGGCGGGGGTGCTGGGTGCCGGAGCCGCCTGCACAGTCAAGGTTGGGGTTTTGACCGCGCTGTCTCAGAATAGGACAGCGCGGTCAACAATCCGTTAATCCGTTGCAACCTGAACCGGGCTTCCAGTTGTATTGCCAATGCTTGAGGCGAGCGCTTCGGCGGTGTAGGACAGCGGCCCGACGAGAACGCGCGTTGGTGGGCGCCTAGTTCGGATCGCCTGACCTTGAGCCCCCGTGCGATCCGCCGCCATAGTTGTCGCCGTCGGAGCGACCTCCACCGAAATGGAGGCCTTGGCCGCGAGGGCGGGGGTGAAAGTCGTTGCCTCCCCCTCCGTTGCCCGGAGTTGATCCGCCAGAATTGCCTTGAGGTGATCCGCCAGACTTGGCGATAGCCGTGGAGTTTAGGCTTGTGCCGAGCAGGAGGGTTATGGCCGGCGGCGTGACCGCCGCGAAACGCCCCGCCGTCTTGAGAAAATCACGGCGCGCTTGAGCCTCCGAAACCGGATTCTCGGGCTTTGTGCTTTCAGTAGCCATATCAGCACTCCTTTTAATTTACCTTAGTCTTTCATTGCGAAGATAATAGCGCTCCAAAAGGCTTAGAGCCCGTTTGGAAATTCTACTCTGGTGGCCATCTGATGGCGTTTCTGCGCTTCCGTTGCTCACGGACCAAATGTCCGCTGTGCTACGGTTCTCGAAACCACCATCATATGAATCACCAGAGCGAATTTCGAAGGTCTCTTAGGTATCGTCGGTATCACGAGGCGCATGAATGACCATCCCGAAACCCCTGCCGGGCACTCCGGCCACCCGTGAAACCGTCGAGTGTTCCTCACCGTCGATCGAACGACCAAAATCGACTTGACGGACATTAGGTGCATCTACCAGAGACGCGGGCTTTTTCATCGGCAGGAGGAGGAGAATGACCGACAAGCCGGCGACCACCTACATCGTGAGTGTCTTCGAGAAGCCGCATCGGTCCTGACCACGAAGGACAAAGCCAAGGCCTTGGCGATGGCAAAGCAGATCGGCGACAAGGTGCGCGTTGAAGAGATCACGCCGAAGCCGAAATAAGCGGTGCCCGCGGGTGTCCCATTTCGGCAGAAAATTACCGGCATCCATCTTGCACCTCAACCTTTGCCGGTTGATCCCGGCCCTGATCGTATCCTGATCAGGTTGTAGGCTCGCCGGGCTTTGAGGTGGTTGGGGTCTTCGCCCGGCGAGTTTCCGCCTGCGTCATCATGACGGAGGCGGATTTTTTACCGGGGCGGCCCAGCGGCTCGGGTCGTTAGGGGGGGACTAGCAGCGGTGGCCGCTGGGCCTGACCAGTCTGGCTTCGAGGAGGCGCTCTACTGGCTGATCCGAAGCATGCGCTCACTCTAATGTAAGAGCCAGAGCGCATCCGCATGAAGGGCTACCGCCGAAAGGTGTACTCTCATTGCGGCAATGGGCAGTAGACGCGAACCTTCCCGGCGTCGCATCGCGCGCTTTTCGGACCACCGTTCATCCCGAGCATCGCGAACATGTGATGTCGCTGCCGACCGCGGGCTTTTCATTGCCGATTCGTTGGGATGTAGCCCTAGATGTAGCCCTGAACGATTTCCGCCAGCAGTGTGGACGGAAGGGCTTTCTAGCTAAGTGCTTTGAAAAGATTTGGCTCCCCGGGCCGAATGAAACCGCGAACTACGAGCTGCCGATCCCCCTCGAAACTACGCCAGAGCCCTCCGTCGAGATTCGCAAACGCGACCGCGAGCGCGCTGAGCGCGTCCGATTGGCCGGCGGGCCTAAGCCATCCCTCCGAGAGCGCGCTGTCGCATTTGCCCGCGAAAAGGGCGAAGTGCGGACGCGCGACTTGACTGAGATCGGAGTTCCCCGGTGCTATCTGGCCCGTATGTGCGGCGAGGGGCTGCTCATCAAGGTATGCTACGGAACCTATCGCGCCACAGATCGCGAACCGGCATGACCAGTTGGTTGCCAAACCGCGGTTTGCGAAGGGGAGCATTGCTGGCGTTCATGGCGCGATACTCGCTTCGTCCAAACGCGGATCAACAAGCTCGAACTCACCGAGCGACCGGGCCGCGGCGGGATGCCCTGGAAAGAGGGGCCAGGCGACGCCGACATCGAGAAAATCTGGTGGGCGGCGAGGGTGCTGCACTTTCCCAAGCTTAACGTGTCTTGCTGGTTTGACGGCTCGGATCTCGTCGGTATCGAGCACTGGGGTTTCCGGCGCCCGCAATGGTGCATGAAGCTGAAGCCGGCCGACTGGAAGCCCTTGCCCGAAGTGTACAGGCTAGCGCGGGAAGCGGAGAAGCAAGCCGCGGTCGATCTCTTCCGGGCAACGTCCAATGAGCGCTTCCTGCGGGCCACGCAGAGGCGCCAGAGCGAGCGAGAGGCTTCGGCGGTGTAGACAGCGGCCAAGGCAAACGCGCGCTGGCGGGCTGTAGCTTCGCCTTGGCAAGGCGGCTATCAGATATGGTTGGTCTGCCAGCCGTTTGAGGCACTATCGAGCGCCATCCTGATATCGTCCGGGCTATCAATGCCGCCGCCAAATAGAGCGATCAGGCGGCGCGCCAAATGCTCACGCGCTGGGTGCGTGCCTTCAATGCCAGCTTGCTCGTGGGTGTGTGCGTGTGTAGGCACTTCCTTTTCATAAGCCGAGTTCTTCATCTGGGGTTGGAGGCCATTGGCTTCCCCATTGGCTGTGCCATTGGCAGAAGGCATGGCACTGCCATTGTTGGCTATGGCAACGCCATTGGCTGTGCCATTGCGGTTGCCATTGGCCTTGCCATCGACACCCCAGCGGCCGAGAGCGCCTTTCTTGCCGGCTGCGGACTTCCTTTCGCGCTGGCCTGCAGCCAAAGCGCGGTGATGTTCAAGCTTCGCATGGGTCCATTTCGCACCGAACAGCGGCTCAATCATTGCTCGAACAGCAAGCCATTTCTCAAGCGAGAGCCGGGTGATCCTGGAAAGGCGCTCGTCATCGTCGGCAATCGCCCCGTGCTGCCACAGCGCCATCTTCAACAGCGCATAGGCGCCGTATTCTTCGGTCGACAGATGTGACGTTTCCGCCAACTCGTCACCTGGGAAAACAGGCATCCATGGCAAGCTCATCAGCAAGCCCTCGCCCTGATCAAATGGCTTTCCCGGATCGCCTCACAGACCTCGACGGGCGATAGGTTGAACATTTCCCGCATCGCCGGCACGAGCGGCGCCGGCCGCTGCCGTGGTGGTGTTGTGGCAAGCCATTCGGCGGCCTGGTCGATCGCGGCGGAATGCCAGTGCTCGGGCGGGTTGAGGTCGGGGGTTGTCATGCGGCCAGCCCGTCGCGCTGGTCGACGCGGGTTTTGATCCACGCATCCAGTTCCGATTCAACGAATGCGCGACGTCGCGGCGACAAGTAGACCGGCTTTGGAAACCGCTCCTCCTTGATCATCCGGTCGATATAGTTTCGGGAGTACTATGGCAGCGGGTACTACGGTGGTGGGTATTATGCCGACCCCTATTACGGCGGTGGGTATTACCGCCCTGTGTATTATCACAGGTACTATTATCACCACAGGCATCACCACCACAGGCACCACTACCACTACAGGCATCACTACCATAGGCACGACTACCGCTACTGAAATACGACACGCTGTCGCATTTAGCCCGCTGCCTCACGGTGGCGGGCTTTTCAATGGCCGGCCGGGGCTGAGGACGTCAACGCTCTAGCGTAGCGCGCGAGAAGCTATTCCTGTCGTGAAGACCAAGCTCGATGCCGGGCAATGGTTATCTGCCCAAGGTGCCTTTCCCGGCGGCGAGGTCTTCGACCAGTGCGTCGACAGGATGCTTCGCGGCGAACTCAATTGGTCCGACGTCGAAAGGCTTGTAGCTGCATGACGCGCACCTATCGCCCCGTCGTCACCTGGCTCGACCAGGCGCTCGCATGCGCATCCGAGGCAATCGAGCGGCTCGACGAGCACACCTTCCTGGCCGAGCATGCGGCCGTTCATGCCGAGCCTCGCTCTGGCACGCTTGACCTGGTGGCGAGTGCTTTCGAAAGGGAATACTGGAGGCGCTTCCCGGAAGGGCGCGACGATTGAGACGCCGGCCTAGTTCAACCCGCGCGATTGCTGGGGGGATCGATCTTCACCAAGCCGCCTGCGGCCTCGACCGCGGTTCGTATCCGGCCGCGCAACGCGATATTCTCGGCCAGGATTTCTTGTGTGCGTTCGAGCGCGAGCTCGGTGCGGTTGATTCGCTCCCTGGCATTGGCGAGTTCCGACGTCAAAATATCGGCCGCCATCCCGTGGCCGTGGGGTTCCATGATATCCATGGGTTTCTAACTCATGGCGGACCGGTTCGTTCCGTAATTTTGGGCTGCGGGCACGGCGACGTGGCGAACGCTGTTGCGGGAGTGGTCTCTCGCATCCTGACGCGCCCGGCTTTCAACTACGAGCCGATTTGCTTCAGCAAACCTGGCCAGCGCTTGCTCGACCTTCTCTGCCGAGGCATCCGTGCGCTCGATGTGGTGGACCACTTGATGCCGCAGTATCGCAAGCTTCGCGGCGCGATGCAT
>NZ_SMYZ01000005.1 GCF_004919685.1 Mesorhizobium norvegicum | reverse complement strand
TCCCCCACTTGGGGGGAGATTGGCAGTTCCACCGCCGGCTCCTTCAAACTTGCCCCTCAGAACAAGAACGCGGCGGTGGCGGGGTTCGGTCCGGTGCGGCCGGTGGCTGAATCCATGCCGCGGATCGTCTGCAGGTCCTGGGCATCGAGCTCGAAATCGAAGACATCGAAATTGGCGGCGATGCGATCCCTGCGGATCGATTTTGGAATGACGATCAGCCCCTCCTGGAGATGCCAGCGGATGATCGCCTGGGCGACAGACTTGCCATGCTTCTTGGCGATGCCCGCGAGGGTTGGATCGCCGAGCAGCCGGCCGCTGCCCAGCGGGCTCCAGCTTTCGATGCGGATGTCATGCCTGGCATGAAAATCCCTGAGGCCGCGCTGCTGGAACTGGGGATGCAGCTCGATCTGGTTGACGACGGGCGCCACGCCGGTCTCAGCGATGATCCGCTCCAGATGGTCCTGGTTGAAATTTGAAACGCCGATCGACTTGATGCGGCCGGCCTGCCTGAGCTCGACCAGCGTCTTCCAGGCCTCGACATATTTGTCCTGGCTGGGCACCGGCCAGTGGATCAGGAACAGGTCGAGCTGCTCGATGCCGAGCTTGCCCATCGTCTCGTCGAAGGCGCGCAAGGCCGCATCGCGCTGGTGCGCGCCGTTGCGCAGTTTCGAGGTGATGAACAGCTCGCCGCGCGGCACGCCGGAGCCACGGATCGCCTCTCCGACCCCCTCCTCGTTCTGGTAGCCTTCGGCGGTATCGATCAGGCGATAGCCGGCCTCGATGCCCCAACCCACCACTTCAGCGGTGATATCCTGATCGACCTGCCACACGCCAAGGCCGAGCTGGGGAATGGCGGAGCCGTCGTTCAACGCAATCTGTGCAGGCATGGTGGACTGTTCAGGCATGTCGGGGTCCTTTGCAAAGCGGGTCCAGGCGGTCCGCCCGGTGCACAGCCTATCTAGGTTCGACAGGGGGCGACGGCCAGCCGACAGCGACAAATTGTCGAAGTTCGCCTGCAAGTGTGACCTCGGCGTCAGCCTCACCGCGGCCGGCGCACCGCCCGCACCACCCCGGCGGATGTGCTGCCGCAGTAGAGGCGGTCGCCGCCATCGGATTCAAGCCCCGACACGCCGATGCCGGCCGGCATGTCGAGCTTCTCGAGAACCTTGCCCGACTGCGGGTCGACGCGGCGCAGGTCGCTCTGGTCGCCTTCCCAGGTGGCGTGCCACAGCTCGCCGTCGACCCATGTCACCCCGGTGACGAAACGGTTGGATTCGATGGTGCGCAGGATTGCCCCGGTCTCCGGGTCGATCTGGTGGATCTTGCGCTCGCGGTATTGCCCCACCCAGAGCGTCCCTTCGGCCCAGGTGAGCCCGGAGTCACTGCCGCCGCCGGGCGCCGGAATGGTCGCCAGCACTTGGCCGGTATCAGGGTCGATCTTCTGTATCAGGTCATTGGCAAGCTGGAAGAAATGCTGGCCGTCCCAGGCGGTGCCGGCATGTGCCGCGACATCGATCGATCGCAGCGCCTGCCCGCTCTCCGGATCGAAGGCGTTCAGCTTCTCGCCCGAGGCAAACCAGACATTGTTGCCGTCAAAGCTCACCCCATGCACCCTCTCCACATCGGCAAAGGGTCCGTATTCGCGCAGGATTTCGGCGGCTGACTGTTTCATGTCTCTATCCTCACTGAGATGGTCCGATGTCCCTTACTAACCACTCGGCAATGGCGCCGGGAGTAACAAGGTGGTCGTGAATCCCGCCACCGGCGGCGTCATCCAGCGGCGCGCCCGGCCGTGACCGAAAAACTGCACCTTGCCGGCCTCGCCAAGCTGCTCCAGCGCCCGCTGCACGCTGCGCTGGCCGATGCCAAGCGCCAGCGCCAGCGCCGAGGACGCCCACGATTCACCATCGGCAAGGAAGGCCAGCACCGCCGCGTGGCGCTCCTCGATCGGCCGCGCCAGCACCAGCACCTCGCGCGCCTGGCGCGGCGCCAGCGCGAAGCCTTGGCTGGTCGCGCCGATGTCGGCCAGCCCGCGCAATTCGGCGCGCAGCCGGCCGATCTCGACCCGCAGCCGTGCCCGATGCGATTCATCGGCGTGCCTGCCGCCGAAGGCTTCAGCGATCAATCTTGCCCTCGACACATCGCCTGGCCATGCTTCGGCGAGCGTGCGTGCCAGCGCAAACAGCACCGGGCGCGTTGCCAGCGAGACCATGATCTCCTGCCTGCGCACGACATAGCGAAAGCTATCGACCAGCAGTGCCGGCGACGCCTGCAACGCCTCGACCTCCTCGAGCAGCACGGGGCGCTGCTCGCCACCCGTGATCAGCCGCGCGGCTGGCGTGTCCAGCGCCAGGAACGCGCTGTCGACCTCCGCGACCAAGCCCGGAATGCCGGCCCGGCGGGCGGCGTGGCGTGCCCACTCCAACGCCCTGCGCGCTGGCTTCGTCTTCAGGCGCCGCATCGCGATGCCGGCGACGGCGAGCTCGTGCGCGGCGCGCGAGGCCGGCGGAAGCGGTGCCGGGTCGAGCCCGGCCAGCACGTCTTCAGCCTCGTCGAGACGGCCGATCAAAAGCAGACGCCGCACTTTGAGGTGGCCGGCATGCGCGGCGTTCAACCGGTCGCCGTGCTTTTCCAGAGTTGCGCGCGCCGCATCGAGCGCCTTGGCCGGCCAGCCGAGGTCGCGCGAGACCAGCGCGATCTCGGCCTCGGCGACGACGCATCTGGCGCGCGCCACCGCTTCTTTCGGGCCGAAGCCACGCGCGGCCCGCCGCAGCAGCGCCTTGGCGCGATCGAGATCGCCGAGTTGCGCCATCGCAATGCCGCGCAGCGCCAGCGCCGGCGGATCTTCGCGCAAGGCGACGCGATCCAGCGCGCCAAGCGGATCGCCCCCGGCCAGCGCCAGTGCCGCCGCGGTGATCAGCGAGTCCATTCAAATCCCGTCACACTTGTAACTCCCACCCCCGCGCCTCACCGCCCTAACTTAAGCCAGCACCGTCAACCAGCAAGCCGTGCCGACAACCGACGGCACGCCAACGGAGAAGAAGATGCCCAGTTCAGCCGATCTGCCTCTCGACGCGACAATCGACACGGCCAGGCACGCCGGACGAATTCGTCATCCCTGCTGCGGCGGGCCGCACGATTCAAATCCCGTCACATCTGTAACTCCCACCGCCGCGCCTGACCGCCCTACCCTACCTCACGGCCAGCAAGCAGCAACACGTCGCGACAGTGCGGCGGCAAACTGACAAGGAGACGACCAATGACCAAGCACACCGCAATGAAGACCCCGCCGATCGTTTCAAGGCAGGACTGGGAAGCCGCCCGCGAACAGATGCTGGTGAAGGAGAAGGCAACGCTGCGCGCCAAGGACGCATTGGCCGCCGAGCGCCGGCGCATGCCGTGGATGGAAGTCGACAAGGCCTATGTGTTCGACGGGCCGAACGGCAAGGCGAGCCTGCTCGATCTGTTCGAAGGCCGCCGCCAGCTGATCGTCTACCGCGCCTTCTTCGAGCCCGGCGTGTTCGGCTGGCCCGAGCATGCCTGCCGCGGCTGTTCGCTCGGCGCCGATCAGGTCGGCCACCTCGCCCATCTCAACGCCCGCAACACCACGCTTGCCTACGCCTCGCGCGCCCCGCAGGCCGACATTGCGCGGCTGAAGCAGAAGATGGGCTGGGAGATGCCCTGGTACACCATCACCGACAGTTTCGACAAAGACTTCGGCGTCGACGAATGGCACGGCCACAATGTCTTCATCCGCGATGGCGACCGCATCTTCCGCACCTATTTCATCAACAGCCGCGGCGACGAAGCGATGGGCACCGTCTGGAGCTATCTCGACGCGACGCCGCTCGGCCGCCAGGAGATCTGGGAGGATTCGCCCGAAGGCTATCCGCAGACCCCGCTCTACTCGTGGTGGAACTGGCACGACAATTACGATGCGGGGCACGACAAGAAATGGGCCGAAGTGTCGGCTGCCGGCGAAGCGGCGTTCAGGGACAAGGGCGAGTAAGGATTGGCGAGAGTGACGCCAGTTATCCAGCTTGGGTTCCTCGCCCCCGCCAAAGGCGGGGGAGAGGTGGCCGCGAAGCGGGGGACTTCGTAGGGTGCCGGCCTAACAACGCTTCGTCTGACTATGTCTGCGCCATTCCCCCTCTCCGTCTCGGCTTCGCCGAGCCACCTCTCCCCCACTCCGTGGGGGCGAGGAACCCAAGTTCTGGCCTCGCACCGGCATGACAATCAAAGGATAAGGACCATGCTCGATATCCATACAGCCACCAGCGGAGCGATCTCCGAAAACACCAATGCGTTCCCCCTCAGTATCGCCGACTGGCTATGCCTCGCCGCGGCCCCTACCTTCGCAATGATGGCGCTGCTCTCCTGCATTCAGGGCGGCGACGCGGCCATGCTGTGCATGGGCTCCTCGCCACTCACCGGAATGGCGGCGATGTATCTTCTGATGAGTGCCTTCCATCTGGCGCCCTGGCTGAGGGTGATCTCCGGCCGGCAAGCCCGGCGATAAGTCCAGCCCGCCATCCCAATTTTAGACACCTCACACGTCGGAGAAAGACAATGAGACTGGTCAGGCTGAGAGCGCCGGGCGGCCTGGGCAATCTCGACCTGGTCGAGGAAGATCCACCTCGGCCAGGACCGGGTGATGTGCTGGTCAGGGTCCGGGCCTGCGCCTTGAACCTGCGTGACGATTTCGCGGTGCAGGGCAAGACACCGTTCGTTGACGGCCGCGTTCCGCTATCCGATGGCGCCGGCGAGGTGATTGCCATCGGCGGCGATGTCAATGCGTTCAAGCCCGGAGACAGCGTCGTCAGCGTTTTCTATCCTTGGTGGCTGGACGGCGACATGACGCCCTCGACCCGGCGCGACATTCCGGGGGAAAGTTTTGACGGCTTCGCCAGCGAGTATGTCTGCATGCCGGCGCACGCTTTCACCAGGGCACCGGCAGGCTATACGCATGTCGAGGCGGCAACCCTCACCTGCACCGGTGTGACCGCCTGGCGGGGCCTGGTTGTGTGCGGCAAGGTGAAGCCCGGTGACACCGTGCTGGTCCTCGGTACGGGCAGCGTATCGCTGTTTGCACTGCAATTCGCCAAGGCAGCCGGGGCCCGGATCATCGCCACGTCATCCGACGAGCAGAAGCTGGAGAGGCTCAGGCGGCTCGGCGCCGACACCGTCATCAACTACAATGCCGTGCCGGACTGGGGCCGCAAGGCCAAGGATTTGACCGACGGACGCGGCGTCGATCACGTGATCGAGGTCGGCGGCCCCGCCACGCTGGCGCAGTCGATAGCTGCCTGCCGGACGGGCGGTCACATCGCCCTGATCGGCGTGCTGACCGGCTTTGCGGCGGAAGTGTCGATCCCGGCCCTGTTTTCAAACCAGATCCGGATCAGCGGCATTTCCATCGGCAGCCGGGCCGACCAGGAGGACATGATCCGGGCGATAGAGATCAACCGCCTGAAGCCAGTGGTCGACCGCCATTTCCCGCTGCAGGACATCGCCACCGCCTTCGCGCACTACGAATCCCAGAAGCATTTCGGCAAGGTCTGCCTCGATGTTTGAGCGTTCCCCGAGGCGCCAGCAGGCCCACAAAACGCCCACCATCCATCAGCAACAGCTAATTGACAGGCCGGGAGAAACGGCGCTCACTGCCGGGCACAGGTGGATCGCAGCATCAGGCGGGCGATATGGACCGCCGGCGTCACCTCAGCAATTCCGGGAAAAGCGTGAAACGGTTTTCCCTGGAAAAGCGCATAAGCGCTTTCCCTTGGGAATTGCGTAGAACCAGGGAGGATGCCATGCCAACCATTATCGGCCACCACAACATCACGAAAGACAGCAAGCACTGGCTCAATTCACCCAAGCGCAAGGAGCTTTTCGGCACGCTTGGGATCACCAACATCCGCACTTTCGTCGATCCGCAGAACCCGAAACGTGTGGCCGTGATGATGGACGTTCCGGACATGGATAAGATGGCCGCGCTGATGCAGAGCAAGGCGGCCGCCGACGCCATGGCCCACGACGGCGTGGTGCCGGAGTCGCTGGTGATCCTGGTCGAAGCGAAGGGATAGCCGCCCGCTTTTTGGGCGACAGGTTTCAATGCAGGTGCCTGAGCTTGTCGGGATTGCGCATCACGTAGATGGCCGCGATCTTTCCGTCCTCGATGTCGAGCGCGGTCGTCTGCAGTTCGCCATCGGCTTCCAGCGTGACGAAGCCGGGCAATCCGTTGACGAAACCAATCCGAACAAGTGTCGAGCGGTTCTCCTGGAGCCAGGCAACCACACGCTCATATTGCTGCATGACGGCATCGAACCCCAGGACCACATCCGTGGCGGCCGGACGCTTGCCGCCGCCATCGGCATGGGCGCTGACATCGGCCGTCAACATCGCCCCCAGCGCCTTCATGTCGCCGTTGCGCGAGGCGGCGAAAAACGCCTCGGCCAGCGCCAGGCCAACGCGGTCGCGCCTCCCGGACATGGGCGCGCGCGCGGGCAGCGAGCTGGCGGCAAGTGGCGGGTTCGCGTTGGATGGCGGCGGCGACCTCCTCGTATCCCAGCCCGAACACATCGTGCAGCAGGAACGCTGCCCGCTCGAGCGGGGAAAGACGCTCCAGCACCAGCATCAGCGGCAAGGTGACGTCTTCCTCGTCGTCCTCTTCCACAAGCGGATCGGGAAGCCAGGGGCCGATATAGCTTTCGCGCCGGCGGCGCGCGGATTTGAGCTGGTCGAGACAGAGCCGCGTGACCGTGCGGCGCAGGAACGCTTCGGGCTCGCGTACATCGCTGCGGTCGGCCCTCATCCAGCGGATGAAGGCCTCGTGCACGATATCCTCGGCATCCGCCACGGAGCCGAGCATGCGGTAGGCGACGCGCCTGAGCTTTGGTCCGAGCACACCGAAATCCGGCGCTGTACCCTCGGGGCCCGCGTCCGTCATCAGGCAGCGGCCGCCTTGGCCGCGGACCGGATTGCCGCCGGATCGGCCCAGCCGCCGAAACCGACCGCAAGGCGGTTGTAACCGTTGATGACATTGATCATCAAGGTGAGCTTCACCTGTTCCTCCGGCGTGAACTCGGCCTTCAGGGCATCATAGGCGCTTTCGTGCGTATGTCCTTCGCTGATCCGCGTCAGCGCTTCGGTCCAGCCGAGCGCGGCGCGTTCACGATCGGTGTAACAAGGCGCCTCGCGCCAGGCTGCCAGGAGGTAGAGGCGCTGCTCGGTTTCGCCGTCCTCGCGCGCAAACACCGTATGCATGTTGAGGCAGTTGGCGCAGCCGTTGATCTGGGACGCCCGTATCTTCACAAGCTCGGCCAGGCTCGGCTCAAGGCTGGCGGAAATGGCAAAGGATGCGCGCTGCCATTCCTTCATCAGTGAAGGGGCGGCGGTGAAGAGATCAAGTTTTGCAGTCATGATTGGCTTCCTTCTGTTGGTGCCGATATCATGACGAGCCAGGATCCGCTGATGTGACATGCACGCCAGATTTTTCATGCGCGTCGCCAGCGCGGTTCACCTGGTGGGAGCGTCGAGCCACTCTAATTAGGCTTGCTGACAAACGTAACAGCCATGGAAACCGCCGAGCGTACACCCCCGGCCCGGCGGCTCCAACATCGGGAGGCAGGAATGTCGGAACCCACGGTCAATGTGCGCTACATGGTCGACGATGTCGAAGCGGCCATCGAATGGTATGGCAAACATCTCGGCTTTTCGCTTCTCTCCAAGCATGTGCCCGCCTTCGCGGACGTCAAGCGCGGATCGTTGCGGCTCTTGCTCAGCGGGCCGACCAGCTCCGCCGGATGACCGATGCCCGACGGCGAACAACCGCGGCCTGGTGGCTGGAATCGCATTCACCTTCTCGTCGACGACATATCGGCCGAGGTGTCTCGCCTGCGCGCCGCCGGAGTGTCGTTCCGCAACGATATCGTGACCGGCCCCGGCGGATCGCAAATCCTGTTGGTGGACCCTTCCGGAAATCTCGTCGAGTTGTTCCAGCCGGCTGGCCGCTGAGATCGGACCTGCACCTTCGTTACGATCCTGCCTAGGTCGCGATATCGTTGACCGGCAGCAACGGCTTGGGCAGGTCAGCCTCGCCAAGCCCGCCGCGCAGCTCGATCTCGATGTCGCGGCAGATTTGCGAGATCGGAACGGCCTACATACATCGGATGCCCCTCAAATCATGGACAGGTCAGGTTGTTGCACGGCCGGAATCTGGTCGCCCTCACCGTGCCTTTACAGCCCCAAAACGCAACCCGTCCATCAAGAGCTTGACCAGCCGGCGCGAGCGGTCGCGCCATTCGGGGGTGTCGGGCGCCGAGTAGATGCCGGACAGCGCGTGCAGCACGTCCGAAGCATCGACGTCGCCGCGGATAGTGCCGTCGGCCACCGCCGCCTCGACCAGTTGCCGCAAGGCTTGCGACACCCGGCCCGACGTGTCGGAAAACAGCGTCGAATTTGTGGTGAGCAGGATGCGCAGGCTGGTCGCCAGGCCGCGCTTGGTGGCGATGTAGTCGACGAAGCGCTGCATCCACTGTTCCAGCGCGACATCGGACGGATGTTTTCCGGCGAGCTCGCCGGCGGCCGCGCACAGTCCCTCCGCCTCACGGCGATAGACCACCTCGACCAGATGCTCGCGCGTCGGGAAATGCCTGTAGAGCGTGCCGATGCCGACGCCGGCGCGGCGCGCGATCTCCTCCAGCGAAGCATCGATGCCGCGCTCGGCAAACATGGCGGCGGCCACCTCGACCAGCCGATCGCGGTTGCGCTGCGCATCGGCGCGCAGGGGTTTTGTCTCTGCGGCGTCAGCTTTCTGTTCAGCAATGGCGGACGGCTCGGTGGCCAATTTTTTCTCCACATCGTGTCAGGGGGCTTGAACCCGGCCGGGTCAACCCCCACGTAATAAACGGAGGCGCCTCCGCTTTAGTGGAGTACCTTTATCATATAAGAAGGGGAACCGGTATGTCACGTCTGCAAACAGCCGAGCGTGTAATCTTCCCCCTCGAGGGGGAGATGTCGCCGGAGGCGACAGAGGGGGTCCCCGCGCGTAAAGCGCCAACCTCAGTCCGCCGCAGAAGGCCGAGCCCGGTCGGACCGGCCCCCTCTGGCCTGCCGGCCATCTCCCCCCTCGAGGGGGGAGATTTCGCTCTCCGCCGCCTTGCCCTCCTTCTCCCCGACACCAAGTCCTTCCCATCCGCGTCAAGCAACTGGAGCCAGACGCCCATGACCAGCCTTCCCATCACGCTCACCATCAACGGACACCGACACGAACTGGAGGTCGATCCACGCGTAACCCTGCTCGACCTGCTGCGCGAGCGGCTTGATCTTACCGGCACCAAGAAAGGCTGCGATCGCGGCCAGTGCGGCGCCTGCACGGTGCTGGTCGAAGGCAAGCGCATCAACTCCTGCCTGGCGCTGGCGGTCAGCCATGACGGCGCCAATGTCTTGACCATTGAGGGCGTCGCCCACGGCGAGGAGCTGCATCCGGTGCAGGCCGCCTTCATCGCCCATGACGGCTTCCAGTGCGGGTTCTGCACGCCCGGCCAGATCATGAGCACACTCGGCCTGATCGCCGAGGGACAGGCCGGCGACGATCCCGAACGCATCCGTGAGGGGCTAAGCGGCAACATATGCCGCTGCGCGGCCTATGGCGGCATCGTCGAGGCCGTCCTGGAAGCCCAGCAACAGCTTGCCAAAGCCGACCGGAGGACCGCGGCATGAGAGACTTCGATTACATCAGGCCCGCCACCATCCCCGACGCCATAGCCGCGGCGGCCGAGCCGGGTTCGGCCTATCTCGCCGGCGGCACCAATCTGCTCGACCTGATGAAAGGCGGCATCACCAGTCCCGAGCGCATCGTCGATATCTCGCGGCTGCCGGAGCTCAACCGCATCGAGCGACTGGACTATGGCGGCCTGCGCATCGGCGCGCTGGTCCGCAATGCCGACCTCGCCCATGACTCGGCGTTCGCCAGCACCTATCCTGCGGTGGCCGAGGCGCTGCTGTCGGGCGCTTCGGCGCAGCTTCGCAACGCCGCCACCGTCGGCGGCAATCTCTTGCAGCGCACGCGCTGCAGCTATTTCTACGACACCGCCAGCGCCTGCAACAGGCGCGAGCCCGGCGCCGGCTGCGATGCGCTGGGCGGCGAGAACCGCCTGCACGCCGTGCTCGGCTGGAGCGACGCCTGCATCGCCACCCATCCGTCGGATTTCTGTGTGCCGCTGGTGGCGCTCGACGCCGTGGTCGAAATCGAAGGCAAGAAGGGCCGGCGCCATGTGACGCTGGAGGAATTCCACCGGCTTCCCGGCGAAACGCCGCAGCGGGAGAATGCGCTGGAACCCGGCGACCTGATCGTGGCGGTGCGCCTGCCGGCGGAGGCTGCCTCCTTCTCCGCCAATGCCCGTTACCTGAAGGTGCGCGAACGCACCTCCTATGCCTTTGCCGTGGTCTCGGCCGCGGCTGCGCTCGTCGTCGACGGCGGCAAGATCCGCGCCGCAAGGCTGGCGCTGGGCGGCGTCGCGGCCAAGCCGTGGCGGGCGCGCTCGGCGGAAGCCGTCCTGCTTGGTGCGGATGCCAACGAGGCGAGCTTCGCCAGCGCGGCCGACGCCGCCTTGGCCGACGCGAGCCCCTCCGGCGACAATGCCTTCAAGATCGAGCTTGCCCGCCGCATCGTGGTCAGGGTGCTGATGTCCGCCCTTTCGGGAACGCCCGAGCGTCTGCCAGCCCTTCCTGCCTCCCCGTTCTCAAACATTCCCGGAGTGCGCCATGACGCTTGAACTGAGCCTCAACCAGCAACCCGCCCATGCCCGGCAGGGCTCCAGCATCGGCCAGCCGCTGACCCGCCGCGACGGCTTTCTGAAAGTCACCGGTGCCGCGCGCTATGCCGCCGACAACCATCCGCCCGGCATGCTCTACGCCGTGCTCGCTGTCTCTAGCATCGCGCGCGGCCGCGTTGCCGCGCTGGATGTCGAGGCGGCCAAGGCGCACCACGGCGTGGTCGAGGTGATGACGCCCAAGAACCGGCCGGCGCTCGCCGCCGATCCGGACGCCAAGGACCATCCCTTCATGTTCCGGCTCGACTTGCTACAGAACGATCAGGTCCGCTACCCCAACCAAAGCATCGCCGTGGTGATCGCCGAGACGCTGGAGGCCGCGACCGAAGGGGCAGCCCTGCTGTCGCCGCGCTATGAATCCCTGCCGGCGCGCGTTGGCCTCGACGGCGCCGAAAGCTTCGTGCCGCGTGGTGTCGGCATCGGCAGTCCGGCCGTGCACCACAAGGGCGATGTCGAGGTAGGCCTCAAATCGGCAAAGACGCGGATCGAAGCCACCTACGAGACCCCGGCCCAGTACCACAACGCCATGGAGCCGCATGCGATCGTCGTCGCCTGGGATGGCGACAGGCTGTCGATCGACACGCCGAGCCAGGGCCTTGCCATGGCGCAGGGCCGCATCGCCGGCCTGTTCGGCATCGCGCCGGAAAACATCCACATCCGCAGCCCGTTCCTTGGCGGCGGCTTCGGTTCGAAAGGCATGATCTCCGGTCCGCAGGTGCTGGGCATCCTGGCGGCGCGTCTTGTTGGCCGTCCGGTCAAGCTGGTGCTGCGGCGCGAGCAGATGTACGGCCCGGTCGGCCATCGCGCGCCGACGCGCCAGACGCTGCGCATGGGCATGGATGGCGAAGGGCGGCTGACGGCGATCGACCATCACGCCAGGACCGCATCGAGCACGTTCGACGATTTCTTCGAACCGGCCGCGGACGCCTCGCACACGCTCTATGCCAGCCCGGCCATCGCCACCTCGCACGATGCCGTGCGGCTCGACACTGGTACGCCGCTGTTCATGCGGGCGCCCGGCGAAGCCACCGGCTCGATCGCGCTGGAGAGCGCTATCGATGAGGCGGCTCACGCCTGCGGCATGGACCCGCTGGAATTTCGGCTGCGGAACTATGCCGAGGTCGAGCCGATGACCGGCAAGCCGTTTTCCTCCAAGGCGCTGCGCGAATGCTACAGACAAGCGGCTGAGACGTTCGGCTGGGCGAGCCGCCCGCTTCAGCCGCGGCTGATGCGCGACGCGGACGGTTTCCTGACCGGCTGGGGCATGGGCACGGCGACGTTTCCGGCCATCATGTTCCAGGCCGAGGCGCATGCGGTGCTGAGGGCCGATGGCAGCGGCCTGATGGAGACCGGCGCGCAGGATATGGGACAAGGCGCCTGGACAGCGTTTGCCCAGATCGCCGCCGACGGGCTGGGACTGGACATCGACCGGGTCGAGTTCAGGGCCGGCAGTTCCGACCTGCCCAATGCAGGCATTGCCGGCGGCTCCGGCCACACGGCGACGGCCGGCATGGCGATCCACAATGCGGGCGCCGCCGTCATCGCCAGGCTCGCCGATCTCGCCACCGGCAACGAGGCCTCGCCGCTGTTCGGCGCCGGCAATGAAGGCGTGCTGGCGCGCGGCGGCCGCCTTTACCGGCGCGACGATGAAAGCCGCGGTGAAAGCTATGCCGAGATACTCACACGCGCGGGCCTCACCGAGATCGAAGGCCACGGCAAGGGCGCGCCAGACCCGGCGTCCCAGGAAACCTATGCCAAGCACGCGCACGGCGCCGTGTTCGCCGAGGTGAAGGTTGACCCCGATTTCGGCCAGATCCGTGTCACAAGGCTGGTCGGCGCGTTCGCCGCCGGACGGGTTATCAATCCGCGGCTGGTGCGCAGCCAGTATTATGGCGGCATGATCTGGGGCATTTCCTTCGCGCTGCATGAGGAAGCCATCACCGACCGGCGCTCGGGCCGGATCCAGAATGCCAACCTCGCCGAATATCATGTTCCGGTGAATGCCGACGTGCCGTCGGTCGAGGCGCTGCTGGTCCACGAGGACGACCCCTACGTCAACGCGCTCGGCATCAAGGGCGTTGGCGAAATCGGCATTACCGGCACGGCCGGCGCTGTCGCCAATGCGGTCTGGCATGCAACCGGCGTGCGGCCCCGGCGCTTTCCCATCCGCATCGAGGACCTGCTGGGGTGACGAGTGGTCGCGACGTGGGCGGGAAGCCAACTGCTTGGCTTCCCGCACAACGAACGGTGAAGGCCCGGTCCGCCTTCGGGCGGATCAAAAGGTCCAGTGGACCTTTTTAAGGGGCTGAACGCCCGAAGGGCAGGCAGCGACAGCGAAGGGCCGGACAGTTGGCACTAGGTCCACCGCCTGCCCAACATGAGATCAACCGACTTCGCGTCAAGCAACTGGAGCCAGACGCCCATGACTAGAACAACAGTCCCCGTCCATCTCGATATCAACGGCGACCATCACGAACTGCAACTTGAGCCGCGCGTCACGCTGCTCGATGCCTTGCGCGACCGCCTCGGCCTGACCGGCACCAAGAAGGGCTGCGACCACGGCCAGTGCGGCGCCTGCACGGTGCATGTCGACGGCGAGCGCGTGCTGGCCTGCCTGACGCTGGCCGCACAAGTCGAGGGCCGCACCGTCACCACCATAGAGGGGCTTGCACGGGAGGGCGAAATGCATCCCGTGCAGGCTGCCTTCCTCGAACAGGACGCCTTCCAGTGCGGCTATTGCACGCCCGGCCAGATCATGTCGGCGGTCGCTTGTATCCGCGAAGGCCATGCCGGCTCGGACGAGGAAATCCGCGAATACATGGCCGGCAATCTCTGCCGCTGCGGCGCCTATCCGCACATCGTCGCCGCTGTCCGCCAGGCAGCCCTGGAGGTCCAGTCATGAGGGATTTTTCCTATCTGCGCGCCGGCTCGATCGATGCCGCACGACAGGCGGCCGCCCTGCCCGGCGCCATGCTGCTCGCCGGCGGCACCACGCTGATCGATCTCGCCAAATGCGGCGTCGCCGAGCCCGAGACGCTGGTCGACATCACCCATCTCAAGGGGTTGGACAGCATCGAGGTGAGCGAGCGCGGCGCCACCATCGGCACGCTCGCCAAGATGGGCCATGTCGCCGACCATGCCGACATCAAGAGCCGCTTCCCCGCCGTCTCCGAAGCCCTGTGGCAGGCGGCCTCGGCGCAGATCCGCAACATGGCGACCATCGGCGGCAATCTGATGCAGCGCACGCGCTGCCCCTATTTCCGCGATCCCTCGAATTTCCCGGCCTGCAACAAACGGGAACCTGGCAGCGGCTGTTCGGCCATCGGCGGTGTCACGAGGGGACATGCCGTGCTCGGCACCAGCGACGCCTGCATCGCCATGTATCCCGGTGACCTCGCGGTGGCCCTGGTCGCCTTCGATGCCATCGTGCATCTGGGCCAGCGCCAGATCCCGGTCGACGACTTTTTCCTGCTGCCCGGCGCTACGCCGGACAAGGAACACGCGATCGAACCGGGCGAGATGATCACCGCGATCGAGATTCCCAGCTTGGCCTCTGCCCGGCGTTCGACCTACCTCAAGATCCGCGACCGGCAATCCTATGAGTTTGCCGCCGCAAGTGCCGCCGTCGGCATCGAATTCGAGGCCGATGGGCGCACCATCCGTGATTTGCGCGTGGCGCTCGGCGGCGTCGCGACAAAGCCCTGGCGTGCGCGGGCCGTGGAAGACGCGCTGAAGGGCAAGGTGCTGGAGCCGGATGCCGTCCGCGCCGCCAGCCTGCTCGCTGTCGAGGGCGCCGTCGACCATGGCGCCAACCACTACAAGATCGAGCTCGCGCCGCGCGTCGTGGCGCGGGCTATTCTCAAGATGGGAGAAACGGCATGACGGTTCACAACATCAGACATGGTGACGCATCCGACGGTGCGGAAGCTGTCGGCGGCCGGCTGTCGCGCGTCGACGGCCCGGCCAAGATCACCGGCGCTGCGAAATACGCCGTCGAGCAGCAGCTCGAAGGGCTCGCTTACGCCGTGCTGGTCGAAAGCACGATTGCATCCGGCAAGGTGCGCGCGATCGACACCAAGGCGGCCGAGGCAGCGCCCGGCGTGCTGCAAGTGCTGACGCCGGACACCATCATCAGCCTCAGGACCGCCTCGGACTGGTTCGGCACGCCGCCGCCCGACAAGCCCTATTGCCCGCTGGCGCGCGACATCACTTTTTCTGGCCAGCATGTCGCGGCGATCGTGGCGGAAACCTTCGAGCAGGCAGTCGCGGCGGCAGCGCTGGTCAAGCTCAGCTATGATGAGGCCCCTTCGATCGTCGACCTCAGCGATGCCAAGGCCGGCGACGGCATTCCGATCGACGCCATGACCAAGGAATGGGGCGATGCGCAAGCTGCTTTCGCCTCGGCCCCGGTGCGGATCTGCGCCGCCTACAACACGCCGCGCGAATACCAGGCGCCGATGGAACCGCATGGCCTGATCGCCCGCTGGGAGGGCGATCAACTCACTGTGTGGGAGCCGAGCCAGTGGCTGGACGGCATGGCGCGCACCTATGCCGAATGGTTCGGCGTGCCGTTCGAGAATGTGCGGCTGGTCTCGCCCTATATTGGCGGTGGCTTCGGCTCCAAGGCGCTGGCGCTCAGCCATGGTGCGGTGGCAGCATGTGCGGCCAAAATGCTCGGCCGGCCGGTGCGGCTGGTGATGACGCGGCCGCAGACCTTCACCGGTTACGGTGGCCGCGCGGCGACGCGCCAGACGGTGACGATCGGCGCCGACGCGCAAGGAAAAATCCAGTCGATCGTGCATCGCGGCGTCAACGAGACATCGATCGACGGCATGTGGGTCGAGCCGCTCGGATCGGTCACCTCGATCATGTACGCGACGCCGAATTTCTCCTCGAAGCAGAATGTCGTGCGGGTCAATTCGGTGGTGCCGGGCGCCATGCGCGCGCCGGGCGAAAACCCCTCGGCTTTCGGCATCGAAAGCGCCATCGACGAACTCGCCTACGAGGTCGGCATCGATCCGCTGGAGATCCGGCTGAGAAACTATGCCGAGCAGGATCCGTATGCCAAAAAAGCCTGGTCGACCAGACAGTTGCGCGAGGCTTTTGCCGCAGGCGCGGAGCGCTTCGGCTGGTCGAAGCGCTCGCCAGAACCGCGCTCGATGCGCGATGGCAACCAGCTGATCGGCTGGGGCGTCGCCGCCGGCACCTATCCGGTGCGGCGCGCCTATGGCGAGGCGATCGTGCGCATCCTGGCCGACGGCTCGGTCGAGGTCGAAAGCTCCTCGATCGACATGGGCCAGGGCACCTACACCATCCTGGCGCAGACCGCCGCCGAAACGGTCGGCGTGCGAGCTGACGACGTGGTGGTGAAGCTCGGCGACTCCCGCTTCCCCCGCGCCGGCGTCACCGGCGGCTCGCGGCTGGCCGGCGTCATGACGGGTGCGGTCTACAAGGCGGCGACCTCGGCGCTCGACCAGTTGGTGGGGCTGGCGATCAGCGATCCGCGCTCGCCCTTCCATGCGCTGCAGGCCAACACGCTGGTCGTCGCCAATGGCCGTATCGGCTCGCCGCGCGGCGACGGCCCCGATGTCTCGATCGCCGAACTGCTCAAAAGCGTCGGCCGCGACCACATCGAGGCCACCGGCGACACCATGCCGGCCAATTCGACGCCAGAGGACCGCTACAAGAACTACACCACCATCGCCATGGCGCTGCCGCACACCGAGGGCGACTATTCCCGCCATTCCTGGTGCGCCCATTTCATCGAAGTGCACGTCGACGAGGATTTCGGCACGGTGCGCGTATCACGCGTCGTGTCGGCGCTGGATTCCGGCCGACTCTACAATCCGAAACTCGCCGAAAGCCAGTGGAAGGGCGGCATCATAATGGGCATCGGCCAGGCGCTGCTCGAAGAAGGCATCGTCGACCGCCGCCACGGCCGCATCGTCAACAACAACCTCGCCGATTATCTGGTGCCGACCAATGCCGACATTCCCGACATCGAGGTGATCTCGGTCGGCATCCCCGACCTGCATTCCTCGGTGCTCGGCGGCAAGGGTGTCGGCGAGCTCGCCATCGTCGGCGTGGCGCCCGCCATTGCCAATGCGGTGTTTCACGCCACGGGGAAGAGGGTGCGGGACTTGCCGATTACCTTGGAGAAGTTGATCTGAGGGTGAAGCGAGTAATCTCCCCCCTTGAGGGGGAGATTGGCAACTCCACCGCCTTCGCTGATCACCACTCCAACCCGAACACCAGCTTGCCGAAGTGCAGGCCGCCGGCGGCCATGTGGGCGTAGGCTTCGGCCGCTTCATCAGGTGAAAACACCTTGTCGACGACCGGCTCGATCCTGGCGGCACCGATCGCGCGGGCGGCGTCGCGAAGGTCGGACACCGATCCGGTGTTGTTGCCGACCACCTTCAGCGCCTTGATGATGATCGGCAGCAGATTGACCGTGGCCTCGGTGCCGGTGACGAAGCCGATGGTGAACAGCGTGCCGCCGGGCGCGGTGGCGTTGATGGCGCGGGCGAAGGTGGCGGTGCCGCCGGTCTCGACGACGAGGTCGGCGCCGAGGCCGCCGGTCAGCTCCAGCACCTTGCCGTCCCAGTCGGGCGTCGCGCGGTAGTTGATGAGATGATCGGCGCCCAGTGCCTTCGCCCGCTCCAGCTTCTCGTCCGACGACGAAGTGATGATGACGGTGGCGCCGGCGGCCTTCGCAAGCTGCAGGGTGAAGATCGAGACGCCGCCGGTGCCGAGCAGCACGACGACCGAGCCCGGCCCGACATCGGCGGCGCGGATGGCGTTCCAGGCGGTGGTGCCGGCGATCGGCAACGTCGACGCCGCCTCGAAGGAGAGATGCGCCGGGACCGGCACGATCGAATTGGCCGGCAGCGCGACATATTCGGCCAACGACCCCGGCAGCGAGATGCCGCGCATCTGCGTCATCTCGTAAGGCCGCGGCCGGCCACCGATCCAGCGCGGCTTGGCATGGGCGACGACGCGATCACCGACCGCGAATCTCGTAACGCCCTCGCCCAGCGCGACGATCTCGCCAGCGCCGTCGGCGACGGGGATGAGCGGAAAGCTCGGTCCGGGATAATTGCCGCTCGCCACCGCGACATCGACGAAATTGAGGCTTGCCGCACGCTGACGGATCAGCACCTCGCCGCGCTGCGGTTCGGGGGTGGCAACGGTGGCGGCGCGGAAGGCGTCCAGCCTGGGTTGGCTCAGTTCGATGGCTTTCATGGTTTCACTCCGGTGGGACGATTGATGGTTGAGTGAACCTATCTGCTGCGCTATTCCTGGATAATCCTTGCCAATTGCATTTGAGTACTGCGAATAATGCAGCAATCCCACGAACCAGTGGCCCTTGCCGAAATGGCGGCCTTCGCGGCCATCGCCGAGGCGCGCTCCTTCACCAGGGCGGCGGCGCGTGTCGGGCGCGACGCGACCATCCTGTCGCGGCGCCTGCAATCGCTGGAGGAGCGGCTGGGCGTCAGGCTGCTCCATCGCACGACGCGCAGCGTGTCGCTGACCGAAGCGGGTGCCGAATTCCTGGTGCGCGTGCGCGCCATCCTCGCCTCCGTCGACGAGGCCGAGGCCGCGGCGTCGGCGCATGCCGGCGGCGGCCCGCGCGGCCTGCTCAGACTGGCGCTGCCCGGCACGTTCGGACGCATGTGGATCGGGCCGCTGCTGCCTCAATTCCTTGCCGAATTTCCCGATGTCCGCATCGAGGCCGAGTTCTCCAACCGCTTCACCGATCTGGTCGCCGAGAATTTCGACGTCGCCGTGCGGCTCGGCGCGCTGGAGGATTCGCGCCTGGTAGCACGCAAGGTGGCAACGCGGCGCCGGCTGCTCTGCGCCGCCCCCTCCTATCTCGCCCAAAGGGGCAGGCCGGAGACGCCGCAGGCGCTGCTCGAACATTCCTGCCTGGGCTTCAGCGGCTTCCAGACCTTTCCGGCCTGGGAGATGACCGACGGCGAGGGCCGGCGCGCGCGCGTCGAGGTTTCCGGGCCGTTGGTCACCGACGATGCCGAGGTGCTGGTCGAAGCCGCCGTGCAAGGCGTCGGCCTGATGATGAGCACCGACTGGCTGGTCGGCCGCGAACTCGCCGACGGACGGCTGGTGCCGGTCCTGGAGGACTGGACGCTGGCCGACGAAGGCGCGGTCTATGTCGTCACGCCCTCAGCCAGGGGCCAAGCCGCCAAGACCCGCGCCTTCGCCGACTGGATCGGCAAGCGCTTCGCGCCGGAGCCGCCCTGGCGGCGGTGAAGCCGCTGATGTCCGCGTAGGGGAGAGTACGCACTCCTCCCTTCTTACTTCCCCTGCCCCTTCATGAACTGGCTGAGCAGATCCACCGGCAGCGGGAACACCACCGTGGACGAGCGCTCGCCGGCGATGTCGTGCAGCGCCTCGAAATAGCGCAGCTGCATGGCCTGCGGCTCGGCTGCCAGCATCCGGCCCGCCTCGACCAGTTTCGCCGCCGCCTGCTGCTCGCCATCGGCATTGATCACCTTGGCGCGCCGCAGCCGCTCGGCTTCGGCCTGCTTGGCGATGGCGCGGATCATGCTTTCGTTCAGGTCGACGTGCTTGATCTCGACATTGGACACCTTGATGCCCCAGGCGTCGGTGCGCTGGTCGAGGATCTCCTGGATATCGCTGTTGAGCTTGTCGCGCTCGGCCAGCATCTCGTCGAGCTCGTGCTTGCCGAGCACCGAGCGCAGCGTGGTCTGCGCCAGTTGGTTGGTCGCGGCCATGAAGTCCTCGACCTGGATGATCGCCCGCTCGGCGTCGACGATGCGGAAATAGAGCACCGCGTTGACCTTCACCGAGACGTTGTCGCGCGAAATGACGTCCTGCGGCGGCACGTCCTGCACCACCACTCGCAGATCGACCTTCACCATCTGCTGGACGAAGGGGACGAGGATGATGAGACCGGGACCCTTGACCCCGGTGAAGCGGCCGAGCGTGAAGACCACGCCGCGCTGATATTCCCTCAGGATGCGAATGGCCGCGGACAGGAACATGACCACGACCAGCGCAAGCAACAGATAGGCCACGTAACCGATGCTCATTGTCTTGCTCCATTCTTTGCCGCATCGCGGCGCCGCACGGTCAGCACGAGGTCTCTGATATCGGTCACCTCGACGCTGTCGCCAGGTGCGATGGGTTCGTCGGCCTTCGCCCGCCAGCGCTCGCCCTGGGCCAGCACATGGCCCTCGCCGCCCTGCCAGTCGAGGATCTCGGCCGGCAATCCGCGCATCGCCTCGCCGCCAACGCGCGGCAGGTTCTTGCGCGCCGCCCAGACATACGTGCCGGTGAGGAGCGCGAGCCCCATCGTCAGCGCTGCGGCGGGACCGATGACGGCCCATGACACGGCGAAGCCCGGTCCTTGGGTCTTGAGCAGCATGGCGGCGCCGAGCAGAAAGGCGGCCACGCCGCCGAGTCCAAGCACCACGGTGGGGTTGAAGGCCTCGACGACGAGGAAGCCGACGCCGAGCAGCATCAGGGCGAGGCCGGTATAATTGATCGGCAGGAGATTGAGTGCATAGAGCCCAAGCACGAGGCAAATCGTGCCGATGACGCCGGGCGCCACCGCGCCGGGGCTGGTGAACTCGAAGATGATGGCATAGACGCCGACCAGCATCAGGATGATGGCGATGTTCGGATCGGTGATGACGGCCAGAAGCCGGATGAACCAGCCGGGCTCCAGCGTCTCGACCGGCAGCCCTTTCGTCGCCAGAACCACTTTCCTGCCGGCCACATCCACCGTGCGCCCATCGGCCAGTTGCAGGAGCTCGGTGGTGTCGTGGGCGACGAAGTCGATGACATGTTCCTGCAGCGCCGCATTGGCCGACAGGCTCGCCGCCTCGCGCACGGCCTTCTCGCCCCAGTCGCCATTGCGACCGCGCAGTTCGGCAAGCGAGCGGATCAAGGCAACCGCGTCGTTGGTCACCTTGGCCATCATCGCGTCGCCCGCCGGCCGCCCGGTGGCGTCCTTCTCGTCCTTGGCCGGGCCGTTGTCCTTGTCGCCGCCCGGAAGCGACGGCAGCCCGCCTATCTCGACCGGCGTCGCGGCGCCCAGATTGGTTCCCGGCGCCATCGCTGCGACATGGGTAGCGTAGAGGATGTAGGTGCCGGCACTCGCCGCATGGCCGCCGGCCGGCGCGACATAGCCGATGACAGGCACCGGCGAAGCGAGGATATCGGCAATCATCTCGCGCATCGAGGTGACCAGCCCGCCGGGCGTATCGAGTTGAAGGATGAGGACTTCGGCGTCCCGCTTGGCGGCGATATCGAGCGCTTCCTCGAGCTGCCTTGTGCTTGCCGGCCCGATGGCGCCGTCGATCGCGACGCTCAGCGCGACCTTCTCGCTCCCGGCCGAAGAGAGGGGAGAAAAGACAGCCGCGACAACGAAGGCCACGGCAAGAAGGGCCACCCGCGCGAAGGTCACGCTCAAAGCTCCATGGATTCAATATGGGTTGTATTTTGGCGAAGTCCATGGGGGAGTGATGGCGGTCATCGGCGAACGCGGCTGAGCGCTTTCTCCCCCACCTGGGGGAGATTTGGCAGCTTCAGCGATTTTGTTCGATCCGGGAATGCCGATCAGAACTTGTAGGCAACACCGATCCGGACATCGTGCGTCGTCAACTCGATCTCGTCGGGGCCGAGCGGGGCTCCATCGGAGATGAAGTGCCGCCGTGACGTGTGGCGGCCGAAATCGGCGAACCGGTACTCGCCGCGGACCACCCAATTGTCGGTGACGGCGTATTCCGCACCGGCGCCCAGCGTGTAGCCGGTGATGGTGTCTTTGGCGTCGGCATAGGGACCGCCCGGAATGTCGGTGGTAGTGTGCTTATAGCTTGCCACAGCCAGGCCGCCGGTGACAAAGGGAAGCCAGCGATCCATCGCATAGCCGGCTCTCAGGCGCACGGTGCCAACCGACTCCAGCTCAAGCTCGCCGCCAAAGGCAGGGTCATCGACGCCGAGCGCCCGGTATAGCGTCGTGCCCTTCACGCTGGCGAAGCTGTAGTCGCCCTCGATACCAAGAACCAGCCCGCCGTCGAACTGCTTGTTGTAGCCGGCATAAAGACCGCCGAAACCACCGGACGGACTATAGCCCCAGCCGTAATTGTCGAAGCTGTCCGGGGCAAAGGTTTGCCCGACCCTCGCGTCCCCCCAGGCATACCCGGCCTGCGCGCCGACATAGACGCCGGACCAGCCGTAGGTGGCGGCAACCGGCAAGACCTCGCCGGTGTCCGCCGCGGACGCCATACCGAAAGGCGTGAGGATGAAGGCCGTGGCGAGAAGAATGGTTTTCATCGTTTGCTATCCCGAAACTATTGCCTCCCCCGCGCAAAAAAAGCGCGGGGGTTTGTTCAGCGACGCCAGGTCAGAACTTGTAGCTGAGCCCGACCCTGACATCGTGAGTCTTGAGATCGAAGTTCGCAACCGTTCCAGGACCAAAAAGCGGTACCGAAACGTCCTTTTTGCCGAAGTCGGAGTAGCGATATTCGACCCGCGCGATCCACCTGTCGGTGAAGGCGTGCTCAACGCCAGCCCCAGCCGTCCAGCCAAGATGGGTTTCGTCATGGACCGGTATTGTACCGCCGGGGCCGGTGGTCATCACGCTCACTTCATACTTGGCAGCGGCCACGCCTGCTGTGATGTAAGGCAAAGTGCGATCGAAAGCATAACCAGCCCGCAGCCGCGCCGAACCCGACCACTTGACTTCGCTCTTGAACAGCGCGCCGGCACCGGCGAAGGTGCCCACCGCATCTACATTGCTGTACGCAATGTCAGCCTCGGCACCGAGCACGAAGCTGTTCGCCAATTCCTGGTTGAGGCCGATATGCACGCCGCCAACAAAACCGCTCGGATCGAGGGGAGCGTTGATGTCGGTGCCGCCGAGGCCAGCGCCGCCGATGAACAGATTGGACTTTCCGGATGCATAGCCGAAGTGAACGCCGGCATAGAGGCCGGACCAGTCGTAGGAGGAGGCGACGGGCGAAGCCTCGCTGATGTCAGCCGCGCATGCCATGCCGGCCGGCGCGAGAATGATGGCTGTCGCGAGAAGAAGAGTTTTCATGGTTTGTCTGCCGCCCCAAAATTGTCGTGGTCGCCGCCGCGCGGATGCCCGCGGAGATCCAGCTGTTGTCGAGAAATCCGGTGTTGCATTGTCCGCCGGCCGCGTCTTGGGCTGGGCTGCACCCGAATTGTCCGGGAAAGCACCGCAGCACTTTCCCGGTCGGTGTGGCCATTCGGCCTCAGTCGATTGATGCGCCGTGCATTCGGCAGGTTTCGCTGTCGGCGAGACTACCTGGCACTGCCCGGCGTCGAACCGAAGCGACGGCGGAAGCAACGGTTGAAATAGGAGACGTCGGAGAAGCCACTGAGCAGCGCGATCTCGCTGATCCGCATGCGGTCGTTGTGCCTGTCGCGGAGTATGCGATGCGCCCTCTGCAAGCGCAGTTCGAGAATGCGCTCGGCGAAGCTCACCCCGGTTTCCTGGAGCAGGTCATGGACATAGCGCACGGACAGCCGCAATTGCCCGGCAACGCTCTGAGCCGAAATGGCGGGATCGGCGAAATTGTCGCGCATCTTTTGCAGGATGGCCTGCAGCCTTGCCGCGCGCAGGCCGCGTAGGCCCGCCAGTTCGGCCGCCTCGCCCTTGGCGCCGGTCGCCAGGCCGATCAGATCGACGATCGTTTCGGTGGCATGGCCGATGAGATCGGGCGACAGCAAGGCGGGACCCGCTTCCAGGAAGCTGCAATAGCGCTTGAGCATGTCGAGCGCCTCGTTGTCGGCGCCGATGGTCAACGCCAACCGGTCCTCGACATGCGTGAAGGCATTCTCCAGAACGATGCGCGGCAGCACCACATTGGCCCAGACATTGTTGTCGCCGCCGGTCATCTGCAACGCTTCCGAAGCCGAGACGAGTGCTGCCTCACCTTTGCCGACGCGATAGTCGCGGCCAATCTGGGTGCCGCTGAGCACCGTATCGCCATTGTTGACCAGCAGCAGATAGCCGTCCCGGCCATCGGCGGCGATGTTGCTCGCCTTGCGGCTGGCATGCCGGATCGTCCCGGCCATCTGCCCAAGCACCAGCGACCCGACGGCTGTCGCTTCGATCGCGGCCTGGAACGACAGCTTCTCGGAAATCGTATATTCGACCGACCATATCTCAGCGACATGGATGTCCTGCCAGAGCGCGAACCGCGCGCGGTGGTCCAGATGCGAAGGCAAATCGACCGATGAGAAGACATTCTTTTGCAAGCAGCTACCGGCCTTTTCCAAACACACGTCTTCACTTCGACGCGCACCGTATTGGACCAGATCACGGTCTGTCCAGAGCCAGAAATACTGATGCCGAAGGCGACAATTTCAATGCTGTTTTGGACAAGAATGCGCCCAAGCTTCGTCGTTTGGCCGGCAAAATTCCAGAAATACTCGGAAATATCCAGGAGCCGCCCGCCCGCCCCTACTCCGGCGACGGCACCGGTGGCTTCGAGGTGACCGCAGTACCGAAAGCCGCGGCAATAACGGCGGCGATCCCGACGCATTGCGTGGCGGTCAGGCTCTCGTGCAGGAACAGGAAGCCGGCCAGTGCGCCCAGCCCCGGCTCCAGGCAGGTCAGCGTGCCGTAGATGCGGGCCGGCATCCGGGTCAGCGCCACCATCTCCAGAAAGAACGGCAACGCGCTGGAGAACAGGCCGACGAGCAGCGCGCTGACCAGGATCGAGGGCGCGAGTAGCGCGGTTCCCGCCTGCGCCACGCCGAAGGGCAGCACCAGCACGGCGGCGATGGCCATGCCGTAGGCAGTGGTGCGGGTGCCAAGCTCCGCGCCGGCCTTCTGGGCCAGCACGATATAGAGCGCCCAGAAGCCGCCGGCCGCCAGCGCCAGCATCACCCCGATCGGGTCAAGCGGCGCGAGGGAATGGACGAAGGGCGACAACAGCAGGATGCCGGCCACCGCCAGCGCGATCCAGGCAAAGTCGCTGGCGCGCCGCGAGGTCAGCGTCGCCACCAGAAGCGGGCCGGAAAACTCCAGCGCCACCGCGATGCCCAGCGGAATTCTGGCGAGCGCTGCGTAGAACAGAAGGTTGAGCGCGCAAAGCGTCACCCCATAGGCGACCAGCCACGGCAGAGTGGCGCGCGAGGGCCGCATCTGCCAGGGCCGCAGCACCGCGATCAGCATCAGCGCGCCGATGACCAGCCGCAGCGTCGTCGTGCCTTGCGCGCCGATCAGCGGGAACAGACCCTTGGCGAAGGTGGCGCCGATCTGGATCGACACCATGGCGCCCATCAGCGCCGCGACGGGCAAGGGCGCCGCTTCGCGCGTGGCAACGGGCATCGATGTCACTTTGGTTTTGTCCTTCCCTGCTGCAGGGCCAAAACCCGCCCGGCGGCATGGAGATAGGGCGAACCGGCGGGCCTGTCGTGAGGCAGCGGCGGCGGCTTGATGGGGCACGGCGCCGCTGCCTCAGAAGGCCGGCTTCGACGCCAGCCTTGGACCGGTCTTGACATCGACGATTTCCGGCTTCGCGCTGTTGACCGCGCCGTCCCAGCCGCCGCCGAGCGCCTTGTTGAGGGCAATGTAATTCGTCGCCAGCAGGACGCGGCTTTGCAGCAGCGAGTCCTCGGCCGAGTAGAGCGAGCGCTGGGCGTCGAGCACATCGAGAAGGCTGGTCTCGCCCGCCTTGTAGAGCGTGCCTTCGAGACGTGCCGCATCGCCATAGGATTTCGCTGAAGAGGCGAGCTTGCCGATCCTGATGCGCTCCTGCGACAACAGCACGAGCGCATTCTCCACATCCTCCAGCGCCGTCAGCACCGACGACCGGTAGGCAATGAAATATTGATCGCGCTGCGCCTTGGCGACCTCGACGGCCGCCTGCAATTGCCCGGCATTGAACAGCGGCACGCTGAGCGTCGGCCCGAACGACCAGCCGATCGACGAATTCTTGCCGAGGTCGCCGAGCTTCAGCGCCGCCGTGCTGATGTCTCCCGTCAGGCTGACCGAGGGATAGCGGGCCGCCTCGGCCTGGCCGATCTTGGCGGTGTATTGCGCGTATTGCCGTTCCGCCATGCGCACATCGGGGCGCGCCAAAAGGATGTCGGCGGGAATGCCGGTCGGGATCGGCAGGCGCGGCGTCGGGATCGGCGCGCCGCGCTTCAGCCGCTCGCTGAGCGCAGCCGGCGGACGGCCGGTCAGCACCGAGAGACGATGCACGGCTTGCGCATAGCTTGCTTCCAGTGTCGGCACCGCGGCTTCGGTGCTCGCCGCCTGGCCCATCGCCTTGGCGACGTCGGCGGCGGTTGCCGTGCCCGCCTGCGCCATGGTGCGGGTGAGTTCGTCGGTCTGCCTTTGCGATACGGCCGAGCGCCGGGCGAGCGCGATGCGGGCCTGATAGCCGCGCGCCTGGGTGTAGTAGGATGCGACATCGCCGACCAGGGTCAGAAGCGTCGAGCGCAGCTCCTCCTGCGAGGCGGCCAGCCCGTAACGCGCAGCCTCGACGCCCCTGCGGTTGGCGCCGAACAGATCGAGCTCCCAACTGGCGTCGAAGCCGGCCTGGTATTCGCTGTAGGTGGCATCGGAGCCCGACGTGGTTACGGACGACTTGTTGCGGGTGGCAGAGCCGGATCCGTCGGCCGACGGCAGCAAGGTGCCCGCACTCTGGCGATAGCTGGCGCGCGCCTCGCGGATCCTGGCCTTGGCGGTGGCGACGTCGAGATTGCCGGCGACCGCTTCGTCGACAAGCGTGTTCAGCGCGGGATCGCGCAGCCGCTGCCACCATCTCGACAATTGCGCCGGCTGGGCCGGCTTCGCCTGCTTCTGGCCGCTCCAGCTTGCCGGCATCGGCAGGATGGGTGTCTGATAGTCCGGACCGACGACGCATCCTGCAAGCAGGACAGCGGTAAGCATAGGCACAATGAGCCGCCTCGCGGCCACCGAGCCACGTTCGAAACCTGTCATGGAAGAACCCTTATTGCTGGTTGGCTGTTGCTGGCGTCTCGCCCGTATCCTGCCCGGTATTCGGCCCGGTATCCTGCTTCACCACCCTGCCCTTGAAGATGCGGCGCACCGTGACGAACAGCAGCGGCACCAGGAACACACCGATCACGGTCGCCGCGATCATGCCGCCCATGACGCCGATGCCGACGGAATTCTGCGCGCCGGAGCCCGCACCGCTGGCAATCGCAAGCGGCAACACGCCGAGGATGAAGGCCAGCGACGTCATCAGGATCGGTCGCAGCCTTTGTCGCGCCGCCTCCAGCGTGGCCTCGACGAGCCCCATCCCGGCGGTCTGCCGCTCGATGGCGAACTCGACGATGAGAATGGCGTTCTTGGCGGCGAGACCGATCGTGGTCAGCAGGCCGACCTTGAAATAGACGTCGTTGGATTGGCCGAACAGGCTCGCCGCCAGCAGCGCGCCGAAGATGCCGATCGGCACCGAGAGCATGACCGCGAACGGGATCGACCAGCTCTCATAGAGCGCGGCCAGGCACAGGAACACGACAAGTGCCGAGATCGCATAGAGCGACAGCGCCTGGTTGCCGGAAAGCTTCTCCTGGTGCGACAGGCCGGTCCATTCGTGGGAATAACCGGCGGGCAGTTGCGCGACAAGCTTGTCGATCTCGTCCATGGCGGCACCCGAACTGACGCCCGTGGCCGCCGCGCCCTGGATCTCGACCGCCGCCGAACCATTGTAGCGTTCGAGCCTGGGCGAACCGAATGTCCAGTGGCTGGAGGCGAAGGCCGAGAACGGCACCATGGCGCCGCTGGCATTGCGGACTTGCCATTTGTCCAGGTCTTCCGGCTGCATGCGGAAGTTCGGGTCCGACTGCAGATAGACCGGCTTCACCCGCCCGCGGTCGATGAAGTCATTGACGTAGTCGCTGCCCCAGGCGGTCGAGAGCGTGTTGTTGATGTCGGCCAGGCTGACGCCGAGCGCGCTGGCTTTTTCCTGGTCGATGTCGACCGAGAATTGCGGCTGGTCCTCCTGGCCGTTAGGCCTTGTGTTGGCGAGCACCTTGCTCTGCCCGGCCAGGGCCAGAAGCTGGTTGCGCGTCTGGATCAGCGCGCCATGCCCGGCGCCATTGACGTCCTGCAGGTAGAAGTCGAAGCCGTTGGTGTTGCCGAAGCCCTGGATGGCGGGCGGCGCAAGCGCGAAGACCTGCGCATCCCTGATCTTTGAAAACGCTCCCATGGCGCGGCCGGCGATCGCCTGTGCGGCCATGGCTGGCGATTTGCGCAGGTCGAAATCCTTCAGCCGCACGAAAGCGATGCCGACATTCTGCCCGGCGCCGCCGAAGCCGAAGCCGGAAGCGGTGAACACTCCGTCGACGGCGTCCTTTTCCTCTTTGAGATAGTGGTCGGTCACCTGGGCCAGCACGCGCTCGGTGCGGTCCTGCGTCGCGCCGACCGGCAGCTGCACGCTGGTGATCAGGATGCCCTGGTCCTCTTCCGGCAGGAACGAACTCGGCAGCCGGGCAAACATCCAGCCCACGGCAACGACGATGGCGAGGAACACGACGAGGAAGCGCCAGGACCGGTTGATGATGCCGTGCGAGCCGTCGCGATAGGCAAGCGTACCGCGATCGAAGACCCGGTTGAACCAGCCGAACGGACCGGTCTGCGTCGCATGGTCCTTGGGCGGCCGCAGGATGGTGGCGCAAAGTGCGGGCGTCAGCACAAGTGCGACCAGCACGGACAGCACCATCGCCGAGACGATCGTCACCGAGAATTGCCGGTAGATGATGCCGGTCGAGCCGCCGAAGAAAGCCATCGGCACGAACACGGCCGAAAGCACGGTGGCGATGCCGATCAGCGCGCCGGTGATTTCGTGCATCGACTTGCGCGTCGCCTCCTTCGGCGACAGGCCCTCCTCCTGCATCACGCGCTCGACATTCTCGACGACGACGATGGCGTCGTCGACCAAAAGGCCGATGGCCAGCACCATGGCGAACATGGTCAGCGTGTTGACGGAATAACCGAACAGCGACAGCACGCCGAACGTGCCGAGCAGCACCACCGGCACGGCGATCGTCGGGATGATGGTGGCGCGCAAATTCTGCAGGAAGATGAACATCACCAGGAACACCAGCACGATCGCCTCGGCCAGCGTCTTGACCACCTCCTCGATCGACAGCCGCACAAAGGGCGAGGTGTCGTAGGGATAGACGACCTCGACGCCTTGCGGGAAGGTCGAGCTCAGGCGGGCGATCGTCGAGCGCACCGCCTCGGCGGTGTTGATGGCGTTGGCGCCGGTCGCCAGATTGACGGCGACGCCGGCCGCCGGCTTGCCGTTGTAGTTGGCTTGCGTCGTATAGCTTTCGGCGCCGAGGTCGACGGTGGCGACATCGTTGAGGCGTACCAGCGAGCCATCCGTCTGGCTCTTCAGGATGATGTTGCGGAACTGTTCGGCGGTCTGCAGCCGGCTCTTGGCCGTCACTGTCGCGTTGAGCTGCTGGCCCTTGCGCGCCGGCAGGCCGCCGAGCTGGCCGGCCGAAACCTGCGTGTTCTGCGCCTCGATCGCGGTGGCCACGTCGCTCGGCATCAAGGCATATTTGGCGAGCTTGTCGGGGTCGAGCCAGATGCGCATGGCATAGCCGGAACCGAACAGCTGCGTCGAGCCGACACCCTCGACGCGTTTCAGCGTGTCGTTGACGGCGGCGTCGACATAGTCGGCGAGATCGGTCGAGTTCATCTTGCCGTCGGTCGAGACGAAACCGATGACCATCAGGAAGCCGGTCGAGGATTTGGAGACGGTGATGCCGTTGCTCTGCACCACCTGCGGCAGCTGCGACTGCACCAGTTGCAGCTTGTTTTGCGTCTGCACCTGGGCGGTGTCGGGATCGGCTGATGTGGTGAAGGTCAGCGTGATCGAGGCCGAACCGGTCGAGGTCGACGTCGCCGTCATGTAGTCGAGATTGTCGATGCCGGTCATGCCTTGCTCGATGACCTTGGTCACCGAATTCTCGACCGTCTGCGCATCGGCGCCCGGATAGGTGGCGCTGATGTTGACCGTGGTCGGCGCGATCTGCGGATATTGCGAGATCGGCAGCGAGGTGAGCGCGAGCAGGCCGCCCAGCATGATCACGATGGCGATCACCCAGGCGAAGATCGGCCGGTTGATGAAGAATACGGACATCGCTCAGTTCCCGGTCGCGGCGGCAGGCGCCGGTTTGGCGGCGTTGGACGCGGCCGGTGCGGCCGACGCGCCCTGCCCGCGGTCCTTGACCTCGCCGGTCGTCTCGTCGATCGTCACCTCGACGCCCGTCGCATCGCCGCCGGGGCGCACCAGCTGCATGCCCTCGACGATGACGCGGTCGCCGTCGCCGACACCCGAATCCACCAGCCAGTTGTTGCCAACGCTGTTGCGCACGGCGAGCACGCGCGTCTCGACCTTGCCCTGCGCATTGATGACCATGGCGGTCGCCTCACCCTTGGTGTTGCGGCTGACGGCGCGCTGCGGCACCAGGAAGCTGTTCTGGGCGACGCCCTCCTCGACCAGCGCCCGCACATACATGCCGGGCAAAAGCAGGCGGTCGGGATTGGGGAACTCGGCCCGCAGCGCGAAGGTGCCGGTCGTCTGGTCGACATTGGCGCCGGCGAACTCCATCTTGCCGGTCTGCGCATAGATGCTGCCGTTCTCGAGCTTCAGCTTGACGCTGACATTGGGGCCGCTGAACTTCAGCCGCCCTTCCGAGATCGCCTGGCGCAGATTGAGCAGATTGGTGCTCGACTGCGTGACATCGACATTGATCGGATCGAGCGCACGGATGGTGGTCAGCACCGTGTCCTGGTTGGCGGTCACCAGCGCGCCGGGCGTCAGCGTGGACTTGTCGATGCGGCCGGCGATCGGGGCGGTGATCGAGGTGCGGTCGAGACTGATGCGCGCGGTCTCGACGCTGGCCTTGGCCGAGGCGACATCCGCCTGGGCCTGCGCCAGCGTAGCGGCGGCATCGTCATAATCCTGTTTGGAAACAACGTTCTGCTTCAACAGGCCGGCATAACGGTCGAACTTGGCCTGCGCCGTAGGCACCGCCGCTTCAGCCTTCTGCTGGGCCGCGACCGCGCTGTCATAGGACGCCTTGTAGCTTGCCGGATCGATGAGGTAGAGCGGCTGTCCCGCCGCCACCTCGCTGCCCTCCTTGAACAGGCGCTGCTGGATGATACCGTTCACCTGCGGGCGCACCTCGGCAATCAGCGAGGCCGCCGTGCGCCCCGACAATTCGGCTGTGATCGCGACCGACTGCGGATGCACGGTGACGATGCCGACTTCCGGTTTGCCGGCCGCGCCCATGCCGGCGGGAGCGCTGCTCTCCTGCGAGCAGGCGGCCAGCAGAACGGTGGCGGCGAGCAGCCCCGCCCAGGGTGCGAGACGGCGTGCCGGCAGGGTTGATGGGCTAGACTGGATAGGCATGGCCTGGAGGATCTTTCGCTGGAGTTGCGGTCGCCGTCTGGCTGTCGGGATCGGATCGTTCGACCAGGAGCCGGCCGAGATGCCGGCCGAGGAAGCGCTGGATGTCGTCCATGAAGGTGTAGACGACCGGAACATAGACGAGGCTGAGCACTGTCGAGGAAATGAGGCCGCCGATCACGGCGATCGCCATCGGCGCGCGGGTCTCGGCATCGGCGCCGATGCCGAGCGCGATCGGCAGCATGCCCGCGCCCATGGCGATCGATGTCATGACGATCGGCCGTGCCCGCTTGCGGGCGGCGTCGAGCAATGCTTCGAAGCGGCTCATGTCGCGCTCCTTCTCTGCGACCAGAGCGTACTCGACAAGCAGGATCGAGTTCTTGGCCGCGATGCCCATCAGCATCAGTATCCCGATCAGCGGCGATATGCCAAGCGCCTTGCCCGTGACCAGCATGAAGCCGAGCGCGCCGCCGACCGAAAGCGGCAGCGCAACCAGAATGGTGACAGGCTGCACGAAACTGCGGAAAAGCAGAACCAGCGTCAGGTACATCAGGAGGATGCCGGCCGCGATCGCCGTGGCGAAGCCCGAGAACAGTTCCTGCATGCGGGCGGCGTCGCCGCGCGCCAGTTCGCGGATGCCCGCCGGCAGGTTCCGCATCGCCGGCAAGGCGCGTATGGCTGTTGTCGCCTCGCCGAGCGTCAGCCCGGAAAGATCCGCCTCGACGGTGGCGCTGCGGCTGCGCTCCACCCGTGTGATGCTGTTCGGCCCGGCATTGAAGCCGATATCGGCGACGGCGCCGAGCGGCACGGTGCCCTTGCTGCCGGTCAGCGGCAACAGGGCCAGTCTCGACGGATCGTCGATGGCGCCGTCAGGCAAGGTCACGACGATGGCCACTTGGCGGTCGCCGAGATTGAACTTGGCCAGGCTGGTGTCGGTATCGCCTATGGTGGCGATCTTCACAGTCGCCGCGATCTCGGTCGGCGTGACGCCGAGCTCGGCCGCCCTGGCACTGTCTGGGCGTACGATCAGTTCGGGCTTGGTCGTCGCCGCCGTCGAGGTCGGATTGATAAGCCCCGGCACCGACTTCATCCCGTCGATCAGCGCATCGCTCGCCTTCCGCAGCGCCTCGCCATCGTCGCCGACCAGCGTGATCGCCACCTTGGCGCCGGCAAAGCCGTCGGCGCCGAACTGGATGCGCGCGCCGGGAATGTCGTTGAGCTTCGGCGAAGCCTCGGCCTCGAACTGCTGCTGGCTGACAGTCCGCTCGCCGCGCGGCTTCAGATTGACTGTGACGTTGGCGCTGCGCACCTCGGCTGACGTCGAACCCCGGTTCGGTCCGCCGCCCGAGGCCGCGGCGGTGCCGATGGTGGCGAAGATGCTGTCGACCGCCGGCTCGCCCTTCAGGCGGCCGGTGATCTGCTGCACGACTGCGGTCGTCTGCTCGATCGTCGATCCCGGCTGCAGCTCGACGGAGATCATCGAGCGGCCGCGATCGGTCGCCGCCATGAATTCGGTCGGCAGTTTGGTCGCCAGCACCAGCGAGCCGGCGAAGAAGGCGATACCGGCGAAAAGCGTGATCCAGCGGTGATGGAGCGCCTTGCGCAGCAGCCACAGATAGGTCGGCACCCAGGCCGGCATGTCGTCCTCGCTATGGCCGCCGGCGCGCACCAGATAGGCGCCCATCAGCGGCGTGAGCATGCGCGCCACCAGCAGCGAGAACAGCACCGACACGCAGACCGCGACGGCGAAGGAGAAGAAGAATTTTCCCGGAATGCCGGGCATGAAGGCGACCGGCAGGAAGACGGCGACAATGGTCGCGGTGGTTGCCACCACGGCAAGCCCGATCTCGTCGGCGGCCTCGATCGCCGCCTGATAGGCGCTGGCGCCGGTCTGGCGCATATGGCGCACGATGTTCTCGATCTCGACGATGGCGTCGTCGACGAGGATGCCGACCACCAGCGACAGCGCCAGCAAGGTGATGTTGTTGAGCGAGATGTCGAACGCCGCCATCACCGCGAAGGTCGGGATCAACGACAGCGGCATGGCGACTGCCGACACCAGCGTCGCCCTGATGTCGCGCAGGAACAGCCAGACGACGCCGATGGCGAGCAGCGCGCCGAGCCAGAGCGCTTCGAACGCGGCATCGTAGCTTTCCTGCACGAAACCGGAGGACGAAGTGACCTCGGTGAACTTTGCCGCGTCGGTCTTCGACGCAATCCCGGCGATTGCGGCGCGCGCAGCCTTGACCACGTCGATCTCGCTCGATCCGACCGACCGGTAGACGTTGAAGGCAACGACCTGCCGGCCGTCGAGATAGGCGGCCTGGCGCGGCTTTTCCCAGCTGTCGACCACCGTGCCGAGATCGGCGAGCTTGACGTCGCCGGCGCCCGACAGCGCGATGCGCGTATCGGCCAGCGCCTCGACGCTTGACGCGCTGGCCAGCGTGCGCACCGACTGCTCCTGGCCGCCGACGGTCGCCCGGCCGCCCGGCTGGTTGACGTTGTTGGAGGCGAGCGTCTGGCTGACGTCGCCGGCGCTGATGCCGAGTGCGGCGAGACGGTCCGGGTCGAGCTCGACGCGGATGACCCGGTCGACACCGCCGGAACGGGTGATCTTGGAGACCCCGTCGACGCCGAGCAGCGCCTTGGCGACATCATTGTCGATGTACCAGCTCAGCGCGTCCGGCGACATTGCGGGCGCCTCGACGACGTAGGTCAGCACCGAATTGCCGGTCGCGCTGACCTTGGCCACAACAGGTGTCTGGGCCGCGGCCGGCAGGCTGGACTGCACCTCGGACACGGCGTTGCGGACGTCGTTGGTGGCAGTCTCGGGATCGGTGCCCAGCGTGAACTCGACCATGGTGACGGAGGATCCCTCGCTGATCGAGGTCGAGACGTCGTCGACCCCTTCGAGCGTCGCCACCGCGTTCTCCACAACCCGCGCGACCTGCACCTCCATCTCGCTCGGTGCCGCACCCGGCTGCGAGACGGTGACGGTGACCGTCGGCAGGTCGATGTCGGGCATGTTGTTGGTGCGCAGCTGGGTGAAGCCGTAGAGGCCGGCGATCGTCAGCGACAGGAACAGCACGATGGTCGGCACCGGGTTGCGGATCGACCAGGAGGAGATGGCGTTCATCGCGCCGCCTCCGTCGCGCCCGCTTCGGTACCGACGCCCGCCTCGGCAACGCGCACCAGATTGCCGTCGCCGAGGAAGCCGGCGCCGGCAATGACGACGCTGTCACCTTCCGACAGCCCGCTTTCGATTGCGACCCGGCCGTTCTGGCGCGCCCCGACGGTGACCAGGCGCGCGCCGGCCTTGCCGGCGGCGTCGACCACGAAGACCATGGGCTTGCCGTCCTGCCAGACAAGAGCGGTCTCAGCGACGCTCAACCGTTGCGCGGCGGGGGACGCGATCGAGACGCGGGCGAACATGCCGGGCCGCAGCCCCGACCCCTCGCCGAGCGCGACATAGACGGTGGCAAGCCGCGTCGTCGAACTCACCGTCTGCGCGATCGAGGACACGCTGCCGGAAAAGGTCCGGCCCGAAGCGTCGACGACGCTTGCCGCCTGCCCGACCGAAACCGACGGAAGCTGCTTTTCGGGCACGAGGACGCCGACTTCCAGCCTGCCGTCACGGATGATCTTCATCAGCTCGGTGCCGGCCTGGACGATCGAGCCGGCCACCGCCGGCCGGCTGGAGACGATGCCGTCGAAGGGCGCACGGATGGTCGCCTGGTCGAGTTCGGCCTGCAACCTGTCGGCGGCGGCCTCGGCCTGCTCGACCTGTGCCCGGCCGGTCTTGACGGCGGTCGCCTTTTCCTCGGCGGCCTCCGCGCTGATCGCCTTGCTTGCCAGCAGCCTGTCGGCGCGGGCGGCAGCGGAAACGGCCGTGTCCAGCGTCGCCTGGGCCTGGTCGACCGCGGCTTTCTGCTCCGCCAGTTGCGCCTTGAGCACCGAGGCGTCGAGCCGCGCGACGACGTCGCCGGCTCGCACATGGTCGCCTTCGGCAACCAGCACCTCGGTCAATTTCAGGCCCGATGCCTCGGCGCCGACGGTCGCTTCCTGCCAGGCGGCAACGGTGCCGGTGGCGCTGATCGACGAAGCGATTGGCTCGGAGCGCACCTTTTCGACCGAAACCGTCAAGCTGGCGGCAGGCGACGGCGCCACGGCCTGCGCGGCGGGCTCGACGGTCGCGCGGCCATAGGCGCTCAGCGCCGCCATGGCGACCAAGACGATCAGCACGCCCGCCAGGACAAGATAGGTCTTACGCGATCTGGCGGTCATGATCTGCGTGGTTGCCATGATCTGCATGACGACTTGGCGAGAGCGGAAGCGACAGCCGCCAGGCGGCGAAGCTCAGGCGGATCGCGCCCTTCAGCGTGTCGGCCGGCAAGGCCAGCGGCAGGCCGCGTCCGGACAGCGGAAGACCGCGTCCGGCATGGCCGAGCGACAATCTCGGGCTGGCGGATGCGAACAGCCGCAGCATGATCATGGCTTCCCACATTGTCTTGCTTTCATTGCCTGATTTGAACTGGGCATGATTTGAAAATCAGGGATGGCGGAGATACGCCCGCCATCCCTAAACCGGCCGGCCCGAGAACGGGTTGGGTACCGGGCCGGCCGGCGCAGTCGGTCAGAGTTGCTCGTCGTTCCCGGGCTGGGGTGGGAGCTGCCTGCCATCGTTGGGCAAGCCCCTGGGGCCGGCTGCATCGTTCGGCGGACCGCCCCATGGACCGGGGGGTGGTCCATGGGGGCGTTCCGCCGAAGCGAGGAGTTCGAGTTGTTCGGGCGTCAGCTTGGCGCGCAGTTCAGCGATCGCGTCCTTCAGTCTGCCGGCTGATACCGCGCGGGCCGTGACGTCGTCGGCCAGCTTTTCCTGGAAGGCGAAGGGATCTGGCTTGGCGCCAGGACCCTCGGGAGCGCCGGCATCGGGACCGCGACCGCCCTCGCCGGTCCCGCCAGGGCCGTGATCACGCCGCGGCGGCGAAAGCACGGCCTGCAGCGCGCTTGTGTAGTCGCGCCAGGCATCGAGCTGTTCTGTGCGGATGCCGACGCGGGTCTCGAGCGCGGCCAGCCGGGCTGCCAGCATGAACTCCGGCGGCGGACCCAAGCGGCGTGGGCCAAAGCCTTCGGGTCCAAAACCCTGCGGGCCAAAACCCTGTGGGCCAAAACCCTGCGGACCATGCCGCATCGGTCCATGCAGGCCGGGTCCAGCCATCGGGCCATGGTCTGGTCCATCCTGCATTGCCATGACCGGGGGCTCGCCGGGGGCAGCACCCGGATCGGGCTGTGCCGCAAGCACGGGGTGAATTGCGGCGACGGAAAACAGGCCGAGCGCAAGAAGTCTGCTTCGCATGACGGTGTTCCTTTCTCTCATGCTTCGGACAAATGAGAGGATAGGAAGCGTGTTTGTCCGCTTCGCGTCGGCGTGTTGCCGAAGGTTTCTGCAAAAGGGCAATTTGTTTCCGAATGTTTCCCTCAGGCCACCGGAAACATTCAGTTGCAATTTTCCATGCCGCTTGGGCGCGGCTCTCCCTATAATCGCGGCCAGGCAAGGGCTCGGTCATGCAGTCACAACCTCATATCCTCGTCGTCGACGACGACCGCGAGATCAGGACGCTTCTCCAGCGCTATCTCGACAGCCAGGGCTTTCGCGTCACGGCGGCGGCGGACCGGCGCGATTGCGAGCAGCGGCTGGGCGCGGGCCAGTTCGACCTGATCGTGCTCGACGTCATGCTGCCGGACGGCTCGGGCCTCGATATCTGCCGGGCCTTGCGTGACCGCAAGCCGCACATCCCGGTCATCCTGCTGACGGCGCTGAAGGAGGATGTCGACCGCATCATCGGCCTCGAACTCGGCGCCGACGACTATCTCGGCAAGCCGTTCAACCCGCGCGAGCTCATCGCCCGCATCCGCGCCGTGCTCAGGCGCTCGACGCCCGAGGAGGCGCCTGCGCCGCCGCACGCCCGCATCTACCGCTTCGCCAGCTACAGGCTGGAACCGGACACCCGCAAAGTGACGGACGCGCAAGGCGTCGCCGTCGACCTCACCGGCGCCGAGTTCGATCTTTTGCAGGTGTTTCTCGACCGTCCCGGCAGGCTTTTGTCGCGCGACCAGCTTCTCGACCTGACGCAAGGCCGCGAGCGCGACCCGCTCGAACGTTCGGTCGATGTGCTCGTGAGCCGGCTGCGCCGCAAATTCAGCGACACCGGCGACGGCCCGCTGTTCAAGACGGTGCGCAATGGCGGCTACCAGCTCACCGCGCGCGTCGAGACAGTGGAGAGCCACGCGTGAACTCGCTGCGCCGCCGCCTCATCCTCTTGCTGGTCGCCTCGATCGTCGGCGTCGTTGGCCTGGCGACGGCCGCCGTCATCAGCGTGCGCGGCGGCGGGCCGCCGCCGGAACTGACCGTGCCCTGGATTGCCCAGCAGATGGAACTGGTGGTGCGGCTGTTGCCGGGGCCGATCCCGGACGTCCTGCGGGTGCAATTCGCCGACCACCCGGCGGGCGGCAAGGTGGCTCGTGCGGAAACGACGATGCTCAACGACATCCTGCACCGCCGGGACCTCGACTTGCTGGCTGTCGTCAGCGAGAAGGCGGACGAACCCGGCCAGATCGCATCGGTGCAACTGCCCGACAGTCGCTGGGCGATCATGGAGGTGCCGCATGTCAAGCCGCCACGACGCGAGTGGCTGGTTCTGGCCGGCTGGATCTCGCTGATCGTCGCCGGCGCCACGGCGGTGTCGGTCTATTTCACCTCGGTGCTGATCCGGCCGCTCGAGATGCTGGAGGCCGCCGTCTCCAAGATCGGATCGGATGGCGTGCTGGCGGCGGTGCCGGAAGTGGGGTCGGCCGAGGTCAAGGCCACCGCGCACGCACTGAACCAGCTCTCGTCGCGGCTGAGAACCGCCATGGAAAGCCGCATGCGGCTGGTCGCCGCCGCCGGCCACGATCTGCGCACGCCGATGACGCGCATGCGGCTGCGCGCGGAATTCCTCGATGACGAGCGCGACAAATGGCTTCACGACCTCGACGAGCTCGACCGCATCGCCGACAGCGCCATCCGCCTGGTGCGCGAAGAGGTGAACCAGGACGCCGTCGAACCGGTCGACCTGGAAAAGACGGTGCGCGATATCGAAGCCGAGATGGTGTTGCTCGGCCATCCCATCTCCATCGGGCATCTGGACAAGGTTTGCGTGCGCGCCGGCGCGCTCGGCCTGCGCCGCGCCTTGCGCAACCTGATCGTCAACGCCGCCACCCATGGCAAGGCGTGCACCATCGACCTTGCCCTGGCCGACAACCGCGCCGTGCTGACCATATCAGACCATGGGCCGGGCATTCCGACGGAGCTGCTGAACAAGGCGTTCGAGCCCTTCTTCCGCGTCGACCCCGGCCGCCTGCAATCCATCCCGGGCGCTGGCCTCGGCCTCGCCATCGCCAAGGAAATCATCGAGCGCTACGGCGGCACCGTGACGCTGGAAAACCGCCGGGGCGGCGGGCTTGAACAGACGGTGGTGTTCGAGGCGGTGTGATGGGTTGGCGGCCCACAGCAGAGGCCCGCTCGGCCGAGTGACGGGCGTTGCGCGCGGCAACCGACGAAAAACCGGCGACGATGCTGCACCGCGCAAAGCCAATGATTCCAACTCATTTCTCCGCTGAACCAGGGTCGAATCCATATAGCCAAAATATAGATTCCGAAATTTCAGGTGATTTAACAAAGAACTAGGCCGCTCTTGGCCCCTCGATTCAAGATCTCTTCCCAATCAACCGAAGCGGGAATATCGATAAAACTTAAACCATAGGGTTTAAATTCTGCGAAAAATCGCCAAAAATGGCGAGAACCGACCGGCTTTGTCAATTTTCAGCGCTTGCTCACACAAGTATTTCAGTCGGGTAGATTTTTTGTGTTGCGCTGCACAATGCCGTAGCCGAACGATCTCCTGGGGGACTCGTTTGCGACTGGACATACGCCGTGGAGGATTCCGTCAGGTTGACCAACTTGAGCTGTCCGTCCGTCGATTTCGAGCCCGGCCCGATCGGACTCGCCCCGATCGGACGCGCGAAGCGCGGGTTTGACGACGCCGGCGCCCTGGCGGGTCTCGTCCGCCTTGGCCCGCCGCCCGAAACGGCCGGCTGGCGTAACGCCGGCGGAAGCCGCTGATGGGAAACGCCCGCGACATCCAGCTGGATGCACTGAGGGCCATCGCCGTGACGATGGTGATGTACTCCCATTTCTTCGCGGCGGGAGGATCTTCATTCTGGGGTCATATCGGCGTGCGGCTGTTCTTCGTGCTGAGCGGCTTCCTGATCACGCGCCTGCTGCTGGAAGCGCGTTCGGCCGCCGAATTTGAAACCGGCCCCGCGCTGCGATCCTTCTACATCAGGCGGGCGCTGCGGATATTCCCGCCCTATTTTGCCGTCCTGGGTTTCGTCTGGCTGGTCGACCTGGAGCAGTCCAGGGGATCGCTGCTCTGGCATGCGCTTTATCTGTCGAATTTTTGGTATGCGCTGCGCAATGACTGGAACCCTTGGGTGCTATGCCATTTCTGGAGCCTGAGCATCGAAGAGCAGTTCTATCTTGCCTGGCCGCTGGTCGTCCTTTTGGCCCCTCGCCGCCGCTTCGAACAGATCTGCATAGGCGTCATCGCGCTGTCGCTGGCCTATCGCTTTTACTGGCCGCTCACCGCCACCCCGGCGCTGGCGCGCGACCTGCTGCCACCGGCATCCATGGATGCGCTGGCGTCGGGCGCGCTGCTTGCCTGCTGGCGGTCCAGGGGCGCGGCCCTGCCGCACTGGATGCGGCTCAGCTGGCCTGCCTTCGCGGCCGCATTCCTTGTCATCGAGTGGTTTGTCCCGGCACCTGCCGATCCGATGCTGGAATGGGCCCATTGGCTGGTGCGGCAAGTCCTGCCCCTGGTGCCGCTGATGGTCATCGTCGCCGCCTGTTCGCGCGGCCTTGGCGGCGCCCTCGGCAAGCTTCTTGACCTGCCGCCGCTGCTTGGTCTCGGCCGCATCAGCTACGGCGTCTATCTCTATCATCCGATATTGCTGTCGCTCGCCGTCAAGTCGCAGCCCTGGATTCCGCTCAATGTCTCGGAGCAAGGGCCGGGGCGGTTCCTGGTTGCGGGCGCCGCCACGATTGTCGTGGCCTCGATTTCCTGGGTGGTTTTCGAAAGGCCGCTCAGCAGCCTGAAGCGTCACTTCCCCTATGTCGCGCGCGCCCGTGCCGCGCAGGCCGGCCATGGCGGCTGGCTCGCGAGGCCAGCGGACGCCTATCCCGGCGGATCGGCCGATGGCCGCACGCCATCGCTCGACCTCCAGCGAACGGATGCAAGACGATGACCGCCGCACCGCTCGTCTCCGTCCTGCTGCCGGTCTACAATGCCGGGCCCTATCTCGCCGCCGCACTGGGAAGCATCCTGCGGCAGGATTACGGCCGCCTGGAGATCATCGCGATCGATGACGGGTCGACCGACAATTCGCTCGAGATCCTCGAGCGACACCGGGAGGCCGACAGCCGCATCTCGATCATCTCGCGCGAAAACCGTGGCCTCGTCGCGACGCTCAACGAAGGGCTGGCGGTCGCCCGGGGCGAGTTGGTCGCGCGGATGGACGCCGACGACGTCGCCTATCCCTGGCGCTTGTCGCGCCAGGTGGCGCTGTTTGAGCGGCGGCCCGAGCTCGGCTTCTGCGGCGCCGGCGTCGACATGCTGATCCGCGGCCGCATCGCCAGGGGCAAGCCCGATCCGGTGTTCCAGTTCGGCCGCATCCCTATATTGGCGATGTTCTTCACGATCTTCATGCACCCGACGGTCGTCTACAACAGGAAGGTGATCAACGACGGCGTTCTCCACTACGACCAGACCTACAGGCACGCCGAGGATTTCGATCTTTTCAGGCGGCTGGCCAGCCGTTACCCGGCAGCCATGATGCCCGAAAACCTGGTCGTCTACCGCGTCCATCAGGCAAGCGTGACCAGCCGGCACGTCAAGGAGATGCGCAGGACGCATTTGCGGATCGTGGCCGAGAACCTCGAGCGCGAGGGCCTGGCGCAAGCCACGCGGGACCTGCGCGATATTGGCGATGCGGTCAGCCACGACACGGTTGCCCGTGCGGCTAACTTCATCGTCGCGCTGGAGCAGGAGATTTGCTCGCTGCCGGCCGCGATGCGGCCGAGCTTCGAGGCCGGTGCGCTGAACCTGTTCTATTTTCTCTACCAGCTCGTCGCCGACGAAAAGCAGCCCTCGCTGACGCATGAATTGCTGACGCGGACCGCGAAGTGGAACGTCATCCGGCGCCGCGAGCAATATGCGCTGCGGCCCGGCGCCTGGGCGCCCTGGCTCAGCCTCGCCTCGCTGTCGGCCAGCAGGCAAGCGGACGCCATGGCATACTTCTTCAAATCCGCGCCCGCAGCGGCGGTTCTGGCACCTTATCAGGCGGGCTGAGGGATGATCGTCAAAGCCAACCAACCCCTGCAGCGCGATCGTTCGACGGCGCTTGGCCCTGCCCCGGCCGGTCCCCGCCCGGAACGATCGGCGCCGGAAGTCAGCTTCATCATCTGCACGCGCAACCGCGTCGCCGTGCTCGATGCCTGCATCAAGTCAGTGCAGGCCGCGTGCCGCGCACATGCCGGCTTCGCGGCCGAACTCGTGGTCGTCGACAACGGTTCGAGCGACCGCACGGCCGAACGCCTGGCCAGCATCGCCGCTATGTCGGACATTCCATTCACGCCCGTTTGTGAGCCGCGCCCCGGATTGGCGGCTGCCCGCAACGCCGGGCTGAGGCGCGCGCGCGGCCAAGTGCTGGTCTTCGTCGATGACGATTGCGCGGTCCATTGCGACTATTTGCGCGATCTGGAGCGACACTATGCGTCCGGGGAACGATGGCTCATCCGGGGAGGCTGTGTCGAGCTTGGCGATCCCAGGGATTTGCCGTTCACCATCAAGCGCTCGCGGGTGCGCGAGCGGCTGACACCCGATGTCCATCCCGGCGGTTTTGTGCTGGGCTGCAACATGACGATGCACCGCGATGTCGCGGCTCGCATCGGCTATTTCGACGAACGCTTCGGCGCCGGCGGACCCTTGCGGTCGGCCGAAGATACCGATTACCTCGTGCGGGCGATGCTGCTCGGTATCCCGGTCGAGTATGTGCCTGATATGACGATATTCCATCATCACGGCCGGCGGGATCGCAAAGCCATCGAAAAGCTCCACCGCGACTACAGCCTGGGCAATGGCGGGCTCTGCCTGAAACATGTTCGCCATGCGCCCTGGCTGCTTCGCCATTTCTACTGGGCCGCACGAGGAGCTTTCCGGGAACTGGCGCGCGGGCCCGCGTTCGATCGTGAACTCAACCTGTCGCACTGGCCGATCGTGGCCATGAATTTGCGCGGCGCGGCCAAGTTCGCGGTTCTCCTGCTGGCGAGACGGCCGCAGGCTGAGCCGGTGCGGCAAGATCAACAAGCCAATGCCCAGGCGAGGTGAAAACGCTATAATGCCATTGCTGCCGCCAAGCCTGCCGATGCTGTTCCGGGCGTTCGGAAAGCGGCAACTGCGCCTGCTTCCGGCCGTGGTGGTTCTCGGTCTGGTCAGCGCCGTCCTCGAAGGGTTCGGCATTGGCCTGATCATCCCGTTGCTGGGCATCATCATGGGACACGGCGATGCGGCGGGAATGGCCGGTTTCTCCGCTGTCCTCCAGCATGTCGGATCGGGCTTGAGCGAACGCGACCGGCTTGTCGCCATTTCGGTCGCCATCCTCGGCTCGATCGTCCTGAAGAACGTCTTCGCCTTCGCCAACACGCTGCTGACGACCTTCATCTCCGGCAAGGCAAGCCATTCGATCCGCAGCGCCTTGTCGGAGCAGCTCTTGCGGGTCGGCTACCCGTTCTTCCTGCGGCAGAGTCCGGGACGCCTGCTCAACATCATCTCCAACGAATCCTGGCGGGCATCCGATGCGATCCAGATCATGCTGTCGGCCATCGTCAGCGCATCGGCCGCCATCATCCTCTTGGCTTTCCTGCTGCTGCTTTCGTGGCGCATGACGCTGCTGGTCACGCTCGGACTGGCGCTCGTCCAGATCGCCCACGCCGTCCTCTCGGCCAATCTGAAGGAGCCCAGCCGCAGCGTCGCCTCGCGCAACGGCCACCTCGCCTCCCAGATGCTCCACCTTGTGCATGCCGGACGGCTGATCCGCATCTTCGGACAGGAGACCCGGGAGAAGGCGATATTCGATACGGCGTCCGACGCGGTTCGCCATGCCTCTTTCGTCCTGCTCGTGCGCCAGGGAGCGCTGCCGCCGCTGACGGAGGTTCTCCACGCCATGCTGTTCCTGGCGGTGGTGATCGGCGCCTGGCTGGCGCAGGTGAGTTTCCCGCTGATCATCGCGTTCGTCATACTGCTCTACAGGCTACAGCCGCATATGCGGGCCCTGCAAGGGTCGTGGAGCCAGCTGCAAGGCCTGAGCGGATCGCTCGAAGAGGTGACCTGGCTGCTGGATCCCACGGGCAAGCCGCAACCGCCGCGAGGCGACGGGCCGTTCCATGGTCTGCGCCAGGGCATCAAGTTCGACGATGTGACGTTCACCTATTCCGGCACGGACCGGCGTGAGGTGGTGCTGCATGCGGCGACGTTCGACATCAGCAGTGGCCGCTCGACGGCGCTGATCGGCCGCTCGGGCGCCGGCAAGACGACGATCGTCAATCTCCTGTGCCGCTTTGTGGAACCGGACACCGGCAGGATTCTCGTCGATGGATCACCGCTCGACGGGATCGATGCCAGCCAGTGGCGACGGCACATCGCCCTGGCCAGCCAGGAGCTGGAACTGGTCGACGGCACCATTTTTGAAAACATAACCTACGGCCAGGACGCGGCGACAGTCGGCGACGCCGAGGGCGCCGCAAGACTGGCCGAAGCGCATGAATTCATCGAACGGCTGCCTCAGGGTTACGAGACGCTGGTTGGCTACAGGGGTGTCAATTTGTCGGCGGGACAGAGGCAGCGGATCGCATTGGCCAGGGCCCTGGTGCGCGATCCCGATCTCCTCATCCTGGACGAAGCCACCAATGCGGTGGACGGGCTGTCGGAAGCGGCAATCGTCGAGACCCTGAAGTCGAGAGCCGGCCGCCGCACGACAATCGTCATCAGTCACCATCACAGCACCGTCTCGTTCTGCGACGACGTGGTGATCCTGAGCGCCGGCCGCGTGAAAAAGCAGGCGCCGTTCGGCGCCCTGGCCTCGCTCTCCATGGACGAGCTTTACCAGCACGAACCGCTCGACTGATTCATGTCGCCCAAAAGTGCGCAGCGGTTTTGGGTCAACGACATGCATAAAAACAAGAGCCACGCGATCGCTGCCCGTAGGCGTTCGTGGCTTGCCGGCTGGCGGGCCGCCGCATGGTTCGAATCAGGAGGCCAGGGAATTGCCGCTGGCACCTTCCGTGATCGCACCAATGCCATGCAGTGCTCAGGCTCGTTACCTTGCCTGTGCGGCGGACCTGTCGATCCGCCTTGGCCGGTGCTCCATTGGGCTTACTCTCCGGGTGAGGTGCCGGCCTCCCTCGCGGGTTCTCCGCGACGACGCGGAGAGCCCGCGACGTGAGCTACGTCGCCGCGCGGAGGTTCCTGCGGATGCGCCGCCTGCCCGTTGCCCGCGCCTTCTCCGCCACCACACCGGCAATCTCGACCACGCCGCTCTCGCTCGATCTGCCGCTGGTGGCCTTGTGGAGCCGCTCGTAGGGCAGCAATTCCTTGACCCGGGCATTGAGTGACTCGATTTCGGCCCTGAGGTCGTCGCATTCCTGCCTCTGGACATCGAGCTGTATCTGTTCCGATGCCTGTTGCAGCGTGAGCTGTGAGAGATCGGCGTTCACTTTCGAAAGGTTCATCTTGTCGTTGTCGTTCTCCTGGGTGAGAGCGGACAATCTTTCATCGGCGATTTTCTTTTCGGCCAGGGCGTCGTTCAATTCACTCTTGAGCCTGGCGATCTCGCTGGCGGCGTCGTTGTTCTCGTTCGAGGTTTGCTCCAGTCGCGATTGCAGATTCTGGATCTCCGAACGCAACCCGCGCATTTCCGCCTGGCTGCGAGCCAGCTCGGCTTCCCTGTCGCCTTCCATCATGCGCGCCGCTTCGGTTGTTTCCGACAGCTTCGCCTGTGCGGCCTCGAGCGACTTCTGCAGCCGCATCTCCTCTTTCTCGCTCTTGCCGAGCGCGGCCAGCAGTTCGGCAAGCCGCGCTGCTTCGCTGGCATGGATCGTCGACAGCTCGTCGAGCCTGTGGCGCGCCTGGGATTCCCGCTTCAGCGCCTTGTCGAGCTCGATCGACAGGCTGACACGCTTTTCCCGCAGCATCTTGCTCTCGCGCAAGCGCCTGTTGGCCTCGACCGTTCTGGCGGTCAGCCGCTTGGCGATGTCGCCGAACTCCGCGTCGCGTTTTGCGCTCGCATTGGCTGTCTCCACGAGTTCCAGCCTGACCGCGGCAAGCGCCGCACGAAGCGCCTCCCTGTCCTGAACCAGGCTTGTCTCATGCTGTTGCAGCGCTTCGAAAGCGCCTTCACGCTCGCGCAGCTTTCTCACCGCGTCGTGCAGCTTTTCCGACAGCGTTCTTTGTTCGGCGGCCAGGCCGGCATTTACAAGCTCCAGCTCGTTGGCGCGCAGAATGTCGCTGTGCAGGATGTTGAGGAATTCGCGCGTCAGGTGGTGTGAGGTCCCGATCTCCGACAGCTTGTCGTTGATCTCCTCCAGATAATCCCTGGCGTCATGGAAGAGCCCTTCGAAGGCACTCAACGCAGCCAGCCGGGTCTGGGTATGGGGTGTCAGTCGTGGCGCGGTTTCGGGACTGCCCGTATCGTCGGCATCATCATTATTGTCCGCACTGTCCGAATTTGCCGCATTCGCCTCGGGCGGCGCGTCGTCCGGTCCTGCCGCCTGATCCGGGGCATCCGCGACAGTGTCGCTCTCTAGCGGCGCCTGGTCCTCTGCGCTGAGATCCGATTCCAGCGCATCCGCCAGATCGATCTGCAGTTCCTGGAATGCCTTGTCTACGTCTTCAGCACGCTTGATCAAGCCCTTGAAGTTCATGCCCGAACTCCTTTTACGCATACCCCCGAATTCAGTACTTAACGAATTGCTAACATAACCTTACATCCGCTGACCACGCAGGGGAAGCCCCCGTTGGCGGGAACGTAAATTTGGGACATTTGGGGGGTTGGATGCTGCGAGCGACCTGCACGGCCTGGGTTCCTCACCCCCGCAAAGCGGGGGAGAGGTGGCTCGGGCGAAGCCCGAGACGGAGCGGGGGAATGGCTCGGCCTCAAATGAATTCAGAGGAAACCCGCCAGCGTGGCAGGCCCCCTCTCCGACCGCTTCGCGGCCACCTCTCCCCCGCTTCGCGGGGGCGAGGAACCCAAGTCTTGCTAAGTCACCCCGCCATGGCCAGCGGCACGGCGCTCTTGTTGGGGATCTGGATATCGATCTCCAGCGTCGACATGGTCTCGCCGCGGTCCATCGAGACCTGGAGGTAGTCCTGGTCGATCTGCACATGCTTGGCGATGACGGCCATGATCTCCTCGCGCAGGATGGAGACGAGGTCGGGCTGGCTGCGGTTGCGGCGCTCATAGGCAAGCAGCACTTGCAGCCGCTCGCGCGCCACCGGCGCGCTGGAGCGCCGCTTGAAGATGTCGAGCAGGTTCATGCCGCCCTCCTTCCCAAAAGACGATCGAGGAAACCCTTGCGCTCGAACGGCACGACGACCGGCAGGTCCTCGCCCTCCAGCCGCCTGGCGGCGTCGAGATAGGCGCGCGCGGCGGCGTTGAGCGGCTCCGACAGCGTCACCGGCGAACCGAGATTGGAGGCGCGCAGCACATCCTGGCTCTCGGGAATGATGCCGAGCAGCGGCACCGACAGGATTTCCAGCACATCGTCGATGGACAGCATTTCGCCGCGCGAAGCGCGCGCCGCGTCATAGCGCGTGACCAGCACATGCTTGGCGATATGCTCGCCCTGCTCGGCCTTCATGGTGCGGGCGTCGAGCAGGCCGATGATGCGATCGGAATCGCGCACCGAGCTCACTTCCGGATTGGTGACGATGACCGCCTCGTCGGCAAAGCGCATGGCGAGCTGCGCGCCGCGCTCGATGCCGGCCGGGCTGTCGCAGAACACATAGTCGAACACCGAGCGCAGCTTGTCGATGACTTCGCCGACGCCCTCCTCGGTCAGCGCATCCTTGTCGCGCGTCTGCGAGGCCGGCAGCAGGAACAGCGTCTCCACCCGCTTGTCGCGGATCAGCGCCTGCGAGAGTTTGGCCGAGCCCTGGATGACGTTGACGAGATCGAACACCACGCGGCGCTCGGCGCCCATGATCAGGTCGAGGTTGCGCAGGCCGACGTCGAAATCGACAAGCGCCACCTTCTTGCCGGTCTTGGCGACCGCAGCCCCAAGGGCCGCCGTCGAGGTCGTCTTGCCGACGCCCCCCTTGCCCGAGGTGACCACCACTACCTTGCCCATTGAAAAGCCTCCGTTGTTGTTCATTTGTTGTTCTTGGCCGGCCGGCCCGGCCGCCCCAATATCGAATGTCAGCTCAGCGTCGAAACGCGCAGGCTCTCGCCATCGAGAAACGCCTGCACCGGCTTGCCGCGCGAAACACCTTCCATCTCCTCGGCGGTGACGTACCAGCCGTCGACCGCCAAAAGCTCGGCCTCGTTCTTGCGGCAGAAGATGCGCGCACCCTTGTTGCCCAGCGCACCCGCCGAAGCGCGCCCGCGCAGCGTGCCGTAGACATGGATGGAGCCCGCCGCGATGATCTCCGAACCGGACGCAACCGAGCCGAGCACGATGACATCGCCATGCGGATGCACGATCGCCTGGCCGGAGCGGATCGGCGCCTTGATCATCAACGTGCCGGATGCTTCGGGCGCAACCTGCGGCTCGCTTTCGTCCACCTTGCTTGCGCCAGCCTTGCCCTCGCCCATCTTGGCCGCGCTGCCTTCAGGCGCCCTGCCCTCGGCCTTGCCCTCTGATGTGCCGGAATCCCGCGCCTTGCGGCCGGGCAGCAGGCCATCGGTTGTCGCCTCCTTGGCGCCGACCAGCACCGGCGGCAATTCGGGGCCAAGCGCCGCCCCGTCGAGCTCGATGGCATAGATGCGGATGCCGCGCGTACCCAGCTCCGCCACCAGCGCCGCGATCTCGCTCGGCTCAGGCTTCAGCGTGTTCAGATCGAGCAGCACCGGCCGCCCGGAAAAATAGCCCGGCGAGTTGCCGATCCAGTGATCCAACCCCTCCAGCCAGGCCCCCAAGGGCGCTTCCGGCGTCAGCGTGAACGCGACGAAGGAGCGGGCGCGAAAGCGAATGGATTTGGCCTCGAGGGGAGCGGCAAAAGTCACGGCTGGCGAATCCTTACTGAGAGGTAAACGCTAGCGAGGGAATGGTTAACGAATGGTTAATAGGGGTGAGTGGATGGGGGCACCGGAATGGTGGTTCCTGACAACCCTGCGTAGCCTTGATGCGCCATGCCCGTCATCAATTGCTTAGCGCGAGGTGAGGACGAGATTGTGGAGTTTGCTTGGCGAGGTGCCGAGCAAAATCTCTCACGGCATCAATCGGCATGCGAAAACTGTGTCTGAAAGAAAAACTGGTAGCCTGGCGAGCCAATATTTGTTCAAATATAGGAATTCTGACGAATCTTTTTACTCGCAATTGATGGCTGCTAAATGCTCTTTATCCACATCTCTGACATACACTTCAAACAGGTCGAAGTAGGTCAACCGGACGATCCCAATCTGGCTCTCCGGAACGACATGATACGCGATGTCAAAGCCATGCGGCAACGCATAGAGCGTCCTGCTGACGGCGTGTTGCTGTCGGGGGATATCGCCTATGCGGGTAAGGCGGTTGAATACGATTTCGCGTACAGGTGGTTAGAAAACGAACTCTGCCCTGCAGCCGGCTGCACAATGGACAGCGTCTTCATTGTGCCTGGCAATCACGATGTGGACCGAAGCGTAGAGGTGGGACCGGCTTTCATCGCCGCCAGGAAACAGCTGCGAGAGATCGGCGCCAAGGAAGCCGACGGCGAGATCAGAAGGTGGTTTCGGGATCGCATTTCAGCCGGTGTAATCTTTGGACCGATCGAAAACTACAACCGGTTCGCGGCACGGTTTCTTTGCTCACTGAGGTCTTACATCGAGACGAAGAAGAGGTCACAAGTTGAGGATATGCCGGGCCGACCGTTCGCCACTCGAGATCTGTCGCTCGACGATGGCTCGAAGCTTAGATTGTGGGGCTTCAACACGGTATTGATATCTGATGCGAACGACAAGGAGGGTCGAATGCTGATCGACCCGGCCGCGTCTCAAATCCAAGTTGAGGACGGCGTGACGCATCTTGTGATGTGCCATCATCCTTTCGGATGGTTGAAAAACAGGCAAGCGTTCGAGGATCGTGTAAACGCTGTCGCAAAAATCCAACTCTTTGGACACGAACACACGCGCCGTGTGGATGAGAACAAAAGGTATCTGCGGATACGGGCCGGGGCGCTACAGCCTGACCGTGACGACACTGAGTGGAAACCTGGTTATAACTGGATCGATGTCTCAATCGAAAAAGGGGAAAAGCGACTCCTCAGGGTGAGACTTTGGGTCAGGATGCATGAGGTTTCGCAATTCCAAGCCATCCACGACCCAGATGACAAGGAGATTTGGGAAAACCGCTTCGAGTTGCCAGCCTGGACTCCCCCAGCAGCGCCCGCGGAGACGGGAACCGAGGCTGTGCAAATACTGGAGAGACCGATGACCACCGAAGGCGCGCAGCCCGTCACGGTCCGGAGCGTGACGATCAAGCTTTTTAAGCTCAGGGAGCATGAACAGCGGCGCGTCATTTCGAGACTGCAACTCGACAGGTCGGGCGACAGGGACCTAAAAGATTACGAACTGGCGATTAATGCTGTCCGCCGAAGTCAAGAAGACGGGAAACTGGGGCAGCTAAACGATCTAGTCGACAAAATTTTGGCTGGGCAGGGGGAAGCCTGATGGGCAAGAAGGAATTCAAGTTTCTGGAAGCATACAGGATCGCGTCGCCTACATCGACACGCGAAGTCGTTGAAGCTCGGCAAAAAGCTCACGAGAAGCTCTATCTTCTACTAAAAAACATGGACAAGGTCTACGACCTTTGCCGCATAGCGCTCGGTCTACCCTTTGACAGGGAAGCTACCGCAGAGTGGTTCGAGAAGACTATCAAGGCAGCGGATATCCACTTCTCCCTCGATATTGACAAGGCGGAGGCGGCGCGTCTCGCCACGCTATTGCTCCGTGATCTGGTGTGGCGTAGCGGCATCCAATGTTCGCTCGCAAGCTTGGTCGCATCCTACTGCGGCAAGCGCGAACCCGCTGGCGGAAGCAATCTTCTGGAAGAAGCGCACGACGCGATAAGCGCATCCGCCGGCGAGCGCCGGATAGCTTTCATGGACAAGAAGGTCGCTATGCCGCCGGCAAAGGACATTAACGCGGAACTCGACGCCGCCCAAAACAACTTCCAAGGGCCTATAGTTCGAACTGCGCTGGATGCGCTATCGGCCGACCTGCGAGAAGGGTCAGCCAAAATGGCCAATGCGGCGAACGAGGCCATCGCGTCGCTAAGGGGCGATTCGACGAGGCTCGCCGAAGAGGTCGATATGCTATGGTGGTATATCGGCGACTGGAGCGAACTCCTCGACGTGCCTCGCACTGGCTTGAGCGTGCCTGCGATCGCCTTGGCTTCGGCCGCAGAACTTGGTGGTCTTGTCCGCTCGATCCCTGGGCCATACGGCGCATATGGGCTGCTCCGCAGAGCATTGGGTAAGAACGGCAACACGAAGACGTCTTTGAAGTTGTCCGTTGAAGGAGTAGACGCCAAAAACCTGTCGCGTCTGGTCAAACCTCTACCGGCAGGAGCAAGGCCGCTCTTTCCGGTTCAGGCTGCAATCAATCTCGCAGCGGAACGAGGGACTAAGGATTGGACCGAAGTTCTCGGTAGTTTGCTCGGAACAATTCCCACGATCGAAGTCTCCCACTACGAACTGGCCGTTCAGGCATTCCGCGAACGTCTCTTGATCGGATATGGCGGCCTCGGGCAATGAACACTGTTACTAGCCTGTGTTCGATCCCAGATTGTCCGGTTCAATCAACTGGCAAATGTAAGCTTGGCAACGATCCGGTTGAGAGCTGCCCCAACTACGCGCAGCATGAGACCGAGGCCGTAATTCCCGACGACGAAGCAGAAGCGCAACTAGAGAGAAGCGCTCCGGTCCGCATTGTTTCTGGCGATGTCATGCATATGGACGACGTCGCCGTATTCGCCCGCCAGCGGCAGATTCGCACGGTCGCTTTGGTGGGTGAGCACAAAGCAGGCAAGACCACTCTTTTAGCATCCATCTACGAGATGTATTGCAAGGGCCCATTCGCAGGGATGACCTTCGCTGGCAGCCGGACTTTGGTTGGCTTTGCAAAGCGCCATCATCTGGCCCTTTTGAACTCGCAAAGAACGAGTCCAACCGTTCCCCGAACAAGCCGGAACGACCCTACGGCGTTCTTTCATTTGGCGTTGGCTAGGCCGGGCGGCGTAGTCGATCTTGTGATGTCTGACCGATCGGGGGAAGCTTATAGCTTCGCACGTACCGCGACGGATCTGATTCCCAGTTTGTCCGAACTCGCGCTTGCCGAGCGCATCTGTTTTATCTTGGACGGCGCAAGAATTGCGTCGATCGAGCAGCGGGCCTCCTATACACGCAAATTCAAGCAGATGATCCACGCTCTTAACGATAATGGCGCGCTGGCTCATAAGCCTGTTGTGGAGGTTCTTTCCACGAAATTCGACATCACAAAGACGCGGATCGACGCCGAAGACCAACTTCAGTACTTAGCAGAATATGAAAATCAGATTGTCGAGGAGTTCGGGCGCAGGAACCTAGAGGTCGCGTGCTTTCCGGTCTGCGCACTGCCTAAAAGAGACCATACCGTGGGGTTTGTCGGGCTTGACGACGCGTTGAGGCGGTGGACCGCCCCATTGTCGTTGCCAGTCGTTCTGCCTGATGGCCTGGCCAATACACCACGGCAAATTGATCGTCTTCTAGCCAAAACTGAACTACTGGAGCAACTGTGAACCCGCACCGTTATATGGTCTTTGGCTTCCATCGTTCCGGAAAATCCACATTCGCGGCGGCACTGTGGCATTTGCTTGATAGCAGAGAGCTAAATGTAGCGCTGGAGAAGGGAAACCATTCCGGAGACTTCAGATATCTCGAAGAGATCGCACAGGCGTGGTCCGAAGGTTGGGAAGTCGAGCGGACAAAAAGCGATCAATTGGAAGATGTCTCGATCAACTTGCACCATCCGCCGTCTGGAATGGACCTGACCCTAGAGTTTACCGACCTACCGGGAGAACAATTCGAAACCGCATTCGCCAGTCGCCTTTGTTCCCCCGAGCTTGTCGCGTTGGTGAAGGATTCGTCCGGCATTTTGCTATTCGTGAGCGCCGACCGAAACATCGATGGCGTGACGATCCTAGATGCTCTTGGGTCACAAGATTTCGACGAAGAACCTGCAGAGGAATCGTTGTCAGCCGCAGACAATTCGAACGCGAGTGCTGCCCCTGTCGAAGATACGCCATGGAATCCGAGAGATACCCCACTTCAGATTCGAATAGTCGACTTGCTGGAGGCAATGCAGAGACCGCCGTTCGAAGCCAAACTCCCCCGCGTGGCGGTTATTGTTTCCGCGTGGGATCTAACTGATGAAATTTCGGCCGACGCTTGGTTGGCGAAGCGGATGCCGTTGCTTGATCAGTATCTGCGGAGTGGTCAAGGCGCGACCGCGGCACGTGTCTATGGAGTATCTGCTCAAGGCGGTCGTCTGTCGAAGAAGGAGGATGGGCCCGGACCCGACCGAGACCGACTTTTAAAGGTGCTGCCGCCCAGCCGCCGCATCAAAATCGTTGGTCCCGATGTCACCGAGCACGATCTCACATGCCCGCTGCTATGGTTGGGTGGTTGGGTGGCGACATCATGAATCCCACTGATTACGATAGGGTCGACCAAGCCCTTTTTGGCTATTCGGAAGGACACAGGCAAATCGCAGCCTCCATTCGACTTCCTGCAGCGGATCTTTATAGGTTATCGGCAGCAAGTGATCTTGCTACGGGAACGAAGCTGGGGCCGGATGAAAGCTACATCACCGGCGTTCCTCTAGAGGAATCCAAACGCTATGCCCTGATAAGGACGTGGTTGGCGCCAGAGTTGCCTAGGCCGGGTTGCGTGTGGAGTCACGTTCTGTTGCTCGACACTCGTATACTTGGTTCACGAACTAATCTGCAGGATTTGCTCCAACACTTCAGACGTCCCCAAGGCGACTTCAAAGTATATAGCTCAGCTGCAACACTGCGATCTAAAGCAACTGAGCCCGTCGCGATCGACGAGGCCGAATTGCAACAAGCAATTCAGGACTACTATTCGGGGCGGCCCGCACTATTGTCCGCGACCTTGGATCAGAAGGCGGCGGAAGGGATCGTGACGGCGATGTGGTCCCAACAATGGCCAAGACTACGCGCGGCGTTCGCATTTCGCACCGCCCGCACAGAGCGTCGGAAAAGCGACTTGGTCCATTACGATGTTCAGCTAAGTTCGCCCAGTGAGACCGAAAAACCCGGCGGCACCTCATCTGATTGGGCGCTTATTGCCGCCCGTGATGCAGCAACGTGCCACGTCACGGATCTCCGTCGCTTCTTATGGCGATATGGTCGGGATATTGCAGCGGCGCGAACCAGCTATCGGATGCTGGTGGAGTTGTTTCTGCTCGGGCGCGGACATCAAAATATCCCCACCGAACATGCTCTACGAGTTTTTCGATCTCTGGCCGATCCTGACGACGGCCAGATTCTCAAAAGGGACATCCTTGGAATCCCCGCCGCCTCCCCGTCGCTCTCGCCACCAATCTCGCCGATTGGTCTGCTGGAGGTGCTTGCAGACGAGAACGCGCACCAAATCGTTCCTGCTGGCGTTGTGGCTCAGCGATTTCAAGATCTGGATCGCGTCGCAATCGGAGCGGTTGCACACTTTCTCGACCTACACTATGACGCGCTGGCTCCTTGGAAGAACGATCTCGAAAACGCTATAGTGACTGGTGCCGATGCATCAACGCTATCGCACTCGTTCCCTCAACGGTTCCTGATGCCAGTCCTTCGCGCTCGACCTGATCTGGTCAATCTGGACGCGGCAACCCTCCTGTCAAACGACCAACTCACCGAGCTACTCGATATTTATCCGGCGACTTCAGCGGAGGACGCACTGGCATCGGAAGCAGTGCGCCGAGATTTGGGAGCCGCCAAGAACAGTAAGCTTGTCCGGCGGGATCCGGAGCGATTCTTCAAGGCTGCACTAAACTCTGGCGCTCACAGCGAAATCGCTTCCGCATGGAAAAGCCTCTGGCCTTCGCATGCGGAAGCCATCTTTGCTGCCGGATGGCCCCGAACGGAACGCTCATGGTCTCGCGTCGCGTTGGGTATTGCATACATGGAGTATCCTCGCCGCGTTGGTCCTCGTGCGGAGGAATGGGCTATTATTTTCGCTTCCCTACCCGATGACCTCCACGGCGATGATCGCGTACGTCTCCAGGGGTATCTATTACGGACAGCGTTAGACGAAGACTCCGAGGGTACCTGGAAGTTGTGCGCGACGGTGCTTCCTGAATTGCGACCAGTAATTCTGAGGGGTGCGCTCCCGGATGATGTATATCGAATGTTGTCATCCGATCTGCCAAGGTTCAACACAGCAGGATACTGGGATATTAACCGGCGCGTTTTGATCTGTCTCTCATATTTGCGCAGAAAAATCTCGGATCCCGACGCTGAAGGCAAGCTCGGTTTGTCGGATCATGATCGTCTGATCCTTTTCGATGGTGCGGCCGATGAGGACGACTCAAAGCGTCCCGGTTTCTGGTGGTGGTGATTGCGACCAAATCGCAAAGTCTCCGCTGGGAATCGCCGTCGCAAAGCGCGGCTGCCTAGCCAGCACACCACCCCCTCAATGCCGTTTAAAATACTGCACCTCGCGCTCATGCTTCTCCGCCGCCTCGCGGGTATCGAACGTGCCGAGGTTGCGCCGCTTGCCGGTTTTTTCGTCCTTCTTGCGTGAATAGAGGCGGTATTTCCGCCTTTCAGTTTCCGGATCATCTCGCTCCCTGGCTTGGCCCCGATCAGGATTTCCGCTTGGTGGCAGTGCGGTCGCTGCCCACACCCGACGATCCCGGCTTCGACCGGCTCGGCGCCTCCGCCCTTGTGCGCCCCACCGAAGCCGGCCGACCTGTCGCGATTTGAGCAGCAATGGCACGACAGGAAATCGCTCTTGGTACGCCACAAAATTGTCATGTCCCGTCCAAGTTGTGGACACGTCCTTTTCAAAGGCGCACTCTTGGGTTGCGAAACGCATGCCAGAGTTTCGCCCAACACTTCACATGCTTGAGGTGCGTCGGTGATTGTCTGACCTATCCGGATACTTCCGGCTGGGCATAGCTTTCATTGTGTCGCCTATCCGTGATCAGGCTACGGCCTAACGCACGTTGCAGCCTGTTCCGGATCAACTGGGAGGTAAACAACATGCACAGCATTCAACGCAGAGAACTTCTTGTTCAAGGAAGCGCGGCTCTTGTCGCAATCGCTGCTCTTTCGCGTCGCGCTTACGCTTTTCCAACACAGGCGGGCGAGGAAGTTGTTCCGTGGCTGGATCAGCCGACCGAAAACCCCAATCCGGAAGGCATCAAGACGCAGCTTGTCTGGGAGGATCTGGACAGCTGGATAACGCCAAACGACAAGTTCTTCAGCATCTCGCATTTCAATCGACCGACGATCGACGAGAAGACATGGTCCATGGAGATCGAGGGCCTGGTCAAGAAGCCCCTGAAGCTGACGCTCGCCGACATCAGGGCGCGGCCGCGCCAGGAGGTCGTTTTCACGGTGGAATGCTCGGGCAACCACGGTTTTCCCTTTTTCACCGGCGGCATCGGCAATGCCAAATGGGCAGGGACGCCGCTGGCGCCGATCCTCGAGGAAGCCGGCGTTCTGAAAGAGGGCATCGAGGTCGTCTTTTTCGGCACTGACGAAAGCGAGGTCGCAATACGCGACGTGAAGATGAAGCAGAATTTCGCGCGCAGCATGTCGCTCGCCGACGCGATGAATCCCGACAATCTTCTCTGCTATGAAATGAACGGCGCCGCCTTGCCGGCGGCCAACGGTTCCCCGCTGCGGCTCATTGCTCCGGGCTGGTACGGGATCGCCAACGTCAAGTGGCTGAAGCGCATCGAGGTTCGCGACACCCGCTTCATGAGCCTTCTGATGGCCCGCGACTATGTCACCATCCGGGAGGAGGACCACAATGGCGAGACCGTATGGGCCGAGACCTCGGTGGGCCGGGCGCTGCTGAAGTCGGCACCCGCGAAGGTCACCAAGAAAGGCTCGGACTACGCTATCGTCGGGGCAGCCTGGGGGGCACCGATCGAGCGGGTCGAAGTGCAAATCGATCAAGCGCCCTGGGCGCCGGCGACCATCGACCACAGCGAGGAGGCCGAACACGCCTGGAAAATCTGGTCCCTGCCCTGGGCAAACCCCTCGCCGGGAGAACACACGGTGACCTCGCGCGCGGTCAGCACCACGGGACAGGTTCAGCCAGCAATGGACGATCCCTTGATTGCCAAGAAGCACACATACTGGGAGAGCAATGGCCAGGTGACGCGGCACGTCAAGATCGTTTGAGAAGAGCCGGGAAACCCGCAGGAGGCCAGCGAAGTGGCGACAATTGTCATGCCGACGCAGCCGCGCGGCATGGCAATTGGTCAACGGTGCATCGTTCAATGCCGCTTGAAATACTGCACCTCCCGCTCATGCTTCTCCGCCGCCTCGCGCGTATCGAACGTCCCCAGATTCCGCCATTGCCGGTCCCCAGCGCCTCGACCGTGTCATTGGCCGCAAACATCGCCGCCTGATATTCCTCGATATTCGCATCGCGGCCGGGGCCTTGCTTGGTGTCGGAGCGGGTTTGTCGTGCTAGGATCGCCGGTCGGCATCCCTCAGCGCATCGCGGCTGCAAATGCCGGTTCGCAAGCATGCTGCCAGGCTGGCGGATTTTCCTGCCGCCTATTTTCGCAAGAGCAAGGAGGCGTTGATGAGCGCGAGAGGTCGATTTTTCCGTGGCCTTGTGGCTGGCCTGTTTGCCGGTGTCTTCTGGGTGGATGCCGCCCTGGCGCAGGACGCAGGGTGTACGTTCAAGCCGTTGGCCGGCACGTCCCGACAGATTCTCAGATGTCGCGGAGGCATTACCATCACTGCGGAAGGTGGGGCTCGTTTTACGCTGTTGGACCGTGATCGAAACGGCAAGGTCGATACGGTCAGGTTGCGGCGCAAGGCGCTGCTGCTCGATGCTCCGGCCGGCTCGGTCCCGGGTGGCTTCGCGGTTGTCACCCCGCAGGCGATCGCCGCGGCGCGAGGCACCAAATGGGCAGTCGACGTTGGCCAGGGCAAGACGTCCGTTCTTGTCCTCAGAGGTCGCGTCGCCGTTAACCGGCCGGCGTCCAGTGCCGGCGTGGTGCTGGCGCCGGGCCAAGGCGTCGACGTCGGGGCCGGCACAGGACCACTGACCGTCAAGCGCTGGCCCGCCAAGCGTGTTTCCGCATTGCTGGCCCGTTTCGGCCAGTGAGCCGCCGTGAGCAGGCGAGCGCTTCCGACACTGATCGCGCTCATCCTGGCGGGTCTTTGGGGCGCCGGCCTGGGCTTCGCGCACTGGCGCGGTCATCTGTGGTTTCTCGATCGCGTCGAAGCAACGATGACCGATCTTCGAACGCTTGTTCGAGGAACGGCAAAGCCACCGGCGCTGATGACCATTGTCGCGATAGACGACGACGCGGTGCGGCAGGAGGGCGCATATCCCCTCAGCCGCGCCACGCTTGCCCGGCTTGTCGATACGATAGCGCGGCTTGGACCAAAAGCCATTGCGCTCGACCTGCTGCTGGTCGATCCCGGGGCAAAAGACAATGATGAGGCGCTCGCGCGTTCGCTGAGCGGGGGGGCAAGCGTAATCGCTGCCGCGGCGGTCTACCCCGGAGGCAAACAATGGACGGTGGGCGAAGGACCCATCGCCGGCGTGCCGAATGCCGAGCGGTTCCTGTGGCCCCTGAAAGCGTTCTCGGATGTTGCGGCTGTCGGCGTCGTGAACGTGGCCACCGACAAGACGGGAACGCCCCGGTTCGTGCCGTTGCTGTTTCGGGCCGGAGATCGGCTGGAAGCGTCTTTCCCCTTGCGTGTTGCCGCCATGGCAGCGGGAGAGGATCCGGAAATCGCAGCCGATCATCTATCCCTGGGCGGACGGTCTATTCGGACGGACATTGGTCACATCCTGCCCCTGACATTCTATGGTCCCCGCGGCACGATCCGCACGATCAGCGCGGCGACCGTTCTGGACGGCCAATTCGATCCCGGCACGATCCGAGATCGAATTGTTGTGATCGGAGCAACGGCAACCGGCACCGGCGATGTTTTCCCGACACCGTTCGATCCCATACTGCCGGGCGTCGAAGTCATATCGACGGCGATTGCCCATCTGATGGCCGGCGACGCAATTGTGCGAGACCAGCATGTTCGGCTTGCGGATGCCGGCTTTGCAGTGGTGCTGCCAATGATCCTTGTCGGGCTGTTGGCATGGCGGCGAAACGCCGCCGGCCTCGCGGCGATCGCCGGCGTGGTCCTGATCTGGTTCGTGGTCAACATGACCGCTTTCTCGCACCACATCTGGCTGAGCGCCGCGTTGCCGATGACCGCCGCCGTTCCGCCGGCTATCTTGTACGGGGCCATGCAGCTTTGGCTGGGCAGGAGCCGGGCCCAATTTTTCGCAACGCAGAGCCAATTGCTTCAACGCGTTGAAGCCCCAGGCATGGGGGAGTGGCTGGCCAAGCATGGCGACTTCCTCTCGGACCCCGTCCGGGTAGACGCCGCCATCCTGTTCATTGATCTGTCCGGCTTCACCGGACTGAGTGAAACATTGGGACCGGTCGCCACACGCGAGCTCCTGAACGGTTTTCATGCGTTGGTCGGCGAAGAAGTGACGAGTTGCGGTGGCGTCGTCACGAATTTCATGGGTGACGGAGCCATGATCCTGTTCGGTCTGCCGGAACCAGCGACAAATGACGCCTTCAATGCCGCCCGCTGTTGTGTGGGGCTCTCCAGCCGCACCAACGATTGGCTCGCCTCGTTGCCTGCATCGACCGCTTCCCGGCTCGGCTTCAAGATTGGAGCCCACCACGGAACAATCGTAGCCTCTCGGCTCGGCAGCGAAGGCCGTCAGCACATCGCAGCCATAGGTGACACAGTCAACGTTGCCAGTCGCTTGATGGAGATCGCGGCCGACCAGAACGCCGAAGTCGCGGTGAGTGACATAATGCTTGATGCCGCCGGCCGCGAGTGCGCGTTGTTCCAATCCGGTACCCTGAAAGGGCCCGTGGAAACACAGATCCGTGGGCGATCCGGCTCGCTCGCAATCTGGCTTTGGCAGAGTGCACGGACGCTGTAGTAGAGGGTTGCCACCACGCCTGCGGCTTGCCTGCGCTGCGAACAGCGGCGCCCTCAATGCCGCTTGAAATACTGCACCTCCCGCTCGTGCTTCTCCGCCGCCTCGCGGCTGTCGAACGTCCCCAGGTTCCGCCGTTTCCCAGTCTTTTCGTCCTTCTTGCGTGAATACAGCCGGTATTTTCCGTCTTTCAGTTTCCGGATCATCTCGCTCTCCCAGGCTGATCAGGATTTCCGCTTGGCCTTGAGGCTGCGGGCGGCTTGCTCGACCGCCGCGCGGTCCTTGCCCAGGCGGTCGATCAGCGCTTGCGCCTCGTCGCCCGATAGGCCGGTGCGCACCGCCAGCGCCTCGACCGCCAGCACGTCGGTGCTGGCGATCTCGCCGGTTTCCGGCAGCGCGGCTTCCCTGTCGATGTCGGCCTCGGCCTGGTGCCAGTGCCGCTCCGGGTCGCCGTGAAGGCCGCCTTCGCGTTGCCAGATCTCGTATGCGCGCTGCTGGATCTTTTCGTGCCGTTCGTCGCCCATATCAATTCCTCCGGTTGCGTCAGGGAAGAACGCCGCGCCGATCCGAACGATCCAAAAAATTTGCGTGATCGTCGGGCGAAGGCCCGCACGAAGGTTGGCGCCCTACGGCGCCCCCCTCTGGCCTGCCGGCCATCTCCCCCACTTGTGGGGAGATTGGCAGCTTCGGCGCCGGCGTTTTTCTTGCAACGTTGAAAAATTGGCGAAAGCGGATGTATCGGCCAATCTCCCTCCTTGTGGGGGAGATGCCCGGCAGGGCAGAGGGGGGCGCCGTGGAGCTCGACGGCGGAGGCTTCGCCCTCCTCCCAAGGGCCAACAAGGGGGGAGCAGCGCAACGAATCCGGGTTAGCGGGTTCCTTCGGAGCTTCGCCAGCATGTTGGTTGAAAAACCCGCCTGCACGGCGGGTCGCTGGCGCAAATCAGCACCGTGGACAAATGTGTAGCATAGTTGCCCTCACCATGTAAAGAATAAATTCCTATCGAAAAGCCGGCGGAACAAAGCTGCCGACACCGCCGGACTGGCCGGCGTCAGGCCTTGTGTTGACCTGAGTTCGCAGCCCTCAGGCGGAAGCTGGGAACCGCGCCCAGACACACTCCAGAAACAATATTCAACAGTTCGGAAAAACTGGCGAAAAGATCGGATGGCATAACCGCCCCGCAACGGCCGGGAAAATGGCCGCGCCGGGCGATTCCCGGCCAGGACGGGAAAGTATGGAAATGGATCACGGTCTCGATATCGCCGGACTGGACAGGGATCGATCGGGCAGTGAGCTGGAAAGCGGCCTGGCAAACGTCGATGCGATCGCAAGGATCGCTCGCGACTCCGCAACAGCCGCGCGCGGGCAAATCCTGACGGGCGCCGACTTTGCCCGGCAGGGTCAGCCCGGTGAGCGGCTCGATACGGTCTTCGAACAGCTCGCACAGACATTCGCCGCCTTGCCGGCGGTGATCTCCGACGGGCGCGTCTGGACCTATCAGGAGCTGGACAGCCGCGCCAACCAGTTCGCCCGCCTGCTGGTCAAGCGCGGCGTGCGGCCGGGCGACCGCGTCGGGCTCATTCTCGACCGCTCGGCGGAGACCTATGTCGCGCTGCTCGCGGTGATGAAGGCGGGTGCCGCCTTCGTGCCGCTGGCCACGGCGTTTCCCGAGGAGCGGATGACGCTCATCATCGAAGACGCCGGCGTGAGCCTGATCGTCACCATCGCCGCCTATGCGTCGCGCGCCGGTCAACTGCCGGTTCCGCATCTGCTGATCGACAGCGCGGCTGCCGAGATCTCCAAACAGTCCGACGCGCCGCTAAAGCCGCATGCGAAGACTTCGGACGACACCTGCTACATCCTCTACACCTCCGGCACGACAGGCAAGCCCAAGGGCGTCGTCATCAGGCACCAGAGCTTCGTCAACTTCATCCGCGTCGCCGCCGCCTCCTACGGCTACCGGCCGGGCGATCGTGTCTATCAGGGCATGACCATCGCCTTCGACTTTTCCTCCGAAGAAATCTGGGTGCCGTTTGTCGCCGGCGCGACGGTGGTGCCCGCACCCGGCCAGATGCCTTTGGTGGGCGAGGAACTGGCCGACTTCCTGCGCCACCACGACATCACCTGCATGGCCTGCAGCCCGACGCTGCTGTCGTCGATGACATCAGATGTGCCCAGCCTGCGCACGCTTCTGGTCGGCGGCGAGGCTTGCCCGCACAATCTGGTGGTGCGCTGGTCGAAGCCGGGGCGCCAGATCCTCAACACCTATGGCCCCACCGAGGCGACCGTCACCGCAACCATGGGCGCGCTGACGCCGGACAGTCCCGTCACCATCGGCGCGCCGCTGCCGACCTATTCGATCGTCATTCTCGACGCTTCGCTGCCGCAACTTGCCGAGCCGGGCGAACTGGGCGAGATCGGCATCGCCGGCATCGGGCTCGCGGTCGGCTATCTCAACAGGCCGGACCTGACCGAGCAGAAATTCGTCGCCGATTTCGTCGGCCTGCCGAACAACCCGTCGAAGCGCATCTACCGGACGGGCGACCTTGGCCGGATCAACGACAGTGGCGAGATCGAATACGCCGGCCGCATCGACACCCAGGTGAAGATCCGCGGCTACCGCATCGAGCTCGGCGAGATCGAAGCGGTGCTGCTCGACCAGCCGGAGATCGCGCAGGCTGCCGTCACCACCTGGGAGATCGAGCCCGGCCGCGTCGAACTCGTCGCCTACTATGCGCTTAAAGCCGGCGTAGCGGCGATTTCCCGCGCCGATCTCGCCCAGACGATGAAGCGGCGGCTGCCCGATTACATGGTGCCCTCCTATCTGGAGGAACTGCCTGCGATCCCGATGACGGTCTCCAACAAGGTGGACCTGCGCCAGCTGCCGAAACCGACAAGCATCCGGCTTTCGGCCGATCGCACCATGGTGGCGCCCGGCAATGACGACCAGCGTTTCCTGGCCGAGGCACTGGCCACGGTGCTGAAATTCGACGCGGTGTCCGTCGAGGACAATTTCTTCGACGATCTCGGCGCCAACTCGCTGCTGATGGCGCATTTCTGCGCGCGCGTGCGCACCAGGAAGGAATGGGCGACGGCGTCGATGCGCGACATCTATCTCCATCCGACCGTGGCGCGCCTGGCGCGGCATCTGGGCGTAGTGGACGAGATGACGACGGCCACCAACGAGCCCGTCCTCACCCGCCGGGCATCGAATTTTGCCTACTGGACCTGCGGCGCGGCGCAACTGCTGTTCTACGGGCTCTACAGCTATGTCGCCCTGTGGGCGATCAATGACGGCCTCAACTGGATGTATGACGCGCTCGACGATCCGCTGCAGCTTTACCTGCGCTGCGTGGGGCTTTCGGCTGCCGTGTTCTTCGGCATGTCGGGCTTTGCCGTCATCGCCAAATGGGTGCTCATCGGCCGCTGGAAGGCCGAGGCGTTTCCCATCTGGGGCCTGCGCTACTTCCGCTTCTGGGTGGTCAAGACATTGATCCGCACCGCACCCGTCGTGCTGTTCCGCGGCAGCCCGCTCTACAGCTTCTACCTCCAGCTCCTGGGCACCAGGCTCGGCAAGAACGCCGTCATCGAATCGAAATCCGTGCCCGTCTGCACGGATCTCATTTCCATCGGCGCCAACACCATCCTGCGCAAGGAATCGATGATCCTCGGCTTCAGGGCCCAGTCCGGCTATATCCACACCGGGCCGCTGACCATCGGCCGCGATGCCTTCGTGGGCGTCGGCTCCACGCTCGACATCGACACGCGGATCGGCGACGGCGCCCAGCTCGGCCATTCGTCCTCGCTGCACCGCGGGCAAAGCATCCCGGACGGCGAACGCTGGCATGGATCGCCGGCCGTGCCGACCACGGCGGATTATTGCAAGGTGCGCAATGTCGATCCTTCCAACATCCGGCGCTTCCTCTTCGAAGCGGTCCAGTTGATTGGCCTGTTTGCCATCGTCACCCCCTTGCCGCTTTTGTTCCACAGCTATTGGGAGAATGTCGGCGACGACTATCAGGAGACGATCGGCATTGTCGCGATCGGCACCACGGTCACGCTGTTCGGCTACATCGCCGTGGCTTTTCTGGCGGCGACGCTGGTGCCGCGCTTGACGAACCTGATCCTGAAGCCAGGCCGCACCTACACGCTTTACGGCTTCCGCTACTGGTTGCAGACCGTCGCCGAATTCACCAGCAATTCCCGCGTGCTCGGCCTCCTGTTCGGCGACAGCTCGGCAATCGTGCATTACATCAGGGCCATCGGCTGGAACCTCAACAAGGTGGTGCAGACCGGTTCCAACTTCGGCAGCAACCAGCAGCACGAAAACCCGCTTCTGTGCGAGATCGGCACCGAGACCATGGTGTCGGACGGACTGTTCATGATCAACATGCACAAATCCGCCTCCGCCTTCCGGCTCGAGCCGACGCGCATAGGCGAGCGCAACTATCTCGGCAACAACATCTACTATCCGCCGGATGGGCGCACGGGCGACAACGTCCTGCTCGGCACCAAAGTGATGATCCCCATCGACGGGCCGCTGCGCGAGAATGTCGGGCTCTTGGGTTCGCCTGCCTTTGAAATCCCGCGCATGGTGAACCGCGACAAGGAGCTTATCGCCGGCATCGACGAGGCGGACCGGCGCCGGCGCATCCCGCTGAAGAACCGTCACAACATGGTGACGATCCTCCTGTTCGTGGCAACGCAATGGGTCATGCTGTTCGCCACGCTGGCGATCTGGGACCGGGCGCTGAACTACTACACCGAATGGGCGGAGGTCGCGCTGTTCGTCGCCGTGCTTTTGACCTCGGCGATCACCATTCCGTTCTACATCCTGGTCGAGCGGGCAAGCCTTGGTTTTGGCAGGCTGAAGCCGCAGATGACGACGATCTACGACGTCGCGTTCTGGCGCCACGAACGCCACTGGAAGCTCGCCGATTCGCCGATCGTGCGCCTGTTCGCCGGCACACCGTTCCGGCCGATGATCCTGCGCCTGCTGGGCGTCAAGGTCGGCAGCCGTGTCTATGACGGCGGCAGCAATCTGACCGAACGCTCGCTGGTGGAGATCGGCGACGACGCCACCCTCAACGAGGGCTGCGTCATCCAGGCCCATTCGCTGGAAGAAGGCGCGTTCAAGTCCGACTTCATCCGCATCGGCAAGGGCTGCACGCTCGGACCCTCAGCCTTCGTCCACTACGGCGTCGTGATGGGCGAAGGGTCGGTGGTCGATGTCGACTCCTTCGTCATGAAGGGCGAAGAGCTGGAGCCCAATTCGATCTGGCGCGGCAACCCGGCCAAGCTGCATCGCTTCGTCGAGCCGATCACCGACGATGGTTCCAAGGCGTCGGCTTGAAGAAGGCATCGGCTTGAAGACCGCAGACATCCGTCTCGTTGCCGTGACCGAGGCCAACCGGGCCCTGGTCGCGGCCCTGGAGCTCGCTCCAGACCAGATGGATTTCGTCGCCGGCAATGCGGACTCCCTGGAAGAAGCCGAAACTGACGAAGACGCGCGGCCGCGCGTCGTGATGGCAGGCGATCGTGTCGTCGGGTTCCTGATGTACGAGGCGCCACGCGATGACGACGAGGCGCGCATTTACCGTTTCATGATCGACCGCGCCTCTCAGGGCAGAGGCTACGGCAAGGCCGCGTTGCGCGAAGTGCTGGACGAAATCAAAGGGCTCGGCCACGTCAGCCACGTTTCAATCTGCTACGAACCGGACAATGAAGCGGCACGAAGCCTCTATCGCGCCGCCGGTTTCGTCGAAGAAGGGCTCGACGAGGACGGAGAAATGATCGCCGATCTCGCCCTCGCCGCACGGACGGACGATCCGTGACGCAGCCGCCTGAAATCGCGCTTGCGCAGACATCCCTGCTGCAGGCGATGATCGCCATCGCGCCCGGCGGCGTCCGGATCGGATGCCGGGTGATACGCGACGGCGACGAGGCCCATCTCTTGCCCGAGGAAGCGCACTCCATCCCCGCGCGCCAGCCTGCCATGCGGCGGGCCAGCGGCGCGGTCCGGTGGATCGCGCACGGGCTGCTGGCGGAGCTTGGCGTCAGCGACGTCGCCATCCTGCGCGCGCCAACGGGCGCGCCGCTCTGGCCCGATGGGATAACGGGGTCACTCGCCCATGACGACGACATGGCCGTGGCGGCGGTTGCCCCCGTTGGCCACATCAGCTCGCTGGGTATAGACGTCGAGCCCGCGCAGCCTCTCCCCGACGACATCTTCACGCTCGTTGCAACCCCTGCGGACCGGATGGACGCGGCGGACCGGCATCTTGCCGGCCGCATCCTCTTTGCCGCCAAGGAAGCCGTCTACAAGGCCGTCTATCCGCTCGATCGCGAGGTGCTGGGCTATGAGGACATCACCGTCGACCTCAGCGCAGGCCAGGCGACGACGAAGACAGGCCGCAAGATCAGCCTCGCCTACTGCCTTGCCCCGCGCGTGGTGGTGCTGGCGTTTGTCGATGGAGATGGGGTTTAGGGTCGGCGCGATTGCTCCTGCTGCGCCAAGGCGTCATGAGTTTGCGGCCGAACGCAGCAATCTTTGGCGTTAGCGCTGCCCCTCACTGTCCTGCCGGACATCTCTCCCCGTTTAGTGACGGGGAGAGAGGGGCTGGTGTCCGAACCGGATA